>JBGAPU010000048.1:0-43224 GCA_044221035.1 Chthoniobacteraceae bacterium | reverse complement strand
ATTCCGGCCGGCTGGGCGACCGTTGCGCCGCGCGACGAAATCCGTCCGGCGTTTTCCCATGAGCCGAAGGGCGGATCGAAGGGCGCCGGTGCCTTCGTCATCACCCATGACGGGCGCGAGGGGCTCGACGGCTGGTTTCAGAAATCCTTCCCGGTGAGCGGCGGCGAGTTCTACGGTGTCTCCGCTCTGCGCAAGACGAGCAGCGTCGCGGTCCCGCGGCACAGCGCGCTCATGCGCGTGGTCTGGCAGGACGCAACTGGCAGGGCCGTGCCCGCAGCCGAGCCGCCCGGGTCCGAGGCGGCAGGCCGTCCACTGTCTTCCGCGGAGCCTGAACATCCAGCCGACGGTGCGACGGATGCGCAGGGCTGGACGATAGTCTCCGGCGTGTATCGTGCGCCGGCTAAGGCGACGCAGGCGGTCGTCGAGCTGCACCTGCAACACGCACCGAACGGCCGTGTGGAGTGGAGCGATGTGACGTTTGAGAAGACCACGCAGCCTGCCTCGCGCAAAGTGCGCCTCGCGACCGTCCACTTTCTCCCGAAGGGAAAAACGCCGCGGGAAAACTGCGAGGCATTCGCACCGCATGTCGCCGAGGCGGCGCGGCAGAAGGCGGACCTCGTCGTGCTCGGCGAGACCGTGCCGACTGCGACTCTGAAGCAGAATGTCGTGCAGTATGCGGAGCCCGTGCCCGGCCCCTCCACGGAATACTTCGGGACGCTCGCGGCGAAGCACCGGCTGCACATCGCACTGAGCCTTTACGAGCGCGACGCACACCTCGTTTACAACACCGCCGTCCTCGTCGGTCCGGACGGCAAGCTTATCGGCAAATACCGCAAGGTCTGCCTGCCGCACAGCGAGGTCGCCAAGGGCATCGCGCCCGGCCACGATTATCCGGTGTTCGACACAGCCTTCGGCAAAGTCGGCATGATGGTGTGCTACGACGGATTCTTCCCCGAGGTCGCGCGCGAACTGAGCAACCGCGGTGCCGAGGTGATCGCGTGGCCGGTGTGGGGCTGCAACCCGCTGCTCGCGCAGGCGCGCGCGTGCGAAAACCACGTCTATCTCGTGAGCAGCACCTTCACCGACGCGAAGAACGACTGGATGATTTCCGCCGTGTATGACCGCGCGGGCACTCCCATCGCGAAGGCGAGCGAGTGGGGGACGGTCGCTGTCGCGGAGGTTGAACTGGGGCGGCCCTTTGTCGGGCCCTACAATCTCGGCGATTTTCGCGCGATGGTGCCGCGGCACCGGCCGTAGCGGCGCTGGGAAAGCACGCGGCAGCGCTAGACGCACATCTTCACAGCCAAGTCCCTCGCATAGTCCCTCGCGGAAAACCGCGTGATGCCCTCCGGAGTTGGAACGATGAACGGGTCTTCGCCGAAGAGGAGGTATTGCGCGATGAGTTGGTCGCTCGTCATTCCTGGCTCGAGGAGATGATCGAGGTCTTCGCGGATGCGCGCGTGGCACGCGGCGAGCGCTCCCTCATAAGTGGCGAAGGCACCGAGCCTGTGGCGTTCCTCCTCGTCCATGTAGTGGAAGTTGTCGTCCACAAACACGGTGAATGCCGGCGGAGTCATGGTGTGTTGCCGTCAGTTGGGGGTCTTCACACCGCGGATGAATTCCTCCGCTGCCCGGCGAATCTCGCCCGCCACGTCTGCTCGCTGTGTCGCGAACTTCGGCTTGAACCACGGGAAGAGGCCGATGACGTCGTGCAGCACGAGCACCTGGCCGTCGCAGTCGGAGCCCGAGCCGATGCCGATGGTGGGAATGCGGATGCGTGCGGCGATATCCTTCGCGACTGCGGGAACGACGAGTTCCAGCAGCAGGCCGAATGCGCCCGCCTTTTCCACTGCGTCCGCATCGGCGAGCAGAGCGGCGGCCTGCTCGGAGGTCTTACCCTTGATTCTGTATCCGCCCTCCACGCGCACCTGCTGCGGCTGCATGCCGATGTGCGCCATCACCGGAATCCCCGCAGCGGTGAGTGCCGCGACATGCGCGGCGTGCGAGGCTCCGCCTTCGAGTTTCACCGCATGCGCGCCAGCCTCGATGAGACGGCGGCTGTTTTGCACGGTGAGTTCCGGCGTCGCGGTGCTGCCGAATGGAAGGTCGGCAATGATGAGCGGGCGCCGCGCTCCGCGGGCGACGGCGCGCGTGTGGTGCAGCATCTCGTCCATCGTGACGAGCGTCGTGTCCGGGTAGCCGAGCACGACCATGCCGAGCGAGTCACCGACAAGCAGCACGTCCACTCCCGCCTCATCGAGCAGGCGGGCCGCCGGGTAGTCGTAGGCTGTGAGCACGGTGATTCGCTCGCCGCGGTCGCAGGCAGCTTGGAAGGCGCGGATGCGTTCGTTCATTTCGCGGGTGCAGGAAAGGCGAAGCGCGCCCAGCGCCAAGCGAAATCCCGTCGGGCCGCGCAACGACGAGGCGCGCCGGCGAACCGCGCTACGACGCGAGGGTCTTGTGTGTGCCGTCGCAGAAGGGAGCCTTGGCCGAGTGCTTGCACTGGCAGAGCCACGCGTCGCCGGAATTTTCGGCGGTGAACTTTTTCGGCGAGAAGGAGGAGCCTTTGTGGGCGCCGTTGCAGAAGGGCTGCGTTGCGGATTTGCCGCAGGTGCAGAACCAGTAGTCCTTGCCGGCTTCGAGGGTGACTTTCGCAGGGGACCTGGCGGCGATGGTGGGTTGGTCGCTCATGGGTGGAGATTCACGCATCGGCGGCGCGCCCGCAAGGCTGACGGTGCCTATCCGCGGAAGGTGTGTGCGCCGCGGGCGATGGGTGTCTCCGCCATTCCCTCATCCGCCTGCGTCACGCGGACTATTTCCTCGACCGTCGTCTGGCCCTTGAGCACGCGACGCCATCCGTCGCTGCGGAGCGTCTCCATGCCATCCTTCATCGCCTGCGACTTGAGGACGTTTCCAGTTTCCTTGCGGATGATGAGGCGGCGGAGTTCCTCGGTGACGATGCAAACTTCAAAAATCGCGGCGCGACCGCGGTGTCCGGTGTGGCGGCAGGTGTCGCAGCCCGCGCCCTTGTAGAACTTCGCGCCGGGCGGGGGATTGAAGTCGATCTCGCGGAGGAAGTCCGGATCGTAGGTGGCTTCGACGCGGCAGTCGGGGCAGATGCAGCGGACGAGGCGCTGCGCGAGAAAGCAGCGGACGACGCTCGCTAGGAGGAAGGGCTCGATGCCCATGTCGAGGAGTCGCGTGAAGCCGCTGACGGCGTCATTCGTGTGGAGCGTGGAAAAAACGAGGTGGCCCGTCATTGCAGCGCGAATCGCAATTTCGGCGGTTTCGAAGTCGCGGATTTCACCGACCATCACGATGTTCGGATCCTGGCGGAGAATCGCACGGAGGCCGCTCGCGAAGGTGAGGCCGATGTCGCTCTTCACGTCGATCTGCGAGATGCCGGGGAGGCGGTATTCGACGGGCTCCTCGACGGTGATGATGCGGCGCGTGGGCTGGTTCACCGAGGAGAGGAACGAGTAGAGCGTGGTGCTTTTGCCGCTGCCGGTGGGGCCGGTCACGAGGATGATACCGTTTGGCTGCGTGATCATCTTCTTCATCTCGGCCATCTGCTTCACGCCCATGTCGAGGCGGTCGATGCCGAAGGTGAGTGTCTCCGTGCGGGAGAGGAGTCGGAGCGAGATGCTCTCGCCGTTCACGGTGGGGATGGTGGAGACGCGGACGTCGATGGCGCCGGCGACGGTGGTGAGGTTGATGCGGCCGTCCTGCGGGAGGCGGCGCTCGGCGATGTCCATGTGCGCCATCACTTTCAGGCGCGAGATGATGGCGCTCTGGAGCACGCGGAGCTGCGGGGGGACGGCGACCTCGTGGAGGATGCCGTCGATGCGGTAGCGGATGCGGAGGTCGTTTTCCAGCGGCTCCACGTGGATGTCCGTCGCGCGCTCGGTGATGGCTTCGCGGATGATCTGGTTGACGAACTTGACGACGCTGGCCTCGGGGTCGTCGTTCGTGATGTCGAGCGTGGTGTCCTGCTCGATGCTCTCGAAGGCGCGGTTGTTCTTGAGGATTTCCTCGAAGACATCCGCGCCGACGCCGTAGGCCATGCGGAGCGCGCGGAGGAGCTGGCTGCGCGGCGTGAGCTGCCACTGGATCTTCTTCCCCGCGAGCTGCTGCTGTGCGAGGCGGCGGGCGGTTTGGTTGAAGACGTCGTAGGTCGCGAGCGCGATGGTGTTCTCGTCAGGCAGCGCGACGGGGAGGATGTGATGCTTGAAAACGAAGCGGCCGGGCAGGAGCTGGAGCACGGGCCGCTCGATCTTGCCGGCATCGATGTGGACGACGGGGGTGCGGAAAATTTTGCCCAGCTCGGCGGTGAGCTTCGCCTCATCGGCCTTGCCGGAATTGAGAACCTCGATGGTCCATGTGCTGCCGGCGGGCGGCTGGGTGCCGATCAATGCGGCTGCGTCGGTCTCGCTGACGCCGCTGGCCAGCAGGGCGTCGAGCAGGGCTCGGAGCTGGCTCATCGTCTGCGGACGTTGTTGAGGGGTTCCTCGCGGAGAGCTGGCGCGGAGCTGCGGAGCTGCGACGGTTTGCCGGACTTCACTCGCTCGCGGATGTTCGGCGGCATGATCGCGCTCTCGAGGTCGGAGGGGATGTTGAATGACTCGTAGGTCTTTTCGCGGAGCTTCGAGGTTTCGGCCGCAGCGATAGTCACAACGGGACGCATGATGATGATGAGCTCGTTGCGGACTTTTGCCTTCGAGTGCTTGCCAAAAGCGGGGCCGATCAGGGGAAGGTTCACCAGCCATGGGACGCCGCTCTTGGTGTTGTCATTGCTCTCCTTGATGAGGCCGCCGAGGATGAGCGTGCCGTTGTTCGGCACGGTGACGGTCGTCTTCAGCGCGCGGCGGGCGATGTTCGGGATGTCGTTGTTGTCAATTTTCGTCGTCCCTTGGTGTTGTCATTGCTCTCCTTGATGAGGCCGCCGAGGATGAGCGTGCCGTTGTTCGGCACGGTGACGGTCGTCTTCAGCGCGCGGCGGGCGATGTTCGGGATGTCGTTGTTGTCAATTTTCGTCGTCCCGGAGCGCTCGGAGATGTTCTGCACGATCTCGAGGGTGACGTCGCGGTTGCTGTTGATGAGCGGCAGCACCTCGAGCCTCAGTTCAATGGGTTTGAACTGCACAGAGCTGTTCGTGGTGAGACCGCTGGTTGTGGAAGTGGAGCTGGGGGTGCTCTGGATGCTCGTGGGCACCGGGACTTCCTCACCGGAGGTAATGACCGCGCGCTTGTTGTTGCTCGTAAAGATGCTCGGGCGCGTGATCACGCGGAAACGATCGGAGTTCTCCAGCGCGTTGACCGCGATGTCGAAGGTGTTACTGACGGCGACGACGCCCGCGACTCCGCCGGCGCCGACGGTCAGCGCGCGTTTGATGGCGCTCTGGCTGATGAAGTTGTTGAGGTTTAGCACAGCCTGTCCGGAGCTGTCGTAGCCTGCGACCTGGTTGCTTGAGGAACTGGTCGTCGTGGTGGTCGTTGTTCCCGTGGTGCCCGTCGTGCCGGTGGTGGTTCCCGTGGTGGAGCCCACGGTGTTGGCGAGGACGCCGCCGTTGCGGAGAATGTATTCGATGCCGAAGGACTCGTTCTTGGTGAGCTTCAGCTCGCCGACGATGCAGTGAATCATCACTTGGGACTGCGGGGCGTCGAGCTTGTCGAGCAGGGCGAAAATCTTGTCCGTCGTGTCCTTCGGGCCGACGACGATGATGCTGTTCGCGCGCTTGTCAGCGATGATGGTGCTCTTGCCGACCTGCTGGGTGACTGGCTGGGTGTCGCGCTCCGCGGTGGAGAGAGATTCGCCGAGCGAGGAGGAGCTGGAGCTGCTGGAGCTGCTGGAGCTGCTGGTGGAGAGGTTGCCGAGGGTGCTCTGGTTGGCGTTTCGAGTCGTGCCAGCCTGCTGGCCGCGGTTGGTCGGGGTGGGAGTGGATGAGGCGCCTGTGCCGGTGGCGCTCTTGTCGCCGGGATCGGCGACGGCGGCGACGACCGCATCGATCACTTCCTCGACCGGGCGGAATCGCAGCGGGCGGACTGCCGGCGGGGAAAGCGGCGTCTGTGAGTCGTATTCCTTGATGAGCGCGCGGATGAGTTTCATGTTCACCGGGCGCGAAACGACGTGCAGGCGGTTCGTCCGCTTGTCCGCGGTGATTCGCACTTTGCCAACCACGAAGTTGTCCTCGGTGGGGCCCGTCCCCGCGGCGCTGCCGTGGATCTGGATGGAGACATTCCCATCTCCGGCAGGAACTCCCGGCGGGAGCGGGGCGGCAGGTGATCCGTCGTTGGTGCGTGTCACGCGGGGCTGCACCGGCATTCCAGGCACCACTCCGGCGCTCTGCTGCGTCTGCTGCTTCTCGAAGAGCTTTTCAAGGTAACCGGCGACCTCCTCGGCCTGCGCATGCTCGAGGGAGATGAACTCGCTGATCACCTCTGCCGGCTCGACGTCAATCGCACGCACGATGCGGATCAGGGTGCGGATGATGTTGGTGTTCTCCGTGACGAGCAGCGCCTGCGCCTTGGGCAGCGCGGTGATGCTCGATGCGCCGCCCTGCGACGCTGCGAGGATGCCGCTCTGGATCGTTTGCGCGAGCTCGGTTGGATCAGCGTGGGTGAGCTTGAAAAGGAACGTCACCGTCTGCTCCCCGGGCGGCAGCAGTTCCTCGCGGTCCACGAACGGAATTCCCACGGACTTCGGGTTCTGCCCCGCACCGGTGACTTTCCAAATCTTCGGATCCTCGGTGGGCACGATGTTGAAGCCATTCAGCATGAGCGTCATCTCGACGATCTTGATCGCCTCCGACTGCGGCACCGGACCGGCGATGAAAATGCGAATCGGCCCCGTGAGCTGCGTGCTGTAGATGAGATGGCGGCCGGTCCACGTGCTGTAGAGGTTGAGCACGTCGGTGACGTTGGCATCGAGGAACTGCAGGGTGACGGGCGGCTCGGAGCCGGGCGGCACCTGGGCCATGTTCGGCGGGTTTGGCGGCAGCAGAGTGGGGCCCGGCGTCATGGGTGCGCCCGGTGCCGGGGGAGCGACAGGAGGGGGGAGGGGCACCTGCGCCGCCGCGCGGACGGCCAGGATGAAACTCGAGGTGAGGAGAAGGGATCGGCGCAACACGCCGCACGTCTAGCCCGCGTGCCGCAGGTGGTCAACCAATGGCTGCCGCCGACCCCGGGGCGGTCGCGCCGCGAAATCAGGCGGCCTTTTTCGCGGCGTCCGGCTGTGCGAGCGGCAGCTCGAGGACGAACACCGCACCTTTGCCGGGGCCTTCGCTCGCGCCGCTGAGGCTGCCACCGACTTCCGTCGCGGCATTTGCCGCGCTGTGCAGGCCGAAGCCGTGGCCGCCCGACTTCGTCGTGAATCCGTGGTTGAAGACCCGGGTGAGGTTTTCCTTCGGGATGCCGCAGCCGTTGTCGGCGACTGCGATGCGCACGCGCCCGCCGTTTCCGCATGCGGCGGAGAGCTTCAGGCAGCGCTCGGAGGGAGGGAGGGCGTCCATCGCCTGATGGGCATTGGTGATGAGGTTCACGAGGATTTGCAGGACCTTGTGCCGGTCGGTGTTCACCTTCGGCAGCGCCGGGGGGCAGTCGATCTCCACGCTCACCGAGCAGCGCTGGAGCTCCGGGTTCGTCACACGGAGTGCCTCATCGATCAGCGTGCGAGGCGCGAAGTCCTCCATGACGCCCGCGACCTTCGCGTAGTCCTGCTGCATCGCGACGATGTCCTTGATGTGGGCGATGTTCTTCGTGAGCTGCTCGATCTCGGCGAGGCGGCTCTGCTGCTCGGCGTCGATCTGCTGCGCGAGCGTGGCGAGGTAGGTGGGCATCATCTGTCCCTTGCCATTCGGGCCAAAAAACGAGGCGAGGTCGTCCCTGTTGGATTCAAGCAGCTCCGCCACCTTGCGGATGCTCGCGGTCTTCGACTTCCGGACGCTGTCTCCTAGGAGGCTGGCGGAGACGTTCACGCTGTTGAGGACGTTGCCGACGTTGTGGAGCACGCCCGTGGCGACCTCCGCCATGCCCGCCGCGCGCGATGCCTCGACGAGCTTCTTGTGCATCTCATCGAGTTCGCGCTGGGCGCGGTTCCGCTCGGTAACGTCGGTCGCGAGCACGATCTTCGCGATTTTGCCGGCGAAGGAGATCGCGTGCGCGGTGAGCTGCACCTCGATGACTTCACCGTTGCGCTTCTTGTGCTTCCACTCGCCGGCGTCGAACGACTTCGCATTGCTGCGGAACGCGCGCTCGATGTCGAGCGGGTCGGCCTCCCGGGTGATCGCGGGCAGCGAGAGCAGCAGGAATTCCGACTGCCCGTAGCCGTAGTGGCGGGTGGCGGCGTTGTTCACCGCAATGAACCCGAGTGACTCGAGATCCATCACGAACATCGGCACCGGGTTGTTCTCAAAAAGGTTGCGGTAGCGCGCTTCGGAATCCTTCAGCGCCTCCTCGGCCTGCCTGCGCTCGGTGATCTCGTTGTGAAGCTCGCTCGTGCGCAGCGTCACGTTCGTCTCGAGGTCCGTGTGGGCCTGGTTCAGCGCGGCGTCCCGCTTCTGCACTTCCGCGAGCATGTTGTTGAACGTCTCCACGAGGTGGCCCACTTCGTCGTCGCTCCTCTTCTCGGCACGCAGCGTGTAGTCCTTGTCCTTTGCCACCGTGTCCGCGACCCTCGCGAGCGCCACGACCGGCTCGGAGATCATCCCCTGCAGGCGACCGAGCAGGAGCCGGGCGGCGAGCGAGGCGAGGATGAAGACCCCGAGCATGATTGCCGCGTAGAGCCGCAGCCGCGTCCAGAGTTCGGAAAGCGCGATCTCGATGGCGATGGTGCCGACCCTCTGGTTGTCGTGCATCACGGGCTCGTAATGGCTCAGGCTCGAGATGCCGAGGTGCGTTCCCATGGGCGCGCTGGATTCCATGATGCCGGGCAGCACCGCCTTCACGTGCTTCGTGGGGCGGGCGAATGGTCGTCCGTCCGCGCGGTAAACCATCGCACCTGTCACATGCGGGTAGTCCATCAGCGCGTTCAGGGCCGTCACGACTGTCTGCGACGAACCGCGCGCGAGTGCGTCGCGCGTGTTTTCCGCAGCCACGCGGCTCAGTGACTGGAGCGCGGTCCGCGAGGAGAGGAACTGGGTGACGATGTCGAAGGTGAAAAAGATGATGCCCGAGAACACGAGCGCCGCAGTGCATGCGAGCATCGTGATCGCCGTGAGCTTGCGGTTGATCGGCTTCGGCGCGAGCCACCGGCGCGCCTTCCGCTCCAAACGGGCGAACAGGCCCCTCGGTTCCGGTTCCATCGGCGCGGATGTGGGCGCCGGTTCGACGACCTGCTTTTCATCCACCACGACGGCCACGGCGCGCGCAGCTTTCTCTGGCGGCGCGGGGGAGGTGTCGTCGGCGTCACCGGGCGGGCTGGGTTGCGGGTCGGACATTTTGCAGATTTTGGGACGTGGGTGGTCCGCGCATAATCCGCAGGATTTGCGCCATTTTCCCCGGAAATTCCGCCCTGATGCGGGCGCGTATGCGGCCTACAAACCCGCGAGTTGTGCGGGCGACCTTCCGCCACTTTCCGCCTCGATGCCGTCGGGCACCCACAGCTTTCCGAGCGAGCGGCGCCCGCATGCGTGGAAATGGAGCGGCAGCACCGAGCAGTTTGGCACGGTGAAGCCGTGGATGAAGCTGTGGAAGCGCCGCATCGCAGTGGCATCCACGATCGCGGGTGGCGACAGGCTCAGCCACGCGACGGCGTCCATCACGCGGCCGTGGCAGACGACGAAAGTGACGCGCTCGCTCCGATTCGCAAGGCGACCGATGGCATCTGCAACACGGCCGATGAACCCCGCAAACGACTCGGCATTCGGCGCGGCGAAGTGCGGATCACATTTCTCCCAATATGCGTCCGAAAGCACGCGCCGCTCGTCCTGAGTCGTGTCCACGCAGAGCGCCGGGTCGAGATACTGCACCTCCTGCACGGGCCACTCCTCCACGCGGGTCCGGTGAAAGCGCGCAATCACCGGCTCCGCCGTCTGCCGTGCGCGCGTGTAGGGCGAAGTGATGATCAGATCCGGCTCCACCGGCAGCAGCGGAGCAAGCTGCGCGGCTTGGCGGAAACCGAGCTCGCTCAGCGGATACGTCGGCGCCTCGCGGGTCCGCGCGCCGGCGTTTGCCACGCTCTCCGCGTGCCGGATGAACCACACCTCGCGCACGCTATTTCCGTGCATCGTCCCCGAGTTTCTCAAAGCGCCCCGCGAAAACGAGCATCACGCCTCCGAGCGCGGCGAAGCCTCCGGCATACATCCAGCGCGCGAGCATCCAGCGCTGGTATTTGGAATCCGGGTCGTCGCGGCGCTGCGCCTTCTCGTCCTTGCCGCCGAGCGAGCGCACCTCGCCCGTGCGCACCGCGTCGATGGCAGTCCAGCCGTAGAACGCCGCGATGGCGAAGCAGCAGATCGCAAAAAATCGCACGGCTCAGATCAGGCCGAGCTTCATTTTCCCCGCCTCGGAAATCATCGCCTGGTTCCACGGCGGATCCCACACGAGCTCCACGTTGGCGGTTGCGACGCCGGGCACGCCCTCGATTTTCGAGCGGGCCTCCGC
The DNA here is from genome assembly GCA_044221035.1 of Chthoniobacteraceae bacterium. Taxonomy (GTDB): domain Bacteria; phylum Verrucomicrobiota; class Verrucomicrobiia; order Chthoniobacterales; family Chthoniobacteraceae; genus SXWH01. The sequence goes on along the minus strand of JBGAPU010000048.1, from coordinate 32,626 downwards.
GGCGATCGTCGGACCCATGCCGCAGCCGGGCGCGGTGAGTGTCATTTTCACACTCACATCGGCGGGCTTCCCCTCGGGCTGCTCGACGACGCAGTCATACACGAGGCCGAGGTCCACGATGTTCACGGGAATCTCCGGGTCGTAGCACGTGCGGAGCTGCTCCCAAACGGCCTGCTCCTCCACTTTCGCCGGGCCGGCAGTCTCTTCCGCCGCCGCAGGCTTCGCGGCGACGGCGATGCCGAGCGCGTCCGCATTTGTGTCGGTGATGCGCGCGAGCCCCTGGTCGGTCGCGACGGTGAAGCTGCCGCCGAGCGCCTGCGTGACGACGACGCGCGTTCCCTTCGCAAGCGTGAACTTGTCCCCGCTCGGGATGCGGATCGCCTCGCAGTCGCGCGTCAGAATTTTTGTCCCTGTGTGGTCTTCCATAAAATCGATGCTCAGTGCTGTCCGTCCTTCGGTTTCAAAATCACCTTCACCTTCTTTTCCGCGCCGCCGGACTGGCCGGGGGCAAAGCTATCCATCAGCGTCGGCGCTGTCGGCGTCGGCTGCGCAGCAGCCTGCTTGCCTTCGTCCTTCGACCCTCGACCCTCGACCGGCGATCCCCCGCCCAGCGCCTGCCGCAGCGCGCCCTCGACGAGCTGTGCGCAGTGGATGCGCATCGGCGGCAGCGGTCCGAGCGGGGCGCTGAGCGCCGCGCCGTCCATCGCCATCGCCTCCTCGGGCGTCTTCCCCTGGATGAGCTGCGTCGCGAGGCTCGCGACTGCGATCGCCGTCTCGCAGCCGAAGGTCTGGAACGTCGCTTTGTCGATCACCTTCTTCCCGCCCTCTTCGCGGAACTTGATCCACATCCGCAGCATGTCGCCGCAGTCTGCGCTGCCCGCCGTGCCAACGGCATCCGCGTTCTGCATCTCGCCGAGATTTTTCGGCTCGCCGATAGCGTTCTCGATTTTCTGCTGAAGGTCGTCGCTCATTCCTTATTCCAGTTCATAGCGCGGAAGATTCGCATCCACCTCGCAGCTCCACGCATCAATGCCGCCGCGCAGCACGCGCACGTTTTCCAGCCCGTGCCCGAGGAAATACGCCGCCGCATCCATGCTCTTCGCGCCGTGGTGGCAGACGAAGACGAGCAGCTCGTCCTTCGGCAGGCCGCCGAGCGTGTGCATGAGATCCTGCGTGAAAAATGTGCTGCCCTCGATATGCACCGCGTCCCATTCCTCACGCGAGCGCACATCGATGAGCCGTGCCTTGCCCGCCTTCACCAGCCCGGCTGCCTCGGCCGGCGCGACCTGTATCTTTGCGTCGCTCTCGTGCGCGGCGAGGATCGTGCGAGTGACCTCCGCCACGTCGAGGTTCTCGTTGCGCGCGCAGACCTGCGCGAGCGTCTCGCCGGGGTTGAAGCCGCAGCTCGAGCAGCCGCCGATGTGGTAGCTGCGGAAAAGCGCCCGCTGCGCGCCCGGGTAGCGCTGCGTGAGTTCGCCCATGGTGATTTGTGGATCGATGGTCGTTGTCATCGGACGCGCAGCCTAGAACGGGTGCCAGGCGATGGCAACCGCCGTCGTGCTCCGGCTGGTGCGCGCATCGGCGAATTGGTTTGGAAATGCCCCGCGAAAGGACACCCTTCGGTCACTTTCCATGAAAACCTCCATCCTCGCCGCCATCGCGTGGTGCGCGCTCATCGGCTCCGCGCTCGGCGTGGAAAAGGCGCCCCTTCCCGAACGCGTGAAGGAATTCATCGCGAAGCACAGGACGCCGGAGGAGATCGCGAAGGCGTTCGATGAGTGGGCCGCCCGCGAGCCGCAGAATCCGGACCCATACGTGCTCGCCGCGAATGCCTACCTTGCCGCCGCGGACAACGTCGTGATCAACGCCGACACGAAGCGCAAGGGCTTCGTGGTCGTGGATCCGAAGACGAAGAAGCAGATCGGCACGGTCGGGACGGAGTCCGATCCGAAAATCCAGCGCAAGGGCGAGGAGATGCTCGCGATGGCGGCCCGCAAATTTCCCCACCGGCTGGACATCCATGTCGGCCGCATGAGTGTCTGCGAGCGCATCGGCGACCCGGAGGCGGTGGAGCGTGCCGCCACCGAGATGCTCGCCGCAGTCGGCGGGCAGGGGGAGAAGCTGCGCTGGGTGGACGACTCGCCGATTCAGGTGTCGCTGGAGGAAAAGGTCGTGGACGAAATCCACGGACGCATCAGCCGGCTCTACGGCAGGGAAAAGCCCGAGACCGACGAGGCCGCGCACCGCATCGCAGTCGCGGCGCTGAAGCTTTTCCCGAAGAACGTGAAGCTCCTGAACCTCGCCGCCGTTTACCACGCCTACAAGGAGCAGTGGAAGGAGGCGCGCGAGCTGTTCGTCCGCGCATCGGAGATTGCGCCGGACGATCTCATCGTGCTGAGCAACATCGCGATGGCCTCGACGCGCCTCGGCGACGCGGCGGATGCGACGAAGCGGTTTGAGGACATCATAAAAAGGGCGCCGGACAGCGACGAGGCGAAGCAAGCGAAGGGCGAGCTTGCGAAGCTGAGGAAGGCCGCGCCGAAGAAGCGCTGACAGCCTTGTGGCGGAATCCGCGGGCCAAACCGCTTGACGCTCCGGCGCTCGTGGCGACGATGCGCCGCGATGCGATTCCAAACATTTTACGAGGGGCGCCACTTCCTGCTGCCGTCCCTGCTTGCGGCGATTTTCGGGTTCTGGCTTGCGGCGGACTGGAGCGGCTGGCTGTGGCTCGCGGTTCCGGCGGCGCTCGTGTTTGTCTTCTGCGCGAATTTTTTCCGCGACCCCGAGCGCGTCACGCCGGGAGGAACGGATGTCGTGGTCGCAGCGGCGGATGGCGTCGTGGACGCGGTCGAAGTCGCCGAGGAAAAGGAGGTGCTCGGCCGGGCGTGCCGGCGCGTGAGCATTTTCCTGAACGTCTTCGACGTGCATGTGAACCGCGCGCCCATCGCGGGCCGCATCACCTACACGAAGCACCACCCCGGCACCTACCTCGACGCACGCGACCCCTATTGCCACCAGAAGAACGAGGCGCTCACGTGGGCCTTTGCCGGCGAGCACGCGACGCTCGTGGTGCGGCAAATCACCGGCGCAATCGCGCGCCGCATCGTGCCGTGGAGCAGGGAGGGTTCGACCGTGGAGAAGGGGCACCGCTTCGGAATGATCCGCTTTGGCTCCCGCACGGACATCTACCTGCCGCTCGACGCGGAGATCCTCGTGAAAGTCGGCGACCGCGTGGAGGGAAGCGCCAGCATCATCGCGCGCCTCGCCGCACCGGATGCGGGCTATGTGGCGAGTGCCGCAGTGCCCGCGGTTCTGATCTGAATCTGACGCACTGACGCGATGAGCGACACCAAGCCAACGGGCGCGCCGAAGAAGGAAGCCGACGACGGCTCGCCGAAGATCTACCTTCTCCCGAACCTGATGACCGCGGGAAACCTCTTCTGCGGCTTCCTCGCCACGCTGAAGATCGTGCAGGGCGCGCTCGCCGTGAGCACCGCGCAGATGATGGCCAGCCCTGCGCCGCTCGATGCGGGCAACGAGTATTTCAAGACCGCGATCTGGTGCATCCTCGCCGCGTGCATCTTCGACCTGCTCGACGGGCGCCTCGCGCGCCTCGGCGGGACGGACAGCGCGTTCGGGCGCGAGTTCGACTCGCTGGCGGACGTGGTCAGCTTCGGCGTGGCCCCCGCGCTCATGGTGAGCCGCGTCGTGCTGCGCGAATCGGAGCGGCTCGGCTGGATTGTGGCGTCGGTCTATCTCATCTGCGGCGCGATGCGGCTCGCGCGCTTCAACTGCATCGCTGCATCCGGTGCGCCGGGCGCGGGCAAGGACTTCAAGGGCTTCCCAATCCCCGCTGCGGCGGGGCTTGTCGCGAGCATCACGCTCTTCATGCTCTGGCTGAACAACGACCGCGTGGAGCACGGCCTCACGCAGTGGGTGCTGCCGCCGCTGCTGCTGTTCCTCTCGTGGATGATGTTCAGCGGTTTCAAGTATCCTAGCTTCAAGTCGATCAACTGGCGCACCACGCGCAGCATCCCGAAGTTCATCGCCATCGTCACCGCGATCAGCCTCACCGTGATGTTCTACCAGTGGATGCCGGCGGTGATTTTCCTCGTCTATCTGCTCTACGGCTTTCTCCGCCCGTTCCTGTCGAAGAGGATCAAGGAAGGGATCGAGGACGAGGTCGATGACGAGGACGAGGCTGAAAGCCCGTGACCGTGGGCCGGAGAGGAGGGGCGGCCCCTATTTCTCCGCGTCCTCGATTTCCAGATACGCCGGCTTTGGGTCCGAGCCGCCGGTCGATGCGCGCTCGATGCGCATTTGCTTCAGCAGCCAGTAGCCCTCGCGCTTCATCACGCTCGTCACGGTGAAGCGCCGCGCCCAGCGGCCGTTCGCGTCGTAGCACTCGGCCTTCATCAGCGCGCCGTCCTCGCGGCCGATCCAGAGCACCACGCGCGCATACTGCGAGTCCCTCGCGGAGTCGGGCCGGGCCTCCACCTTCCAGCAGCGGTGGGCGGAGATGATGTCGCTGCCGATCACGCTGGCGTCGCGCCAGTAGATGAAGCGGAGGGAGAGATCCTCGTAGCTGATGTCCGTGCCGTGGACCGGGTCGTCGTATCGCGCCGCGCTCACGCGCCCCGTCTTGCCGCCCTTGCGCTCCTCGAGCGTGGAGGAACGCTCGCCGAGCCGCAGCGTAAGGGTGTCGCCGTTGTCGGTGAACTCGTAGTGAAGCGCGCCCTTCTCCAGTGTGAGGCGGAAGGGGAGCTTCTTGCTGCCGACGCGGATGCGGCCCGTGAGCTTCCAGTTCTGCGAGGACTGCGCGAGCCGCACGGAGCGCAGGAGATCCTGTGCAGGCGGCGGAGTGTCCGCGCCCTCTGCGGGCACGAATGCGATCGCGGCGGCTGCGAGAAGGGAGGCGAGGATGCTCTTTACACGATTCAGTGTGACCATAGGCTCGCGAACCTTCGCCAACGCCGGATGGATCAAAAGCTACTTTTTCTCATCAACCACGAATGGACCGGGCCGGTGCTCGACCGTGTCATGGCTGTGGCATCCAGCACCGCGCTGTGGGCGGTGCCCATCGCGCTTCTCGTGCTGGCGGTGGTGGCGCGCGGTGGATTCCGCGCCCGCGCCTTCATCGCCATCGGCGTGGTCGCGGTGGCGCTGAGCGACGGTGTCTTCGGCCTCGGGATCAAGAACGCGGCCGGCAGGCTGCGGCCGCGCGACGCTTTGGTCGGCGTGCGGCAGGTGAATCTCGCCGCGCCGGTGTGGAAGGGCGCATTCGAGGCGCCGCTGGAGGCGTTCTCACTCGGCGACTCGGTGGAGACGAGGGGGCGCTCCTTTCCGTCCAACCACGCAGCGAACACCGCATGCGCCGCGCTGCTCACCGCCGTGTTCTTCCGCAGGCGCGGGTGGCTCGCATTTTTCCCCGCGGTGCTTGTCGCCTACTCCCGCATCTACACCGGTGCGCACTGGCCGAGCGATGTCATCGGCGGCTTCTTCCTCGGGATGGGCGTGGCGCTTCTCACGCTGCTGGTCGCCGAGACCGCCTGGCGCCGATGGGGGCCGCGCCTTTCACCACCGCTCGCCGCCCGCTTTCCGTCGCTGCTTTCCGCCGCATGAACATCCGACTCCTCGCATCCCTCATCGTGCTCACCGTCCTGCGCATCGTGTATGCGGGGCAGAACGGCCTGATGCCCGACGAGGCCTACTACCACGAATGGAGCCAGCGGCTCGACTGGTGGTATTTCAGCAAGGGCCCCGGCATCGCCCTCATCATCCGCGCGGGCACGGCGCTCTTCGGCCACACGGAGCTGGGCGTCCGCTTCTTCGCGCCGCTTTTCGGCCTCGGCACCTGCCTGCTCATGCACTGGCTCGCGCGGCGGCTCTATGATCAGCGCGTCGCCTTCTGGACCGTGATCGTGATGACCGTCACGCCCATCTTCAACGCCGGCGCGCTCATCATGACCATCGACGCGCCGTCCATCTTCTTCTGGACCGCATCGCTCTGCACGCTCTGGCTCGCGCTGGAGAGAAGCCCCGCCTTCTCGTGGTGGTGGGCGCTCACCGGCATCCTCACCGGCCTCGGCTTCATCTGCAAGATGACCAACGCCGCCTTCCTCCTCTCGGTGCTGCTGCTCCTCCTCATGACCGCCCGCTACCGCGGCGAACTCCTCCAGCGCGGCTTCTGGGTCATGATTCTCTGTTTTCTGCCATTCGTGGAGCCGTTCGTCCGCTGGAATGCCGCGCACGGCTGGCCCACGACGGCGCACCTCGCCGAGCGCGGCGGCCTCGACACCCCGTGGTGGAGCCTGAACATCCGCACCATCGGCGAGTTCATCGGTTCCCATTTCGGCGTCTATTCCCCGCTCATCTTCTTTGCGATGATGATGGCCCTCTTCGCGACCACCGGGCCGTCCTTCAGCCGCTGGGGCGCCGCCTTTGCGCGCTCCTTTCCCGCGCTGCCCCGCAGCCTCCGCTCCGCGTGGGGAAGCTGGGTGGTGCTCGCCGTGCTCATGGTCGCGCTGTGGATGGCGGGCAACTTCTTCGAGAACACCGCATTTCACACGCTCGCCGTCTTCCTCGCTGTCCTCGCGCTGATCCTCTTCATCGGCTCGCACAAGGACGCCGCGAACATGCACTGGAAGTCCCGCTTCCTCGCCGCCTTCGCCCTCCCGCTCCTCCTCGGCTACAGCTGGCTCGCCCTGCACCACCGCTGCCTGCCGAACTGGACCGCCCCCGCGATGATCTCCCTCGGCATCCTGACCGTCGCCTGGTGTGTGGACCGCGTCCTCCGCGGCGTCCGCGGGGCGCGCACCTACTCCATCTGGGCCATCGCCATCGGCGCGCTCGTCAGCGTCGTGATGGTGAACACGAACATCCTCCGCCCCAGCTTCCTCCCGGTCGGGTGGCGGCTCCCGTGGAAGCGCGACCCCGGCGCCCGCATGCAGGGCTGGCGCGAAGTCGCGGCCCGCATCGGCGAATTCCGCGACACCATCGAGCAGGCCAGCGGTCAGAAAATCTTCCTCATCGCCAGCAGCTACGGCACCGCCGCCGAAGTCTGCTTTTACCTGCCGGAAAAATACCGCCGCATCGAGGCGCCGGGCCACCCGCTCGTCTATGTCCCCGAGTCGCCCGTCGCACAGAACCAGTTTCACTTCTGGGGCCGCTACGACGAATACGAGGAGCGCACCGCCCCCGTCCTGAACGACCAGGAGGACTCCGGCGAATACGGCCTCAGCCGCTTCGCCGGCCGCACCGCCATCTATTTCACCGAGCGCGAAATCGACCAGTCGCCCCTCGACCCGATTCCCCGCACCTTCGACCGCTGGGAGCTGAAGACCACCTTTGAGTTCCAGAGCCACGGCCTCCCCCTGCGGAAAATCCACGTCTTCCTCCTCTACCGCTACCGCCCCGGCCGCATGCTCGACTAGCCGCGGCGCGCCCGCATTTTCCGCCCCGCTGGAATGCCCCCTGCATCTCCCGGAGGCGTCATGTCCACCACCGTCGCGCACAAGCTCCTCCACGCGGGCTCGCTCAAAAAGGCGCTGTTCCTCCTGGCAGGTTTCGCGCTGCTCTACGCGGTCCGCTGGTTCATCCCGCACACCGTGCCCGAGACGGTGTTCCGCGACATGAAGTTCCGCCTCCAGAACGAATACGCTCCGCCTGGCGCGGTCCCCGTCACGAACCGGCCCGCCTTTGATGCCGCGCAACAGCTCCGCGACAGCGTGACCATCGAGCGCATCACCGCCAAGGGCCTGCTCTACGGCAAATACCTCCGCGCCGAGGTGAGCGTCGCCGGCACCGCGCCGCCTGACGGACGCCGCGTGCGCTACTACTCCAAGGATCCCGTGAGCGGCTCACTCACCCACGACCCTAGCGGATTGCGATACTACTTCCACCTCTGGTAGGCAGCGCGCCGCTCACGCCTCCTCGCCGACAAACGGATTCGTCCGGCGCTCGATGCCGATGGTCGTCGCCGGCCCGTGGCCGGGGAGCACCCGCACGTCGTCCCCGAGAGGCCAGAGCTTCCCGCGGATGCCGTCGAGCAGGAGCTGGTGGTCGCCGCCCGGCAGATCCGTCCGCCCGATGCTTCCGGCGAAGAGCACGTCGCCCCCGAAGAGGATGCGCTCCTTCTCCTCGAAAAAGCACAGGCTCCCGGGGCAGTGCCCCGGCACCAGGAGCACCCGCAGGTCCAGCCCCTCCACATTCAGCCGCGGCTCCGGCGCGAGTGCCGAACCGCTCTCCTCGATGAGGAAGTCCGCCTTCACCGGATCGATCTCCCAGTTCATGCCGAGCCGCTTGAAGTAACCCGGCTCCGTGAGCATCTCGATGCCGTCGCGGTGGTAGCCGACGCGGCAACCGTGTTCGCGCTGGATGGCCGCCGCATCCCACACGTGGTCGATGTGCCCGTGCGTGATCAGCAGCGTGCTCACGCGGAGCCCGCGCTTTTTCAGCCAGGCGAGCGCCGTCTGCGGCGCATCGATGAGGATGCCGTGGGCGGGAAGGAAAAAGCAGTTCGTGTCGAAAATGCCGCCGGTGTGGACTTCGATCTTCATGGGTGCGGTGACCATCGCGCCCGGCGCCGGGGGTGTCGAGCGCGCGACGGCGGGAAACCTGCGCCGGGTGGGCGCGCCCGGGTTTGACCTGTGGCGAAATCCGCCACGGGGCATTCCTTTTCCGGTCTGTCGGGCTCCCGGCTACGTTGCCGCTGACACACAGGATGATTCAGATCCCCACTTACGGTGAATTGCACGTGCGGGCACACGAGCCCTGGGGTGTTGAATTTTGCCGGAATGCCAGCCACGGCGCCGGAATAGGGACTGCACCGCGGTCGGGAGCCGCCTCCGCTTCGACCAAGCGCGCAATCCGCATTTTGCCGCATCTTTTTCGTCTTCTGAGCTGCGCTGCGTGCTGTATCTCTTGGGCGCGCTCCCCCCGGCGCACCGGCGCCTTCCCCGGCGTCGAATCAACGAACCAAACCAACGACCATGAAAATCCGAATCCTCTGCAGGCGCTGCAAGACGGAGAAAACCGCCGAGTGGCCGCCGGAGCTGCGGCTGCCGCAAAAAGTGAAGTGCGCCGTGTGCGACTGCCTCGCGCAGATCGAGCCGCTCCACGGTGCCAAGAAGAAGAAGCCTGCCGCACCCGGCGACGAGAATGACCTCGTGCCGGGCCTGCCTGTGGGCCTCTGCTGATCTAACGCGGGAGGTGTCTGGAGGGACGCGCCCCACGTGTCCTGATCCATTCAAAAAAAGCACGCCCCCCGACCGGCGTCGCCCCACGGAGCGCGGGCATCCCGCCTTGCCTTGACCGGAGCGGCGGTTTGAAAATTCCGCCGAGCCGGTGAAGCGGATTTCCGCCTGGTGGATGGCGGGTGCTTAGCGGGCGGATTTTTCCGCGTCGCTGCGGAAGATGCGGATCCACTTCTCCACGTCGGAGACCATCATGCGGGAGCCGATTTTGCGCTTCAGGCCGAGGCCGCCCTCGATGGCAGGCGTGCTGACGAGGCTGCACTGGCAGATGAGCGTCTGGGGTTTGCCATCCACGGTGACGGGGTGCAGCTCGTAGATGGTGAATGAGACGAGGTAGCCGTAGGTGGAGAAGTAGGTGATGTCGAGGACCTGGCGCTTGTCGGGCGCATCGAGGGAATAGACGGCGCCGAGCTGGACGGCGGATTTTTTGTCCACGGTGGACTGGTCCCAGTAGTGGTAGCGCGGGGTGCCCGGGGCGCCCTTCGGTGCGAGCGGCGCGAGGAGCGCGGAGAAATGGCGCGCGACCTTCCCTTCCTCGGCGAGGAGGCTGCGCAGCTCGCCGCCCGCGTCGTAGGTGGCGACGCTGCCGAAGTCGCCGGACTTTGAAAAACTGGTCCACCGGTCGCGGAGGATGCCGATGAGGAACGTCTGCGTCGCGGCGGCGGTGCGTGTGTGCGGCATGAGTGGGATTTCGCGCTTCGCGAGCTGGATGGCGCCCGGGTCGCCCATGGAGCGGATGAGCGCGGATACGGGGGAGCTGCGCGGATCGATGAGGAGCTTCTCGAAGCCGCAGTCCTTCTCATCGTGGAAGACGTGGTGCTGGAAAACGTCGAGCTCGTGGTGCCTGGTCGAGTTGAACTTCAGCATCGCGCCGTGGGTGATCTCAAGCGGCGCGTTCACGAGGTAGGCGGCCTGGCAGGACATGCCGCGGGCGAGGCTCATCGAGGAGTTGAAGCTGGTGACGATTTTTCCGCTGGAGAGTTCGGCGAGGCTGAATGCGTCCAGCGCGGTCCATCCGCGGAGCGTGCTGACGGCGTCGGCGGCATGCACCGTGATGGCGGCGCAGGCTGCGAGCGCGAGCGTGAGAAGTCGTTTCATGCGTGAAGTGGTATCAACCGCGTTGCCGCAGAAATTGCAACGGGTCATGCGGACTGCGCGCGAATCGCGGGAGGGGTGCCGTCCCTTCCGCGGTCGCAGCTACTCCCAGCGGGAGTTCTTGCAGCCGGTGTAGGCGAAGAAGAGGCCGACGATGACGTGGGCGAAGAGGACCCAGAGGCAGAGCGCGCCGTTGGCGGGCTCGGTCTGCGCGACCTGCTTGATGGCGTCGTAGTAGCGCGTGTTTTCCATCGAGCGGATGAAGCCGCTCCATCCCCAGAAGCTCGCGATGAAGACCTGGGTGACGAGGGCGATGGCCTTCGGCAGCGCGAGGACGGCGCCGCTGAGCGGGAGCTGGAAGCCGACGAGGTAGATGGAGAGGAGCGACGACTGCTCCGCGCTTTTCATCCACGAGGAAATGCCGAGGCAGACGGAGGTGATGGCGGCGTTGACGAGGAAGAGGTTCATCACCTGCAAGGAGAAGTCGCCCTGGAAGCCGACGATCATGTTCACGAAGACGGTCATCCACACGGACTGCGCGAGGACGAGCGCGCCGAGGAAGACGACCTTGCTTGCGACGTAGGCGAATGGGCTGAGGCCGGCGAATTTCTCCTTCTCGAAGAGGTTGCGCTCGCCGGCGACCTCGCGGGCGGCGTTGTTCGATCCCATGAGGGCGAGGAGGATCACCTGGAACATGATGAGCCCGCTGACGAGCGTGCCGGTCTTGGAGATGTCGCGGAGGGCGTCGGCCTGCTGGCGGGCTTTTTCAAAGAGGTTGCCCACGGCGGCGTCGGCGAGGCCCTTCACCTGCGGGAGTCCGTCGAGCGCGAAAATGACGACGAGGCACGGGAAGCCGAAGAGGAGCGCGAGCTGGAGGATGAGCTGGCCGCGGTCGCGGAGGAAGAGCTTCCACCGCCGTGCAAGGAGCACACCGAACTGGGTGAGGATTCCGGGCACGACGGTCTCCGGCTTTTCCGAGGCAGGGTCGTCCTTCTTCGCGTCGTCTTCCTCGCCGGCCTTTCTGTCCGCGGGCTTTTCCTTTTCCTCCACGATGCGGCGCAAGCGGGCGAGTTCCTCCTCCTCGGTGGGCGCAGACTTCTTCTCCTCGTCCGCCTGGGGATGCTCCGCGGCCTTCATCTCGGCTGGGGGTTCCGGCGCGGCGGTCATCGCCGGGAGACTGCTCTGCTCGTAATACGATGCGCGGTATTTCTCCCACGAGCGGTGCCAGTCGCCCGCCTTGCGCTGCGCGAGGCGCGGGTAGAGGTCGGCGGGGTTGGTGATGTTGAAGTAGTGGGTGAGCAGCTTCGGAGTGCCGTGATAGACGAGGTGGCCCTGGTAAAGGACGACCACGCTGTCGTAGAGGGCGACGTGCTGGAGGCTGTGGGTGACGCTGAGGACGATGCGTTTGTCGCTGCGCGAAAGGTCGTGCATGAGGTGCACGATTTCGTCCTCGCTCTTCGGGTCGAGGCCGCTGGTGACTTCGTCGCAGAGGAGGAGGGAAGGGGAGCTGACCATCTCCATGGCCATCGCGAGGCGGCGCTTCTGGCCGCCGGAAAGGAGCTGCACGCGGCGGTCGCCGATTTCGCCGAGGCCGGTGCTGGCGAGGATTTTCTCGATGCGCTCGTCCAGTTGCTCGGAGCTCAGCGACGCGACTCGCAGGCGCAGCGCGCCCTCGATGCACTCTTCGACGGTGAGCAGCTCGTGCGCGATGCTGAACTGCGGCACGTAGCCGATCTCGTGCGGGTCGAGGTCTTCGTCCTCCACGACATTGCGGCCCTGCCAGTGGATGGCGCCGCCGCCGTGTTCCCTGATGCCGGCGATCACTTTCAGCAGCGTGCTCTTGCCGCAGCCGGAGGGGCCGATGATCGCGGCGAAATGCCCGTGCGGGAGGTGCGCCGAGATGCCGGAGAGGAGGAACTGCTCCTCGTCCCCGTTGTGGATGGAGAGCGAGACGTCTTTGAGTTCGAGCACGGTGCGGAGGGGTTGGTTGCTTCTTTGGAAAATCGCGCGGTGCCAAATGCGCAAATCGTGCTTCCTTTGCAAGCAGCCCTCGTGCATTTCGCACCCGTCCCGCCTCATGCCCCGCCGCACTAGCAAACGCCCCTCCTCCAACCGCTGGCTCAAGTGGCTCGCGTGGTCGGCTGGCGTGGTCGTGGTGCTCGTCCTCGCGGGAGTGGCGGGGATGAAGGCGTGGGTGAATGCGAAGCTGCGCAGCCCGGAGTTCCGGAGGCAGATTTCTGAGCGCGTGGCGGAGCATCTGCAGGCGCAGGTGGAGATCGCGCCGATCCGCTTCGACACCACCGAGTTCTTCTGCGACGGCGTGAAGGCCGAGGGCGCGAGCGGCGGCAAGTTCTCCGACCTCAGCGTGGAGAATGTGCGCGGCGAGTTCCGGCTGCCGAGCGTGTGGAAGATGCTCTTCGGCGAGAAGCGCTTCCGCGTGGAGTCGGTGGAGGTCCAGCGAGTGGCGGTGAAATTTTTCGAGAAGCGCCTGCCGCTCGACCTGCCGCGTCCGCGGAAAAGCGAAAACATGACCGACATCGGCCGCATCCACACGCGCGAGCTGGTCCTGGGATGGGGCGGCGGCTCGGTGAGCGGGCTCGACGTGACGGGTTCGCCCGTCGAGGGCGGATGGAAGCTCGTCGGTGAGGGCGGGCTGGCGAAGCAGCAGGGCCTGCCGGACATGGACATCGTGTCGCTGCGGCTTGTCCACAAGGAGCCGTCGCTTTTCCTCCAGGACTCGAAGCTGCGCTGCGAGGGCGGTGAGATCACCGTGACCGGCGAGGTGCGCGAGCAGGACAGGGTGGACCTGCTCTTCAAGGTGAACGGCGTGAACGTGACGCCGCTGCTGCCCGAGGACTGGCGTGCGCGGCTCCACGGACGCGTGACCGGCGAAGGGCGTGCGCAGATTTCACTCCGCGACGGACCGCCCGTGCCGCCCGTCGTCACCGGCCGCGCCGAACTGCAGCAGGGCGTGCTCGAGACGCTGCCGGTGCTGAACAAGATCGCGGAGTTCACGAAGACGGACCGCTTCCGCCGGCTGACGCTGAACCAGGTGCGCGGCGACTTCCGCTACGACAAGGACGGGCTGCGCATCACGAACTTCACGTTCGAGAGCGAGCGGCTCATCAAGGTCACCGGTGCCTTCACCGTGCGCGACGGGCAGATCGACGGCAGTTTCGATGTCGGCATCACCCCCGCGCCGCTCCAATGGCTGCCCGGCTCGCAGGAGAAGGTCTTCACCGTGAACCGCGACGGATACGCGTGGACGAAGATGCGCGTCGCCGGCCCCGTGCGCTCACCCGGCGAGGATCTCTCCTCGCGCCTCTACGCCGCCGCCGAAAATGCCGTGGTGGAAAAAGTCGAGAACACCGCCACCCAGGCCGTCGGCGGCGCGGTGAACACCGTGAAGAAGACCGCGACGGGAGTGTTTGACCTGCTGTTTGGGAATTGAACCGCGCCGCGGGTTGGGCTGCCGGCTGAAACCGCACCACCTCCTTGCCAGCATGGGTGTTTGCGCCTAATGGCTCGCGCCCAGTGTTCCGTCTCCGATCATTCACACACGCATTCCGGCGCTCGCTGCCGTCGAGGGAGCGGTCGCTGTTCTGGCTGCGGAAAATGTCGCAGTTTGGGATGTGGCAGATGTTTTCGCAGGGGCTGCAGTTCATCACCGGTCTGGCGCTCGTCCGCTGGCTGAGCTACGAGGCATACGCGCAGTATGGGATGGTGCTGGGGTTTCAAAACATGCTCGCGCTGCTGGTGGATCTCGGCTTCACGGGCTCGATTCTCGCGCTTGTCGGCTCGCGTGTGGACGATCCCGTGGTGGTCGGACGCTACATGGGTGCCGCGGTGCGGCAGAGGAAGCTGCTGCTGCTGCTGTTCGCGCCGCTGTCGTTCCCATTTTTTCTCTGGTATGGCTCCGCGCATGGCTGGCCGCTGATCGAGAGCGTGGTCCTCTTCGGCTCCATCGTGGCTTTCCTGCTCTGCCAAGGGTGGGTGTCAATCTATTCGCCTCCGCTGCTGATGAGGCAGCACCTTGCGTGTCTTTACCGGCCGAGCGTCATTCTGAGCGGGTCACGGCTCGTGGTGCTGAAGGTTCTGCATTGGCTCGGCGCGCTCGGTGCTGCCGCCGCCTGCTGGATCGGTGCGCTTGTTTCCTTCATCAATGCGCGCCTCTACCGTGCCGCGGCGGCGCCGTATTTCAAAATGCCCGCGGAGCGCAGTCTCGAGGCGGAGGGTGAAATGCGGCGCTACATCTCGCCGCTGATCGCGGGAATGGTCTTCTACGCATTCCACGGCCAGATTCAGATCTTCCTCATTGCGGTTTTCGGCACGACAAAATCGATCGCGGAAGTGGCCGCGCTCGGGCGGCTCGGCCAAGTCTTCGTCTTCGTCAGCAGCTTCATCTCGACGATTCTGGTTCCATTCATTGCGCGGCTGCCGTTGGAGCGCGTGGCTGTCCGCTATGCGCAGGTGGTGGCGGGGCTTCTTTTTGTCGGCGCGGGCATTTCTGTCGTGGCGTTTCTCTTTCCGAAGCCGCTCCTCTGGCTGCTCGGGGCGAAATACGCCGGTCTCCAGCTTGAGGTGGGTTTGAACGTGACCGCGGCGGCCCTCAGCACGATCTCAGGAGCCATCTATGCGTTCAACAACGCGCGGAAATGGATTTTCCACCTCACCGCCGTCACGAGCATCGGCGGGCTGCTCATCATCGAAGGACTGATGATTGCGTTCATGGATTTGAGCACGACGCACAGCATGATGGTTTTCGCCGTCGTCACCTCGGCCTATCCTCTCATCCCGTTCCTCTATGCCGGTTTGCAGGGCTACCGGCGTAGCCTGCGGGAGGCGCGCGCCGCCGCCGCAGGGAATCCTTGATCGCCGCACAGGTGCCTGCGAAGAAGCCGGAGATGTTTCCCAAAACCCAACCGCACCACCGGCATGCCGGCCAAAACTTCGCTGGCTGATGACAGTGCCTGTCCGATGTCCGGCCTGCGGCGGGGAAAAGTGCTCGACACTGGAGACGATCGAACTGGCGGAGCAGCACAGCCATTACGCCGCCGATATCGGTGTGCAGAGGCAGCTCACCGAGCGCGCGGGAGTGCCGGGCGACACCTATCGCATGCTGAAGTGCGGGGCGTGCGGGCTTGAGTTCGCCGATCCCCTACAGGCACCGAGTTCGACGTGGTATGACCTCGTTTATGGCGTCCTCGATTTGTATCCCGGCAAGCGGTGGGAGTTCGAGCATGTCCTCGCGCTGTTGAAACCGGGTGAGGTGCTCGGTGAATTCGGCTGTGGCAGCGGTGAATTCCTGCAGCAGTGCGCGCGGGCCGGTGTGAAGGCGTCGGGCGTGGATTTCTCAGCAGAGGCGGTCCGGGCGGGTGAAAAGGCAGGCCTTGATGTGCGAGTGCTGGACGTCACCGGGCAAGTTCCCGAGTTCCTGCGGAGCGGAGATCGCGACTGTGTCGTCGCCTTTCAGGTGCTCGAGCACCTCGATGATCCCGGATCCCTTTTCGCTCTCGCCAGTGGCTGGGCGAAGCCTTCGGGTCGGCTCTTCGTCGCAGTTCCGAGCGATCACCGCCCGTCGCGCCTGTTTGGAGAGCGCGACTATCTGGATCAACCGCCGCACCACATGAGCCGCTGGACCGAGCGGTCGATGAAGGCAATCGGCGAGCGGCATGGATGGAGCCTGCGCGGCGTGATGCATTCGCCGCTCGGGTTCATGGCGCGGGTCTGGTATGCGTCCACCCGAACCCGCATCTACCGCGCAGTCGAACGACGCGGAGCGGACGCGAACCTCAGGCTCAAGAAGGTGCTGCGTGCCCTTCTCCTGCCCTACGGAATTGTTTGGGCTCTCGCATTTGGAAGCACGCTCGCCGGGCACGCGATGCTGGCGGAGTATGGGCGCAAAGAGAATCCCTCGCCATGAACGCGGCTGTCTGCACGATGTTCGAAGGCGATTATCACCTCGGGCTCGGCGTTCTGGTGAACTCGCTTCACGCGCAGGGATTCCGCGGGAAGATCTGGGCAGGCTACCGCGGAGAGCTGCCGGCATGGGCTGCGCAGGTGCCAGATAAGGACGGCGTCGCCGAGTTGGCAGTGGGCGACGGATGCGCGCTCGGCTTTGTGCCGCTCCGGACGCAGGCGCACCTCACAAACTTCAAGCCGGAGTTCATGCTCGATGTGATGGACCGGCTTGATCCGTCATGCGGCGCGCTTTTCTACATCGATCCGGACATCGTCATCGCGGAGCCATGGCATTCATTTGAGGAATGGATCACCTGTGGCCTTGCGGTGTGCGAGGACATCAACTCGCCGATGCCGCTCCACCACCCGCAGCGCATCGGGTGGCGCAGGTGCTTTGAAAAATTCGGCTTCAAGCTGGCGCCGCGCGAACCATGCTATGCGAACGGCGGATTCGTCGGAGTCGCCCGCGGGGAGCGTCGCTTTCTCGACGTCTGGAAGCGCCTGCAGGACGCGATGTGGACGGTCATTGGCGGTTCGGAATTCGCCGGCATTCCCGGCGGCAAGTCCGTCGCTGGCCGGAGCGGCTTTTTCGACTGCTTCGGAAAGACGGATCAGGATGCCCTCAACGCCGCAATCGAGGCGGCTGCCGATGTTCCGGTGAGTTTTCTCGGCCGGCAGGCCATGGGTTTCCAACCCGGCTCGCCGCTTCTTCCCCACGCGCTGGGGCCGCTGAAGCCTTGGAGGAACCGGTTGATCTGGAATGCGCTTCGTGGGATGGGCTGCCCGGTCACAGACAAGCACTTCTGGCGGTTCGCCGAGCACCCGATCCGCGTGTATCCGAGTTCCACAGTGAAGCGCCGCAAGCTCGCCCTGCGCGTCGCGGGCGCCATCGCGCGCTTCATGCGGCGTGGCTGAGCAGCCGGGTTGTCACGCCTCCCCGCTCGTGCTGCCAAGACCATGAAGCTCCTATTCATCACCTCGTCCCTGGAGTGCGGACGCGACGGAGTCGGCGACTATGCCCGCTCGCTGGGCCGCGAATGCGCCCGGCTCGGGCATCCGTGCGCGTGGCTTGCGCTGAACGACCGTCATCTTCCCGGTTCCGAGGAGAGGGTGGCGGAAGGCGGTGACGTGCTGCGGCTTCCTGCGGCGGCGCCGTGGGCGGGCCGTGTGGAAAGGGCGGCCGCCTTTGTCGCGGAAACGTCGCCCGACTGGGTCAGCCTCCAGTTCGTGCCGCACGGCTTTCATCCAAAGGGGATGGTCGCGCGCCTCCCGGGGCGGCTCGGCAAGATCATCGGCCCGCGGCGGCTCCACATGATGATGCACGAGCTGTGGGTTGGCGGTTCGCTGAAAAACCGCCTCATCGGGGCAGCCCAGCGTTTCCTTGTGATCCGGCTCCTCAGAATGTGCCGCCCGTCGGTGATTCACGCGACGCTCCCGGTCAATGTGGAGGCTCTCGCCGGCGCGGGTTTTCGCGCGGAGGTGCTGCCGCTTTTCAGCAACATGCCAGTGGCTCCAATGGAAGGCGCGGAATCCCTCGCCGAGGAAATCCGCGCCGGCGGTGCTTGGTGCGGCGGCTTTTTCGGCGCGTTTTATCCCGAATGGCAGCCGGAGCCGCTGTTCGGAATGCTCATCGGGGAGGCTGCGCGCCGCGGCCGGCCGCTGCGGCTTGTCTCCATCGGTCGGCTCGGCGCGGAAGGCGGGCGGCGTTGGGAGGAGCTCGTCCGCGGCTACGCTGGGAGGATCGATTTCGTGCGTCTGGGCGAACAGCCGCCCGGGAAGATCTCGCAGTCGCTGCAATGCCTCGATTTCGGCGTGCCCTCCGCCTCGTGGCGGCTCATTGGAAAAAGCAGCGCCGCTGCCGCGATGCTCGATCATGGCCTGCCTTTGCTCGTGTTGCCGGATTCCTCGTCCGGGTTTTCCGGTGCGCCGGCTACGGCGTCGGACCCCGCGCTTCTCATTCGCTGCGATGCGGAGCTTCCGGCAAAGCTCGCAGCCGGTCTCCCGAGACATCCGCCTGTCGCGAGCGCCGGGCGCGTCGCTGCGACGTTTCTTGCGCGGCTCGGCGATGCGCGCGAGATGGACAAAGGCGGGCGCAACCCCTAAGAGCGCCGCCGCATTTTCACCAACCTTCGCAACCCGATGCTGAGCTCCACCCAAACACCGCCCCGGCATGTCGAAGTCCGGGAATGCCCCGTCTGCGGCGGCGCGGGCGAGTTTGTCATTCGGAATGCGCGGGACCACATCACCGGGCTGCAAGGCGGATGGTCTTTCCGCGAATGCCGCGGCTGCGGATCGCTTTGGCAGGATCCTTGTCCGGCAAAGGAGGAGATCGGACGTCTCTATCCCGAGAACTACCACTTCACGCATTCGGCATCGGAGGTGTGGGTGAAGCAGAGGCAGAGACTTGCCGGCTCGGCCAAGATTGGAATTTTGGAGCAGAGCTACGGGTATCGTGGGCTGCGGGGACAGGCCGCTTCCCGGGCCGGGTTGCTCGCGGGGAAAGTGGCCGCGTTCCTCGGGTTGGGCAGATCCCGCGGAGGGCAGGCGGTGAGATTCCTGAAATCGAAACCCGGCGGGCGTCTGCTGGATGTCGGCTGTGGCAGCGGCATGTTTCTGAGCCTGATGAAGGAACTCGGGTGGACGTGCGGTGGAGTCGAGCCGGACCCGGTCGCCGCCGCTGTCGCGAGAAGTCTCGGCCACGACGTGCAGGACGGGACGATCGAAGATGCACGGCTTCCGGAGAATCATTTCGATGCCGTCACGCTCTCGCATGTGATGGAGCATTTTCCAAAGCCCGCCGAGGCGCTCGCGGCGATTGCGAGGGTGCTGAAGCCCGGAGGTGTCTTCGTGAGTCTTTCGCCGAATCCGGCCGGCATCATCCGCCGCTGCTTCGGCGCGGACTGGTATAACCTCGATGCGCCGCGGCACCTCGTCCTGCCAAGCGGCCGCGGATACGAAGTGGCCTGCAGCCGCGCCGGCCTCCATGCGCGCTGCTGGACGAGCACGAACCTGACTTTCTGGGCGCTGAAGGAAAGCGCGAGCATCCGCAGATCCGGTGCGGTGGGTGGGCCGGCAAAGCCGGGGCTGAAACTTCTTTCCTCCGTGCTCGGACTGCTGCGCCCGCTGGCGAAGGATCTCGGGGAGGAGGTCGTGTGCCATGCCGTCAAGCAGTAGCAGCCCGCTGCCGGTCGTCGTGGTCCATTGGAACCGCCCCGCGGAGTGCCTCGCGACGGTGCGGCATTTCCAGCAGCAGGGAGTTTCCGTTTCCATCCGTGTGGTGGACAACGGATCGAGGGCGGAGACGCTCGCGGAACTGAAGGCAGGGCTGCCGGATGATGTGGAATTGGTCGAACTGCCGGAGAACAAGGGGTGGGGCGGCGCGTTGAATGTCATGTTCCGCCGCTGGCTCACGGAGCACGGGAGCGACCTCTGTGTCATCAGCGCGCACGACACCATCCTGCGCGACGGCTGCCTGCGCCTTCTCGTTGCGGCGATGGAGCGCGACCCACGGCTGGGCGTTGCATGTCCGCAGTATGACTCGCCGGAAATCGCGCACTTCGCCCCGGTGCGCGGGATCACCTTCACGATGGCCGAGCCGTGCGCGGCGGGGGAGGTGACCGAAGTGGAAATCCCGCACGGCACCCTGCAGATTTTCCGCCGCCAGTGCCTTGAGGAAATCGGCCTGCTGGATGAGCGCTACTTCGCCTATGGCGACGAGGCGGAGATCGGACTTCGTGCGCGGAAGAGGGGCTGGAGAGTGGGCCTCGTGTGGGGCGCGATTGTGGTGAACCCGGGAACGTGGACCTCGAGCCCTGTCGTCGGCTATCTCTCCTCGCGGGCTTCGCTGCTCATGGCGCGCACGCACGGCGGAGTGCTGAAGTCGCTGGCGCGCGCAGCCTTCATGCTCGCGAACACCTTGCGCCTGTGTTTCTCGCGCACGGCATGGAGCACCATGTCGTCGCCGCGTGCACGGCTGCTGGCAATCCGCGATTTTCTCCTCGGCCGCTTCGGTCCGCCGCCGCGGAGCCTCGTCACGAGGCCCGCGGAAAAATAGAACTGCGTCTCCGTGAGCCCGGCCACCTCCGCCTTTCTCGATCTCCTGCGCATTCTCGCGGCGCTGATCGTTTTCACGAACCACAACGTGCAGTTCTGGAGTCCCGGCATCTGGAAAGTCACGCACCCGCTCGCGCACAGCGCCGTGATCATTTTCTTCGTGCTGTCGGGCTACGTCATCGCCTGTTCGACGCTCACCCGGCACCGCGATGCGCGGAAGTTCGCGCTCGCGCGGCTCTCGCGGCTCTACTCGGTGGTGCTGCCCGCGCTGCTGCTCACCTGCGTCGCCTACCGCATCGGCGTCTCGCAGAACGCGGCGTTCTACACCGCGCATTCCCGCGGCGCCGAGCTGCCGCGCTACCTGCTCACCGGCGTCTTCCTCCAGAGCGCCGGCACATTCTCCGCGAGCCCGGCGTCGAACATCCCGTTCTGGTCGCTCTCGTATGAGTTCTGGTATTACGCGCTGTTCGGCGTGGCGATCTTCATGAAGGGAACGCGCAGGGCGGTTGCGGCGGTGGCGATCCTTGCGCTGATGACGCCGAACATCCTCCTGCTGCTCCCGTGCTGGCTGGTCGGTGTCGCCGCATTCGTGTGGCGGGGGAAAATCACACTCTCTCCGGCGGCCGCGCGTGCGGGATTCGCCGTGGCGCTTGCCGCTGTGGTGCTGGTCTTCGCGTTCGTGCCGCAGACGCCGTTCACAGTCGGCAGACCCGGCTTCTGGTTTTCGGCGTGCTTCCTCAGCGACTGGCTTGCCTCGCTCGCGGTGGGTGCGGTGATTGTGACATTCGACAAAGCCGGCTTCGGCGCGCCGCCCGCGGGCCTTGCAGGCGGGATTCGCTGGTTCGCCGATCACACCTTTTCCCTCTACCTCTACCACTACCCGCTCATGATCCTCGCAAATGCGGTCCTGCCGCTCGGCGGAGATCCGCTCCGGCAGGCGGCGATGGCTGTGGGCGTGCTCGGCGTCTGCGTGCTGCTCAGCCTTGTCACTGAGGCGCGGCGCGACGCGTGGCGCAGACTTTTTACCCGCTGGCTCGACCGCATCGCGCCGCGGAGGGAAGCCGCGGCACCGTGAAGATTCTCACCTGCTCCCACCGCTTCTCGCCGGACATCGGCGGCATCGAGACGGTCTCGCTGCTCCTCGCGCAGGAATTCGCGCGCGCCGGCCACGACGTGCGCGTGGTCACCCAGACGGCGGAGGGCGACGGGCGCGGATGGCCGTTCGGCGTGGTGCGGGCGCCTTCGCGCAGGGAGTTGCTGCGGCAGGCGCGGTGGTGCGACGTTTTCTTCCAGAACAACATCAGCCTCCAGACGCTCTGGCCCGCGCTGCTGCTCCGCAAGCCGCTCGTCGTCGCGCACCACACATGGCTGATTCCCACGGGTGGCCGGGAAACGTGGCGGACGAGGCTCAAGCGCATCCTTCTCCGCCGGGGTCGGAATATCGCAATCAGCCGGGCGATTGCGGAGCACGCGGGCGTGCAGTCGGTGATCATCGGGAACCCTTACGACGATTCTGTCTTCCGCCTGCTGCCGGAGGTGGCGCGCGATCGCGAGCTGGTTTTGCTCGGGCGCCTCGTCTCCGACAAGGGCGCGGACCTGCTGCTGGATGCGCTCGGCCTTTTGTCCTCCCGTGGATCGCGTCCACGGCTGACGATCGTCGGCACCGGTTCGGAGGAGTCCGCCCTTCGTGCGCAGGCGGAGCGGGTCGGGCTCGCCGCGCAGGTCGAGTTCGTGGGCGCGCTTTCAGGCGACGCGCTGGCCCGCTGCCTGAACCGCCATCGCATCATCGTCGTGCCGTCGCGATGGGCGGAGCCCTACGGGCTTGTCGCTCTCGAGGGAATCGCGTGCGGCTGCGCGGCCGTCGGCTCGGACCGCGGCGGTCTGCCGGAGGCAATCGGACCCTGCGGTGTGACGTTTCCGAGCGGCGATGCGGCCGCGCTCGCGACAGCGCTGGAGCGGCTGCTCTGCGACGATGCGATGCTCGCGCGGCTTACCGCATCCGCCCCGGAGCATCTCGCGGGGCACACCGTCCCGAAGGTCGCCGCGGCTTACCTGCGCGTGCTCGCCGAGGCTGCAAACGGGAGCGCCGGGCCATCCTGAACCGATGATCATCTTCTCCCACGCCACAGGAAACGCAAATGTCCGCCACGCTGCGCTCGCATTGGCGGAGCACAGCATGCTCGCCGAGTTCTGGACATGCGTGAGCTGGGATCCCCGATCCCGCTGGAACCGCATCCTGCCCGCCGGCCTCCGTGCGCAGCTCGCCAGGCGGGCGTTGCCGGATGAACTGCGCGCCCTCGCGCACTATCATCCGTGGCGCGAAGTCGGGCGGATGCTTTTTTCCCGGCTCGGCTGGAATTTTCCGTGCCGGCACGAGCGCGGCCCCTGCAGCATCGACGCCGTCTTCCAGAGTCTCGACCGGCGTGTGGCCCGGCGGCTGCCAAAGGTGCGGGGTGCGAGCGCCGTCTATGCGTATGAGGACGGCGCGATGAGGACTTTTGAAGCCGCGCGCGACCGCGGCCTCGCGTGCATCTACGATCTGCCCATCGGCTACTGGCGGGTGGCGCATGAACTCCTAAGGGAGGAAGCCGAGCGCGAGCCGGAGTGGGCCTGCACGCTGACCGCGATGCGCGACAGCGCCGACAAGCTCGCGCGCAAGGACCGCGAGCTTGCGCTTGCGGACACGGTGGTCGTTGCGAGCAGCTTCACAAAGCGGACGATCGAGGCGGCGCCGGCAGCCCCGAAGATGGTCCACGTCATTCCGTATGGCGCGCCAGCCTCGGAGTTGCAGTCCGGCGAAAGGCCGGCCGGTGGACCGCTGCGTGTCTTCTTTGCGGGATCGCTCGGCCAGCGCAAGGGGCTCTCCTACCTGCTGAAGGCTGCGGAGATGCTCGGCAACCGCATCGAGCTGACGCTGCTTGGCACGAAGATCTCCGACGAATGCCGGCCTCTGAACGAGGCGCTTGGCCGGCACCGCTGGATCCGCACGCTTCCAAACATCGAGGTGTTGCGCGAGATGGGCCGCAACGACGTGTTCGTCTTCCCGTCGCTTTTCGAAGGCTTCGGCCTGGTGATCCTCGAGGCGATGGCGCAGGGGCTGCCAGTCATCGCCACGCCGAATACGGCCGGACCGGATCTCATCACGGAGGGCCTGGACGGATTCGTCGTGCCGATCCGCTCGGCGGAGGCGATTGCCGAAAAGCTCGAACTGCTCGCGTCGGATCGGCTGCGCCTCGCGGCCATGAGGGAGGCGGCGATTCAGACCGCGCGCCGCTGCACGTGGGAAAGCTACCGACAGAGGCTCGCGGACGCAGTCATGCCCATGCTCGCGCACCGATGAGAATTTTCAGCCGGCATCCACAGCATCCGCCGCGATGCGTCCTCGACGCGGAAACCGCTGCATGACAAAGTCGCCGCTCGCACGCAGATGAACCGCACCACTTCACGAGACATGCCTCAGCAGCCGAGCCTGCATGATCATGCCGTCCGGTCGGCGATATTCGAGGGCGCGGTCTGGCCGCCGGCTCACAAGGAGGAAAACGTGAAGAGCCTGAAGATCTGCATCTGGCTCTTTTTCTGGCTGCTGATGTTTGAGGGCGCGCTGCGCAAGTGGATCCTCCCCGGTCTGACGAACCCGCTCATCGTCGTGAAGGATCCGGTGGTCATTGCCGCATATCTGCTTGCCCTGACGCACGGCCGCTTCCCCCGCAATCCATTCGTGATCGTGTCGATCATCCTCGGGGTCGCCGCCTCCGTGATCTCCATCGTGGCGTCCACCACAGGGCTGAATCAAGGAACGCTGCTCGTCACGCTTTACGGGTTCCGGACGAATTTCCTCTACATTCCGTTCATTTTTCTGATCGGCGACACGTTCACATGGGAGGATGTGAGGAAGATGGGAAAATGGACCCTTCTCCTCGCGCTGCCGATGGCGGTGCTGGTGTTCCTGCAGTTCAAGTCCCCGTCGGAGGCGCTCGTGAATGTGGGTGTCGGCAAGTCGCTCGGCGGACAGATGGATGCGGGATTTGGCGCCGAGGAGGGCGGTCGTTCACGCGCGTCGGGGCTGTTCTCCTTCAACACAGGACTCGCCACCTACCTTGCGATGGTCGCGGCGTTTGTCATCCATCATTTCCTCCATGGCGGCATCTACCGCAGGTCGCTTGCAGGCGCGGCGATGATCGCACTCGGAGCGAGCACGGTTCTCTCGCTCAGCCGCGGCATCACCGTGAGCGTGGTGCTCGTCTGCGCCTTCGGCATTCTGTGCGTCGCACTGCAGCCCAAGCTGACGAAGGGCCTCGTGGGCCTGGTCGGCGGCGTCGTTGTGCTGGGGATTCTTTTCCTGAGCACGAGGGTCGCGAAGGAGGGAGCCGCGATGCTCAGCAACCGCTTCGAAATGGGCGACGGCCTGAAAGTGGGCATCGTCGGGCGCACGATGAGTGGTTTCACCTCCGTGTTTGGCATGCTCGGCGAACAGGGCTTTTTCGGAAAAGGCCTCGGAGTCGGCACGAACGTGGGCGCCGGGCTCCTTGCCGGCTCGCGCGTCTTCCTCATCGCGGAAAACGAATGGGAGCGCATCGTGGGTGAAGTGGGGCCGTTGCAGGGGCTCGCCTACATTGTCCTCCGCATCGGCATCGCGGTGTTCGTCTTCAGGCGTGCGCTGGAGTCCCTGAAAAGGGGCGATTCGCTCGCGATGCTGCTTTTCGGAGCGTGCGGATTCCTCATCCTGAACGGTGCCCTCGGCACTGCGCAGACGCTCGCGTTCATGACGCTCTCCGGAGGGCTCGCACTGGCGGCGGCAAAAAGATGGGATCGTCCGGAGATCAGCGAGCAGTTCGCCGCGTATGAATCGTCCTCCGCGCCGCCAAAGCTGCCCCGTGGCCGCTCCGCCTATGCCGAGCGGCTGCACGCCGGCAGGAAGTGAGGGTGGTCCGACGATGAAATTCCCCGATCCAAGGCCACTCCGCGTGGTCGCATACCGCGTGGGCAGCCTCGGCGACACTCTCGTTGTCCTGCCGGCATTCCACCTCGTCCGCCGCGCATTTCCGAATGCACACATCACGCTGCTCACCAGCTTTCCGGTGAATGCGAAGGCGGCGCCGATGGAGGCGATTTTGAAGGGGACGGGGCTCTACCAGGACACCCTGCGGTATCCCACATTCGTCCGCGATTTCCGTGAGCTTGCGCGGCTCAGCCGAGCGCTGCGCGCCGGGCGCTACGACCGCCTTGTCTATCTCGCGAAGCCGAAGGGCGGTGTGTTCGCGAGCATCCGCGACTATCTCTTTTTCCGCGCCAGCGGGATTCCAAAGGTGACCGGGATCCCATTTTCCCGCAGGAAGCGGGTATGCCTGCCGGTGGCTGGCAGCAGTCTCTTTGTCTCGGAAACGGAGCGCACGATGCAGAGTCTCAGTGCGCTGGGCGCCGTGGATCTGCGCGAACCCCAGTGGTGGGACATGTGCCTCAGCGAATCGGAAATCAGCGATGGACGCATCGCGCTGGCGGAGCGCGGGGTCACCGGGCCGTTCCTCGCCGGCGCAGTTGGCACAAAGAACCAATCCAACGACTGGGAGGAGCCGAACTGGACGGAACTCATGCGGCGGATCACAGCGGCGCATCCGCGTCTGTCCCTCGTGCTCTTCGGCGTGCAGGAGGAGCGGGAGCGCTCGGAGCGGCTGCTCGCCGCCTGGCACGGGCCGAAGGCGAACCTCTGCGGCGTCACCTCGCCGAGGGTGAGCGCCGCGGTGCTGCGGGACGCCGTGCTGATGATCTGCCACGACAGCGGGCCGATGCACCTCGCGGCGACCATGGGCGTGCCCTGCGTGGCGATCTTCTCCGCGCGCGGGAAGCCCGGCGAGTGGTATCCGCGCGGGGAGAACCACACGATTTTCTACCGCAAGGTGCCCTGCTGGGGATGCGGGCTCACCAAGTGCATCGAGAAGAAGAAGGCGTGCATCCTCGGCATCACCGTTGACGAGGTTTTCGCCGCCGTGCAACAACGGCTCTCCCCACTCTCCCCGGCTGCACCCTGATGTTCCGCCTCCTGCTCAATGTGATCCTCGCCTTCCTGCCGTGGCCGCTTCGCCGCCGCGCGCTCTCGATGTGCTTTGGCTACAAGATTCACCGGACGGCGCGGCTGGGCTTCTGCTTCCTCACCTGCAGGAAGCTCGTGATGGAGGAGCACAGCAGGATCGGCCACCTCACCGCGTGCGTTCATCTCGACCTCGTCCACCTCAAGGCGCATGCATCCGTCGGCCGGGGGAATTGGATCACCGGCTTCCCCACCGGGGGCAGCCGCCATTTCGGGCACCAATCCGGGCGGCACGCCGAGCTGATCCTCGGCGAGCATGCGGCGATCACGAACCGTCACCTCATCGACTGCACAGACCGGGTGACTCTCGGGCGCTACACCACGTTCGCCGGTTTTCGCTCGCAGATTCTCGCCCACACGATCGACATCGCTGAAAACCGGCAGTCCTCCCGGCCCGTCACGATCGGTGACTACTGCTTCATCGGAACAGACTGCGTGCTGCTGGGCGGAGCCGTGCTTCCGGACTACTGCGTGCTCGGTGCGAAATCATTGCTCAACAAGGCGCACACCGAGCAATACACGCTCTACGGCGGAGTGCCCGCGCGCCCGCTGCGGGCGCTCCCGCGAAACTCGCGCTACTTCACGAGAACCTCAGGCCATGTGGTGTAGCCGATCTGCCGCATCGCCGTCGTTTTGGGTCGTGCGTCGTGACGCAAGAGTCACCTTTTCGTCGGCATTTTGTGGTTTTCAGCGGGGCTGACGCCTCCATACTCGCCCCGAGAAATGTGCGGAATCGCAGCAGCATTTGAATCGAAGGGACGGGCACCGGCGCTCGATCTTGATTGTCTCGCACACCGCGGACCGGATGCGCGCGGCGAATGGACTTCGGCCGATGGACGTCTCTGGCTCGGGCACACGAGGCTCTCCATCCTCGACCTGTCGGCGACAGGCGCGCAGCCGATGGAGGATCCGGAGAACGGCAACGTGATCGTTTTCAACGGCGAGGTTTACAACCACCTCGAGCTGCGTGTGGAAATCGAGGCTGCCGCGACAGCCGCCGGCCGGAAGCAGACGTGGCGCGGAACCTCCGACACGGAGACGATCCTCGCGGGATTCGGCCTGTGGGGAGAGGAAGTGGTGGCCCGCCTACGCGGGATGTTCGCCCTGATCATTTTCGACAGCGGGCGAAACCGCATCGTCGCCGCGCGGGATCCGCTCGGCATCAAGCCCCTCTACTACGAAAGGAACGGCGGCTCCCTTCGCTTCGCATCGGAGATTCGGGCTTTGGCGCGCTTCGGCACGCGCACATGCACCCGCGAGGGGCTGAGCTTGTATCTCCAGTGGGGATCTTGCCCGGAGAGCCGCTTCATTTTCCCGGGAATCGAGATGGTGCCTGCCGGGCACCTGATGCTCATCGCATCGGACGGCTCGTCGGAAGTCCGCCGCTACTGGCCGGTGAAAGGATTCCAGGCAGTCGCGGTCAGGACCCTCCGCGAGGCCCCGGAGCGCGTCAGGCAGTTGCTCGAGCGTGCCGTCGAGCACCACCTGCTCTCCGATGTTCCCGTCGCGTCTTTCCTCAGCGGCGGCATTGATTCCTCCATCGTCACCGCGATCGCCGCATGCAGGCTCGGCAAGCGCAGGCTGCGCACATTTTCGGTGGGCTTCCCGTATCAGGAGTTCGACGAGACATCCGTGGCCGCCGATGTCGCGCGGCGATACGAAACGGAGCACGAGCGCATCGAGGTCAGCGACGAGGAGGCCATCTCGCTCGTGCAGGAGGCGGTCGGAAAAATGGATGCGCCCTCCGTGGACGCGATCAACACCTACATCGTTTCGAAGAAGGTCGCGGACCTCGGCATCAAGGTCGCGCTCTCCGGCCTCGGAGCGGACGAACTGTTCGGCGGCTACCCGAGTTTCCGCGACACGCCGAAGCTGCGCCTTGTCTCCGCCCTGCCGAAGGCGGTCCGGAAGACGCTTTCGATTTTCGGCCGCCTCGGGAGACGGCTTGCGGATGTCCCGGACGGCGACGCGTTTTCACTCGCGATCTGGCGCCGCCGGCTCTGGGGCGATGAAAAGCTGCGTTTGGCCGGGCTCCCGATCGCCACGCTGGAAACGGACCCGCCGCCGGAACTGCCCGATTCATTTTCGCAGATCAGCTGGGCCGAGCTGAGCGTGTATATGCGGCAGATGCTCCTCCGCGATTCCGATCAGATGAGCATGGCGGTCTCGCTGGAACTGCGCGTGCCGTTTCTCGACCGTGATCTTGTCGAGTATGTCCTCCGCCTGCCTGAGCGGGAGAAGACCCGGCATTCCGGCACCAAGGGCCTGCTCGTCGAGGCATGCCGCGAGATGCTGCCGGAGCATGTCTATGACCGGCCGAAGATGGGCTTTTCTCTGCCGATGGATGTGTGGATGCGCGGTGCGTTGAGGGATTTCTCCAAGGCCGGACTCGAGGAGGTGGAGCGGCTCGCGCTCCTCGCACCGGGATCCATCCAGCAGATGCAGCGGGAATTCGACGGCGGCGAGATTCATTGGACGCGGCTCTGGTCGCTCGTGGTCCTCGGGCATTACCTGAAAAAATTGTCTGTGAACACAGGCTACGAGTCTGCTGTTCTCGCGCCCGCGTGACGCGCATCCTCCGCTCCATCCGATCTGTGAACCCCGCCGGCGGCGGGCCGATTGAGGGGATCAAGCAGGTCGCGAAAGTCCACGCCGCCGCGGGCCATGAGACCGAGATTGTCTCGCTCGACAGCCCCGATGACCCGTGGGTGCGCGAGTTTCCCCTGAAGCTCCACGCGCTCGGCCCGGTGAAATCCAGCTACGGCTACTCGAAGCGGTTCGCGCCGTGGATTGCGGAGCACCGGCGGGACTATCACGCCGTGGTCGTCAGCGGCCTCTGGCAATACAGCGGCTTCGGCGTGTGGCGCGCGCTGCATGGCACGGAGACGCCCTACTTCGTCTTTCCGCACGGCATGCTCGATCCGTGGTTCAAGCGCACCTACCCGCTCAAGCACCTGAAAAAGTGGCTCTACTGGCCGTGGGCCGACTACCGGCTGCTCCGCGATGCGCGCGCCGTGCTCTTCACCTCCGAGGAGGAGCGCCGCGCCGCCCGCGAATCCTTCTGGCTCTACCGCTGCAACGAAGTCGTCGTGAACTACGGCATCGCCGGGCCCCCGGGCGAGCCGGCCGCGATGCGCGCGGCGGTCGTGGAAAAGCTGCCGCAGCTCGCGGGCCGGCGCTTTCTGCTCTTCCTCAGCCGCATCCATGAAAAGAAGGGCTGCGACCTGCTCGTGCGCGCGTTCGCCGAGGCGGCAAAGGCCGACGCCGAACTGCTCCTCGTCGTCGCCGGTCCGGACCAGACGGGCCTCGCGGAGTCGCTGCGCGCGGAATGCACGCGGCTCGGCATTGCAGACCGCGTGCTGTGGCCCGGCATGGTCTCCGGCGAATTGAAATGGGGCCTGCTCGGCGCGGCGGAGGCGTTCGTGCTGCCGTCGCACCAGGAAAACTTCGGCATCGCCGTCGCCGAGGCGCTCGCGTGCGGCACGCCGGTGCTCATTTCCGACAAGGTGAACATCTGGCGCGAGATCGCGGACGACGGCGCCGGCCTTGTGGACTCCGACGACCAGCCCGGCACCACGCGGCTGCTGCAGAAGTGGCTCGCCACTCCCATCGGGCGCCGCGAAGCGATGCGCGCGCAGGCGAGGGCGACGTTCCTCGCGCGCTTCGAGGTGAAGCGCGCGGCGGAGGCGCTCATCGAGGCGATCCGCACCCATTCGACCCGCCGATGAAGATCACCGTCGCCCAAGGCGCATTCCTCCCCGTCCCGCCCCTGCGCGGCGGCGCCGTGGAGAAAATCTGGTTCGCGCTCGGCCGCGAGTTTGCCCGGCGCGGGCACGAGGTCACGCACATCTCCCGGCGCTTCCCCGGCCTGCCGGATTCGGAGATGCGCGATGGCGTCCGCCACATCCGCGTGCGCGGCCACGACACACCGCGGCGGCTCGTCTGGCTGAAGGCGCTCGACCTCTTCTACTCGCTGCGCGTGCGCCGCGTGCTGCCGGCGGCGGACATCCTCGTCACGAACACCTTCTGGCTTCCGGTGCTCGTCCGCTCGAAAAAGCGCGGCGCGCTCTACGTCCACGTCGCCCGCTATCCGAAGGGGCAGATGCGCTTTTACAAGCACGCCGCGCGGCTCCAGGGCGTCTCCGAAGCGGTGAGGCAGGCCATCCTCGCCGAAGTGCCCGCGCTCGCGGCGAAAGTCTGCGCGGTCCCGAATCCGCTCTCCGACCTCCCATCGGGCCCGCCCGCGCCGCCCATCGCATCGCGCGCGAGGCACCTCCTCTACGCCGGCCGCATTCATCCGGAGAAAGGCATCCACCTCCTCGTCGAAGCCGTCGCCCGCCTCGGCGACCGCCTGCCCGCGGAGTGGAGGCTCCTGCTCGTCGGCCCGTGGGATGCCGCCGCGGGCGGGGGAGGGGAAGGCTACCTCGCCGAGCTTCGACGCCTCGCGCAGCCGCTCGGCGACCGCGTGGAATTCGCCGGCCCCACCTACGACTCCGCGCAGCTTGGCGCCCACTACCGCGCCGCCCGGCTCTTCGTGTATCCGTCGCTCGCGGAAAAGGGCGAGACCTTCGGCGTCGCGCCGCTCGAGGCGATGTCGCATGGCTGCCCCGCGCTCGTCTCCGACCTCGCGTGCTTCCGCGACTTCCTCGAGGAGGACGTGAACGGCTTCGTCTTCGACCACCGTGCAAACGACCCCGCCGGCACGCTCGCGGAGAAAATCCACGCCCTTCTCGCCGCGCCGGAGCGCCTCGAAGCCGCCGGCAGCCGCGCCATCGAGACCGCCGCCCGATTTTCCATCGAGCGCGTCGCCGGTTTGTATCTTGAAGACTTCCAGTCGCTCCTGTCTTCTCCCGCCCGCCCCGCCCCGTGAAACCGCAAGAACAGCACTCGCCCTACGACTCGCCCTGGTCCGTGGGGCAGCGCGTGAAGATGCTCGTCTGGGAATACTGCTGGGCCTTTTTCTGCGGCTGGACGCCGAAGCCCCTGAACGCCTGGCGCCTCCTCTGGCTCCGCCTCTTCGGCGCGAAGATCCACGGGCGCCCTTTCGTCCACCAGCGCGCGCGCATCCAGATCCCGTGGAATGTCACCCTCCGCGACCGCGCCGCTCTGGGCGACCGCGCGAACCTCTACAGCCTCGGTGAAATCGAAATCGGCGAGCGCGCCATCATCGCGCAGGAGGCCTACCTCTGCACCGGCACGCACGATCTCGAGGACAAAAACCTCCCGCTGCGCGTCGCGAAAATCACCGTCGGCGCGGATGCCTTCATCGCCGCGCGCGCCTTCATCATGCCCGGCGTCACGCTGGGCGCAAAGGCCGTCGTCGGCGCGTGCGCGGTCGTCACGAAGGATGTCGGCGAAGGCGTCCGCGTGGCGGGAAATCCGGCCCGGCCTCTCGCCGGCGCGCGCGAAGGCTCCGCATGAGCCTCGCCGGTTTGAAACGCAGCATCCGCGGCAACCGCTGGCTCCGCTCGGTCGCCATGGGACTGTGGCGCCTCGGGCGCGACCTGCCGCGGCACATCCCCATCCAGGCCGTTCCCTTCCTGCGCCGGTGGAGCGGCAGGCCCCTCGGCTTTCACCGCACCGCCGCGGAGTATCTCGCGAAGCATCCGGAGCACGGCTGGGAAAAGCTCATCGCCCGCGGCGGCTCCTACGAGCGCGTGCGGCCGCAGCCCTGCGGCTCAAGCCCAAGTCCCGCGCTGCCGCCGTGTTTCGATCCGCCGCAGACCGTCGCGTGGGAGGATGAGCGCGTCATCTTCCTCGAGGGCTGCCGCTACTGGGGCGAATACGGCGGCTCCATCGTCGCGCACGACGAGCGCCTCATCGGCGAAGTCTCCCGCGATGTCTGGGGCCTCGAGCGCCACGCCATCTTCAACCGCCTGCGCCTTCCCGCCGCGCGCGACCTCCCGGGGCTCAGCGCGGTCATCTCCACCCCGGAGGCCTCGACGAATTACAGCCACTGGATGATGGACCTCCTGCCGCGCCTCGACCTGCTCGCGCGCGCCGGATTCGGGCCGGAGAAAATGGACCGCTATCTCGTGAACCTCGGCGGCGCGCCCTACGAGCGCGAGACGCTCCGCCTCGCCGGCATCCCCGCGGAGAAGCTCGTCCCCGTCACCGGCGAATCGCACTTCCGCTGCGAGCGCGTGGTCACGACCAGCCTGCGTGACCACCACTGGCA
>JBGAPU010000175.1:0-6365 GCA_044221035.1 Chthoniobacteraceae bacterium | reverse complement strand
GTGACCGGTCTCCCCGGCGAATGCGCCGCGGTGAAGATCGAGATCGTCGTGACCACCTCGGACGAGACGACGGGCCCGCAGTTCCAGGATGCCTACCGCGTCCATCTCTCCCAACTCGTGGACGGCGTCCCTTTCACCGACCGCTACCAGCTCTGCGCACCGGTGCGCACTGCGCTGCCCGCCGCGCCGCATGTTTCCCGGACCATCGTGCTGGAGCCGTATTACAAGGTGGACCCGAGCGCGCCGCTGTGGGTGCGCATCCAGCGTGAGCCGACGGATCCGGGCGATACCTTCACCTCCCCGACGGGCTTCGCGATGGTGAAGGTCACGCCGCTCGCCGCGCTCGCCGAGCCGCGAGTGGTGCAGCAGGCAAAGGGCTACAACTCGTGGCCGATGCTCCAAGCCCTAGGCGACAAGCTGGTCTGCGTCTATAGCCGCGGAAAGGGGCACACGATCGCGGATGACGACCGCGCTGTCCATGCGCGCACCTCCGCGGACGGCGGCAAGACTTGGACAGCTGAAACCGTGGTCGCCGACACCCCCGGCTACGGCGAGGTCGAAGTCGGCAAAGGACTCGACGCCGACGGCGCGATGCTCCTCTGGGTGCGCCGCATCGGGAAGGGGGAGTGGCACCACGATCTCTACCGCACCACCGATGGCGTCACCTTCACGCTCGTGGCGACGCCGAAGCTCGATGTTCGCCCGATGCAGGTCACGGATGTCTTCGCCGTGCCGACTGTCGGGCTCATGGCCTTGTGGTTTTCCGGCGACTACGGGGACAAACCGACGAACGCGTGGGGCACGCTGACCAGCGGCGACAACGGCGCGACTTGGAAGCAGATGACCATCGAATCCGGACTGACGAAAGCCGAGTGGCCCACCGAGCCCGCCGCCGTCCACCTCGGCAACGGCCGCATTCTCGCCATCGGCCGGACGGAAGTCGGACCCGCTCAATTCCAGATGACCTCGACTGACCACGGCAGGACGTGGACGCGCGCAAAAACGAACATCGGCGACATCAGCGCCTCCACGCCGAGCCTGATCCTCGACGCGAAGACCGGCCTCGTGAGCAACTACTACTACCATCGCGGGGCCGGCGTGCTCCGGCGTCGTGTCGTCGATCCTGGTCTCGTCTTCAGCCAGCCGCTTGCATGGCCGCCATCCGAGCCGGTCGCAATGGGCAGCAGGATCCCGGTCGATGCGGGCAATGCCAACGCCACCGTGATCGGCGGCACGCACTACGTCTCCTTCTACTCCGGCAAGGCGCCCGACACGGGCATTTTCGTTTCCGTCCTCGCGGCACCCGGTCGGGAAAAGTGAGGCGGTGGGAAATCACCCGTTGCAGGCTGGTCGTGGTTTTGCCCGGACTCAACGCGACCGGAAGGCGCGGCTCGTGAGGCATTCGACGATGATCGTGCGGAGGCCGAGATTTTCCTTCTTCGCCTTCTCGAGGATCTCGTCGATCACGAAATTGTCCGCGGGTTCCATCACGCGCCCGGTCGCGTAGCTGAGCGCCTGGCGGATGAGGTGGCGGGCGAAAAGGTCGGAGCGCGTGTCGAGGACGACCTTTCGGAAGCCGGCGAAATCCTTGTAGGTTTCGCCCGAGGGAAATTCGCCCGTGGTGTCGATCTTCGGTGCAGCGGCGTCCTTTTTCTTCGGCTTGGGATAAGTGGAGCGCCAGCGGCCAACGGGATCGAAACTCTCGAGGCTGAAGCCG
The DNA here is from genome assembly GCA_044221035.1 of Chthoniobacteraceae bacterium. Taxonomy (GTDB): domain Bacteria; phylum Verrucomicrobiota; class Verrucomicrobiia; order Chthoniobacterales; family Chthoniobacteraceae; genus SXWH01. Next base: position 4,648 of record JBGAPU010000175.1, on the reverse strand, counting down.
AGCGGGTCGATCTTGTGATGGCACTCGGCGCACGTCTTGTCGGTGCTGTGCTTGGCGAGGCGCTCGCGGATCGTCGTGGCGCCGGAGACGTCCGGCTCGATCGCGGGGACGTTGTCCGGCGGGGTGGGCGGACGAATGCCGAGGATGTTCTCGCTGACCCACACGCCGCGCGTGACGGGCGTGGTTTCGACACCGTTTGCGCTCACGGTGAGGACGGCGGCCATGCCGAGCAGACCGCCGCGGCGCTGCGTATCCTTGTCCTTGAGGCTCACTTTTTGGAAGCCGTCGGCGAGGCGCATCGTTTTCGCCTCGGGCAGGTCGTAGAGCTTGGCGAGCTTCTTGTCGGCGAAGGTGTAGTCCGCGCTGAGGAGTCGCGCCGCCGAGCCATTCGTCTTCAGCAGGTCGCGGAAAAAGAGGCGCACTTCGGCCTTCATCGCCGCGGGCAGGTCCTCGGCGTAGTAGGAGCGGTTCGTCTCGCGCGGCGGCGGCTGGCTGCCGAGGTCGCGGAGATTGAGCCAGCTGTCGAGGAAGCCGTTCACAAACGCCGTCACGCGTTCGTCGTCGAGCATGCGCTGGATTTGTCTTTTCAGCTCGGCGTCCTGCGTGAGCTGGCCAGATTTCGCCGCGTCGAGCAGCGCTGTGTCCGGCGGCGCCGCCCACAGTGCGAAGGAAAGGCGCGAGGCGAGGTCGTGGGGCTTGAGCGTCTTCGCGGATTCGTCGGTGATCTCGCTGAGGTAGAGAAAGGACGGCGAGCAAAGAACGAGCTTCAGCGCGTCGAGCGCGGCCTGGCGCGGCGCGGCTTTTTCACCGAGCCGCTTTTCGTAGAGCGCGCGGATGGGCTGTCGATCCGTGTCGGTGAGCGGGCGGCGATACGCCTTCTCCGCAAAGGCGAAGAGCTGATCCACAGCGCGCTCAGCCTGAAAGCCATCCTTCCCGAACACCGCGACCTCCTCCGCGCTGCCGCCTTTCTCCGCAATGGGGCCGTCGATTTTGATTTCGCTGATGCGGATGTGCGGCAGCTTGCCCTCTCGCAGGATGTGGGCGCGGCCGACGAGCGACTTCGGAATCTCCGCCTTGAACTCGCTTTTGTAGCGCTGGTTGACCGTGATGACCGACGCGCGCGACTCGTAGGGGCCGTTGGGAAAAATGAACCGCGGCGTCTGCCCCGCCTCGAGCCACACGCGGAATTTCAACCACGTCGGCTTGTCGTCCGGGACGGTCTGGCTGCCGAGAAGCGGCTCGATGGCCTGCGGGTAATGGATGTGGCCCTTCGTGACATCGCCGGGCACGACGCCGAGGATGAACGGTTCGGAGAAATCGATGCCGAAAATCGCCGGGTCGTAATGCGTGTCGCGGTGCATCGCCTGCGCCTCGACCTCGATGTCGTAGAGGCCGGAGACGGGCACGCCTTTCAGGAAGTCCTCGATGTGCCCGTAGCCGCCCTGGCGCGTGTCCGTGTTCGGCTGCTCGTAGAGGTTGAGGTAGCGGAAGTTGAAGACCTCCTTGTGCGAGCCCTGCAGCTCCTCGTATTGCACGAAGTGGCCGTTGAAGCGCCATTGCTTCGGCTCCATCGCGGGTTTGCCGAGGCGCATTTCGACGAGCCGGTTTGCCGCCTGAAAATACTGATCGACGAGGAAGCCGGACGTCACCAGCGACTGGCCGATGGTGTCGATGTGGTCGGTCGTTTTCTCCTTCGGAAAATCCGCGGTGAGCCCGAGCGTGTCCACGCGGCGGCCAAACAAGGTGGCCAGCGTGTTTTCGTATTCGCGGCTGGAAAGACGCCGCATCACCGTGCGCGAACCGGTGCTCTCCAGCTTGCTGCGCGCGGCGGCGGTGCCTTCGCGCAGTGCGCGCACGACGGCGAGGCGTTCGTCGTCCGTTGGCTGGTCGGACTTCTTCGGCGGCATCTCCTTCAGCGTGATCGCGTCGATGATTTCCTTCGCCGAGATCAGGTCCGCGACCGACTTGAGCGGAAGCGTGAAGCGCTCGAGATCGCGGTCGCCCTTGTGCGTCGCCGAGTCGTGGCAGTTCAGGCAGTAGTTATCGAGGAACTGCGTCACCGCCTTCGCCGCCGGCATGGCTTCAGCGGCCGAGGCAGCGCCGATCGCGGGAGTCGCAGCGAGAGCGGCGACGAGGCAGGCGTGGCGGACGCGGCGCATCAGGCGAAGCGGCCCGTGCTGCTGCCGAACGCGTGAATCTCCACGCCCATCTTCTGCGCGATGTCCACGAAGAGGTTGCACAGCGGCACCTTCTTCGCGCCCTCGCGCGGCACTTGTCGGAACTCGCCGTGCTTGTAGCCGCCGCCGGCGAGGATGATCGGCAGGTCGGAATTCTTGTGTGAGTTGCCGTCGCCCATGCCGCTGCCGAAGAGCACCGTCGTCGAGTCGAGCAGCGAGCGGTCGCCGTCATTCATCTTCGCGAGGCGCGTGAGGAATTTTCCGAAATGTTCGATCTGGTATCTCTCCAGCGTGATGAGGCTGGCGATGGCCTCGGGGTCGTTCCCGTGATGCGAGAGGCCGTGGTAGTCCTTCTTGATGCCGAGGTGCTGCGGCATGAAGTCGCCGCCGATTTCCAGCGTCGCGATGCGCGTGGAATCCGTCTGCAGCGCGAGTGCGATCAGCTCGTAGAGCATCGGCAGATCCTCCACCGCGTTGTGGTTCGACGGCTTGGCGAAAGGCGCCGCCGGCTTTGGCTGGTTGATCCAGCGCTGGCGCAGCGCGAGGCGCTTCTCCACGTCGCGGACCGAGGTGAGATACTCGTCGAGCTTGTCCTTGTCTTCCTTGTTCACCTTGCGGGAAAGGCGGCTCGCCTCCTCGCGGATGGAATCGAGAATCGAAGCCTGCACGTGGTTTTCCTGCTGTCGGCGCGCCTGGCGATCCTTCGAGTCGCCGATGAAAAGCTTGTCGAATAGCTCCGCGGGATTCGTGATCGGCGGCACGCGCACGCCGGATTTCGTCCACGCGATTTGACAGCCGCCGTGGATGCCGCCTTCCGAGCCGACCGTGAGCGACGGGAACCGCGTCTGATGCCCGACTTCCTCGGCAAGATATTGGTCGATGGTCACGTTGCCATCCGGTCGGTTCTGCGCCTCGGAGTTCAGCACGCCGGAGAGGAACGAATGCACCGCGAAGTGCCCGCCCTTCACTCCGTGATCGAGCCCGCGATAGACGGTCATCAGGCTGCGGTTCTCCCAGATCGGCTCAAGCAGCGTCGTCTTCTCGTATTCCTTACCCTCGGTTGTCGGGAAAAGCTGCTTCGTCTGGAACCCGAGCAAATTCCCAATGGCCACAAAGCGCCGCGCTCCGATCCCGGCGCCCTTCACTGCCTGCAACGCCGGATTTCCCTCGGCCGCCGCCGCCATGAGCGAAGGCAGTTTCGGCAGGACGAGCGATGCTCCGAGAGCTCGAAGAATGAAGGTGCGGCGGTTCATGTGCGTCGTGAAAGTCGCCGGGACTATTGCCCATGCGCGGCTTTCTTGGAAGGAATCAAGTGGAGCCACGGACCGTGGCGTCTCCGATCCCATGAAAATCCCGACCACCATTTTGTTCGCTCTTTCTGCCGCCCTTCACGCGCAGTCCCTTGTGCCCTCCGGCTGGGATCCCGCGCTCGCGGGCGACATCGTGATGCGTCGCCTCGTGAACACCTCCGCGCCGCAGGTGAAGGGGGCGCATGATGCGGAATTTGTGTGCGTGGGGGAACGAGCCTACGTCGTGGCAGAAGCGAATGATGTGAAGGCGGGCGAGAGCGCGGGCTGGCCGTTCATCTACGCGACGATGTCGGTCGTGAATCTGCAGACGCTCAAGGTGGAGAAGGTCATCGACTTTGCGAAGAGCGAGCAGCGGTTTGAAAACGAGACGCTGCCAGCGGGCGCGTGCTTTGTGCCGCGGATCATCCAGAAGGATGCGGGCACGCTGCGCTGCTACTTCACGAGCGAAGATCCGGGCAAGCGGCAGTCGCAGATGTGGTATCGCGACTTCGATCTGCAGCGCGGCGAGTTCGCGCCGACGATTCACAAGACGAAGCTCCAGACCGCGGCGGGGACGTTCGACTTTCAGCCGCAGTATTTCCACGCTGACGCGGAGGCGCAGGGCTTCACGAAGAAGGCGAGCGACTCGTCGTTCTTCATCTTCGATTCGTTCAAGCGCTTCGACGGCAAGCTCTACGTCGCCTTGAACAATTTCACCGGGAAGCAAAACGCGTTGTCGCTCGTCCACGACGACCTCACGACTTTCGAGGTGCTCGGCCATTTCAACGAGCCGCAGTCGCAGCAGCTCAGCGAGTCCGCGGTGAACCGCCTGCCCGACGGCACGTGGATGGCGATCTGCCGCAACGACGCGGGCAACTATCACTTCACGACCAGCGCCGACGGATGGAAATGGAGCGTCGGACAGCCGCTGCCGCACGTTCCGAATGGCGCGAACTCGAAGCCGACTTTCGACCGCTTCGGCGACACCTACTACCTCGGCTGGCAGGAGGCAACGCGCGTGCAGGGCGTGAACCGCAGCGTCTTCAATGTGGACATCTCGCGCGACGGCAAAACGTGGGCGCGCAAGTATCGCTTCGAGACGCCGCAGTCGTTTCAGTATCCGACCTTCCACGAGCACGCGGGCACGATCTGGCTCGCGGTGACGCAGGGCGAAAAGGACGC
>JBGAPU010000174.1:0-6367 GCA_044221035.1 Chthoniobacteraceae bacterium | reverse complement strand
GGAGGAGGCCGTGATCGTCGTGGGCCGCGACGGCAGCGTGCTCGAATGGAACAGCGGGGCGACGCGTGTCTTCGGCTGGACGCCCGACGAGGCGCAGGGGATGTCCATCCAGAGCCTCCAGCCCGAGGGTGCGGTGCGGGGCCTCGCGTTTGCGGTGCAGCAGGCCTTCAGCAACGAGCAGCAGTGGCACGGCGAGACGCCGTTCCTGCGCAAGGGCGGCGAGCCGGGATCGTGTGAAGTCGTCGCGCTGCCGCTGGGCGACAGCCGCATCCTGCTGAGCGTGCGGGATGTCACGGCGAGGCGGAGGAAATTCGAGCGCGTGTCGGAGGAGCGCCATCTCCTGCGCACGGTCATGGACGGCATCCCGGACCTCATCATGCTGAAGGACACCGAGGCGCGCTACGTGATGGTGAACCGCGCGCACCGGGAGCTGACGGGCTACCCGGAGGAGGAGGTGATCGGCCGGCAGCCGACGGACCTGGGTTTTCCAAGGGAGTTCTCGCGGGCGTATCTCGAGGACGATCTGGCCGTGCTGCGCTCCGGCAATGCGATCATCAACCGCGAGGAGCGCTTCCAGAGCGCGGATGGACGGCGCGGATGGTTCCTCACGAGCAAGTATCCGCTCCGAGACACGGGCGGGCGGCTGCTCGGCCTCGTCGCGATTGCGCGCGACATCACGGACCTGAAGCTCGCCGCAGACGAGCTGGCCGAGACGCGCATGCACCTTTCACAGCATCTCGAAAATTCACTGCTCCTCGTCGCGCAGCTCGACGCGGACCTGCGCATCACGCGCTGGGCGGGCCGCGCGGAGCGGATGTTCGGCTGGACGCCCGACGAGGCGATGGGCCGCACGCTCACCGAGCTGAAGGCGAACCATCCCGACGAGGAGGCGAACATCACCGCGATGCTCGGGCGGCTGCGGAGCGGCGCGGAGGATCACAGCACGCTGCGCTGCCGCAACCTCACCAAGGACGGCCGCGTGATTCACTGTGTCTGGTGGAATTCCGTGCTGCGCAATGCCGACGGCTCCGTGCGCTCCTACCTCGCGCTGGCGGAGGAAATCACCTACACCGTCGAGACGCTGGAGAAACTGCAGGCGTCCGACCGCCTGCTGAACACGCTCATCCAGACCACGGGCATCGGCTACGTCCGGCTCGATGCGGAGGGCCGCATCACCGCGGCGAACCAGCGCTATCTCGGCTTCTTCGGCGCGAAGTCCGAGCGCGAGCTCCTCGGGCGCTGCTACGCGGACCTCGTCGCGCCGCACCACCGCGCTGCGGCCATGCACGCGTTCGCGCGGGTGGTGACCGAGGGGCGCGTGAGCAACATCGAGGTGGATCTCGTCAGCGCCGCCGGGGCCGTCGCGCCCTTCGAGGTGAATGCGAACGCCGAGAAGACTCCCGATGGCTTGCGCGTGCATGCCTTCTGCCGCGACATCAGCGAGCGCAAGCGCGTGCTGGAGGAGCGGCGCTCCATCGAGGCGAAGCTGCAGGAGACGCAGAAGCTCGAGAGCCTCGGCGTGCTCGCGGGCGGCATCGCGCACGACTTCAACAACCTCCTCACCGGCGTGCTCGGCAACGTGAGCCTCGCCTCCGCCCAGATCCCGCCGGACTCCGCCGCGCACGGCTTCCTCGCGCAGATCGAAAAGGCCGCCAGCCGCGCCGCGGATCTCTGCCGCCAGATGCTCGCGTATTCCGGCAAGGGCCGCTTCGACGTCAGGGCGCTCGATTTGAACGCGCTCATCCAGGAGACGATGAACCTCCTCGGCATCTCCATCAGCAAGCGCGCGCGCCTCGACTTCCAGCCCGCCCATTCGCTCCCGCCGGTGCTCGCGGATGCGACGCAGATCCGCCAGATCGTGATGAACCTCGTCATCAATGCCAGCGAGGCCCTCGGCGAGCGCGACGGCACCGTGCGCATCGCCACCGGCACGGTGCGGCTCGGCGCGCACGATCTCGCCGGTGCAAACGCCTCCCCGGAGGCCGTCCCCGGGGAATACGTCTGGTTCGAGGTGAGCGACACCGGATGCGGCATGGAGCCCGAGGTGCTGAAGCGCATCTTCGATCCGTTCTTCACCACGAAGTTCACCGGCCGCGGCCTCGGCCTCGCGGCCGTGCTCGGCATCGTCCGCGGCCACCGCGGCGCGCTCACCGTGAAGAGCGCGCCCGGCAGGGGAACCTCCTTCCGCGCCCTGCTTCCCATCAGCGACGGCGCCTCAGCCCCCGAGCCGGACAACGCTCCGCCGGACGAGGATTGGAAGGGGAGCGGCCTCGTCCTCGTGGTGGACGACGAGGAGACCGTCCGCCACGTCGCCACCCGGATGCTCGGCTTCCTCGGCTTCGAGACCGCCGCGGCGTCGAACGGCCGCGAGGCCGTCGAGATTTTCCCCACGCTCCAGGATGTCCGCTTCGTCTTCCTCGACCTCACCATGCCGCACATGGACGGGCAGGAGACCCTCCGCGAACTCCGCAGGATGCGGCCCGATGTGCGCGTGCTCATCATGAGCGGCTTCAGCACCCAGGAAGTCGCCGACCGCTTTGCCGGCGACCGCCACATCGACTTCATCCAGAAGCCGTTCAGCCTCATGCTCGCGCGCGAAAAAATCCGCCTCCTCCTCGACTGATCCTCCGTCATCCGCCATTCCTCATTCCATGAAACTCACCCTCGCCATCCTCCCCCTCATCACCGCCGCCTGCGCCTTCGCCGGCACCGCCGAATTCTACATCGGCGCCTACACAAAGCCCGGCGGCAACCGCGGCATCCAGCGCGCCTCCCTCGACACCACCGCCGGCGAGCTGAAGCTCCTCGGCCTCGCCGCCGAGGCGAAGAACCCCAGCTTCCTCGCCGTCCACCCCGGCGGGAAATACCTCTACGCCGCCATCGAGGACGGCGGCGGCGCCGTCGGCTCCTTCGCCATTGAGAAAGACGGCAGCCTCCGCGCCCTCACCACCGAATCCTCTAAGGGCTCCGGCAACTGCCACGTCACCGTGGACCCCTCCGGCAAGTTCGTCTTCGCCGCCAACTACGGCAGCGGCAGCGTCGCCGCACTCCCCATCGGCAGCGACGGCTCCGTGGGCACCGCCGTCGGCTCCTTCCAGCACGTCGGCAGCGGCCCCGACGCCGGCCGCCAGAAGGGCCCCCACGCCCACTCCATCTATCCGAACGGCGGCTTCGTCTACGCCTGCGACCTCGGCACCGACGACGTCTTCATCTACCGCCTCGGCGCCACCGGCTCGCTCACCCCGAACGATCCGCCCAGCGGCAAAGTGCCCCCCGGCAGCGGCCCGCGCCACTTCGCATTCCATCCGAAGGGCGGCTTCGCCTACGCCAACAACGAGATGACCTGCACCGTCACCGCCTTTGCCCACGACGCCGCAAAAGGCGCGCTCACCGCCATCCAGACCCTCAGCACCCTGCCCGCCGGCTACACCCTCACGAAGAAGGACAGCACCGCCGAAATCTTCTGCCACCCCACCGGCAAGTTCCTCTACGTCTCCAACCGCGGCCACGACACCATCGCCGTCTTCGCCATCGGCGCGGATGGAAAACTCGCCCTCATCCAGAACGCCCCCGCCAACGTGAAAATCCCGCGCGGCTTCGCCATCTCCCCCGACGGCGGCTGGCTCGTCGCCGCCGGCCAGAACAGCGACAGCCTCGCCTCCCACAAAATCGACCCCGCCACCGGCAAGCTCACCCCCGCCGCGAAGCTCGAAGGCGTCGGCGCCCCCGTCTGCGTCATGTTCGCCCTCCCGCGCTAGTCGCGGCCGAAGATGGGCGGTGCCCCGCGTGGACGACGTTCCGAATACCGTTCGCGAATTCCACCGACCGCGCTTGGGCGACAAACGATCCCGCCCCATGCCCGATTACTTCAACCTCCGCGTCCCCGGCCCCACCGGCGACCGCATGAAACCCCACGCCCTCGCCCTCGGCTGGTCCCCGAACGGCTTCGCCGAACGCTGCATCGCCACCATCTGCGACATGATCGAAGACCCCTCCAAGCGCACCCTCCCCGAGATGGTCGCCATGATCGACGCCCTCCGCGCCGCCCGCCAGCACCCGCTTTCCAAGACGAAACCCCTCGCCCCCGCCAAGCCAGCCCGGAAAAACACCAGCCTCCGCCCCGCCGCTTAGCCCCATCCGCGCTGACCCGAGGAACCACCCCACCCCCAAGCACCGCCGCAACCGCCGCTGCCGCGTCGTCGGCTTTTTCCCCCACCGTCAACGCCTTTTGAGGCCACGTCGGCGGCTTTTACACCCACCGTCAACGGCTCCCGACCCCACCGTCAACGGCTCCTGAGATAACCGTCAACGGCTTCTCGTGCCACCGTCAACGGCTTTGAAGGCCGCGTCTGTCCCTTTTTATCCACCGTCAACGCCTTTCACCCCCACCGTCAGCGGCTTTTCATGGCACCGTCAACGGCTCCCAGACCCACCGTCAACGGCTTTTGACCCCGCGTCGTTCATCGACGCGTAGTAAAAAGCCGCCGACGCGCCCACAAAAGCCGCCGACGCGCTTGGAAAAGACGCCGACGTGGCTTCAAAAGCCGCCGACGTGCATGAAAAAGGCGCCACTTCAGGCCAAAATGCCGTGATTTGAACGGCAGTGGCCGAAACCATCCCCGCGATGGGCGCATCTTGCCGTGCAACCGCCGTTCCGGCGGCTGCGGCTGCCGTTGGACTGCCGCATTCCTCTGCCGCCCTAGCCCGGCGGGGCGCTCCCGGACTCCCCCATGCTGCCTCCAGAGTCCTCAAGACCATTTCGCATCGACGCGAAGCCCGTGAACAAGGAGCCGGGGCGCCCCCGCCCCGTCCCCAAACCCCGGGGCGAGGGCGCCCCGGCTCCTTGTCCCACCGCGACCAAATCGCCATCCCCCTTCCTGCATCCACCCGAACGCCCAAAGCCAGCCCCCTTCTCCCGGTAGCCGCCGACGGAAGGAGGCGGGCCGATTTCGATTTCGGATTGGGGATTGCGGATCGCGGATCCGGGAAAGCGACCCCGCCTCCTGCCGTCGGCGACTACGAATCCCGCCGCCTCCATCCTTTCAGCAGCCCCGGCGACCCTCGCATTGCGTATCACGTCGAAGGGAGACGCATCCCGACAATAGCCCAGCGCTTCAGCGCTGGGAATCGTGGCGGGGAAGAAACAAAGTCCCGCAGGGACGGCAGAACGGTTCTTTCGTCCCTGACGGGACTTTGCCATTTGTCGGGGGCGCGGAGACCCAGCGCTGAAGCGCCGGGCTATTTTCAGACACGTCCGACAATCCTCCGCGGATGCGACAGGGAGGGCACCAAACATGCAAAGCACTGGAAGCGTGAAGAACGCCCTGCAAGAAAGCCGGCCTTCCGCTGTCACACCCTTTTCGAAAGCGGAAAAAACTCCATCCGGTATTCTGACTTGTGCAGTCGCGCTTGCTCGAATGCGACGTGACCGAACTCGGGCTTGGAAAGCTCCCTTCTAACTTTCTCGGCAAACTCCTTCGATGCCTTCGTGCCGAGCGTCACACTTTTCACCGCCTCTGCGGCAAATGGGAGAAAGTAACCGGTCTCGTCATTATCTAAACGCCGCGTCGCTAGGCCGTTTAGGATAAACGTCTGCCGCAATTCCTCCTCATACTGCCACTCGTCATTCTTTTGAAGGGCCATCTTCCTCAAAATCTCATCGTGAGGTGCGCCACGTTTCCAACTTGTGTCATAAACGGGCCGCTCCCGCACATACTCTACCGGCTTGAAACCATTTTCCCTTTGGAGCGATGGGTGCGTCAGATCAAATCCGACAACCAAACCTCGGTGCATTTCGCAATAGTGCCCCCACATCAAAATGGATGACCTATTCATCGACATGCATAGGACGCCAATGCTTTTGCTGATGTTCCACTGAAACGCACTCTGGAGTCTTTCGGGAATTTGATTGTAGTCGGCGGCCAGCAAGCTGGCCATTTTGGGTCGCTCCTTGGAAAAATATTTCCTGAACTCCTTGAAGTTGCCCAAGAATTTTCCGTTGCTCTTCTCGAATTCATACATTTCCCGCATGGTTCCTTTGTCCTTGAGATGGCGCCTTACCTCTCGGGCTGGGTTCGAGCAGATTACGTGTGGAGCGAACTCGAATGGATCGTTGAACGACTCGGGCGGCGTCACCTTCAGTTGTAGTTCGCGCAGAATATCTATGCCGCGCTGCCCGCTATACTTGTATCCAATGGGGACAACCGAAGAAGTCATTTATAAAGCGCCCTAGCATGCGGCAGAAGCGACGGCTAGAACCGAGTCGAAGAAATATCGCCCGAGGAAATACGAACTGGCTCCGCCTCGGCTGACTGGATTGCAGGCCCCGGGGGGCCTGCGCCGCGCGCGGGCTAGCCGTATTCGTCGT
>JBGAPU010000173.1:0-6331 GCA_044221035.1 Chthoniobacteraceae bacterium | reverse complement strand
GGCGGGGTGTCGGTCATGGCTGGAGTTCCGGCCCGCAGGCTACCGGACGGACGTGCGGGGTGACCTGTCCGTGGGTTTCACCGCCTTGAAGCGCCGCGGAACTCAATGAGTTCCGCCACACGCGCCAGAGTTTTTCAGCGTGGGAAATCAGGCGAGGTCTTGCGCATTTCGGCGGTCATGCCGGTTGCTCCAGACCTTGCCATTCTTCCAGACAATCACGGGAAGATGATGCGCGCGGTGCTGGGTGCGGACGTTGTGCGCAGCGCGGAGCATCGCCCGCTCCGCACGGGCCACGAATGCCGGTGTCTTTTGAGACTTGGTGATGTGTCCGTTCTTCTTCATGCGCCAATCAACTGTCGCACCGCTTCCCTATCGTGCGCGGAGGAATTTGCGAGCGGTTTTGCCGGAAGGCCGCGGCTGTCCCAGACGATCCACCGCGTCGCCAACGGCAGGTAGCAGGCGAGCAGATGGGCCATGCTGCGCCGGAAGCGGCGGCGGATGTCCGCAGCGGGAACATGATGCCCTCACAGCTTTACCCGCTCCCGCACCCTCGCGACGGCCTGCGCCGGACTGGAGAGCCAGAGGTAGTGCAGCTCGATCTCGAAGCCGAGCGCGAGCGCCTCGCGAAGGAGGAGGTAAGTCTTGCCGCTCAGCGTGCTTTCCAGTGCGAACGTCTCCTGCGCCGGACCACCTCGTGGACTTCCTCCAACAGCAATCGCGCCGCCTTCACCGCGCCGGCGCCGGGATCAAATGGCGAAAGACCGCGCGCGATTTCATCCGCATTCAGGAAGCGCAGGCACTTCACCTCCTTCGGCAGAAATTCGCGCGCGAAGGTCGTCTTCCCCGCACCATTGCATCCGGCGATGAGGTAGATGGTGGGCGGCTGCGCGCGGCCTGCTTCCCGAAGACGCCGGGCCCTGGGTACTTCCCGCCTCCCGGCGGCCTTGGATCCCGGCGCGTGGGCGGACGTCTTCGGCGATTTTCATGGCCGAGCCTCCAGCGGGAGCAGGGAGAGGACGAAATCGTAAATGGCTTGGGCGTGCTGGAGTGCTTCGTCGAACTCTTCGCGCGTGGGATACGTGTCGGCCAGATCATCCGGGTAACGGAATTCCCAGGCGTATGGCGTGAGCGATACGGCCAGTTCCATCAACTCGTTGAAGCGGGGCTCGTGAGTCGCGGCCTCAATCGTGAGCCTGCGGATGTCGTGGGTTTTCTCGGGCGTGAGTTCCTTGGACACGAGGAACGCTTTCACGGCCTTCTCCGCAGTCTGCTGGCAGTGGTAGATGGCGGTGTCGAGCGGCGCGTCGTCAGCGGAACCGAGGACGCGGGCGCTTTTCAAATCGCTCGCCGCCTTGGTGAGCCACGAGCGCAGCAATGCCCGGCGGGTGTCATCCATAGATCTTGCGTCCCCTTTGCAAGACCTCGCGGGTGAGGCTGCCCGGCAATTCGCGGACGCGGTTCACCTCGTGCCGTGTCCGCACGAGGACATCGGCGGAAACGGGCAGGCGTCCAAGGCACCGCTGGGCGCGCTGATCACGGCGAATGGGACGCTCGTCGCTCTGCGGGACGATGACCATGAGGTCAATGTCGCTATCCTGATCGGGCGTGCCCCAAGCGTGCGAGCCGAACAAATAAATCTCCTCCGGCTGAAATTCCGCGACCAGCCGCCGGGTGGCTGTCTGGAGCAGATGTTCTTGGGCCGCGTTCATGGGTTGCTTCTAACACGGCATCGGGGAAATGGAAGGCCCGCCTCCCGGCGGCCCGAATCCCCGGCGCATGGGCGGACGTCTTCGGCGAATTCGGGCGGGGTGTCGGTCATAGCTGGAGTTCCGGCCCGCAGGCTAGGCAGCCGGATCTCCGCCGTCCAGCGCACGAAGTCGTCCGCGTGTCGCAGCCGGTGGCGGCGAGGCTTCTCACGTCGCGCGGCTGCTGCTCGGAATCCTGCGCGCTCATTCGGAGATGCCGACCTCCCTCGCGAACGACGACGAGCAGTCGTTGCAGATCGCGTGGGAAATCATCGGCAGGCGCGGCGCATCGAACAGTTGCAGCACCCTCACCGCCTCCTCGACTTCCGCCCACCGGTTTTCGGGCAGGAACACCTTTTTGCACCAGCCGCACATGACGAGGAATTCGTCCGTGCGCGCGGCTTCGGTCTCCAGCAGGCGCACGCCCTCCCGGGGCTCCTGCCGGAGGATTCTGCTGGAAAAGCCGATGTTCCGGTTGCTCATGGGGATGATCTTCATTTCCATGAACCGGCGCCGGTCTGCGCTGTCGCAGCGGAAGGGAAGCACGACCGGCTTCCCCGTGTCCCTCACCTTTCGGAGCACGATTCTGAAGAGGTGCCTCGTTTCATCGTCGGCGATGTGATCCCAGAGCGAGGAACCGATGACGGCGCCCGGCTCAAGCGCCATCGCCTGGTTCTCCCGGGCGAAGTCGAACCATTCTTGGTTCGCGAAACCAATGCGGTCCCACTGGTCGATCTGGTAAACGAAGAGCCTAGGATCGTCGGCCATTCTGCGGGATCACGCGTGCGGCAGTGGCAGCCACTCCGATCTCCAATCGGACCCGCAAGCCTGATGCGCCGACCTTGACGGCGCTTTGGCAGATGTCTTCGGCGAATTCAGGAGGAATGTGGATCATGGCTGGTGCTTTTACCCGTGAGCGGGGCAATCCGTAGCCCCCGACGCACCGCAGGATGCGGCGGCGGGCTTTCCCTGACCCGGATTTTCAGCGGGATTCGGCCTCGTCTTTTTGCAGTGCATTCCGAAGAGTCGCCGCCGAGACACAGCGCGCCCGATATGAAAACTCACGTCATCGCCGGCCTCATTGCGGGCATCCTCCATTCCGCGATGCCCGCAGGACCGCCGCTGTCTGAGACGACGCTCGTTTTTCCAAACGCGCCGGGCAACAAGCCGAACTACCGCATCCCGGCGATCGTGCAGGCGCCAAACGGGGATGTGCTCATTTTCGCGGAGAAGCGGAACGACGGCATTGGGGACATCGGCAACCATGACATCGTGATGAAGCGCAGCAGCGACCGCGGCAAAACGTGGGGCGCGGAGCAGGTGATTTTTGACGACGGCACGGACACGAGCACGGACATCACCGTCGGCCTCGACCGCACGAACGGGAAGCTGTGGCTCTTCTTCCTGCGGAACAAAAAGCAGTTCGACTACTTTACAAGCAGCGACAGCGGCGCGACGTGGCAGGGACCGGTTTCCATTCACGCACAGGTCACGAAGCCGGAGTGGGACGCGCTGAAAGGCAAGGCCGAGGAGGCGGATCCGTCGAGCGGCGGACGCGGCGCGATGTGGGCAAAGGGCTGGGCGCAGCGCTATGGTGTCGGGCCGGGCAACGCGATGATCCAGCTCCAGGCCGGGCCGAAGAAGGGACGCCTGCTCGTGCCCGCGCGGCACCGCGAGGACATCGGCGGCGGGAAGCTGCGCAGCTTCTCGCACACATTCTACAGCGACGATCATGGCGCGACTTGGAAGCTCGGCGGCAACATCGGCCTGCACACGAGCGAGTGCCAGCTCGTCGAACTCGCGAACGGCGACGTGCGCGTGATGTCGCGCAACGAGAGCGCGGAGGACGCGCCGGACAACCTTCGCCACCTCACCGCGATCAGCCACGACGGCGGCGAGACGTGGGGCGATTTGCGCCGCGCGGAGGAGCTCATCACGCCGCGCTGCCATGGCCCGGTCGAGCGCCTCACGCTCGCGCCGCACGACGACAAAAGCCGCCTGCTCTTCTCCAGCCCCGCGTCGCCGTTCCGGCAAAAGGAGCATCCGTATGGGCGCTACAACCTCACCGTGCGCCTCAGCTATGACGAGGGCGAGACGTGGACCGCCGGCCGGACCATTTGGCCGCATCCCTCGTCGTATTCGGACATCGCCGTGCTCGACGACATGAGCATCGCCTACGTCTATGAGCGCGGAGACAAGGGCACGACGCACTACTGGGACGAGCTCCATTTCGTGCGCTTCAATCTCGAATGGCTCACTGACGGACGTGACTCCATCGCCAAACCCCGCGAATCCAAATGACGACCCGACGCTTTCTCTCCACGGCACTCGGCACCATCGCGGCGCTCGCTGCGGGCGCGCCGCCACTCGCGCGGGCGGACGTGCGGCTGCCCGCAGTTTTTTCCGATCACATGGTCCTGCAGGCGAACGCGGCCGCCACCGTGTGGGGCTGGGCCGATGCTGGCGAGGAAATCACCGTGAGCTTCGCCGGGCAGTCCAAGTCGGCAAAGGCGGCGGCGGACGGCAAGTGGATGCTCAAGCTGGAACCGATGAAGGCCAGTGCCGAACCGCGCGAGATGGTCGTGTCCTCCGCCAATCCGCAATCGGCAATCCGCAGTCAGAAATTGAACGACGTGCTCGTGGGCGAAGTGTGGCTCGCGTCGGGGCAGTCGAACATGGAGATGAGCATCAAGGGCAAGATGCACGGCGCGGTGGAGCATGCGGATGAGGAGATTGCCGCGGCGAAGTTCCCGCAGATTCGCATGTTCATGCACGATGCGCCGTTCGCGATTTACGAGCTGCCGGTGCCGCCGGATTCGCCGCTCGCCGACCGTCCCGGCAGTTGGCGCGTGTGCTCGCCGGAGACCGTCGCGGACTTCTCGGCCATCGGCTACTTCTTCGCGCGCGACCTGCACAGGGAACTCGACTCGCCCGTCGGCATCGTCACGGCGGCGGTTGGCGGCACGCCCATCGAGGCGTGGACGAGCCTCGACGCGCAGCAGGGGAAGCCGGAACTCAAGCCGCTCCTCGACGACTGGAACAAGCGGCTCGCCGGCTTCGAGCCGCAGCGCGAGCAGGCCGCGTTTCTCGAAAAAAAGAAGGCGTGGCTGAAGCAGCGCGCCGACGCGGTGAAGAAGGGCGAGCCTGCGCCGAAGGCACCGTCGCCTTTCAAGAATCTCGGCGTGATGAAACCAGGCGGGCTCTTCAACGGCGTCATCGCGCCACTCGTGCCGTTCACCATCCGCGGCTGCATCTGGTATCAGGGCGAGCGCAACGCGAACGGGCCGTTCACCGGACTCTACGGTGCGCAGCTCCGCACGCTCATCGCCGACTGGCGCGCGCGCTGGGGTGACGAGTTCTATTTCGCGTGGGTGCAGTTGCCAGCCTTCGGCAAGGAGCAGCGCGAACCGAGCGAGCCGAACGGCTGGGGCGTCGCCGTGCGCGACGGGATGCGCCGCGCGCTCGACGTGCCGCGCACCAGCATGGCGATCACGATGGACATCGGCAACCCGGCGCAGGGCCACCCGACGAACAAGCGCGACTTCGCCGCGCGCCTCTCGCCACCCGTGCTGCACGACGTGTATGGCAAAGCCATTGCCGAGTGCTCCGGCCCGCTCTTCCGCGCGGCCCAGCGCGACGGCGGGAAGATGGTGCTCACGTTTGACCACGCAGGCGGACTCAAGGCGGCCTCCGGTGAACTCTCCGGCTTCGCGATCGCGGGCTCGGACAGGAAGTTTGTCTGGGCAAAAACAAAGGTCGAACACGACAAGGTGATCGTGTGGAGCGATGACGTGCCCGAACCGGCTGCCGTCCGTTACGCATGGGCGGCGAATCCGAAATGCAACCTCGTCAATGCCGCCGGCCTGCCCGCCTCGCCATTCCGCACGGACGACTGGAACTGAGCCTGCAAGAACGCTGAACCCCATCACACGACGCCATGCATTTTCCCCCAGCCGCAATTCTCCCGATCCTAATCTGCCTGGGCGCCGCTCCCGCTCCGTCCGCTGCGGCAACGCAAACTGTGAAGCCCGCGGGCATCGTAATGGACGACCGCGAGGCCGTCCTCACCGGCGAATGGGTCGAGAGCACCAAGCAGGCGTCTCTCGTCGGCACGGGCTACCGGCACGACAACCATAGGGACCAAGGCGCGAAGACCGCGCGCTTCACGCCGAAGCTCGCGCAGGCCGGCGAATATGAAGTGCGCCTGCTTTATCCCGCCACCAGCAACCGCGCGACGAACACGCTCGTGATCCTCGAGGACACCGATGGCGCGAGGAAAGTGCGCGTGAACCAGCGACAGGAATGCATGGAGGGCGACGTGCCGCGCTCGCTCGGGACGATCCATTTCGAGCCGGGCAAGCCCGCGGCGGTCACGGTGTCGAACGAGGGCGCGGACGGCTTCGTGGTTGTGGACGCCGTGCAATTCGTGCCAACCGCCGACGCGCAGGCGGAGCGCGCGGGCGGACACGGCGCGGGCTTCGCCGCAACAGCCGCTCCCGCTCCGGACAAGCCGGCGAAGGCGGAAGTGAAGCGCGCCCCGATGGCGGCAGCGGTCGCCGTTTCCCCGCTGACGAAGGAAGTTCCCG
>JBGAPU010000047.1:0-44161 GCA_044221035.1 Chthoniobacteraceae bacterium | reverse complement strand
CTGGGCGGCAACTTCACCGCGGCGCGCAAGGAATACTCCGAATATCTCGCATCGAACCTCGACGTGCTCGACCCATGGCAGAGCTACACGGCCATGCTCAAGGCTCAGGAAGGGCGCGCCGGAGCCATCGAGACCGTGCGGTATTTTGCCGACAAGCTCACGCCCCGCACAGCCTCCTATGAGACGGCGCTCGCCCTGCTCGACGACCAGCGCGACTCGCGGCTCGCAAAGCTCCAGACGCTCGCCGCGAGTCATCCGGACTACGGGCCGCTCGCATTCCTGCTCAGCGAGGAATTTTCCGACACCAAGCGCGGCGAGCAGTCCATCGCGGACAAGCGCGCGGAGAAGGAATGGCTGGAAAAGGCGCGCGCCGCCCATGCGGACGGCAAGTTCCTGAAATACTTCCTCGACAAGAAGGAGGCTCAGAAGTGGCTCGATTCCGCGGAGGCCCGCTGGCGCAAACTCGCCGCGATGCCCGAGAAGACGCTCGAAAACCCGGTGACTCTCACGATGATGGAAAGCACCTCCGGCTGGACCGCCACGTTTGTGCTCGCGGACTACAAGGTGAAGGAAATTTTCTGCCGCGTGGACGGGCAGGGCGAATTCCAGTCCACCGGGCACCTCACGATCCAGAATCCGCAGACGGGCCTGCCGATGGCGCGCCTCAGCCTGCCGCTGCCGGACATCACGCCGGGCGAGCACACCATCGAGCTGAAATACACCGACAAGAACGACGCGGTGAACGGCCCCTACTCGCTGAAGTTCTCCACCGAGACCGCGAAGCTCGGGCAGGCGAAGATGATGCTGAACACGACCTCCGCGTCGTGGCTGATGTTCCGCGACTTCGAGGGGAAGAGGCTGCTCTACTTCACCGGGCTGCTCGGCTACCGCCCGGTGCTGAAGGAAATCCGCTACTCGCTGAACGGCGACACGCTCGACCAGACGTTTCCCTTCAAGCCAACCGAGAAGATGTATGAGACGGGCACGGACATTTTCGTCGCGGTGCCGAACGACACGGCGTCCGCCCACGTGCAGGTGACGTTCAAGGACGGCACCAAGTCCGCCGTGCACAAGTTCGTCCCTAAGCCCTAGCGCGCGGCACGCAGCAGCCGCGTGAGCTTCAGGCAATAGAGCAGCGGCAGCGCGCCGAAGACGCCGAAGCTGCAGTCGATGAGCCGCCAGTAAAACGGGATGCCGCGGACGGGGCCGCAGATAAGCGCGAGCAGAATCACCGCGGCGCATGCGGCGAGGCCGACCTTCAGCACCCATGCGTTTGCAACGGGGTCGCGCCACGGGCCGATGAAGAACAGCGCGATGATGAGGTGCGCGAACGCGAGCCAGTCCGTGCCGTAGGCGAGCCACGGGTGGTTCGCGTGAACATCGCGCAGCCCGTCGCGGACAGTGGCGATCCAGAATTGCAGGCCGTGCAGCGATGAAGGCGCCGCATCAGTCGGGATACCGAGCATGCCCGCGAGCAGCTCCAGCTCGTGCAGCAGCGGAAAGGCCGTGAGTCCGCTCACGACGAGAGCCGCGATGAAAAGGCCGAGCACCAGCCGGTAGCGGCGGAGCGTGGCATCGCGGGTCATCGCCGTGGGGAATTACAGCATCCCCTTCGCCTTCGCCAGTGCCTCGTCGAGCTTGGTGGCGTCCTTGCCGCCGCCGCGGGCGAAGTCGGGTTTGCCGCCGCCTTTGCCGCCGACGATGGGGGCGATGGTCTGGATGATTTTTCCGGCCTGCACTTTCGCCTGAAAATCCTTGCCAACACTTGCGATGAGCGCGACGGCGGCGCCTCCGGTGCCGAGGACGACGACGCCGGGGAACTGTCCCTTCAGCGCTTCGGCCAATGCGACGGCGGCGTCGGCATCGAGCGCGCCGAGGTTCGCGATGATGGCGGGTGTGCCGTTGATGGTTTCGGCCTTGGCGATGAGATCTTTCGCACGGCCGGCGGCTTCGCGCTGCTGGGCGGACTTGAGTGCTTTCTCGAGTTCCTTCTGCTGCGCGAGCAGGCCCTCGATGCGCTTTTCCAATTCGGGCAGCGGCGTGCCGAGATTTGCGGCGAGGGCGTGGAGGCGCTGCGTGTCGGCGGTGGCGAGGTCGTAGGCATTCAGGCCGGCCTGCGCCTCGATGCGGCGGATACCGGCGGCGATGGCGGCTTCGCTCGCGATGCGGAAGAGGCCGATTTCGCCGGTCGCGCGCGTATGCGTGCCGGCGCAGAGTTCCATCGAATAGCCGTCAAAGGCGGAGCGGCCATTGCCGTCAATATGCCCGCCGATTTGCACGACGCGGACGGTCTCGCCGTATTTGTCGCCGAAGAACTGCATGATGTCCGAGCGCCCGCGCACGTCGGCGTAGGGCACCTCGGTCCAGGACACGCCGGCGTTTTCCACCACGCGCTCGTTCACGAGGCGCTCGATGTCGCGCACCTGCTGGGGCGAAAGTGCAGCGCTGTTGAAGTCAAACGTCAGTTTGTCCGGCCCGACGAAGGATCCCTTCTGCGTAGCCTCGCGCGACACGACTTCGTGCAGCGCCCAGTGGAGCAAATGCGTGACGGTGTGGTGCCGCTGGATGGCGGCGCGGCGGTCGCGGTCCACGAGGAGCGTGACCTCGGAGCCGACGGCGGGAGCCTCCGCGCCGTCGAGGAAATGCAGCCACGTGTGGCCGGTCTTCTGCGTGTTCGCGACGCGCCACACGTCGGCGCCGTGCGTGAGTTCGCCGGAATCGCCGACCTGCCCGCCCATCTCGGCGTAGGCCGCGCTCGCATCGAGCACCACGGCGGTCTTGTCCTTCAGCGCGACGACTTCGAGCACCTTCGCGGGCGTGGAGAGCGAGTCGTAGCCGACAAACTTCGTCGGCTCCTTCGTCTCGACTTCGGAAAGTTCGATCACCTGCTTCTTCTGCGCCGCGCGCGCGCGTGCGCGCTGCTTCTCCATCTCCACTTCAAAACCCGCAGTGTCCACGGTTAGGCCGCGCTCGCGAGCCATCAGCTCGGTGAGGTCGAGCGGGAAGCCGTAGGTGTCGTAGAGTTCGAAAGCATCGGCTCCTCGGAACACTGGAACCTCAAGCCCGGCAGCACGGAGCTGCTCAACCGCACCAACCGCCAGATCAATTTTGACGTCTGGCTGCCGGGCCGCGTCCGTTTTGGAAACGGGCACCGATTCGAAGTGAAATTGTCCGCATTCAATCCGAACGACCTTTCCACTCTCCGTAATCGCCTTGTCGTTGTGCTCCGTCACCGCCGTGAAAAGGGCGGCATTAAACTTCTCGATACCCCGATCCAGCGTCTTGTTGAATGCCTCTTCCTCGCGCTTGAGCGTCTCTTCGACGTGCTTCTGCTTCGCGCGGATTTCGGGGAAGACGTCGCCCATCGTGCGGGCGAGGACGGCGGTGAGCTTGTAGAAGAAGGGTTCCTTGAAACCCAGCGTGCGGCCATAGCGGACGGCGCGGCGCAGGATGCGGCGCAGGACATAGTTGCGGTCGTTGTTGCCGGGCTGGATGCCGTCGGCGATGGCGAAGGAAAGGGTGCGGATGTGGTCGGCGATGACGCGGAAGGCCACATCGATGGCAATCTGGCTGGTTGCGGCGGCTTCCTCGGAGGCTGAAGCGGCATTTTGCCCGGCTGAATGGCCTTTTTCACCGACTCCCGCGCCAGCTTGGGCTCTCGCAGCGCCAGCGTGGATACCTGCACCGCCAGCGTGGGGGGCTGAAACGCCATTTTGGGGCACTGCAACGCCAGTTTGTGCCGCTGCATCGTCAGTTTGTGCCACTGCAACGGTTGCAGTGGGGGAAACTGACGATGCAGACCCCGGCGCTGACGCTGCAGGGGTGGAAACTGGCGTTGCAATGCCCTTCCCTGAGGTTGCAGCGCCGGAAACTGACGGTGCAGTGGGGGAAACCGCCGTTTCGCTGGCCTGCGAGGGCGCTTCGGGCCGCGCGGGGAGGGTGCTGCCGTAGCGTTTGCCGCTCATTTTCTCCAATTCGTCGAAAATTGGCCGGAAAATGTCGGTTTCGTAGTTGGAGATCTTCGCGTTGGCGAAGTCGGTGAAGCCTTTGGTGCCTTGGATGATGCTGGTGAGGCGCTCGAAGCCCATGCCGGTATCCACGTGCTGCGCGGGGAGCGGCGTGAAGGTGCCGTCGGGGTTGGCGTTGAACTGGATGAAGACGTTGTTCCAGATCTCGATGCACTCGGCGGTGCCTTTGTTCACGAGCGCGCCGCGGGTGTCGCCGGCGGGGGTGAGGTCCACGTGGATCTCGCTGCACGGGCCGCAGGGACCGGTCTCGCCCATCATCCAGAAGTTGTCCTTCTTGTTGCCGTTGACGATGTGGATGGCGGGGTCGAGGCCGACGCTGCGGAATTTCTCGGCCCACAGTTCCCATGCCTCCTGGTCGCGCTCGGCGGGGTCGCCGGGGTCGGGCTGGTAGATGGTGGCGTAGATGCGCTGCGGGGGGAATTTGAAGCGCTCGATGATGAGTTCCCACGCCCAGGCGATGGCTTCCTTCTTGAAGTAGTCGCCGAAGGACCAGTTCCCGAGCATCTCGAAAAATGTGTGGTGATACGTGTCGAGGCCGACGTCATCGAGGTCGTTGTGCTTGCCGCCGGCGCGGATGCACTTCTGCGTGTCGGCCGCGCGGCCGGGCGAGTAGGGGCAGGGGACTTCGTTGAGGAAGATGGGGACGAACTGGTTCATGCCCGCGTTCGTGAAGAGGAGGTTCGGCGAGTCGGGCATGAGCGACGACGAAGGCACGATGGTGTGCTGCTTCTCGCGGAAGAAATCGAGGAACTGCTGGCGGATCTGGTTGCTGGTGAGCATGGCGCTGCGGCGGTGAAAAGGGCGCGCAAACTACATGGGGCGGGGGAAAGGTAAAGGCACGGTTCGGGTGACTGCGTGCTTGGCTTGGCGCAGTTCGCGCTGTCCAATGCAGCCGGGCGCCCGAAGGACGCACCGACCCCGCACCACGTCATGAGCAGCACGCTTCCACCTCCGCCGGATGAGCAGGCACGCCTCGCCGCGCTGCGGAGTTTTGCCGTGCTGGACACGGCACCGGAGAAGGAGTTCGACGACCTCGTGGAGCTGGCGGCGCTGGTGTGCGGGACGCCGATGGCGGCGATCTCGCTCGTCGATGAGAAGCGGCAGTGGTTCAAGGCGCGGAAGGGCTTCACGGTGCCAGAGACCCCGCGCGAGATTTCCTTCTGCACCCACGCGCTGCACCAGCGGGAGCTGTTCATCGTGCCGGATGCGACGAAGGACGAGCGCTTCGCCAAAAACCCGCTGGTGTGCGGAGCCATGCACGTGAACTTCTACGCGGGCGCCCCGCTCGCGCTGGCGGGCGGCGCGGTGCTCGGCACGCTGATGGTGATGGACCGCGAGCCGCGGCTCCTTTCCGCCGGGCAGCAGAATGCGCTGGAGGTGCTCCGCAACGAGGTGATCGCGCACCTCGAGCTGCGCCGCCGCCGCAACGAGCTGCAGGCGACCGAGGCCGACCGCGCGAACATCCTCGCATCGGCGCTCGATGGCATCGTGGTGATCGACCACACGGGGCGGATTTGTGAGTTCAACCCGGCGGCGGAGAGGATTTTCGGATGGAGCAGGGAGGCGGCGCTGGGGCGCACGATCGAGGAGACCATCGTCCCGCAAGAGATGCGCCCGCAGCACCGCGAGGGGCTGAGCCGGCTGATGCGGACGGGCGAGGAGCGGCTGATCGGGAAGCGGGTCGAGCTGCAGGGCCTGCGCGCGGACGGCACGACCTTCCCGGCGGAACTCAGCATCGTGCGCAGCCCGGGCGCGGAGCCGCCGAGGTTCATCGGGTTCCTCCGGGACATTTCGGAGCGCAAGCGCGCCGAGGCTGCGTTGCGCGCCAGCGAGGCGAAGCTGCGCGCGATTTTCGACGCGGAACCCGAGTGCGTGAAGCTGCTCGCACCGGATGCCACGCTTCATGCGGTCAACAACGCGGGGCTCCGGTTCATCGAGGCGGAGAGCGCGGAACCGCTGCTCGGCCAGTGCCTGATGCCGCTGGTGATGCCGGAGGATCGCGAGGCGGTAGCTGCCATGATGGCGGCGGTGGTCGCAGGCGAGCGCCGGACGGTGCAATACCGCATCACGGGGCTGAAAGGCACGGTGCGCTGGCTGGAGATGACGGGCGTGCCTTTCCTCGACGAGGAGACAGGCCGGAAATACGTGCTGGGCGTCTCGCGCGACGTCACGCAGCGGCGGCAGGCGGAGGAGGCGCTGCGCCAGAGCGAGGCGCGCTTTGCGAAGGCGTTCCGCTCGAATCCCGGCGCGATGTGCATCACCTCCACGCAGGAGGGCCGCTTCATCGAGGTGAACGAGCACTACTGCCGCCTCTTCGGTTTCACCCGCGAGGAGCTCATCGGCCAGAGTTCCGTCGGCCTGCGGCTGTGGGCGGACCCGGAGGTGCGCGCCAAGCTCGTGAAACGGCTGACCGCGCACGAGCCGGTGCGCGACTATGACACGCATTTCCGGCGAAGGAACGGGGAGCTGATCGACGCGATGATCTCGATGGAGCTCATCGAATTCCCCGGAGAGCCGGAGCCGGTGATCGTCTCTATGTTCGCCGATCTCACAGAGCGAAGGAAGATCGAGCAGCAGTTCCTCCGCGCACAGCGGATGGAGAGCATCGGCACGCTCGCGGGCGGCATCGCTCACGACCTCAACAACGTCCTCGGACCGATCGTCATGTCCCTCGATCTGCTGCGGATGAAATGCGCGGATGCCGACAGCCTCGACCTGATCTCCGTCATCAGCGCCAGCGCGAACCGCGGGGCGGAGATGGTGAAGCAGGTGCTCTCCTTTGCCCGCGGCGTGGAGGGCCGGCGGGTGGAGGTGAAGGCCGTGGACCTGCTGCGCGACATCGAGAAGATCACCAACGACACCTTCCTCAAGCACATCCGCCTCCGCACCTCCGTGTCCGGCGACCTGTGGCCTGTGGCGGGCGATCCCACGCAGCTCCACCAGGTGCTGCTGAACCTCTGCCTGAATGCGCGCGACGCCATGCCCGACGGCGGCACGCTGACGCTTTCCGCCGAGAACGTGACGCTCGACGCGAATTACTCGGCGATGGACGCCGACGCGAAACCCGGACCCTACGTGCTCCTCCAAGTCGAGGACAGCGGGGCAGGCATCCCGCGCGACATCGTGGAGAAGATTTTCGATCCGTTCTTCACCACGAAGGAGCTCGGCAAGGGCACGGGGCTCGGCCTTTCCACCAGCCTCGCGATCGTGAAGAGCCACGGCGGCTTCATCCGCGTTTACAGCGAGCCGGGACACGGGACGACATTCAAAATCTACCTGCCAGCCCACACCGGGCCTGCGACCGCGCCGCTGGCCGGCACGCAGGTGGAAATGCCCCGCGGGCACGGGGAGCTCATCCTCGTCGTGGACGACGAGGCTTCCGTGCGGCATGTCACGCAGCAGACGCTCGAGGCCTTTGGCTACCGGATCGTCACCGCCTGCGACGGTGCGGATGCGGTCGCGATTTATGCGCAGCGCGGCGGGGAGTTTGCGGCCGTGCTGACGGACATGATGATGCCGGTGATGGACGGCATGGCGATGATCACGGTGCTCCAGAGAATCAACCCAAGGGTCAAAATCATCGCGGCAAGCGGGCTCGTCTCAAACGGCAACTCCGCGCATCTGGCCAATCTCGGCGTGAAGCATTTCCTCGCGAAGCCCTACACGGCGGAGACGCTGCTCAAAGTCATCAAGGAAACCTTGTCCGCGGCGTGAATCCCGCGCGGCTCGGCGCATCAGTCGGGCGCAAACTCCCGCAGGCGCTTCTCTCGGAGATCTGCCGACGGCTGCGGCTGCTCCTCCTTTTGCAGCACGCAGTCCTCGAGCACGAGCACGTCCATGTCGCACGCCATGAAGCAGCGCCACGCATCCTCGGGCGTGCAGACGATGGGCTCGCCGCGGACGTTGAAGCTGGTGTTCACAAGGACGCCGCAGCCGGTGCGGCGCTTGAACTCGCGGATGAGGCGGTGGTAGCGGCCGTTGCGCTCCTCGCTGACGGTCTGCACGCGGGCGGAGAAATCGGCGTGGGTGATTGCCGGCAGCGTGCTGCGCGGGACATTCACGCGCTTGCGCAGGTCGGGGTCGCTCATCAGCGCGCGTTCCGTTTCACCAAGCCGCAGACGGTGCTCCGCGCGCACAGGGGCAACGAGCAGCATGTAGGGCGATTCGCGATCGAGCTCGAACCACTCCGCGGCATCCTCCGCGAGGCAGCTCGGTGCAAAGGGGCGGAAGCTCTCGCGGAACTTCGTGCGCAGGTTCATGCGCGACTGCATGCCGGTGTCCCGCGGGTCGCCGAGGATGCTGCGCGAGCCGAGAGCGCGCGGGCCGAACTCCATGCGGCCCTGAAACCAGCCGACGATTTTCCCCTGCGCGAGCGCGGCGGCGACGGTGCCGAGCAGCCCGCCCTCGTCGGGGATGTGGAGGTAACGCGCGTGGTTCGCATCGAGAAATGCGCGGATCTCCTCGCTGCTGAATGCAGGGCCTAGCAGCGCGCCCTTCATGGAGTCGCCGGGCTTCGGCGTGCGCGGCGTGCCGAGGAGCTGGTGCGAGACGAAGAGCGCGGC
Source organism: Chthoniobacteraceae bacterium (assembly GCA_044221035.1). Taxonomy (GTDB): domain Bacteria; phylum Verrucomicrobiota; class Verrucomicrobiia; order Chthoniobacterales; family Chthoniobacteraceae; genus SXWH01. The sequence continues at coordinate 35,571 of JBGAPU010000047.1, read as the reverse complement.
ACCGAGCGCGCCGCCCGCATCGCCCGCGGCGGAGGGAATCCAGATGTCGTCGAAGGTTCCCGCGCGGAGAAGCTCGCCGTTCGCCACACAGTTCAGCGCGACGCCGCCGGAGAGGCAGAGGTTCTTCGCGCCCGTGAGTTCTTTCGCGCAACGCGCCATGCGGAGGACGATGTCGTTCGTCACTGCCTGGATGCTCGCGGCGAGGTCCATCTCGCGCTGGGTGATCGCGCTCTCGGGCGCGCGCGGCGGCCCGCCGAAGAGCGCGTCGAACGAGCGGCTCGTCATCGTCAGGCCGCCAGCGAAGTTGAAATGCCGCATGTTCAGCCGGAAGGAGCCGTCGACTTTCAAGTCGAGCAGCTCCGAGCGGATGAGGTCGGCAAATCTCGGCTCCCCGTAAGGCGCGAGGCCCATGAGCTTGTATTCGCCGGAATTCACGCGGAAGCCGCAGAAGTAGGTGAATGCCGAATACAGCAGCCCGAGCGAGTGCGGAAAACGGAGCGTCTTCCGCAGCTCGATTTTTCCGCCGCGCCCGATGCCGATCGTGGCGGTGTCCCATTCGCCCACGCCGTCGAGCGTGAGGATCGCGGCCTCCTCAAATGGCGACGGGAAAAACGCGCATGCCGCGTGGCTCTCGTGGTGCGAGGGAAAGACGACGCGCTTCGTGTATGCGCCGCCGAGCGCCCGGCGGATTTCGCGGGGGAGATGCAGCTTCTGCTTCAGCCAGAGCGGCATCGCCATCATGAACGACCGCAGGCCGGCGGGAGCGCGCGCGACGAAGGTCTCAAGCAGCCGGTCAAATTTCAGCAGCGGCTTTTCATAGAATGCGACGTAGTCCACAGCACCGGGCGCGATGCCGGCCTCGCGCAGGCAGTATTCGACGGCACGGGCCGGGAATGCCGCGTCGTGCTTGATCCGCGTGAAGCGCTCCTCCTGCGCAGCGGCGACGATTTCACCATCCACGACGAGCGCGGCGGCGCTGTCGTGGAAAAAGGCGGAGATGCCGAGGACGCGGTGGCTCACGGCGGCGGCCGGCTTTGGGTGGCAAGTTTCTCGAGCTCCGCGGGGTCCAGATATTCGTGGAGCTCCCCGAAGATCTGAGGGATCAGCCCCGCGCCGAGTTTTTCCGCCTCCCTGTAATCCGCCAGCGCCTGTCCGGGCTTTCCGAGCCGGTGCCAGTGCAGGGCGGAACAGATCCACGGCGCGGGCGACTTGGGATCGATCTGCTTCGCTTTCGCGAGCTGCGTTTCCGCCTCGGCGTTGCGGCCGAGCTTTCCGAGCACCCATGCGTCCCCGAGAAGGTATCTGCTCTCCTGCGGAAAGAGGGCGAGCGCGGTGGAGAATGCCTCGTGCGCGGCCCCGAGGGTCGCGCGCGCTTCGGCCGGGTCGGCGATGAAAAGGCTGACGAGCCGCTTTGCCTCGCCATACATGAAATGCACCTCGGGGTTGCGGGAGCCGCCGGCCACCGCCTTCGCGCCGTCGCTGAGCACCGTCTCGAGATCTCCTGCCCTCGCCGCCTTGCGCACCCGCTCGGCGAGCTGCTCGCTTCGGAGCCGCGGCACCGCGAGGACGAGCATGCACAGGCCGAGGACGACCGGCACGGCGTGGAGCGCACGCACGCGCCAGACGGAAATCGCCTCGTCCGGGCGGGCGCGGCTGCTAGCGAGAATGCCGAAAAGAACAGCGGCGACCATGAGGTTCGAGGGGATGTGGAAGTTGAAATCAACCGCCGCGTGGACAAGGAGCGCCGAGAGGGCGCTGATGGCGCCGATTTGCAGTGCCAGCGCGCCTCGTTCCCCGGCACCGGAGACCCCCGCCCCATGGCGCCGCGCCATGCGCAGCCAGCGCCGCCCCCCGTGGCGCAGGTGTGCAAACACAAACCCCACGGCCAGCAGCAGGCCGGTGATGCCGTATTCGGCGAGCATCTGAAGCCAGTCACTGTGCGGGGAATCCGTTTCACGCTGGAAACGCAGCTCCCGGAACATGCGCCCGTAGTAGGTGTAGGTGCGGCTGCCCGTGCCAAAGGCCGGTGCAAGCTGGAACTGCTTCCATGCTGCGTCCCAAAGCTGCGGCCGGACCTCCAAGCCGCTGAGAACCGTGCTGGCCCGGGACTCGATCACCGGGCTGCGGCGCATCAGCCACGCGCCGGCGGCGGCGATGACGATCAGGAGAACCGCCCCGGCGACGATTCGCGGCATCAGCTCCCTTGAGAGCCGCGTGCGCACCGTCCACACACTCAGCGCGCACAGGACCAAGAAACCTACCGAAGCGCTGACGTATCCACCCCGGCTGCCGGTGAGGATCAATCCCGCGAGGCAGACGAGCGTCGCATAGCCCCAGAGCATGCGCGCCACCGCCCTGCGCAAGCCCCAGAGACACATGCTGGCTCCCAGCAGCACGGCCACCTCGAGGAAACCGGCGAGGTGGTTGGCGTTCACAAAAAAGCCGGTCGCCCGCGTGGACGCGCCCTGTAACCCGCCCTCCACCAGCGGGTGAAAACCGGGCGCGCGGGCAAACTGGTAGAGCCCGACACCCGCCTGCGCGACGCCCAGCACGATCAACCCGAAGGCAACCACGATCCGGGCGTGACCGCCGCTGACGCAGAGCGCGGTGAGAAAATACACGAGCAGCCCGGTCACCACCGAAAAGAGGTCGGCCTGCGCCAGCCAGGTGGAGGGCGAGAGCGCGACCCGCACCAGAACGAAGCCGGAGAGCATGACCACCGACAGCACGCAGATGCGATCCATCCGCGAAGGCGCCCTCCGGAGAGCGGCCCCCGCGAGCAACCCGGACCCGCCGAGCACGATGCACGACGGGAGCATGTAGATCAGCCGCGTATAGTCCCCGCCGCCGAAAAAGAGCTGCGCCAGAACGATCGCCGCGAGGAGCAGAGTGGCGTGGATGAAGTTCATCGTGGGTCGTGCCTGCGGCGCCCGCGCCGCACGCCGCTCACGGGAACAGAAAGCGCCGATTGCTGCAATTCATCTCCGGCGGCGGAGCGGGTGGCGGGATGCGGTGATGGGACACCCATTTTTCTCGGCGAAATACACCGCTCAGGAGTCGTCAAAAACCGTCCACGTGCGCTCCACACCGTGCCGGACGCGGGCACCCACTCGGATCGCCATGCCCCCCGGCTGACTATGAAACAACCGGCCCGCTGCTACGGGTTCGGATACGTGGGCGTGGGGGTCGTGCCAGAGCCGGAAGTGCCGCTGCTGCCGCTGCCACCACCGCCGATGCTCGGGAAGACGCTGGAGAATCCCAAAGAGGCGAGGTAACCGGGGAGTTCCACCGAATCGGTGACTCCCGTTTGCTGCAGCCAGTTATCCACCACCGTCCGCCAATCTTGCTGATTTGATGAACCGAAAACTTGGGCGCCGCGGCCGTTTCCTCCTCCAATCACGGTGGCAACCACGTTACCCGCTTTGTGCTTGCAGATTTGGACGGCGGTGTTCGGATTAATGAGGATGTAGCCGCCGCCATCGAGCTGGACAGTTGCGGGTTTGTCGTAGGTTTTGACCACCGTGCAATCCTCGATAGCAATCTTTGCCCTAGCTTGCCCCGCAGTCATCGAAGCCCCGTTCACATCCACCCGGCCTTTGGAGAACAGAGTGCCGATTTTTCCAGTCACCGCATCGGAATGCTTGGCGGCGGGGGCAGAGGGCGCCACATACGTCGCTCCTTGTTGTATGTATGTGTCAACAAGATAGCTAGGAACTTGAATCTGCCTACCTCTGAAGGTCAAGGTGACGAGTTCGGTTTGGGCGTGGGCCGGGAAGGCGAAAAAGATCGAGCACGCGGCGAGAGTCGCGAGGAAGGAAAAGCGGCGGAGGTTCATAAAAATATGTGGTATAGCGTGGACGGCGGTTTGATCTGGGAACGCGGAAATCATGCCATCGGGGCCGCCACCCGCAAGGAAAAAGGCGTGGAATCCTGTGGCAATTTTGCGACGCCGCGGGAACCGCAAATGGGGTGGTCGCGTGATCAGCGGGAAGGAAAGCGGCGATGCCACGCAAACCCGCAGCCCCCTCCGTCGCGCCGCCGGAAAATCACGGTTGTCCTAGCACGCAACCTGCGTTAGCTCTTCTCACCATTCATGGCCCTTTTACGCTCCATCTTCTGGTTCGCACTGTTCCTCGCCTCGACGTTCTGTTTCATCGTTGTCTTCGAGCACGGGTTCTCGAATTTTGGCGACAATGCCAAGCATGAGGTCGAGTCGCTGAAGGTGATTTTTGGCATGGGTGGGAAGAAGGGCGCTGCCCCCGCGGCGCCGGCAAAATAGGGGCTGCAGCGGCGCTGCACGGCTTTTCGGTTGAAAAAAAAGATGCGCGACGCGGGGTCGCACTGATATGTTCCCACGCCCCAGACCATGGCAATCATCCTCGAGAACGAATTGAACGACGCGCTGCGAGCGCTGTTTTTGAAGGCGAAGCACGCGAATGAAATCCGCAACTTCGGCTACGCCATCCAGCTCATGCATTCGGTGCTGAAACAGGCCCCCGGTTTCCTCGATGGCCGCAAGCTGCTCCGCGCAGCGGCGCTGGCGAGCGTGGAGGGCAAGAAGGCCGGCTTCTCTCTCGCGGGAACGACGCTCGGCATGACAGCGGGCTCGACCTTGAAAAAGGATCCGCTTGCCGCAATCGAGCTGGCCGAGAAGACACTCGCATCCGACCCGAAAAGCTCCCAGGGCAACCAGCTCCTGTGGGACGCCGCAAACAAGGCGGGCCTGCCCGAAACCGCGGCGTTCGCGCTGGAGACGCTCGTGGGCGCCAATCCGAAGGACACCAAGCTCCTGCACCAGCTCGGCAGCCAGTATCTCGTAATGGGGGAGAACGAGAAGGCCGTCGCCGTTTACTCGCGCATCACGCAGATCGACAAGAGCGACCTCGAGGCCGTGAAGAAGGCTAAGGACGCCTCGGCCGCCGCCACCATGAAGTCCGGCCGCTGGGAGGAGGTCTCCAAGAGCGAGGGCTCGATGAATTTCCGCGACCTCATCCACAAGAAGGAGGAGGCCATCGCTCTCGAGAACAAGTCGCGCATCGTCCGGACTGCCGAGCAGATTTCGCAGCAGATCAACGATCTCTACCCGCAGTTCGAGGAGAACCAGAGCAACGTGGACGTGGCGCGCCGCATCGCCACCCTCTACGAGCAGTGGTTTGAAACGTCTGTCGCCGAGAACGCGTCCAGCGAGGATTCCGAGGGCTACCTCGACAACGCGATCTGGTATTACTCCCACACCAACGCGCTCCTCAACGGTGGCGACCCGAACATCGCCCGCAAGTGCTCGGACCTCGGCTTCAGGAAAATGGAGCGCCGTATCAAGGTCCTCGAGGACTGGCTCGCCCTCGTGCCTGATCAAAACGACCCGGAAGTGCGTCCCTACGTGGACGAACTCACCGACCTCCGCCGCCAGCGCGAGTCCTCGGCTCTCGAAGTCGCCAAGAAGCGCGTGGCTGAAAATCCCACCGACCTCCAGCTCCGCTACGAACTCGGCGAGACGCTCATCAAGGCCGGCCAGTTCACCGACGCCATTCCCGAACTCCAGCGCGCGAAGCAGAACCCCAACGCACGCCTCAAGGCGATGAACCTCCTCGGCCAGTGCTACGTGGAGAAGAACATGCTCGACCTCGCGGTGAAGCAGTTCCGCGACGCCGCCGGCGAGTCCGCCATCATGGATGCGACAAAGAAGGACATCCTCTACCGACTCGGCCTCGCCCTCGAGAAAATGGGCAAGAAGGACGAGAGCCTCGACTGCATGAAGCAGATCTACGAGGTGGACTACGGCTACCTCGACGTCGCCAAACGCGTCGAAAGCAGCTACGGCGGATAGCCGGAGCGCCGCGCGTCCCGCCGGCAACTTCCGCTCGCCGAAGCGCACACTTTCGAGCGCGCATGCCCGCAGTTGCACCGCGCGCCGCGCGCCGCTATCCGCTAACCATGCCCATCCACCTCCCGCCGCTCACCCGCCGCACCTTTCTCCGCCGCTCTCTCGCGGCGACGGCCAGCCTCCTCACGCTTCGTTCGCTCCGCGCCGCGCAGGCTGGCGCCGACCCCGACCGCTTCGCGCTCCTTTCCGACACGCACATCGCCGCGGACCGCGCCCTGGTCATGCGGAATGTGAACATGACCGAGCACCTTGAGGCCGCCGTGAAGGGCGTGCTCTCGCTCGACGCAAGACCCACGGGCGTCTTTGTGAATGGCGACTGCGCCGTGCTCAAGGGCCTCGCCGAGGACTACGCCACATTTTCCTCGCTCGTCACCCCGATGCGCGAAGCAGGCCTGCCAATCCACCTGACGCTGGGCAACCACGACGACCGCGACGTTTTCCGCACCGCGCTCAAGGACGCCGTCCCCAACGCCGCCCCGCTCGCGAGCAAGCACGTCTCAATCGTCGAAGCCGCGAAGGCGAACTGGTTCCTCCTCGACTCGCTCCACGAGGTGAACAAGACGCCTGGCACCCTCGGCGACGAGCAGCGCGCATGGCTCGCGAAGGCCCTCGACGCGCGCCCCTCGAAACCGGCACTCGTGATGGTGCATCACAATCCTGTTTCGCCGACACCGGAGAAAAAGACCGGCCTCACCGACGCCACGGAACTGCTCGAAATCCTGCGCCCGCGCCGCCACGTGAAAGCGGTCATCTTCGGCCACACCCACACGTGGCGCTTCACCGAGCAGGACGGCCTGCACCTCGTGAACTTGCCCGCTGTCGCCTATCCCTTCGCCCCGACCGAGGCCACGGGCTGGGTGGATGTGAAGCTCTCGGAAAAAGGTGCCGCGCTCACATTGCACGCGCACGACACGCAGCACGCCGCACACGGGAGGACGACCGAACTCGCCTGGCGCTCCGCATAATCGGCCGGCAAGCGCGATTGCGCGGCTGGAGGGTGTGAATTTCGTGCTGGCTACGGTCCCCGCCCGGTATCTCTCGCGCGACGCGATGCAGCCGCGCACACCTCCTTCGCCACCCACCCGGTCTCCGCATTCGCAGAACCGTCATTGGCAGCCGCGCATTTCCCCGGTAGAGAGCGCGCCAACACCACCCCTCCCTCATGCCCGCCGGAAAAAAGTCCGCCAAGAAAACTCCCGCCAAAGCCGCGAAGCCTGCGAAGGCCGCGAAGCCAAAAGCTCCCGCGAAAAAATCCCCGGACATCGAGGAAATCGACATCGAACTCGCTCCTCCTCCGGTGCTGCGTTTCAAGCCGCAGTCCGGCTGCAAGGTGCTGGCCAATGCGCGGCGCGATGCGGGCTTCGCGGAGATCGTCGGCGTGTCGGGCAATCGCGTGAAGCTGCGTTTCTCGACGGATGTCGTGAATGCGATCGAGGCCGAGGCGCCGGTGGATCAGATTTCGCATCCGCCGCTTCCGAGCCAGACGCGCGTCTTCCACTCGGCGGACGGACTCGTGCGTTACGGCCGCGTCGTCGCACCGAAGCAGACGGTCGGGCCGATGCGCACGTATCTCGTCCATTTTCCCGGTGCGGCTTCGCTTACCGAGATGCGCGAGGATGCGTTTCAGGTGCGCTCGTATCTGCCCGGTGACGATCCGGCGGTCGTGCTCGCGGAACTGGCGCAGGAGACGCCGTTCTTTTTCCAGCAGCGCGCCGATCTGCTGCGCGAACTGCAAAAGCAGAACCAGCTCGCGCACGGACTGCCGGCGCTCATCTCGTCGAAGGTGGAAATCCTCCAGCATCAGGCGGAGGTCGCGGACCGTGTGTTGCATGACCCGGTCATCCGCTACCTGCTCGCGGACGAGGTCGGTCTCGGCAAGACGATCGAGGCGGGGATCATCCTGCGGCAAATCCGCCTCGACGCGCCGGACGCCCGCATCGCGATTGTGGTGCCCGACGCGCTCACGCGGCAATGGCGCGAGGAGATGGACCTGCGCTTCGAGCTCGATGACGCGGAGATTTTTGCGCACTCGGACTTCGCGAAAAACAGGTCGCTGCTCGATGCGCAGTGGGACGTGCTGCTCATCGATGAGGCGCATCGCGTGGTCGCGCGGCACGGTGTTCCCGCGTCGCCGATCACGAAGAACGCGCTGAAGCTCGCGCACGCTTCGAAGCATCTGCTGCTGCTCTCGGCCACGCCGGTGCTGCATCACGACGATGACCTGCTCGCGCTGCTCGAACTGCTCGACCCGGAAAATTATTCCAGCGCGAAGCTCGCCGACTTCAAGGAACGCACGGCGCGCCGTGTGGAGCTCGGCCGCGCATTCCTCGCGCTGCGGAGCGCGACCGTGCCCGCGCTCGTGAAGCTGCACGCAGGCAAGCTCGCGTCGCTCCTGCCGAACGATCCGACCGTGAAGGAACTCGTCGCCGCGCTCGCGAAGCCCGGCGCGGACGCAAAGGCCATCCAGCACGAGCTGCATCTGCATATCAGCGAGACCTACCGCATTCATCGCCGGATGCTCCGCACGCGCCGCCGCTGGCTTGCTGGTTCGCACAAGCGCTTCGTGCGCGATGTCGTCGAGAGCGTGGAGATGGAACTCGACGAGGAGCCGCACCTGCAGCTCTGGAACGCGCTCGATGCGTGGCGCGCCGCCGCGAGCAAGCGAGTGGAGTCGGACGAAAAGCTCCGCGCCATTGCCGCTGCTGAATACGTGCGTCTCGCCGAGGCGATTTCCGCGGAGCCGGAGAAGCTCTCCACGCTCGTCAAAGAAGTCGCGAAGGCGACGAAGGCCACCGATGCCGAGGTGAAGCTCCTCGCCGGCCTCGCGGACGACAAGCTCGCGTGGCAAATCGCCGAGTCGCGGCTCGACCTCATCGCCGAGTCGCTGCGCCGACGCGCAGCGAAGGACGGGCCAAATGAAAAGTATGTCGTCTTCTGCCCGAACGCGCGCTTCTGCTCCGACCTCGCGAAGCGGCTGCATCCGCTTTTCTCCGCGACGGGCGTGAAGGTCGCCAGCACCAGCACCGTCGGCGAAACTGCGGGCGAACTCTTCTCCGACTTCGCGGCCGACCGCGCCGCGCGCGTCCTCGTCACCGACGCGACGGGCGAAGAGGGCTTCAATCTGCAATTCGCAAAGGCCGTGATTTTCCACGACCTGCCGTGGTCGCCGATGCGGCTCGAGCAGCGCCTCGGCCGCCTCGATCGCATCGACCGCACGGGCGCGATTCCGTGCATCGTGTTCGTCACCGGCGAAGACGATGCGAGCGCGCTCGACGAAGCTTGGCGCCGCGTGCTCGCCGAGGGCTTCGGCCTTTACACTGCGAGCATCTCCGACCTCCAGCACCTCGTGGACACCGAGCTGCCGAAACTCCGCGAACGCGCATTTTTTGGTGGCGCGCAGGCGTTGCTCGATGCCATCCCTGCGCTCGCGGAGGCTGTGGTGAAAGAGCGCGCGAGCATCGAGGAGCAGGACGTCATCGACGGCATGCACAGCCTCGCGCCCGAGAGCCCTCTTACGCGCGACCTCTCCGCGGCGGACGCGGCTGCGGATGATTTTGGAAAGGCGTTCAGCGCCTACCTGCAGCGCAACCTCGGCCTCGAGGAGCGTTGGGACGAAGAGACGAATTCGTTCCGCTTCCGCATGAAGCGCGACAGCAACCCGCTCATCCCCGCCGACAAGCTCGACGCGCTCGCCGCGATGTTTGCCGTGCATTTCACCGTGCACCGCAGCGTCGCCATCGAGGATCTCACGTTGCACTTCCTCCGCCCCGGCCATCCCGCCGTGGACGGCTGCCGCGAACTGCTCGCATGGGACGACCGCGGCCGCGCGTGGGCGCTGTGGCGTCACGCGCCCGGCGTGAAGAAGCCGACGCTCATTTTCCGCGCACTGGTGCAGGTGAGCGTGGATCTCGCCGCCGTGGAAAAGGCGCTCGCCGCATTCGAGTGGGACACCATTCGCCGCGGCTCGCTGCTGCGCCTCGTGCGCGGATGGTTCCCCGAGTTCGTCGCCGAGCTGCTGCTCGACGAGGAGGGCGAGCCTGCGCCGGAGAAGCTCACCGAGCACTGCCAGCGCCCGTATCACTACAAAATCGATCGCAACCTCGGCAAAGAGCGTGCACAGCAGCTCCGCGAAAAGTTCGGTGAAAAGGAATGGCGCAAGTGGTGCACCGGCGCCGCGAAAAAGTCCGTCGCGAGCGTGACGAAAGGCGATGCGCTGAAGGGCGCGCGCGAAAAGGCACAGCAATCCGCCGCCGCCCATTTCGCCCTCCTGCGAGCGCGGCTCAAGGCGCGTCAGCAAGCCGGCATCGATTCCGCCGCACAGGCAAAGGCCGAGGCAAAAAACCTCGCCGACCTCGAGGAACTCGTCGCCGGCATCCTCGCCAATCCGGTCATCCGCCTCGACACCCTCGGCGCCTACGTCCTCGGCGAAAAGCCGTGGTGGCCCGAGCCGGACTGGGATCCCGGCCTGGCCACTCGCCCGCGGCGATGATGCCGGCAGGGCTCCCAGCCCGTGCCACGTTGACCGCCGTTGCTTTTCGCGCGCGGCTCGGGAAAATCGCGCGCATCACGCGATGAGTTCGCCGCAAAATCCGACCGAAGAAATCTTCCACCGCCTGCTCGACGAAACCGCAGCGCTCCTCGCTGTGCCGGAGAGCGCAGGCATCGCGGTTCCGGACGACGAACTGCACCGCGAAATCATCGTGCCGCTGCTCCCCGCGATGCTCGGCGACAACGCAATCCGCGGACATTGGAGCGAGCAGACCGCGACAGGTTTTCCCGCACGACTCACGCGGCACTTCGACAGCGACGAACCTGCACCGCGCTGGATGCCGGGCGATTTTGAAATCCACGTCACGGCGAGCTACAGTGCCGGTGCCGATGCCCGCGCCCTCGCCGACACGCTGCTCTCGGAGGAATCCCTGCGCGACCTCACCGCCGCGCTGATGAACCAGTTCCTAGACGTGCTGTGGCCAAAGCTCGCACCCGCGCCTGCGTCCGCACCCGCCGTGCGGGAACCGCCATCTGCCGTGGAGGCAGCCGCAGTCGAAGTTCCCGAAACCGCCGCGCCCGCCAAGCTGCCAGCGACCGAGGCATTCTCGCCGGCGAAGACTGCGCCCATGCAGCCCCCGTCACGCGCGCTCATCCGGGCGCTGTGCAGGGAAATCCCGTCATCCGCGCTCCAGCGCAGGCTCGCCACGCACCGCCCGTCATGCGGCACAAGCGCGCCGGTCATCGCGCGAAGGATTTCGGGCCGTGCGGCTATTTCGCGGCCGCGGCTTCCTCGTCGAGCTTCACTTTGACGGCCGCATACAGCTCGTCGTAGAGCGCGGCGTCGGTCTTCAGCAGTTCCTTCGCGGCATCCCGGCCCTGCGCGAGCTGGTTGCCCTTGTAGCTCAGCCACGAGCCGCGCTTCTCCACGATGCCCTTCTCCAGCGCGAGGTCGAGCAGCGACCCGGTGTTGCTGATGCCCTCGTTATACATGATGTCGAACTCGCACTCCGTGAATGGCGGCGCGACTTTGTTCTTCACGATTTTCACCTTCGTGCGGTTCCCCGTCACCGCGCCGTCCGGCGTCTTGATGGCGCCGATGCGGCGGATATCGATGCGAACGCTCGCGTAGAATTTCAGCGCCTTGCCGCCCGGCGTCGTCTCGGGGTTGCCGAACATCACGCCGATTTTCTCGCGGATTTGGTTTGTGAAAATGCAGATCGTCCGCGCCTTCGAAATCAGCGCGGTGAGCTTGCGAAGCGCCGCGCTCATCAGCCGGGCCTGCGCGCCCACGGTGCTGTCGCCGATCTCGCCCTCGAGCTCCTGCTTCGTCACGAGCGCGGCGACGGAGTCCAGCACGATGATGTCGAGAGCGTTCGAGCGGACGAGCGTCTCGCAGATGCGCAGCGCCTCCTCGCCGCTGCTCGGCTGGGAGACCAGCAGGTCGTCGAGGTTGACACCGAGCTTCTTCGCATACTGCGGGTCGAGCGCGTGCTCCACGTCGATGAACGCCGCGAGGCCGCCGCGCTTCTGAGCCTGCGCGATGGCGGTGAGCGTGAGCGTCGTCTTGCCCGAGCTTTCCGGGCCGAAAATCTCCACCACGCGCCCGCGCGGCAGGCCGCCGCAGCCGAGTGCGCGGTCGATGAGGATGTTCCCCGTCGGGATTGTCTCCACGTCCATCTGCGTGCTCTCGCCGAGTCGCATGATGGCGCCGTCGCCGTATTCCTTCGCGATGGTCTGGAGGACCATCTCGAGATTCTTGTTCCGTGCGGCGATCACCTTGTTCTCTTCGGCGGGTGCTGCGGTCGTCTTGGCCATGGCTGGGTAGGGTTCGGTTTTAGGAAAAGTGGACGCCGCTGGAAGTAGGACGCTGGGGGCGCGTGGGAAAGAGAAAAGCACGGCGACTTTTCCGGTCCGGAAAAAATCTCTCGCCACACGTGGGCGCGCCGCCATTGATAGGCCCGATTTTCCAAAACCATGGCCTCCGACAAAAACCCTTCACCGAGTTCCGAGCCGGTGAATCTCGCCCTCGCCGATATCAATGCCGCCGCTGCCGGCCGCAAGGAACCTGAGCCGGCCGCAGCCCCGGCCACGCCGCCTCCCGCTGATATCACCCGGAGCTCCACACCTGCACCTGCCGCGGAGACCGCACCATCCCCATCCGATGCGCCTCCGGCCGACGCCGCGCAGCCGGTCGGCGATCCCCGCGCTGCGCTCGCCGCGCTTGCACAGGGCGGCAATACGAACCGCCTCTCGCCCGCCGATGAAGACCGTGCGACGAAGCTGATGCACACCTGCCTCGTGGAGGGGGGTGAAGGCATTTCCACCGCACTCGCAGCGATGCCACAGCTCCCGTGGATCCTCGGTGTGCGCGCGATCGAGAACGCGTGGAAAGACCTTCCGCCCGAGTCCCGCGCCACCGTGCTCGACGGCCTCGCGAAGATGGACACCGACAACGGCTTCCGCCTCCGCCTGAGCATGGCCCGCTCGCTCGCCCGAGTAGAGCCCGCAGAGGGCGTGAAAGTCGCCGCCGCCACCTGCCGCAGCATGTGGAACGCGGAAACCGGCACGCTGAAACCCGAGCATTCAAAGCTCATTGGCAACGTCTTCATCGGCCGCGGCAAACCGTGGGTGCTCCAGCTCGCGCTCGCCGACCTTCCCGACGAAGACGCCCATGCGATTCTGTCCGCCGTCGTGTTTTCGACATTCAACGTCAACAACGCGCCCATCACTCAGCTCAGCGTCCTCCGCTACGCGGGCGCACGGCTGGGATCGCTGCACGAAAACCTCGTCGCCATGGTCGCCCGCGCGGTCGGCCGCTGGAGCGGCAAATGGCAGTCCGCCCTGCGCAAGGAAGTCGCCGAGCTGCCGGAAGCCATCGCGAACGCGTTGAAACCTGAACGCGGCTCCGGCCAGGCCGAGGCCCCTGCGGATGAGCCGGCAGCACCGGTCGAGGATGCCGAGACGCCGCTGCCCGCCGAGCTTCAGGAGAAACTGCGCGCCGCGGCTGAAAGCGAGGATCCCGCCGCTGTCGAAGCCGTGAACCAGGAAATCGCCGCGTGGCGCGAGGCCGAGAAAATCGCACGACTCGATGCAATCGACGCCGAAAGCGAGGATGACGACGAGGACGAAGATCAGGACGACGAGGGCGATGCGGACGCGGAACCGGTTGCCGAGGAAAGCGGCGGGCGCCGCAAGCGCGGCCGCAAGGAGCGCAAGGAGCGCCCCGCATACATTTCACGCGAACAGGAGCGCGGGCAGTCTGGCGGCAACTTCGGCGCCATCCTCAAGCAGCTTGAATCCTACGTCTCCGGCCTGCGCAACGATCTCGCCACCGCGCAGAGCCGCCTCCGCCGCGCAGAAAACGAGGGCGCGAAGGCGCGCGCCGACCGGCCGATTCTCTCGCACGAGGAGGCCAACCTCAGCCCCGACGAGCTGAAGCGCCTCGTCATCCAGCTCGAGGCGCGCGTCACCGAGCTGAACGCGCGCGTCGAGGAACTGACCACCGACAGCGAGGCCCGCGCGCTCGCGATGTCCGCCGGCTCCGATGCCACCCCCGATGCTGTCACGCAGCTCCGCACGCTTCTCGCGCTGAAGCTCCAGGAGGACTACGCCGATTTTCTCACTCTGCAAAAGGAGTCGCCCGACGCGATCGTTCAGCAGCACTACCGCGCGCTGATCAACCACGTCTTCGAGGTGCTCCTCGGAGAGCAGATCCCGCTCACCGCACCCGCGGAGAACGTCGCCCCGCCGCCACTGCCGCCGTCCGTGCCCCATTAGGCGCGGACTTTGGCGCCGGAAAATGCGCCTCAGTAGGGCTTTGCGATGATGCGCCTCTCCGGATCCGTCGCGCCCGCCTCGCGGTAAATCGGAGCTGGCGTCGCCGTCCGCAGGTCGGCGCCGCGGAGCATGAATTCCGGATAGAAGCCATTGCTCGCCGGCTCATACACCGTCTGCCCTGTGAAGCTGCCACTCAGCTTGTATTCGTAGTTGTTGTCCGATCCGATCTTTCCAGCGGCACGGTCGGGCGCGAGCCTCTGGTTCTCGTTCAGCATCACCAGCTTCGCCTCGCTCCACGGGTGCCCCGATGCGCGCACGAAGCCCCAGAACTTGTATTCCGTCTTGTAATAGCGGCGCCCCACGAAATAGGCGTCGCGCGGCTCCGTCTTGATCTCCTCCAGCATCGCGGCCCGCGCCTTGTTCGTCTGGTTCGGGCTCGGTCCCACGGTGGACGCGCAGCCGGAGAGGAAGGGAAGCAGGAGCAGGGCGCCCGCGAGTTGGATCAATTTCATGCGCAGGCGCTCTAGCGGAATGCCTGCGGCAAATCAACCACCAGCCGAACCACTATTGCTTCACGCGTGCGAGCAGCGCGGGCTGCCGGCGGAGCTGTGCCGTCAGCGCCTCGATCGCATTCAGCGTCGGCGGGCTGATGTGGTGCTCCATGCCCTCCACGTCGTGGTAAATCAGCTCCTCGTCGAGGCCGAAGAGCCGGAGAAAATCGGTGAGAATCTGGTGTCGCCGCGTGATGTTCTTCGCCAGCGCCTCCCCGGAGGCCGTCAGCGCCATCCCGCGGTAGCGCTCGTATTTCAGCAATAGCCCTTGGTGTTGATGAGCTCCAAAATGCGCTCCAGGTAATCCTCGACGGCGACGGAACTTCGGGGGGCGGCTTTCGCTTTCGACTTCGCGGGCATGGGCCGCACGGTGCGCGCGCCGGATGCCGGGCGTCAAGCAGCCTGTTCACACCGGGCAATTTTCTCTGCCTGACACAACAAACTTAGCCACACCTAATTTTGTTGTTGATTCCTGCGCCCCCGTCGGCTCCCTGTATCCGCATGAATGCCCGCCGCTCCCTGCTTCTCGCCGGCCTGCTCCTCGGGTCGCCCGTCTCCGCCGGCGAACCGGCGGGCCGGAACAGCACGGACAAGAGCGCCTTCCACCTCCTCAACCCGACTCCCCGCGACCTGATGCGCGGGATGAGCACAGACCGCCCGGACCAGACCGAGAGCGCCTACACGGTCGATGCCGGACACTTTCAGATCGAGATGGATTTCTTCAAGTTCACCCGCGACCGCCGGAGCGGGGACGGCGTGCGCACGACTTCGTGGAATGTGGCCCCCATCAACCTGAAGGCCGGCCTCCTCAACAACGTGGACGCGCAGATCGTCCTCGACAATTACGTCCACGAGCGCACGGCAAATCCCGCTGGCCGCGCGGCCGGCTTTGGCGACATCACCGCGCGGCTCAAGATGAACCTCTGGGGCAACGACGGCGGCCGCACCGCGCTCTCAGTCATGCCTTTCGTGAAGCTCCCGCTCTCCGCCTCCAGCGTGCGCAACGGCAGGGTCGAAGGCGGCATCATCGTCCCGATGGCCGTCGAACTGCCGGGTGGCTGGGGCATGGGGCTGATGACCGAGGTGGACTTTGTGAGCAACGGCGCGGGCGGACACGACGCGGAATGGGTGAACTCGCTCACGTTCAGCCACGACATCGCGGGCAAGCTTGGCGGCTACGTCGAGTTCTTCAGCGTGGTCGGCAATGCACCCGGCTTCGAGTGGCAGGCTCAGGCGGACATCGGCTTCACCTACGCCATCACCGATGATGTGCAGTTCGACTTCGGCTGCAACTTCGGGCTCACCAAGTCCGCCCCGGACTTCCAGCCGTTCACCGGCATCTCCATCCGCTTCTGATTCATGAAAAGCATCGCCTGCATCGCTCTCTCACTGCTCCTTTCCGCCGCCTCTTCGTGGGCCGCGAAGAAGCGCGTCGTAACCACGTTCACCATCATCGCCGACATGGCGCAGAATGTCGCAGGCGATGCAGCCACAGTCGAATCCATCACAAAGCCCGGCGCGGAAATCCACGGCTACGAGCCGACGCCTCAGGACATCGTGAAGGCACAGCGCGCCGACCTCGTGCTCTGGAATGGGCTGAACCTCGAGCGTTGGTTTGAGAAATTCTTCCGCAACCTGCGCAACGTCCCCGGCGCGGTGCTCACCAAGGGCATCGAGCCCCTCGGGATCGAGGAGGGCCCATACACGGGGAAGCCGAACCCGCACGCGTGGATGTCGCTGAAGAACGCGGCGATCTACGTCGAGAACATCCGAAAGGCGTTCGTGAAAATGGATCCGGCGAACGCGGCGACCTACAACGCCAACGCCGCGGCATACACTGCGAAGTTCAGGGCGATCGAGGACGCGATGGCCACGCAGCTCGCACGCATCCCAGCGGAGCAGCGCTGGCTGGTCACGAGCGAGGGCGCGTTCCCCTACCTCGCGCGGAATTTTGGAATGAGGGAGCTTTTCCTCTGGGCGGTGAACGCCGACCAGCAGGGCACACCGCAGCAGGTGCAGAAGGTCATCGACGGCGTGCGCGCGAACAAAATCCCGGTCGTCTTCAGCGAGAGCACCGTGAGCGACAAGCCCGCGCGGCAGGTCGCCAAGGAAACAGGCGCGCGCTACGGCGGCGTGCTTTACGTGGACTCACTGACCGACGGCAAAGGCCCCGCCCCGACGTATCTGCGCCTGCTCGAGCACAACGCCGAGACCATCGTGAAAGGCTTCATCAACCCATGAGCGAACCGCTTTCCATGGATGTCCGCGATGTGACGGTCGCCTACCCGAACGGCAACGTCGCGCTGCACGACGCGACGTTTCGCCTCGGCGCGGGGACGATCTGCGCGCTCGTGGGCGTGAACGGCAGCGGCAAGTCCACGCTCTTCAAGGCGGTGATGGGCTTCGTGAAGCCGGTGCGCGGGACGGTGAGCCTCGGCGGCCTCCCGCTGCGCGAGGCACAGCGGCGCAATCTCGTGGCCTACGTGCCGCAGGCCGAGGAGGTGGACTGGACTTTCCCCGTGAGCGTGTGGGACGTGGTGATGATGGGCCGCTACGGCTACATGAATTTCCTGCGCATCCCGCGCGCGGAGGACCGCCGCGTGGCCGAGGAGAGCCTTGCGCGCGTCGGCATGGTCGAGTTCCGCAACCGGCAGATTGGCGAGCTTTCCGGAGGGCAGAAAAAGCGCGTCTTCCTCGCGCGCGCGCTCGCCCAGCGCGCCCGCGTGATCCTGCTGGATGAGCCCTTCACCGGCGTGGACGTGAAGACCGAGGAAGCCATCGTCGGGCTGCTGCGCGAACTGCGCGCCGCGGGGCACCTCATGCTCGTCTCCACGCACAACCTCGGCTCCGTCCCGGAGTTCTGCGACCACGTGGTGCTCATCAACCGCACCGTGCTCGCCTATGGGCCGACGGCCGAGGTCTTCACCGAGGAGAATCTCTCGCGGGCGTTCGGCGGTGTGCTGAGGCACTTCCGCTTCGACGAGTCCACGATCCAAAGACACGACGGCCAGGCGGTCACGCTTCTCACCGACGACGAACGCCCGCTCGTCTTCGGCAAGGGCGGCCACCTCGAATACAGCCGGCGCAGCGAGCACGAGAAAGTCATCGCCGAGCGCGCCGAGGAGCCCGACGACAAATGACCGCCGCGCTCGACTGGCTGCTCACGCCGTTCCACTACGAATACATGGTGAAGGCCATCCTCGTGAGCGGCCTCATCGGCGGCGTGTGCGCGTTCCTCTCGTGCTTCGTCACGCTGAAAGGCTGGTCGCTCATGGGCGACGCGCTCTCGCACTCGGTCGTGCCGGGCGTGGCCGTGGCCTACATCGCCGGGCTGCCGTTCGCAGCGGGCGCTTTTCTCACCGGGCTGCTCGCGGCGGCGGGCATGGGTTTCGTGAAGACGAAGACCGCGCTGCGCGAGGACGCGGTCATCGGCGTCGTCTTCACTTCCTTCTTCGCGCTCGGGCTGCTGCTCATTTCGATGAACCCGAGCAGCGTGGATCTTCGCACCATCGTCTTCGGCAACATCCTCGGCATCTCCGATCCCGACATCTGGCAGGTGGTCGTCATCTCCGCCGTCACGCTCGCCGTGCTCGGGCTGAAATGGCGCGACCTGCTGCTCTTCTGCTTCGACCCGAACCAGGCCCGCGCACTCGGCCTGAACGTCCGCTTTCTCCACTACACGCTGCTCACCCTACTCTCCGCCACCGCGGTCGCCGCGCTCCAGACCGTCGGCGCGTGCCTCGTCGTAGCGATGCTCGTCACACCCGGCGCGACCGCCTACCTGCTCACGGACCGATTCAGCCGGATGCTCGGCATTGCGACCACGATGGGCGTGTGCAGCTCGCTCGCCGGCGCGTATGCGAGCTACTACTTCGACGGCTCGACCGGCGGCTGCATCGTGACTTTGCAGAGCGCGATCTTCGTCCTCGCGCTCGTCTTTGCGCCAAAGCATGGCCTGCTCGCCACACGGCGGCTCCGCCGGGCCGCCTCATGAGCGAGCGCCTGCTGGAGCCCTTTCAGTTTCAGTTCATGGTCGAGGCCATGATCGCGGGCGCATTTGTCGCCACGGTCTGCGCGGTGCTCTCGTGCTACCTAGTGCTCAAGGGCTGGTCGCTCATGGGCGACGCCATTTCACACGCGGTGCTGCCCGGCATCGTCATCGCCTATGCGATTGGTGCGCCGCTCGCGGCCGGCGCGTTTGCCTCTGGGCTGTTCTGCGCCGTGGCCACCGGCTACGTGAAGGCACAGACGCGCCTGAAGGAGGACACCGTCATGGGCGTGGTGTTCACGGGGCTGTTCGCGTTCGGCCTCGTCATCTTCACGAAAATCAAAACCGACCTGCACCTCGACCACATCCTCTTCGGCAACATCCTCGGCATCGAGCGGCGCGACCTGCTGGAAATTTTCGCCGTTGGCGGCATCACACTCGCCGTGGTGCTCGCGCTGCGGCGCGACCTGCTGCTGTTCTGCTTCGACCCCGGACACGCGCGCTCCATCGGTCTGCGCACGAATCTCCTCTACTACCTCCTGCTCTCCCTCCTTGCCGCAACCGTCGTCACATCGCTGAAGGCAGTCGGGATCATCCTCGTCATCGCGATGCTGGTCACGCCCGGCTGCATCGGCTTCCTCCTCACGGAGCGCTTCAGCCGCATGATGGCCGTCGCCACCGCCAGCGCCGTCCTCTCCGCCGTGGCGGGCGTCTATGTGAGCTTCTTCATCAACGCCTCCACCGCCGCCTGCATGGTGCTCGTGCAGGCGCTCCTCTTCGTGCTCGCGCTGCTTTTCGCGCCAAAGCGCGGCCTGATCACGGCACGCCGCAGGGGCAGGGCCATGTCCGCAGCCTGAAGTCCTTCGCTCCGCCCTCCCGGAATCAGGGTCAGAGCGCGAAGCCGGCCGACTTCGCGTCCTTGTCGAACATGCGCACCGTGTCGAGCGACAGCGCCGCGAGATCCATGCCGGCCATCTTGATCGCCTTCGCGAGGATGTCGTGCTGCACGGTCACGATGTGAGTGCCGCAGTCGTCGGCCTGGAAAATGTTCAGCACCTCGCGGACGCTCGCCCACAGGAGCTCCGCCTTTGGCAGCGGCTTCAGGGTTTCGAGCGACTCGCGCATGATCGCAGCCGGATCCCGCCCGGTATCCGCGATGCGCCCCGCGAAGACGGATACCACGGACGGCACCGCCGGGTTCAGCGCCGCAGCGACAGAGCGGACTTGGTCGAGGGTGAGGATCGCCGTGACATTGAGCCGCACACCCTCCCGCGCGAGATCGCGGATGAGGTCATACGCCGCGGCACCGGCCGGGTTCATCACGGGAATTTTGACGAACACATTCTCCTGCCACGCCGCTATTTTCAGCGCCTGCCGGCGCATCTCGGCAAAATCGTCGGAGAAAACCTCGAATGACACCGGCTTGTCCTTCACCGTCCGGAGCACATCCTTCGCAAAGCCCTCGTAGTCCCGGATGCCGCTCTTGTTCATCAGCGTCGGGTTTGTCGTCATTCCCTTGATGAGCGGATTAGCGTAGAGCTGGAGCATGCCGGCGAGGTCGGCGCCGTCGGCGAAAATCTTAACACGGAGATCGCTGAGAGATTTCATGGGCTGGGCTGCTTTGGGCAGATCGTTCTAGCGGATTTAATTCCCGAGCGGAAAAAAACTGTCGGAATCTTCGCTTCGCGGGAGGGAGGAAAAATCAGATCACCTGCTTTGTCCCCTCGAAGTCGAACCGGAAGCGGACCTCCGGGAGCCCCGCTTCGCGCATGACGTGCCGCAGCCGCGTTTTCTCCTCCGCATAGAACATCAGGAAGCCTCCGCCGCCCGCGCCGATCAGCTTTCCGCCGAGCGCGCCGTTCGCCATCGCGAGGTCATACCATTCGTTGATCTTCGCGTTGCTCATGCCGCCGGAGCGCTCCTTCTTGCGCTGCCAGTGCACGTCCATCAGCCGAGCGAACTCCTGAAGATTGCCGGTTTCGATGGCCTCCTTGCTCCTGATGCCGAGCTCCTTCACGAAGTGGAGGTTCTCCACCATCGCCTTGTCGAGGCTGCGCGTCTTGTCGTTCTGCTCCTTAAGAATCGCCGAGGCCGAGCGCGTGTAGCCCGTGAAGAACATCAGCAGGTTGTCCTCAAGATTGAACAGAATCTCCTCGTCAATCCGCAGCGGCAGCACCTCGACCTTCCCGCCTGGCAGAAAATGGAACGACGTGAGACCGCCGACCGCCGCGATATACTGGTCCTGCTTGCCGATGGGCTCGTGCAGCTTCTCGATTTCGATCTGGCATGCCTGCGCAGCGATCTCGTCGGGGCGAACGATGTTCTTCTTGTAAACATGCAGCGCCTTCAGCAGCGCAGTCGTGAAGCTGCCGCTCGAACCGAGCCCCGTGCCCGCCGGGATGTCCGCCATCGAGGTCATCTCAAGATAGGGCGCATCCACGCCCACGACCTTCATCGCCTCCCTGATGATCGGGTGCTCCAGCTCGTCCACTGTCTTCACGCGTTCGAGCTTCGAGTATTTCACGATCAGCTCGTCCACAAAGGTGCGGTGGAGCGTGATGTAAACGTATTTGTCGATCGCAGCCGCGATGAGGAAGCCGGTGTGCTGCTCGTAATACGACGGCAGGTCCGTGCCGCCGCCGCCGAGTGAAATGCGCAGGGGTGAACGTGTGATGATCATGCGTATCCGCTTTTCTGGTAAATTTTCTCAACGACGCGCAGCGCCGCCGCCGCATCCGCAAGTCCGGGGATCGGCGTGCGACCGAGCCGGATGTCTTCGATGAACGCCGCGACCTCCAGCCGCCACGACTCATCACCGCGCGGGAACTCGAAGATCGTCGTCTCCGGCGGCCCCATCTCGGGCAGCATCTTGTAAAAACTGAGCCGCTCGACGCCGTAGCTGCCGCCGAGCCCCTCGATGTGCAGCTTTGCATCACGCCCGTAGATCTCGAACGAGAACGTGTTCTTCCATTCCGTGCAGCTCACATGCAGCCACGCAGTCTGATTCGTGGCGGTGCGCAGGTTCAGGAACGCATTGTCGTCCACCGGCATGTCCCAGAAATACGTCGTCGCAAATCCGTCCACGAACGGGAAATCGCCGAGGAACCAGCGCGACAGATCAATCAGGTGCACGCCTTGGTCGATCAACTCGCCGCCACCCGAGAGCTTCGGGTCGGCGCGCCATTCACGGTCGTAGCCAACGCGTCCGCCATGGCCGTAGCGGGCGCGGATGAACATCAGCGGACCGAGCGCGCCGGACTCCAAAATCTCCCGCGCCTTTTGGAAGGCCGGATGAAAGCGGTGGTTGTAGCCCGCTCGCACGAGCACCTTATTTTCCCGAGCCATCGCGAGCAGCGACTCCGCCTCATTCGCGCGGAATGCGACGGGCTTCTCGACGAGCACGTGCTTTCCCGCGCGGATCGCGTCGCCAGTCAGCGAGGAAAGCGCGGAGTTCACCGCGGAGATGATCACGGCGTCCACGTCCGCTGACTTGAAGACCTCCGCGGGATCCGTCACCGCGCGGCAGCCCGGCAACCCCGCGGCGAGCGACTCGGCTCGCGCCCGATCGAGATCGCACACAGCGGCAAGCGAACCCTTCGGCAGACACGCCGCGCGCTTCCTGCCAATGAGGCCGCAGCCGATGATCGCGAACTTCACGGTGCTCATTGCCATTTCTTTCCGCGATCCTCGGGGACGATGCGCCGCAGCGTGTAGATGTCGCCGAATTCGTCCCTGTGTGCGTGCAGCGTCTTCCACGGATCCCACTGCGCGGAGATGAGCCTGCCCGTCACGCCGTCGCTCTCGCCGCTCGCGAGGTAGGCGCAAAGATTCGCCGCGAGCGCGGGCGGCGTCGCGCCGCTCTCGGCCCATTTCAAATTCTTCGCAAAAAACTCCGCGCCGACCTTTTCCGGACCTGCGTCGAGAACCTCCTGCATCATGCGTGTCTTCAGCGCGCCGGGCGCCACGGCGTTCACGTCAATGCGGTTCGGCTTCAGCTCCTCGGAGAGCGTCTCCATCAGCCGCACCACCGCCGCCTTTGACGCCGCGTAGGAGCTGATGTTCGGCAGCGGATTCGTCGCGCCGCCACCGGAGATGATGATGATTTTTCCGCGGCCCGCGGCCTTGAAATGCGGGATGAGCGCCCGACATGGCAGCAGCACGCCGTAGAGGTTGATTTCGATCGCACGCCTCCACTCGTCGAGCGGCACAGACTCCGTCGGACCGAGCGGGCCATACACGCCGGCATTCGCCACGAGCACGTTCACCGTCCCGAGTTCGGCGATTGCCGCGGCCGCGAGCGCATTCACCTGCTGCTCGGACGAAACATCGCACGCATGCGCGAGCACCTTCTGCCCGGGTCCGCCGAGAACTGCGAGTTCCGCGCGCGTGCCGTCGAGCAGGTTTGCGTCTCGCGCACAGAGCATCACGCTCGCGCCCTCGCGCACGAACGCCTCCGCGATCGCACGGCCCAAACCCTGGCTTCCGCCGGTGATGAGTGCGTTGAGTCCTGCGAGTTTCATGTCGTCTTTCCCACGGAGAAGTAGCGGAGCGCCGGCATTTCTGGCAGCGAAGATTTCACAAAACGGTTCGCGTCAAAAACCAGCGGCCGCCGCATCGCCGCGAGCAGATCCGCCCACGGCAGCGCCTTGAACTCCGGCCATTCGGTGCAAATCACCGCTGCGTCCGCTCCTGCGAGCGCGCCGCGAGCGTTCGGCGACATCACAGCTCCCGCGAGCGACGCAGGCAGTTGCTTCACCGCAGGATCGAATGCGCGCATCTTGCAGCCCTCCGCTAGCAGGCGCTCGCACAGCTCGACTGCCTGGCTGCGCCGCAGCGTGTCGGTGCCCGCCTTGTAAGTGAGCCCGAGCAGCGCGACGGTGACATCGCGCAGCGTTCCAAGCTCGTCCTTCAACCGGCTCAACGCCCAGCCCTTGTGCCGGTCGTTGCTCTGTTTGATCGCGGGAATCAGCGCGAGTGGTTCGCCGCGATTCGCGGCGAGCTGCGTGAGCGCGACGACATCACGTGCGAGCGTGCCGCCCGCGAACGCCGCACCCGGCCCGAGGTATGCGCGCGGGCCGATGCGAACATCGCTCTTCAGCCCGGCCTCGACTTCCTTCGCATCCGCGCCCGTGAGCTCACAAAGCCGCGCGATCTCGTTCGCAAAAGTGACCGAAAGCGCGAGGAACGAATTCAGCGCGTGCTTCGTCATCTCCGCGGACTCGGGGCTCATCCAGATCACGTTCGCGCAGAATGGACGGAACAGCTCGGCAAGCAGTGCGCGGACCTTCTCCGTGCGACAACCGGCGACGATGCGCTCCGGCTCGTTGAAGACTTTCAGCGCGCCGCCCAGCCGCAGATTCTCCGGTGAATACGCGAAGTGTCTGCCGGGAAACTCCGCCTCGAGCCTGCGGCAGGTGCCCGCGGGCATCTGCGAGGAGATGAGGAAAATCGCGTCGTCCTCCGCGAGCGGCACCAGCCCGCGGACGTGTGCGAGCACAAACTCGGCATCCGGCACGTCGTCGTCGTTCACCGGGGTGTCGAAGGTGATCCAGATTACCGCAGCATCGGCGCAGGCGGCTTTCGCGTCGGACGTGAAATGCAATCGTCCGCTGCGCAGTCCGTCCTGCGTCAGCTCCGCGAGGCCGGGCTCGAAAATCGGCAGCTTTCCCTCGCGAAGCGCCGCGATGTTCCGCGTGTCGTCGTCGAGCGCCCTGACATCGAAGTGCTTTGCACACGAGGCGGCGGTCACGCACCCGAGATGCCAGAGGCCGGCGACGGCGATTCTCATCGGCTCGAAAGCACCCATTGGTTTCGCTGGAGCCACTCCACCGTGCGCACGATGCCCTGCTCGATGGAGAGCTTCGGCTGCCAGCCGGTCGCGCGGATTTTTGCCGTGTCGAGGAAGATGAACGGGTTGTCGCCGATCCAGCCGCGCTCGCCGCCGGTGAATTCCAGCTCCGGCTTCAGCCCGAGGTGCGCGCAGATCCAGCCGATCGAGTCAGTCACGCGGCAATACTCCGCCGTGCCGAGATTGTAGATTTGCACGCGGTGCTTTGCCCTTTCCGCCGTGCGCCGCGCCGTCACGTGCAGAATCGCATCCACGCAGTCATGGATGTGGAGATACGATTTGCGCTGGGTGCCGTCGCCGAGCACGCGCAGGCGGCCGGGGTGTTCGAGGAGCTGCTTGTAGAAGTCGAACACATGGCCGTGCGTGTAGCGTTCACCGAGGATGGACACGAAACGGAAGATGTAACCCTCGAAACCGAAGCCCTCGCAATATGCCTGGATGAGGTTTTCGCCCGCGACCTTCGACGCGCCGTAAAGCGAAGTCTGAATCGGGAACGGCGCATCCTCCGGCGTCGGGATCACGGGCGCCTCGCCATACACGGAGCCGGTGGAGGAGAACGCGATGCGCTGGATCCCGTTCGCGCGCATCGCCTCGAGCACGTTGAAGGTCGCGATCGTGTTCTGCTGCAGATCCTTCGACGGATGCTCGGTGCCAAAGCGCACGTCCGCATTCGCCGCGAGGTGGATGACGAATTCACATCCCGCCATCGCCCTCGTCAGCGCGTCCGCGTCGAGGTTGTCGCCGCGCACCATCTGAAATTTCGGATGGCCGGCGGCCTCCGAAAGAAACGACTCCTGCCCGGTGGAAAAATTGTCCCAGCCGATCACGTCGTCCCCGTCGCGCAGGAGGCGATCCACGACATTGCTACCGATGAAGCCGGCTGCGCCGGTGACAAAAACTCGCATGAATTTGGGTCGGGGATTTATGCGCGCCGCCGGTGGGGCGCAAGCGCTCAGGCTATGGGACTAGACGGCGGACTTGCGTTCGGTGCGCTGGCGCTCGACCTCCGCCATGGTGTCCACTTTGGAAAAGCGGAGGCGGGCGAGCGCGGCCAGCCACGAGAGCGGGTCGCGCCACATGGAGACCTTTTTTCCCTCGTGGAAGGAGCGCGAGCGGTAGTTCACAGGAATCTCGACGGGCGTGTAGCCCTTCTGCATGAGGCGGATGAGCAGCTCGTAGTCGAAGTCGAAGCGGTTGCACTCGAAGCGCAGGCCGTGGAGGCAGTCGCGGCGGAAGACCTTGAACATCGTGAACGGGTCGCGGAGGCGCTTCCAGAAGAGCCAGTTGATGAGCGAGGTGAAGAACCAGTGGCCGAAATTCAGGAACGAGCTGAGGCCGCGCTGGCCGGTGAACTGGCGCATCTTCCACAGGTTGCGCCCTCCGTGCCTCGCGCCGAGGACGAATGCCTGCCGCCCGCTGGCGAGCGGCCGCACGAGCGAGTCGTAATCCTCCATGTCGTATTCAAGGTCGGCATCCTGGATGAGCACATACATGCCCGTGGCCGCCGCGAGGCCGGCGCGGACAGCGTGGCCCTTCCCGCGCGGGCGCTCCTCGAGGATGATCTTCACGCGCGGATGGGAGGCGAATTCCCGCACGATCTCGCGCGTGCCGTCCGTGGAGTTGCTCTCGACGATGATGATCTCGATCTCCACACCGGCCACCTCCTTCGCGACGAGCGCCTGCAGCATCTGCCGGATGGTGCCCGCCTCGTTGAACGCCGGGACCACGACCGACAGGCGCTCGCGCACCTCGGCGGCCTTGTGCGCGAAAACCATCATTCCGCTCGCGACGATGCGGCGCTGCTTCGCCCGTGTGGATTCCGGGAGCATCTTTCCCAGCATCCGGAGCGCGCGTGTGAAGAACGGAACGGGGAATTTTTCGAAGTGAGCCAGCACGTAGTCGAAGCTGAGGATCTTCCAGCCGGGTTGCACGAGCACCTGCTCGAATCCGGCCTTCAGCAGCGCGGTCTGGATGTTCGCCTTGTTGAAGTAGGTGAGGTGCTCGGGTTTCCACTCCATCCAGCGCTCCTTCATCCAGCGCGCGCTCCATGAATCAAGGCACGGCGTGGCGATGAAAAGCGCGCCGCCGGGGCGCAGGACACGCCGGACTTCGCGCAGGAAGGCGAGGGGATCACGGACGTGCTCGATGACGTCGTTGAGCACGCAGACGTCGAAGTGCGAATCGGGGAGCTTCACGTCGGCAAGCTCACCCTGCACCACGCGGCCCCGCTTCAGGCGCCTGCCGGCATTCGCGCAGGCGTCCGCGGAATATTCCACTCCGAGCACGTCGTAGCCCGCCTCCTCCGCCTCGCAGAGGAAGTCGCCGCTGCCGCAGCCGACCTCGAGCATCCGGCCCGTGTGCGGCCCGTTGTAGCGCGCGAGCTCGGCGAGATATTGCCGCGCAGTGGCGCGCTTCAGGTCGCTGACGGTGCGCCTTCCCTCGTCGGAGTCATGCCCGAGGAAATAGCACTCGGTGTAAATTCTCCCCAGCTCCTCGTTGCTGGGCTGCGGGTTTAGAAACATCAGCGAGCAGCACTCGCAGCGCATCACACGGTAGGACTGGTGCGAGAAGGAGTAGGAGAGGCGGTCGCTGCCGCAGATGCCGCATTGGTTGCGGAGCGGCGGCCGTGGTGGTGTGGTGGTGGTGGGATCCATTCGGTTGAAAATCAGTTTTTGGAGGCTGCGTTGGCCGCGGCGTTCTCGGCGTCCGGCGGAACAGCTGCAGCGGCACCGGCCGGACGCACGGAGCGCGAGCACATTCCAGCGACAGCGGTGGCCGCGGCAATGAGCAGCCCGGACAGCGCGGCCCATAATGCAGGCGTCAGCAGCCGCGGCCAATACTTGAAATGGAGGACATGCGTTCCGGCCTCCGGGATCTGCACGCCGAGAAACGCTTGGTTCACACGGAAATAGTCCGCCGGTTTCCCGTCGAGCGTCACGCGCCAGTTGCCGCGCTCATAGGAATTCCCGAGAACGGCGACACCGGGCATCGGCGCGTGGATGGTGAAAGTCGTCGTGTTCTCCGTGAGGCGGTATCCGTCTGCGGGGACGATGATCCGGCCCTCCAGCGAAGCCGCGCTCGCAGCGGGCGGGACTGCGGCGCCCGATTTCGCAGGGGGTTGCGCATCTCGGGCGGACGCTTCCGGAACCAAAGCCGCGAACGGCGTTCCATTCGCCGCGCCGACCAAGTGGACGAATTGGTCCAGCGATGAGCACTCCACAAGGCGGTCTGCAAAGAACGCGCGGGGCCAGACGGTCGGGCTTTTGTAGAGGTCCAGATCCAGCGTGGCCGACAGGACGAGGCCGTCCACTTTCCGCGGCTGCTCGGAGGGCGTCCCGAGATACCAGCCCACATTCCACACATCGCCGATGGCCCTGGCCCGCGGAAAATCTCCGCGCATCATCATGCAGCGCCACAGCCACTGGATCGAGATTCCCGACTTCTCGATCAACTCGCGCTGCCAGCGGTTCACCACGGCATCGGCGCCATTGAAGTGCTCCAATCCCAGCACCGCATTGAAACCCGGCACGAGCACCCCGCCAAGGCCGGCCACCCGCTGCGGCCCGCCATCGCGGGCGAATGACGCGGCGACTTCCAAACAAGCCGGCGACGGCGCGGCAAGGTCCGCGCGTGTGCGGGGATTGGTGACGTAGGAGTCGAATTTCGTCGCCACCCAGAGCCCGTGGCGGAAATGGATCAGGAAAATGCACAGCGCGCCGAACACCACCGGTTCTGCGCACGGGCGCGTCCGCCACTGGCGCACAATCCACGGCAGCGAGAGCACGGCCACGCCGAGCGCGATCGCATAAGCCCGGAAAAAGGTGCTCATCTTTCCGAACCCGCCGGTCTGAAAATGCACGAGGAAGAGCGCGGCCAGCAGCAGGAGGAGGATTGCGGCGATCACCGCGTCGGCGCGCATCCGTGCCCCCGCTGCGCCGTCCCACAGCGACCGCAGTCCGAATGCGGCGATGACGAACAGGTGGATGACCAGCACACAGGTGAACGTGTTGTCCACGTGGCTGATGTTGGCGAGGAATGGCAGCCGCGCGATCACCGCGGGCGGCACGACCCCGAACACCATCGCCGCCGGCGGCAGCGCGCCGAGCAGCACCGCACGGAAAACAGGTTCGCGCAGCAGTCCGCGCAAGTTCACGCCGGCCCAAAGGCAGCCCAGCAGCACGAGGAAGTTCACGCTCGGGCCGAGCAGCTTCTCGTTGGCGGCGGTCTGGCTCAGAAACAGGTCGTCGAAAATACCCAGCAGCACGCCCGGCCGCAGTTGCGAGATGTCTTGAGACTCGTAAGCCGTCCACGCCTGCCTGAGCGCGTCGAGGAAGAGCATCCAGTGCGGCGCGGCCAGCAGCATGAAGATCACCAGGCCCAGCCCCATGAGCGCGAGCCGCCGCAGCCGCTCGCGCAAGTGCATCCGCGCGGTGAGCACCAGCAGGCCGCCGGTGAAGTTCAGCCCCGCGATGAGCATCGCCGCCTCCTTCGCCGTGCCGCTGCTGAGCTCCCAGAAGTTCGCCGCCGCCAGCGCCAGCGCCCACGGCCACACCCGCGCCGCGGACTGCGCCGCGCGCAGCCAGCACAGCAGCACCCACGGCGCGTAGCTCAGGCTGAAGAACGCGCAGTGGTTGAACCGGAACGCGAAGAACCCGATGAACGAGGAGGACAGCGCCAGCAGCACGGAGAGCCACACCCGGCGCGTCGCGTGGAAGGCCAGCAGACCCACCCCGAGGCTGAAGAGCAGCTTGGCGACGCAGAACTTCACATCCCACGCCCACGCCGCGCCGCCCGCGGCGACCGGGATCCAGTGCAGCGGGTCGCCGAGCATGGACTGGCCCTGCCCGAGCAGCGGCAGGCCGCAGTAGCTGTAGCGGTTCCAAAGCGGCAGCTCCCCGTCCCGGAACACCGACCGGTGCTGCACCACGGAATACGGAAGGTGCGCCCACATGGTCGCACCGAGATCGGAGCCGCGGCCAGCCTCGATGGCTTCCTGCGGCGCCTGCGGGACCGTCGGGAAATCATCGTAGAGCATGGTCGCGCCGTTGTTGGGCGAGACGAAGCTCTTCCCGCAGAAGACGACCGGGTAACAGCTCAGCACCGTCGCCAGCACGGCGGCCGCGAAGATGGTCATCCCCGGCCACGCCGCCTGATCATCGCGGAACTTTGCCAGCGCGCCGGCGATGCGACCCCGTGCGGCGGGGGAGACGCGCCCCGCGAGCACGAGGGCGAGCAGCATCGCGAGTGCGGCGCCTGCGAACTGCAGCGCCGTGGTCGCCGGCTCGAAGGGAAGCGTGCGCCGCACGAGCGGGAGCGGCGTTTTCGGGACGACAAAGATGCCCGCATCCGGACCACCCGTGAACACCACGCGGTCGGCCGCCACGCTCAGTCCGAGATCCTTCCGCGACGGCGAGAACGCCTGCGGCGGGAAGATCACAATCGTCTCGTCGTCCGGCCCGACGATCCTCATTTCCCCGACCTCCACGCGACCGGCGTGGTCGTTGGGATTCAGCCGGATCGCCCGGATGGCATCCTGCGGTTTCGCGGGGGCGGAGAATGCCCCCTGCGCCGTATCCGGCAGGCGGAAGGAGAGCACCTGCGCGCCTTTTGCCACCGCGACGGTGCCGGTGTCCGGCCACACGGCGTTGTTCACGCTGCGCAGAAAAATGCTGGCGCGCCCCGCGGTGTCCGAGCGGAGCGGGACCACGAGCCGGAACGGTTCCGCGGGCGAGAATGGCCGCACCTGCAGGAGGAATGCGGCGATCAGCCCCGCCAGCAGGCAGGGGAGGATGTGGCGTTTGAAAGGCAAGGGACGTTCTGGCTGGGCGCGATGTAGAGCAGCGGGCACCGGAAACGGCGAGCGTGGAATTGCGCCGGCCCACGCCCGCCTTGCTCTGGCGCAACGCCTGCTTAGAAAGGCCCGCATCAGCCCAACCATGAACGCACCTGCACAGCCCGGCGCGCGACCGCCCGTCCTCACCGCGCCCATCTTCTGGATCCTCTTCCTGCTCATCGCCGCCGCCGGCATCGGCATCCGCTACGCGGACTCCGCCTCCTTCCGCCGCACGGGCTTCGACGAAGTCCTCTACCGCCGCTACGTGAACATGATGGACGGCGGCAGGCAGACCGTCGGCGCCTTCCAGCAGGACCACTCGATGAAGGGCTACGGCCTCACCATCAACGGCACCGGCGCCGCCGCCATGCCTGCGCTCGTGGACTTCTTCCTCCAGACGCAGGCCAAGCCCGGCGCGGAATGCGAGCTGCCGCCCACGCGCTTCCTCTACATCTACACCTCGTGGCTGTGGAAATGCGTGCAGTTCGGCGCGCAGCCGCCACTCTCGCTCGCGGAAATGCAGAAGCCGCCCGTGGAGGACGACCGGTCCCGCGACGCCGACCACCGCGACCCCGCGCTCGCCTCGCTCCACCGCGTCTCGTGCCTCTTCTCCATGCTCCTCATGCTCGCCGGCGGGCTCTGCGCGTGGCGCATGCTCGGGCGCGGCGCGGGGCTCGGCGTGCTCGCCCTCATGGCGTGCGACCCGCTCCAGATCCACTTCAGCCAGCACGCGCTCATCGATGGCTTCTTCACCTTCTGGGCCGTCATGTGCCTGTGGACCACGTGGGAGTGCCTGCGCAATCCCGCCAGCGTCCCCTGGCTCGCCGCCCACACCGCCTGCCTCGCCCTCATGGTCATGACGAAGGAGAACGCCTTCTTCGTCTATTGCGCGCTCACCGCCGCTGTCCTCTCGAACCGCTGGCTGAAATTCGGCACCGTCACGCGGCGGTTCGTCCTCCTCAGCATCGCCGGGCCGCTGCTCGGCGTCGCGCTGCTCGTCACCATGGCCGGCGGCATCGGGCCCTTCATCGAAGTCTATCGCACGCTGGTGATGAAGGCGCAGGACCTCGCCTACGCCCGCCTCACCGGCGACGGACCGTGGCACCGCTACCTCATCGACCTCCTCGCCATGAGCCCCATCGTCGTGTGCCTCGCGCTTGGCGCGTTCTTTCGGGTTCAGTGCTCGGTTCCCAGTGCCCAGCCCTCAGTGCTCAGTCCTCAGTTGGACACCGCAGACGCAAAGGATGCCCCGCTGGGCACCGAGCACAGCGCACTGAGCACCCGGAAGGTCCTCGCCTTCCTCTCCCTCTTCGTCGTCGCGAGCTACCTCATCATGTGCAACGTGAAATACGGCATGAACCTCCGCTACGCGAGCATCTGGGAGCTGCCCCTGCGCATCGCCGCCTTTGCCATGGTGTGGGAGCTGTGCCGGCGCTTCGGCCCCCGGCAGTGGTTGGTGGCCACCATCGCCGTCGCCGGCATCTCCGGCTACGAACTCCGTCAATACAGCATCCTCGCCACGAACCCCGCCCTCCCGCTCTACGAGACCGTCACCCTCGACCTCCTGCGTCTCCAGAAGGTGATCAAGAACGTGCCGTAGGGGCGCTTAACGCCCCAAACTCGGCGGGCCGGCTCAGGGGACGCCATCATTGCAACCGCGACGCTCCCGCCGGGTTCACTACATCGCATCGAAGACGGAGGCGCGGTCGCCGCTGCGGTGAAATGCGGGGAGGACTTTCCGGTCAGGCGGGTTACGCCACCTCGACGGCCTTGGCGGCGCGCTTGCGGGCGTTGGCGTCGAGGATCTTCTTGCGGAGGCGCAGGCTCTTCGGGGTGACCTCGACGTATTCGTCGGGCGCGATGTATTCGAGCGAGCGCTCAAGGCTGAGCTTCAGCGCGGGCGGCAGCGCGACGCCCTTGCCGTCGCCCTGGCTGCGCATGTTGGTGAGCTTCTTCGCGCGGCAGGGGTTCACGGGCATGTCCTCATTGCGGCTGTTTTCGCCGACGATCATGCCCTCGTAGATCTCCTCCTGCGGGTCGATGAAGAGGCGGCCGCGCTCCTGGATGGTGTCGAGCGCGTAGGCGGTGCTGACGCCGGCCTCCATGCTCACGAGGACGCCGTTGCCGCGGTTCGGGATTTCGCCCTTGTGCGGGCCATAGCCGTGGAAGAGCGCGCTCATGATGCCGAGGCCCTTGGTGGTGTTCACGAGCACGGTCTCGAAGCCGATGAGGCCGCGCGTGGGGATGATGGCGGTGAGTTCCACGCTGTGGGGGTGGTGCTCCATGTGGGTGATGTCGGCCTTGCGCGAGGCGAGGCTCTGCATGATGTCGCCGAGGTTTTCCTGCGGGAGATCCACGTTCAGCTCCTCGTAGGGCTCGGTGAGCGTGCCGCTTTCGTCGCGCTTGAAGATGACCTCGGGGCGCGAGACGAGCACCTCGAAGCCCTCGCGGCGCATCTGCTCGACGAGGATGGCGATCTGCATTTCGCCGCGGGCCTTCACCTCGAAGTGGCCGGCGGTGTCGGTGTCGCTGACCTGCAGCGAGACGTTCGTGCGTGTCTCGCGGAATAGCCGCTCGCGAACCTGACGCGCGGTGAGGAGGCTGCCCTCGCGTCCGGCGAGCGGGCCGTCGTTGATGCAGATCTTCATCGTGATCGTCGGCGGGTCGATCTCCACGAACGGCAGCGCCGCACGCTCCTCGCTGTCGGTGAGCGTCTCGCCGATGAACACATCCTCGAAGCCCGCGATGCCGACGATGTCGCCGGCCTCGGCCTCGGGAATCTCGACCTTCTTCAGGCCCTCGTGGCCGAAGAGCGCGGTGACCTTCGCCTTCGTCTTCAAGCCGTTGCCGTGGATGCACACGAGCGTGTCGCCGATTTTCACCGAGCCGCTCACGATGCGTCCGTAGGCGAGACGGCCGAGATAGTCGGAGTAGTCGAGGTTCGCGACGAGGAACTGGAAGAAGGGCTCGCTGCCGATCTTCGGCGGCGGGATTCTGTCCACGACGGTCTGGTAGAGCGGCTCCATCGTCGTGCTCTCGTCGGTGAGCTCCAATTTCGCAAAGCCGTTCTTCGCGCTCGCATACACGATGGGGAAGTCGAGTTGCTCGTCGTTGGCGTGCAGCTCCAGGAAAAGCTCGAAGACCTGATCGAGCACCTTGTGCGGCTCGGCGTTCTCGCGGTCGATCTTGTTGATGACGACGATCGGCTTCGCGCCGTTCTCGAGCGCTTTCTTCAGCACGAACTTCGTCTGCGCCTGCGGGCCGTCGTGCGCGTCCACCACGAGGAGCACGCCGTCGATCATCTTCATGATGCGCTCCACCTCTCCGCCGAAGTCGGCATGGCCGGGAGTGTCCACGATGTTCACGTGGTAGTCCTTCCAGCGGAAGGCCGCATTCTTCGCCTTGATGGTGATGCCCTTCTCACGCTCGAGGTCCATCGAATCCATGATGCGCTCCTCGCTCGCCTTGGCTTCGTTTGCACGGAATGTGCCGGCCTGCTTGAGCAGGCAGTCCACGAGTGTCGTCTTGCCGTGATCGACGTGGGCGATGATGGCGATGTTGCGGATGTTTTGCTGTGACATGGAATGCTCCCCGGAAAAAAGGGGGCGGAATATGGCAGTCTTTTCCGCGCTGGCAAGGGTGGCCATTGAAGCATTCGCGTGACGGTCGCGCTGCGACGCTGCGGGGTGTGGAGCGGCGCACCGGAGCGGAATGCAGGTGCGGCTTTGGCCTTTTCAGATTCTGCGCGGGCGAATACGTGGGCGGCGATGAAATCGTTGTCTCTTTTCCTCCAAGCTGCGGCGCTTGCGCTGTGCCTGGTTCTTTCCTCCGGCCGATGCAGTGCCGAGGACACTCCCGGCTTCCGGCGATTCCACGACACTGTGTCGCCCGATGGCGCGCATGTCTTCGCGTGGGGCTGGGGTGCGGATGCAGACAAGCTCGCCGAGCTGAAGGAATGGGCCGAGGGCAAGGACACGGCGGGCGACGACATCTCAAATTTCCTGGCGGACGCGGCGCGCGGGCAGTTGGTCGCGGTGATTCCGGAGCACGATCACTTCGTGACGTCGGACGGGCGCTTCAAGCGCTTCAGCGGGCTCGCGGTGGGGTGGTCGGAGGACAGCCGGCATGCGCTGGCAATCTATGAGGGACGGTGGAGTGATGAGTCGATCCTGTGGGTGGACGCAAAGTCGCGGACCTTCAGCGAAGTGCTCCCGCAGTTGGTGAAGGCGTATTCGGCCTTTCTCAAAAAGACGGCGAAGGTCGAGGATCCGGGGGAGGTGTCGTTCAACCTCCCGGCGCTCCTGCCGGGTGGCGTGCTCGTGATCAACGGGCGTGCGCGGCCACAGATCAACAAGCCGCCGGAATACAACTACCGGCTCAAGTTCCAGGTGAAGGCTGGCGGCAAGGAGCCGAAGCTCACGCTTGTGGGCGGGAAGAAAATCCCCGAGCCGGGCGGCGAGGACAAGGTGGAGGACGAACTGAACGCGGCCTACAAGAAGCTCGTCGCAAAGCTGAATGACGCAGAACGGGCGGCGCTCAAGGAGAAGCAGCTCCAGTGGCTGAAGCAGCGGGAGGCGATGCCGGAGTCGGAGCGCAATTTCTTCACGCGGCTGCGCACGGCGTGGCTGGATGCGCGCGCGGAAAACTGATCCGGCGTGGAGCACTGCGCGCGTGATTTGCGCGCGGACACATTGGCATTGCGCGCCGCGCGGCGGGCGAATCACACTGCGCCCATGCCGTCCCTTTCCCGCCGCCGTTTCCTCGCCACGTCATCGCTCGCACTCCTCGCCGCGCCTTTCGCCGGTGCCGTGCAGCCCTTTGCCCGCACCGGAGCGCCGCGCCTCCGCCTGAGCCTCGCAGCTTATTCGTTCCGCGACTACTTCACCGAGGGCGCGAAGCCGAAGTCGGACATCCCGGCGGATCGCGCGCTCACGATGGAGAAGTTCATTGATCGCTGCGCGGAGTGGCAGTGCGACGGCGCGGAGCTCACGAGCTATTATTTTCCGAAGGACGTCACGGACGAACGCCTCATCGCGATCCGGCGCCACGCGCATCTGCGCGGCGTGAGCGTCAGCGGCACGGCGGTGGGGAACACCTTCACGCATCCCGCGGGCGAGGAGCGCGACAAGCAGGTCGCCGATGTGAAGCGCTGGATCGACCGCGCCGCGCTGCTCGGCGCGCCGCACATCCGCGTGTTCG
>JBGAPU010000172.1:0-6694 GCA_044221035.1 Chthoniobacteraceae bacterium | reverse complement strand
TTTCGAGAGGGCGTGCGGGCTTTGGATCCCACGTGTCGATGTGCGACGGCCCGCCCGTCATCCACACGAGAATCACGGACTTCCCGGTGCGCTTCAGCGCGGACTCCGCGCGCAGTTTCATGAGCCCCGGCAGCGTGATGCCCGCGAGGCCCGCGAGACCGGCCTTCAGCACCGAGCGGCGGCTGTGGACGACGAGGCCGTCGCGCACGCGCGGATTCAGGAAAGTGAACGCGTGCCGCTCGGAATGCGAATGGGGTGCTCCGCGGGGCATGGCGGGAGAATGGCGGGCGCCGACCCGGCGGTCAACCCACCCCTCACTGAAAGACCTGGTCGCCCTTGTGCGGCTCGCCGGAGACGATGTCGGCGGTCAGGTGCGTGCCGCGACGCTCCTCACCCACGGCAAGGATGCCCGTCTCCTGCTCGCCACGCATTGTCTTCAGGGCCGTGCCGGCATCGGGCTGGGCAAAGCCGTGGGTCTCGATGAGCACGAAGCCGCCATCCGCATTCACGAGCAGGACCACTCCCACGGCCTTCGGCTGCCGTTTCGTGCCGTCCGAGGTGTTCGTCTTCGGAAATTTCAGCGGCACGGCTTTCGGAACCTTGCTCGTGAACGGCATTTTCAGCGATTTGCAGCCTGGCGCCGCGAACACCGCGCAGCACAGCGCTGCGGCGGAAATCCATCGTGCAAGGGAGCGGTTCATCGGCCGGACGCTAGCGCGAATCCAGCGCGATGGAAGCCGCACGCTCGCCCGTTTGCGGCTTGCATCACCGCGTCGCCCGGCCAGCGTTCCCGCATGAAACGCCAAATCTTCTCCGTCCTGTTCGCAGCCGTCGCCGCATTTGCCCCCGCCGCCTCGGCGAAGGTGAAAACCGAGAACGTCGTTTACAAGGACGGCGCGACGGAGCTGGAGGGCTTCCTCGCCTACGACGACGAGGTGAAAAGCCCGCGCCCCGGCGTGCTCGTCATCCACGACTGGACCGGCCTGCAGGACTACACGAAGTCCCGCGCCACCCAGCTCGCCGAGATGGGCTACGTCGCATTCGCCGCCGACATCTACGGCAAGGGCGTGCGCCCCACGGACACGAAGGAATGCGCCGTGCAGGCCGGCACTTACAAGAGCGACCTCCCGCTGCTGCGCCGCCGCGTGCTGCTCGGCCTCGACCAATGGGCTACGTCGCATTCGCCGCCGACATCTACGGCAAGGGCGTGCGCCCCACGGACACGAAGGAATGCGCCGTGCAGGCCGGCACTTACAAGAGCGACCTCCCGCTGCTGCGCCGCCGCGTGCTGCTCGGCCTCGACCAGCTTAAAAAGAGCACCAGCGTGGATGCCACGAAGCTCGCCGCCATCGGCTACTGCTTCGGCGGCACCAGCGTCCTCGAACTCGCCCGCAGCGGCACCGATGTCCGCGGCGTGGTGAGCTTCCACGGCGGCCTCTCGACGACCCTCCCGGCCGAGCCCGGCACCATCAAGGCGCGCATCCTCGTCTGCCACGGCGGCGCGGACGCGCATGTGAACAAGGAAGTGCCCGGCTTCAAAACCGAGATGGAGAAATCGAAGGCGAAAGTGGAGTTCGTCACCTACGAGGGCGCCCTGCATGGCTTTACGAAGCCCGGCCCGGCCTATCAGGAAAAGGCCGACAAGGAATCGTGGGCGGCGATGAAGAAGTTCTTCGCGGAAATCCTGCGCTGAGTCCCGACAGTCCCCGGAATTTCCGGATTGGGGCGTTTTGCCCGGAAAACCAGCCATCCGCGGCAGACGGGCGGCGACATCCCGTCGCCAAAGCTTCGCGTTTGTCCGATTAGCCGTTTGGTCGTCAAAAGCCCGCTATACCGCTCGTTCCCGGCACTTTTCCCCTAAAAAATGCCGGGCCGCCCGTGGGCTCCCTCAGGAGCACCGCCGAGCGGCCCGAACCACCCTAACACTGTAACGGAAACTATGACCGCAGGGTGGGCCGGGCGTTCAAAGAATTTTGAAAAATCTTTTCGCCGGCTTTTTCACCGCGTTTCGAGGGCCAATTCCGCCGCGCCGATGATGCCCGCGTCGTTGCCCAGCATCGCCGGGACGACCCTCAGTTCCTCGTGAAAAAGCGTGCTCGTCCGCTCGCAAATCGTCCGCCGGATGGGCGCGATGACGATGTCCCCCGCGGCTGCGATGCCGCCGCCGATGACGATGGTGTCCGGGTTCAGCAGCCAGACACCGTCGGCAAGCGCCGCGCCGATGTCCGTGCCGATGGCATCCCAGAGCGCGATGGCGATGCGGTCGCCGGAATTCGCCATCGCAGCGAGGTCCGCCGGCGTGCATTTTTCCAGCGGCCGCTGCTGGCCGGACGCAGTGTAGAGCCGCTCGGCGCGCTCGGCGATTTGGCGGTTGCCCACGTAGGTCTCGAGGTCGCCGGGCGTGCCGTAAACGCCGCGCGGCCCGTGCGAATCGATGCTCATGTGCCCGATTTCCCCGGCCGCCAACCGCGAGCCGCGGTAAAGCCGGCCTTCCAAGATCAGCCCGCCGCCGACGCCCGTGCCGAGCGTCACGCAGATGGCATTGCGCGCGCCCTTCGCAGCGCCGTGGAGAAACTCGCCATACGCCATCGCGTTCGCGTCGTTCTCGATGGCCGAGCGCAGGCCGGTCTTCTCGCGCAGCAGCGAAACGAGCGCGACCTCGTGCCAGCCCGGCACATTCGTCAGCTCATGCACGATGCCGCTCACGCTGTCCACAAACCCCGGCAGCCCGATGCCGATGGCCTCCACCTCCGGGTGAGCCTTCCGCATGCCGCCGATGACCCGCAGCAGCTCGGCGATGATCCCATCCGCCGTCGTCTGCGCCGTCGTCACGATGGTCTCGCCGCGCGCCAGCACTGCGCCGCTCTGCACGACCGCCGACTTGATGGTGGTCCCGCCGAAATCAATCCCGATGGCTTTTGCTGGTGTGCTCATTCGCTTGGAAAATCCCGCGCGCACACTGCGGGGCGGCGGCGAAAAGTCAACCGCACGCCCTACTTCGCCGGGCCTTCCGCCGAGCCGAGAATCTTCCGCGCACGGTCCAGCGCGTCGTCGATGTTCGCGCAGAAATTATCCATGCCGATGTGCTCCACGAGGCCGGACTCGAACATCACCTTCATCGGCTGCGGTTGGATGGCCGTGACGAGCACCACCACGCCGTCGCGGTGCATCTTCTCCCACGCGACCTCCAGCGCCTTCAGCCCGGTCGCGTCCATCATCGGCACGTGGCGCATGCGCAGGATGATGACGCGCGGCTTCCCCGTGTGCGCACGCAGCGCAAACTCCAGCTTCTCCGCCGCGGCGAAAAACAGCGGCCCCTCGAAGCGGAACAAGACCACGCCCGGCGGCACGTCCTTTCCGCGCACCGAATCGCTGCCGCTGTGCTCGGTGTCATTTTCCGCCGTGAGCATCCGCACCTGCGTCACGCCCTCCATGCGGCGCAGGAAAAGCACCGCGGCGATGAGCAGACCGCCGCCCACGCCGATGGTGAGGTCAAAGAGCACCGTGAGCGCGAACGCCGCGAGCAGCACGCCGAAGTCCGTCCGCGACGCGCGCCACATCTCGGCGAACGTGTCCCACTCCCCCATCCGCAGCGCGACGCCGAGCAGCACCGCCGACAGCGCCGCGAGCGGGATGCGCGCAGCGAGGTCCGCCGCGGCGAGGACGAAGACGAGCAGCACCAGCGCGTGCACGATGCCCGCGACGGGCGTGCGCGCGCCGCTCCGGATGTTCGCCGCCGTGCGCGCAATCGCGCCCGTCACCGCGAAGCCTCCGATGAGCGGCGTGCAGAGGTTCGCGATGCCCTGGCCGAGCAGTTCCTGGTTCGAGTCATGCCGCGTATCCGCCATGCCGTCGGCCACCGTCGCGGAGAGCAGGCTCTCGATGCCGCCGAGCGCCGCGATGGTGAACGCCGGCGCCATCAGCTCGCGGATGCGCTCCAGCGAAATCGGCGGGAAGTGAAACCCCGGCAGCCCCGACGGGATGCCATGGAACTTCGACTGGATCGTCGCCACCTGCAGCGCGCCCTCCCCTGTCTTATCCCAGCCGAGCCATGCGACAAGCGCCGTGGTCGCCACCACCGCCACGAGCGACGCCGGCACCTTGCACGTCACTTTCGGCCACAGGAAAACCACCGCCAGCGCGAGCGCGCCGATGATCGCCGTGTGCCCGTTCACCGCCCCGAGGTTGCGCGCGATCTCCATCACGAGCGCCGGCGCGTGCTCGGTGCGCGGCAGCGTGAGGCCGAGAAATTCCGGCACCTGCCCGAGGAAGATGATCACCGCGATGCCCGACGTGAACCCCGCAATCACCGGAAACGGAATGTAGCGCAGCAGCGCGCCGAGGCGGAACACGCCCATCAGCACGAGCAGCACGCCCGCCATCATCGTCGCCAGCGCGAGCCCGTTGTAGCCGTGCGCAGCCGTCACCGCCGCGAGCACCGGCACGAATGCCCCCGTCGGCCCGCCGACCTGGTGCCGCGAGCCGCCGAGCAGCGAGATGAGCAGCCCGCCCACGATCGCCGCCCAAAGCCCCTGCCCCGGCGTCACGCCCGACGCGATGCCAAAGCCAATCGCCAGCGGCAGCGCGATGATGCCCACCGTCAGCCCCGCGCTCAGGTCGCTGACAAAATCCGCCCCGCGGTAGCCCCGCAGCAGGCGCACAAACTTGGGATAAAAGAACGGTCTGGCCTCGGCCTTCACGCGCGCAGTCTAGCGGTGGTCGCACGAAAAGCGCCAGCGTTGGATTGGCAAATCGGCACCTTTCCTTTTCGCATCGCCGCATTCGCGCGGCCACCGAGCCGATCGGCATTCGGCATTCCCGAATCGCCACTCGCCATTTCCCGGCGCGCGGGATTGTCTCTCCACCATGCGCACATCCCTCCTTGCCTCCGCCCTGCTCGCCTTCGTCTCCACCGCCTTCGCCGGTAATTGGCCCGCGTGGCGCGGCCCGAGCGACGACGGCTCCACGCCCGAGACCAACCTGCCGCTCAACTTCAGCCCGACCAGCGGCGTGAAGTGGAAAATCGCCCTTCCCGAGCGCTGCAACAGCACGCCCATCGTGTGGGGCGACCGCATTTTCCTCACGCAGCCACAGGGCACAAAGCGCACGCTCATGTGCCTCTCGCGCAAGGACGGCAGGACGCTCTGGCAGGCCGGCCCCGAGTATGCCGAAAAGGAGGTCACGCACGGGACGAACCCGTTTTGCAGCGCCTCGCCCGCGACCGACGGCGAGCGCGTCGTCGCGTGGTTTGGCAGCGCGGGCCTGTGGTGCTGGTCGCTCGACGGCAAGGAGCAGTGGCACGTGGACCTCGGCAAACAGAGCCACATCTGGGGCTCCCTTGTGCTGCACGGCGACCTATGCATCCTCAATTTCGGCCCCGGCGAGCCGAGCTTCATCGTCGCCGTGAACAAGAAGACGGGGAAGGAAGCGTGGCGCTTCGCTGTGCCCGAGGCCGTGGTGAAAGAAGGCCCCGGCGGACAGAAGGGATTCACGGGCTCGTGGAATACGGGGCGCATCGTGAAGCGCGGCACGGCCGAGGAGTTCATCGTCTCGCTCCCCGGCGCCGTCTTCGGCCTCGACCCGAAGACCGGCAAGGAACTGTGGCACTGCAACGGGCTGAATGCGCTCGCGTATGCCGAGCCCGTCATCGGGGACGGCGTGATCGCGGGCTTCGGCGGCTACGCGGGCTTCAGCATCGGCCTCAAGCCCGGCGGCAGCGGCGACATCACGGAAAAATCGCGCCTCTGGCAGGAGCGGAAGAACCCGCAGCGCATCGGCAGCAACGTCACCGACGGCAGGCACGCGTGGCTCACCGGCGAGCCCGGCATCATCCAGTGCATCGAGCTCGCGACCGGCAAGGAGCTGTGGAAAGAGCGCATGCAGACGCCATCCGGCCGCGCGAACACGTGGAGCTCGCTCGTGAAGAGCGGCGATCGCATCTACGCCGTCACGCAGGCTTCCGATGTGATCGTCTTCAAGGCCTCGACGGAAAAATACGAGCAGCTCGCGCTGAACCCCATGGCCGACGGCCTCACCAACAGCTCCCTCGCCATCAGCGACGGCCAGCTTTTCCTCCGCACGCACCGCAGCCTGTGGTGCATCGGAAAGTAGAACAGCCGGCCCTACCAGCCGGGACTCTGCGGCCCGGCTTCGCGCTCGTCCCCGAAAAATTTCTGCCGGGCATAGCGGACAATCGCGTAGTCATCCGCGTGAAAATCGCGCAGTTCACTCGCGGTTGCCTCGCTGATCTCCGTCGAGGACTCCGGGCGGGTCGCATTGATGTGCGGTATGTCCACATGCGCCGGCAGCGGGAAGTCCAGCGCGGCACAACAGCGGCGAATCGAAACCGCGAGATGCTCATACAGCCCGATGAATGCAAACGCGCCGGGCGAAACCCCGAAAAAGTATTGTGCGTAAAAGTTACGCATCTCCGCGCTGAAGGCGAATTGCTCGAACGACCAGTTCTCCTCCTTCCGTTTTCGCCAAACGTAGTGGTCCGGATATTCGCCCTCGCACAGATACCGGTAATGCGAACGCAGCCGGTCAATGGGATCACGCAAAATGGTCACGAGGCGGATCGACGGATCCGGTGCGGCGCCGAGATATTTGACGGGAAAAAAATGGCCGATGATGATCTTGTCCTCGGGCGCACACACGGGGTTTAGCAAGCTTGCCACCAACGCATCATTTCTCT
>JBGAPU010000046.1:0-44755 GCA_044221035.1 Chthoniobacteraceae bacterium | reverse complement strand
ACGCAGGCCTGCCTCATGTTCGGCGGCGAGGCGTGGACGAAATGGAACGCGTGGTTCCAGGATGAAATCTGCGACGCCCAGTCCGACGACGGAAGCTGGCCCATCCCCGGCGGCAACGCCATCGGCCCGCAAAACTCGCGCACAATCACCGGCGCCGTCTATCGCACCACGCTCTGCGTGCTGATGCTCGAAGTCTTCTACCGCTACATGCCCACCACCCGCGGGTGACGCTCCCTGGAAGTTCCCGCTATCAGTGTCGAGCCTCGCTTGCCTTCGGCTGGCTTGCCCGCGGGCCTTTGGACCGGGCACGGGCCCGGCGGGAACCAGCGTGACGCCACGACTGGAGCCGGAGTGCGATGACCCAGCTGCAGCGCTTAGGCCTCGACTCGTGCATGACCAGATGATGCCTGAACCGCAATAACGGCGCCAGACATGAATGAAATACCCGTGAGCCACTTGGGGTCGGGAGTCTGTGTGGGGTCAATGTCGAAGACACCGTCGACCCACTCCTCGTCCGTCCAATATCCAAACGTGCTGATG
The DNA here is from genome assembly GCA_044221035.1 of Chthoniobacteraceae bacterium. Taxonomy (GTDB): domain Bacteria; phylum Verrucomicrobiota; class Verrucomicrobiia; order Chthoniobacterales; family Chthoniobacteraceae; genus SXWH01. Next base: position 44,215 of record JBGAPU010000046.1, on the reverse strand, counting down.
CAGTCGTCCTCGGTAAACGGCATCGCCACGTCGCGTGGCTGAAACCGAAACTCGCTGACCTCTCGAAACTCAATGGTCACAGCCGCAGGTGTGCCGGAATCAACCCACTCACCGCCTGAACGCCGCCAACGCAACAAAAGCGTCCGATGCTCAACTGAGTAGTCAAAGCCGAGGAAGTCGAAACAATTGTGGAGATCTAGCTCGTGTGGTGACTGCACGAGATAAATCCCCTGCGTAATCTCGAAGTTGCGGCGCATACGAGGCCAAACTTCCCGCTACACGACACGCCGATTCGGCGTGTCGTGTAGCGGGGGCGGCGGTGGTTTTTGATTTTGAATCTGTCGGACAGGCGCGATGTGGGCTGGGCGCGGTGACATTGCAGTCGTGTAGCTAGAAACGCAGGAGGCGTCGAGCGGCTTTGCGTGCGGTGGGATGGGGAGGCGGTGGCCGGCTCCTCATCGTAGCCGCCGACGGAAGGAGGCGGGCTCGCCTTTTGGGAACGGCATTGCGCATCCGCGGATGGGAAAGTGCCCGCCTCCTTCCGTCGGCGGCTACGGGGGTTTCCGCTCCCTGCCGGCCACGTATCAGCCCGGCCCTCTATTTCCCCGCCGTCAGCGTCCGCCTTGTTCCGTCCGGCAGTTCGAGAATCACCTCCCGGCCGCGAATCGAGATGACCTTGTAGGCCGTCTTCCCATCCGGCGGCAGCGCAAACGTCTCGCCGATGCGTTTGGAAAAATCCGGCGTCAAAGCCACATTTGGCTGCGCCCAAGCGTGGCGGAACACCGCATACGACTCATTCAGCAAAACCATCTTCCCGAGTGGCAGCACCGTCTTCTCCCCCGTTTTCCTGTTCGTGATCGTGGCCTCGGACACATCCGCCTTCGTGCCATCCACATTGCGCACCTCCTTCTTCTGAAATCCATCGAGCTTCAACCGCATTCCGGCCAATTCAAAATCGTCCCCCACGCGAACAACGCCCCCTTTGTTCCGGGAAACGGAGGGCCAAAACAGCACCGTGATATTCTTCGGATTCACCGGGTCGATATCATAGGCCACAAGCCGAAATCGGAATGGAATATAGACGATCTTTGTCACCTCCAGCGAATCGATTCCCGGCCCCCGCACCTTCGCCTTCGGTTCCTCGGCGCGGATCCAAGGCGGAAAGAGCAATGCCACTGCGCATGCCACGAGCCATCTCCTCCGCTGAATCGCGAGGAACGCCGGAGCGGCATGGTGCAAGCGCATGCCGCTACGCTGCCACTCCGCACGACATAGGCAAGCCACACGTGGCCCTTCGACTTCCCCGCCTCCAGCGTCCTCCGCGTTCCGTCGGGCGATTCCAGCACCATCGCGCGCCTTGGGGTGGTGGATCATTTTGGATTTCACCAAGAAAGGCGCAAACGACACGAAGCAGTGTTCCTCCCGAAGATGGCCGCAAGGTTCCGCGCGGCTTCGTGTCCTTCGCGCCCTTCGCAGTTCAAATCGGACCGCTCCCGCACTCAGCAACGCATCACGCAGCAGCCGAAATCCAGCGTGCGGCCCTCCGGCGTCGTCCCGGCCTTCACGGCGGGAGCGAGGCGGTAGGTCTGCCGCCTGCCCTTCGTCGGGTCGGTCTCGCCGACGATCAATCCCGCCTTCACCAGCACCGCGCAGTGTTTGCGCACGAGGTCGCGGTTCTTCGGCAGGGAGCCGCCGATGCCGCCGACGGCGTGGAGTTGCCCGTCGAACAGCGAGACGAGAATCTGCCGCCGGGTCGGGTCGCTCAGCGCCTCGAAAATCTCCTGCGGCGCGATGGTGCGGACGGTCGTCGTGGTGACGGTCAATGGCGGGGGCTGGTCCATGGGGCTCCAACTTGCCAAAAACAGGCGCATTTCGCAATACCGGAGCCTCCCGCCCGCGAAATCCCCAGCATTTCCGGCCTTCCCGAGCCTCCCGACCGGAAGAACCGTTCCGTTCTCGGCATCCCGGAGTCTCCAGACCGGAAGAACCATTCCGTTCCCAGCCTGCCGGAGTCTCCCCACCGGAAGGACCATTCCGTTCCCAGCCCGCCGGAGTCTCCCCGCTGGAAGGACCATTCCGTTCTCAGCCTGCCGGAGTCTCCCCACTGGAAGGACCATTCCGTTCCCAGCCTTCCGGAGTCTCCCCACTGGAAGGACCATTCCGTTCCCAGCCTTCCGGAGTCTCCCCGCTGGAAGGACCATTCCGTTCCCAGCCTGCAGGAGTCTCCCCGCTGGAAGGACCATTCCGTTCCCAGCCTTCAGGAGTCTCCCCACTGGAAGGACCATTCCGTTCTCAGCCTGCCGGAGTCTCCCAGGACCATTCCGTTCTCAGCCTGCCGGAGTCTCCCCGCTGGAAGGACCATTCCGTTCCCAGCCCGCCGGAGTCTCCCAACTGGAAGGACCATTCCGTTCCCAGCCCGCCGGAGTCTCCCCGCTGGAGGGACCATTCCGTTCTCAGCGCAAAGGAGACTCCGAGCCCGTCCGCCGATTCTGTTCCACCCGTCCATGAACGTCCGCGGTCGAGGCAGGGCCCCCTTTTTGAGAGCGAGGAGCTCTCCGCGGGTGCGCCAGACGTGTGGCGGAACCGCGTCGGGACTCGGTCGAGCGTGGTTTTTTCATCAATGCAGCGGCTCGACGGTGGCTTATCCCACCGCAACACTCCGCCAATCATGCATCCCCTTTCCCGCCTCCGTGCCGTCGCTTTTCTCCTCGGCGTCTTGAGCGCCCTCTGCGTTGTCCGCGGTCCGCTGCGCGCGGCGGAGGGGAAACCGGGGAGGCCAAACTTCATCATCATCTTCGCGGACGATCTCGGCTATGGCGACCTCGGCTGCTACGGGCACCCGACCATCCGCACACCGAACCTCGACCGCATGGCGCAGGAAGGCGTGCGCTTCACGGATTTCTATGTCGCGGCGGAAGTCTGCACGCCGAGCCGCGCGGCGCTGCTCACGGGGCGGTATCCGATCCGGAGCGGGATGGCGCACAACCAGTTCCGCGTGCTGCGGCGGGAGAGCATGGGCTATCTGCCGGACGAGGAAATCACGATTGCGTCGCTTTTGAAAAAGCACGGCTACGCGACGGGCGCGGTGGGAAAATGGCACCTCGGCAACTGGATGAACAATCCGGCGGGGCATCCGATGAAGCACGGCTTTGACTCCTACTTCGGCCTGCCGCACTCGAACGACATGAACCGCGTGGCGAACGCTCCGAAGGGCGAGGACAACAAGCTCGACCCGGACCCAAAGGCGTGGGAGGCGCCGCTCTTCGACGGCGAGAAGCTCATCGAGCAGCCGACCGACCAGACGCAGCTCACGCGCCGCTACGCGGAGAAGAGCGTGGAGTTCATCAAGGCGCACAAGGGCGGGCCGTTCTTCCTCTACTTCGCGTCCACCTTCCCGCACACGCCGCTGTTTGCGTCGGAGACGTTCAAGGGGACGAGCGCGCGCGGGCGCTATGGCGATGTGGTGACGGAGCTGGACTGGGCCGTGGGGCGGATCCTCGACGCGCTGCGCACCGAGGGGCTGGACAAGAACACGATGGTCTTCTTCACGAGCGACAACGGCCCGTGGCTCATCCGCGGCCTCGCCGGTGGAAGCGCGGGATTGCTGCGCGACGGCAAAGGCAGCACGTGGGAAGGCGGGATGCGCGTGCCGGGCATCGCGTGGTGGCCGGGGAGGATTCCCGCCGGGAAGGTGTGCCACGAGATGGCGACTTCGATGGATCTGCTGCCGACGATTGCGAATTTTGCCGGGGCGGAAGCGCCGAAGGACCGCGCGCTGGATGGCTACGACATCGGAGCAATCCTGCAGAGCCCGGAAGCCGACGGGAGGAGCGCGCGGATCGAATCGCCGATCACGCTGCCCGCTGGGGTTGTGGTTCCCGACGCCCGCGGGGCCAAGGCTTCGGTGCTGCTCGACGGACGGCCTCAGCGCGAAGTCTTCTGCTACTACCGCGGCACGGAGCTGTTCGCCGCGCGGCTCGGGCCGTGGAAGGCGCACTTCATCACGCAGGCCGCCTACGGCCAGCCGAAGCCGGAGCCGCACGACCCGCCTCTCCTTTTCAATCTCGAAGCCGATCCCGGCGAGAGCTTCGAGTGCGGCGCGGAGCACGCGGACATCCTCGCGCAGATCAAGGCCGCCGTGGAGAAGCACAGGGCCACGGTGAAGCCGGTGAAGAACCAGCTCATCGAGACCGTGGCGAAACCCCAGTAGCCGCCAACGGAAGGAGGCGGGCACATTTCGATTGCGGATCGGGGATTGCGGATTGCGGATTTGAAGACACGCCGCCTCCTGCGGTCTGCGGCTGCGGAGTCATGCCATCCGCGCATGCATGCGCACGACGCGGACATTCTCGGGCCCGCTCCGCGAAATCGTGCTTCTCGTTTGCGCGTTCACGGGCACATTGCGCGCGCCGCTGGCAGGAAGTGGTGCTCCATTCCGCAATCTGACATCCGCAATCCGCAACCGCATGCAGCGCACGCTCACGCCCGAGATTCTCGATTCGCTTCCGCCGGATGACCCGGCTGCGCGGCATTCGCGGCGCGACCTCCGGGTCTTCAATGCGGTGCTCGGCGGCTCACGCTGGCTGCGCAAAACGCTCCCGTCTTTGACGAAGCCCGGCGAGCGCGTGCTCGAAGTCGGTGCAGGTGCGGGGGAATTTGGAGCAGACCTCGCAAAGCGCGGCTTCCGCACGGACGGCCTCGACCTCGGCCCGCGGCCCGCGTCGTGGCCGGAGGCGGCGCGCTGGCATCAGGCAGATGCGATCGCGTTCGAGGGATGGCGCGACTACGCGGTGGTGTTTGGCAACCTCGTCTTCCATCACTTCGATGCCGACGGTCTGCGCGCGCTCGGCTCGCGCATCGCGGCGCACGCGCGGGTGATCGTGGCGTGCGAGACGCTCCGGCGCCGGCTCTCACGGAGCCTATTCCCACTGCTGTGCGTGCTCGTGGGCGCGAATCGCGTGAGCCGGCACGACGGGCGCGTGAGCATCGAGGCAGGCTTCCTCGGCGACGAGCTGCCGCAAATGCTCGGGCTCGATCCAGCGGCCTGGCGCTGGCGGGTGAGGCCGACGCTGCGCGGCCTTTACCAAATGGTGGCGGAACGGCGCGCATGATTGCCACGCGTCCTGTCGAGATCATCGGTGGCGGACTTGCCGGACTCGCGCTCGGACTCGCGCTGCGCCGCGCGGGAGCGGAGGCGTCCATTCTCGAGGCGGGGCAATATCCGCGTCACCGCGTGTGCGGGGAGTTCATCGCCGGGCTCGCCGAACCTACCATCGCGCGCCTCGGACTCGCGCCGCTGCTCGCCGATGCGGGGCGGCTGAGCGAGGTGGAGTGGTTTTTCCGCGGGCGATCCATCCGGCGCCAGCGGCTGCCCGCGCCCGCGCTGGCGCTGAGCCGCCACACACTCGATGCACGGCTCGCGGATGCATTCACCGCGGAGGGCGGGCGGATCATCACGGGGACGCGCGCCGACATTTCCGAGGCGCCGGAGGGGCGCGTCTTCTGCACCGGGCGCCGGCTCACGCGCTCACCATGGCTCGGCCTGAAGCTGCACGCGCGCGGCATGCCGCTCACGCGGGAGCTGGAGATTCATCTCGGCGACGGCGCCTACGTCGGGCTGTGTCCCGTGGAGGACGGGCGCGTGAATGTGTGCGGGCTTTTCCGCCAGCGCCCCGGCATTGGCGCCGAACGCACCACGGTCCTCGCGACGTATCTCGCGGCGAGCGGCCTCGACTCCCTCGCCGCGCGTCTCGCTGAGGCGGAGGTCTGCGCCGAGTCGCACTGCGCGGTCGCGGGCGTCGGTTTCGATCGCGGAGGCAGCATCGGCGAACGGCTGAATCTCGGCGACACCTTCGCGGTGATCCCGCCCTTCACCGGAAACGGAATGGCGATGGCCTTCCAGAGCGCGGAGACAGCGCTCGACCCGCTGCTCGCGTGGACACGCGGCGCGGCGGACTGGAGCACGACGCTGCGCACGATCGGCGATGCGCTGCGGCGGCGCTTCCGCTGGCGGCTCGCGGCGGCCGACACCCTGCATCCGTTTTTCCACGCGCCGCCGAGGCAGCGCTGGCTCGCCGCCGCCGCGCACATGCGGCTGCTGCCGCTGCGGCCGCTCTACCATCTTCTTCATTGAACCACTCATGTATCTCCACGCCCTCGCCACCGCTGTGCCGCCCGCCACTTTCACCCAGGCACAGTGCTGGGAAATCATCAAAGCCTCGCCCGTCCGCGAACGCCTCTCGCGCCGCACGCAGCTCATCCTGCGCACGGTCCTGAATGGCGACAGCGGCGTGGACACGCGGCACTTCGCGGTGCCGGAAATCCACGGCGTGTTCGATCTGGAGTCGGATCAGCTCAATGCGGCCTTTCGCGCCGAGGCGCCGCCGCTCGCGGGCCGCGCGCTCTCGGCAGCGCTCGCGCAGGCGGGCGTGGCCGCGGATGAAGTGGACGCGCTGCTCGTCTGCACGTGCTCGGGTTATCTCTGCCCCGGCGTGAGCAGCTACGTGGCGGAACAGCTCGGGCTGCGCACGGATGTCTTCCTGCAGGACCTCGTGGGCCTCGGCTGCGGCGCGGCAATTCCCACGCTCCGCGCTGCGCAGGCGGTGCTTGCGTCGAAGCCCGATGCGGTCGTCGCGTGCATCGCCGTGGAGGTGTGCTCCGCGGCGTTTTACCTCGACGACGATCCGGGCGTGATCATCAGCGCGTGCCTTTTCAGCGACGGCGCGGCGGCGAGCATCTGGCGCAACACGCCCGGCCCGGGAGGATGGCGCTGCCACGGCTTTGACACGCTGCACGTGCCCGCCGACCGCGACCGCCTGCGCTTCGAGCACCGCAACGGCAAGCTGCGCAATCTCCTCGACCCCGCAGTTCCGCTGCTCGCCGCGGGGGCGGTGTCGCGGCTCTTCGCAGCAGATCGTGCGAGGCACAATGGCCGCCCCGTGCGCCGCGTCATCGCGCACCCCGGCGGACGCGACGTGCTGAATGCACTGGAGGAGGCGCTGCCCGGTTTCCCGCTCGATGCGAGCCGCCGCGTGCTGCGCGACTGCGGCAACATGAGCAGCCCGTCGGTGCTGTTTGCACTGGAGGAGGCGATGAAGGAGGACCGCCCCGATGGCGAAGGCGACTGGTGGCTGGTCAGCTTCGGCGCGGGCTTCAGCGCGCACGCCTGCCGCTTCGGCGTCGCCTGACGCTGCGCCATCACGCGCACTTTCACGCACGCCACTCCGGCACGGCCCTCGCCATTTCCCACATCATGCGGTCGAGCGCGGGGCCGATGCCTTCGGTGCGCGTGTTCACGAGCGCGGCCCAGCACATGCCGCTCGCCGTGCGGACGAGGATCGACGACGTGCCGGGCAGGCTGCCGTTGTGCCACCAGTTCGGCACCTTGTTCACCGCCCAGCCGCATGCGTAGCCGCCCTCCGCGGTCGGTGGCGTCGTCATCGCCTTCAGCGTCTCCGCGCGGAGGATGTCCGGTGGATTTGGAAACCCGTCCACCCGCATCGCGAAGCGGACGAGGTCACCCGCCGTCGCGATCCAGCCGCCGTGCGCATCCATGCGCGCGACGTTCATGCCGTAGGGGTTCCCCTTTCCGTCGGAGTAATAGACGACTTCGCCCGGGGCGCGCTCGATGAGCGTGTTGCCCGCGATGCGCATCGCGGTGACGCCGCACTTTCCGAGCACGTCTCGCTGCACCGCCTGCGCGTAGGGCAACGCGGTGACCTTCTCGATGAGCCGCCCAAGGACGCAGTAGCCGAAATTGGAATACGCATACGCCGCGCCGGGGTCGCTCGTGAGCGGCTGGTTCGCCAGCGTCCATTCGATCAGCGTGCGGTGATCCGCCGCCGGGCGCTGGAACATCGGGTCCGCGCCGCTGTTCCCCCACCCGCCCGCGGTGTGCGTGAGCAGATGATGCACGGTGATCGCCTTCACCCGAGCGGAGAGCTCGCGGCCGTAGTCAAAGCCGAGCCTACCCTTTTCCCCGAAAACGAGATCGCCAGGCGCGAGCCTGCCCTGCTCGATGAGCGAGAAGATCGCCGCGGCGGTAATCGGCTTGCTCACGCTCGCGATGCGGAAAAGGCTCCGCGGCGTCACCGGCGCGCCCGCGACCTTGTCCGCACTGCCGAAGCCCTGTTCGAGCACGAGCCGCCCGTCGCGCGCGAATGCCACTGCCAGCCCCGGTGCCTTGAAGCGCCCCATGAAGTCCCCCGCGATTTTTCCGATCGCCTCCCGCTGCGCAGCCGTCGGCGGCGATGCCACATCCGCATCTGCCCGGAGCACGCCCGCCGCGCCGATGAGCCCGATCCTCGCGATGAATGAACGGCGGCTGTGCATCATTCCCGCGAGGAACCTCCGCCACGGCAGGGCGTCAAGCCGCGATTCCCCTGAGGCGATCGCAGCGCCGCAGCGACCTCCCAGTTGCCGAACGCGCCGCACGATGAGATATGCGGACGGTGAACACGACTCTCAGCCGCGACGAAATTGAGGCACGAATCCGATCCTTCCCGCACTGGTATCACCGCATCGAAGTCGCGCCGGGCATCCTCACTCCCGGAATCAACGACTCGCAGACCTACGCCGGCCTTTTTCACTTTCCGGAAGACTGCGCGGGGATGCGCGTCCTCGACCTCGGCACGCGCGACGGCTTCTTCGCATTCGAGTTCGAGCGCCGCGGCGCCGAAGTCCTCGCGGTGGACTATTTCCCCGCGGATCAAACCGGGTTCGCCGTCGCGGCGGAGCTGCTCGGCTCCAAGGTCACCCACCAGCAGGCGAACATCTACGACATCTCACCGGAGAGACACGGCACGTTCGACATCGTGCTCATCCTGGGCCTGCTCTACCATCTGCCCGATCCGATGCTGGCACTCGACATCTGCCGCAGGGTCTGCCGTGAGCGCCTCTACCTGGAGACGCAGGTGATCGACCGCGCATTCCTGCTGCGGGACGGCACCTTCACCTCGCTGGCCAGCCTGCACCCGGAGCTGGCGGAGAATCCCTTGATGCAGTTCTACCCGCGCGACGCCCTGAACAACGACTTCACGAACTACTGGGCGCCGAACGAGGCGTGCATGAGGCGCATGCTCGAGGAAAACCGCTTCCAAGTGGACCGCGTGGTCCCCAACGGGCCGCGCGCAGTCTTCGAGTGCAGCGTCAAAAGCGATCAGCAGCTCGAACATTTCGGGCGAATCTCCCGGGGACTCGTCTGAGGCGGACGGGCTGCGACGCCCCCCGCACCACACGATTATTTGCCCCGCCAGTTCCGAGGCTCCGCCCCGAGAGGATCGCCGTCGTCGGGCCTCCCATCCGCGGCGGGCTCTTCACCACGCTGCCCTCCCTCCGCCTGGCGCAATTCACGCAGCATCCCCGCGCCCAGCTCGCGCAGCTCCTCCACGGTCCGCTCGAGGTTTGCGATCCGCCGGTCGTGCTCGCATGCGGCGTTCACGAGCGCCTCGTCGAGCGGCTTGAAGTGCCGCTCGAGCCGGCGCAGCAGCGTCTTGAGAATCCGCCGCGGCCCCTGGAAGAGCATCGTCCCGAGGGACGGCACGACCTTGCCCGCATCGAGCGGACGGGCGCCCGCCGCCTGGAGCGCCTTCACGGGTGCGGAGAAAAAGGACGTGGCTTCGTTCGGAATGCCCGCGTCCCTCGAACCGTCGATCTTCGCCTCCCGCAGTGCGATCCACCGGCCCGCGAGCGCGGCCGCACAGCGCTCCGGGTTGAACCTCCCGGCGAGATTCTCCGCGGCGCGGCGGCCCTTTTCCGCGGCCTCCTCCGGATGTTCGAACACGTGCCGCATGAGCTTCGCAGCGTGGGCGACATCCGGCTTTGCCCAGAGCGCGTCGGAGCAATAGGGCACCGCGCCCGGACCCACGGCCTCCATCTCAAAGCGGCAGAGGTAGCTGTTCTCCTCGTTCATGAAGTCCATGTTCCCCGAGTAGGCCGTGGCGATGACGGGCTTCCTCTGCATCATCGCCTCCGCCATCGTGAGGCCGAGGCCCTCGCTGCGGTGGAGCGAGACGTAGCAGTCGCACGCGGCGGTCAGCGCCTGGTTTGCAGCGGCATCCATGTAGTCGGAGAGGATGATGATGTCCCTCCGGTCGCCCGCCGCGTGGCGCAGGTGCTCGAGGTCCGCGGTGTGCGATTCGCCGTTGATGCCCTTGATGACCAGCGACGGCCCCTCGCCCTCCCTGAATGCGAGCTTGAACGCCTCGATGACACCGAGCGGGTTCTTCCGGCGGAAGACGCTGAAAAAATCGAAGCTGAAGAGAAAGAGGAAGCCCTCCGGGATTCCCAGCGCGCGGCGGTCCAGCGGCCCGGTGGATTCCGCCACGCCGAACGGAAGCGGGATCAAATGCACCGGCACCGGCGAAATCGGCGCGAGCGTCCTGCGGATGAAATCCGACGCCACCCACACCTCGTCCACCTCCTGAAACGCGGAGTGCATGCTCGGCGGAAACGTCTCCACCTCCCAGAACCACAGCCCCGCCACCCGGCGGTCGCGGAAATAGTCGCGCCCGAGGCGGCGGCGCACGGATGCGACTGAGTCGGCATTCACGCAGAGGACGCAGCATTCATACGCCGCACCCTTCGGCAGCGGCGTCGCGCAGCTGGCCTTGAACGGGCCGTTCTGGCGGCTCAGCGGCGAGGAATCCACCAGCGTGCAGAACGGCACCGACGAATGCTCCAGCGCGCGCGCGAGCAGGCGCGCCGCCTGCCCCACGCCGGATTCAGTCCGCAGGTAGCCGATGATCTCCAATCCGGGAACCAGCTTCCTGAAGCTCCCGCCCGTCCTCGACGCGAGCGGGGGAGGCACGAGGCGCGCGGGCAGATTGAACTCCACACACCCGCGCGTGCGGAACCATTCGACGAGACCCGCCGCGTCGTGGCCGCACGGATCGGGAAATGCCGCGATCAAATCGGGACGCAGTTCCCGCAGGAACAGGAGCATCCGGGGCACGGCCACCGCACCGCCCGGCGCGAGGACCGGCTCGCGCAGCCAGGAAAGGAACGCATCCTCCCCGCCCCGGCCGAACGGCGACGGCGGCGGAGTGCGCCCGTCCTTCTCGGAAAGCGCGAGTTCGCGCAGGAACAGCCGGCGGAGCGGCACCGTGATCTTTTCGCCGCTCGAAAAATGCCCGTAGGGATACCGCTCCTCCAAGTCCCCGCACTCCTGCTGCGCCGCGGCGAGCGCCCCGATGTAGCCGGCGACGAGCTGCCTCAGCGCCGGCTGCCGGCTCAGCAGGACGCGCGGGCGCGAGGCGTGATGCCTCGTGAGCAGGTGCGGCGCAGTCTCATCCAGCCCGCTGTAGTGGAAGAAGGACAGCGGCCGCCCGCGCACCACATACTTCCCTTCCGCCAGCTCCACGGGACGCTCATCGGCGTTCCAGTAGGCGACGTTGAACACCTCGTCCTTCGAGATGTGGCAGTCGAAGAGGCACGGCGCGAAATCCATCCAGCGCTGGTCGGTGAAGCGCTGCTCCGCCGGCGCGCTGTAGCACTCCCGCTTCAGCCGCTCCTTCCACCATTCGAGCGCCCGGCCCGCCGCGCGGTTCACGCCGAGGAACCCCAGATTGAACATCCCGCTGCCCATGATGTCCGCCTCGGACGGGCTCGTCCCGTCGCGCGGCATCGGCTGGAGGACGTGAGGCGTGAGCACCAGCTCCTGCCGGCCCACCGCCTCCACGAGTGGCGTCATCGGCGCAAAAAACTCGATGTCCGGGTCGAGGTAAAAGACATGCCGCCCCGAGCGCTCCATCACCGCCTCGATGGCCCACGGCTTGTAGGCGGTGGAGACTTCCGTGATGTCGTAGGCGAAGCGGAAGTTTGCAATCTCCTCGGGCGGCAGGCGCAGGTCGCCGGCCCGCAGGATGTGGATTCCCCGCCGCTCGATTGCACCCTTCGTCAACGGCCCCAGCGGCATGTCGTCAATGAGCAGCAGCCAGAAACCCACTCCGGGATGACGCCTTTTCAGCGAATCGTGGAGCACCAGCGCCCGCGCCACATAGTTCGATGCCGTGATCGTGCAGGCTGCAAAAGAAGGTGTCGGTTCGTCCATGAACGTCTGTTCAGAACATGGAGTAACACGGCATGAAGATGCTTCAAGGGAAAGCCCGGCGGATGCACCGGAAAGAAGCTGAAAAGCGCGTTCAGGGGGCCGAACAAGGGTGAGTTCGGGCGCGGAAATACTTCCGGACACCAAACGGGAAGCGTTTGGGGCGCGGAAATACTTCCGGACACCAAACGGGAAGCGTTTGGGGCGCGGAAATACTTCCGGACGCCAAACGGGAAGCGTTTGGGGCGCGGAAATACTTCCGCAGGTCAAACGGGCGGCGTTTTGGCGTGCCCTCGCCGCATCCCGTCTCGCCCCTTGCGCCGCCGCCCCTGCTCGGAAATCTTCCCGCACCATGCGCTTCCTTTTCCCGCTCCTCGCGACCACTGCACTCGCCCTTGCCGCTGACGAGGTGGACACCCCGGCGCCCTCGAAGAAGGACAATGACAAGACTCCGAAGGGCAACGCCTCGCTGGAGAGCGCGGAGGGGGCGATGAAGAACTTCGCGGTGGCACCGGGGCTGAAGGTGGATGTGTGGGCCTCCGAGCCGCTGCTGGCAAATCCCGTGGCATTTTCATTCGACAACGCGGGCCGCGCATTCGTCGCCGTCACGCAGCGTCGCCGCACTTCCGTGCCGGATGTCCGCAAGCACGAGGACTGGACCATCGAGAATCTCTCGCTGCGCACGGTCGAGGACCGCATCGCATTTCTGAAGGCGAAGATGCCCGAGTCGCCCGCGCGGAAGCCGAAGAAGCCGGAGGACGACATCAACAAGGACGGGCAGCTCGACTGGCGCGACTGGGCCGTGGAGTCCGAGGAAATCCGCGTGGTCTGGGCCAGCGCGGGCTCCGGCCGCGCGGACATGTCGCGTGTGCTCCCATGCAGCTTCAACAGTCTCGAGACCGGACTCGGCGCAGGCATCCTCGCGATGCCGGATGGCAGCGCCATCTACACCTGCGCGCCGGACCTCTGGCGCATCGCTCCCGACGGCACGAAGACCCGGCTGGCGACGGGCTTCGGCGTCCACGTGGCGTATGGCGGCCACGACATGCACGGCGTGAAGATGGGGCCGGACGGGCGAATCTACTTCACCATCGCGGACTGCGGCTCGCATGTGACGGCGAAGGACGGGAGGGTGATCAGCTTCCCCGATGGCGGCGCGGTCTTCCGCTGCTGGCCGAATGGCGACGCGCTCGAACTCTACGCGTGGGGCCTGCGCAACCCGCAGTCGCTCGCCTTCAATGATGTGGGCGACCTCTTCACCTGCGACAACAACGCCGACGGCGGCGACAAGGCGCGGTGGATTCACGTCGTCGAGGGCGCGGACTACGGCTGGCGCATCGGCTGGCAGTTCCTGCCAAAGCTCGGCGCATGGAACAGCGAGGGCATGTGGCACCTCGACGCCGCGCAGACGAATGCCGCCATCCTCCCGCCCGTCGCGCACATCACGCACGGCCCCGGCGGCATCGCGCACTACCCCGGCACCGGCCTGCCGGAGAAATACCGCGGCCACTTCTTCGTCGCCGATTTCCCCGGCGGCGTGCGCCACTTCGCGCTGAAGCAGAAGGGCGCGAGCTACGAGGTGGACGGCATGGCCGGCGACGATCTGCTTTTGCAGAACAACTCGCCGAGCGAGATGCGCGGCAAGCTGCTGTGGAATCTCTACCCGAGCGACGTGCAGTTCCCGCCCGGCGGCGGCGTGTGCGTGCTCGACTGGGTCTATGGCTGGGAAAAAACCGGCAAGGGCCGCATCTACCGCGTGCACGACCCGCTCGTGGATGCGAGCGCGCCCGTGCAGGAAACGAAGCGCCTCCTCGCCGAGGACTTTTCCAAGCGAAGCGCAGACGAGCTCGCCAAGCTGCTCGGCCACGCCGACCAGCGCGTGCGGCTGAAGGCGCAGTTTGAACTGGTCGCGCGTGGCGGCGCCACGCCGCTGGCGCAGGCGACGCTCGACAAAAATCCGCGCCTCATGCGGCTGCACGGCATCTGGGGCGTAGCCCAGCTCGCGCACACGAAACCCGAAGCAGCGAAGGCGCTCATGCCGCTCGCGATGGACAAGGACGCGGAAGTGCGCGCGCATTGGGCGAAGTTTGTCGGCGAGACGAGGCTCATGGGTGAGAGCGATTTGCTCATTCGACTGCTGTCCGACAAGGAACCGCGCGTGCAGTTCCAAGCCGTGATGTCGTCAGCAAAATTTGCCAACTCGGAAGAGAAGCCGCGCACTTCGATCGGGAGCGGTATCGCGGCAATTCCAGTTGCAAAGCAGCCGGATGATCCATTTGTCCGCCACGCCGTCATCGTCGCCCTGGCAGCGCTTTCGCCAAACAAGCCCGCTCGGCGAATCGCGAATCCGGCTCCGGCTCCGCAAACTGAAACAAGCTCCAACACGATTGCGGGCAGTGTCTCCATCGCGATCAATCCTGATGAGAAACCCGAACTGCAACTGATCGTGCTGCAAGCAATGCGACGCTCCCTGCGCCCCGAATTGGAATCGTATCTTTCGGCCAAAACCCCGCGCCTGCGCCTCGAAGCCGCGCGCGCGATTCACGACGCGCCGATTCCCGCTGCCCTGCCGAAACTCGCAGCGTTGGATTTGGGTAGCGCGGGCGTCCCGCCTGCCGGTTCGCGCGTCCCGCGCGAACCATCGAACCTCGCAAATGCGAAGCCCGCAAAGAACGCCTCTCAAAAACCCGAAGGCCGAGGCGGGGACGCCTCGACCAGCAGGCGGGACGCCCGCTCCACCCGAGGCACCCAGGATGCCGGCTCGCCGCAACTCGCGATGATGGACGCCGCACTCTCGCGCCGCGTCATTAACGCCAACTACCGCATCGGCTCCGCAGAGTGCGCGGCGCGCCTTTCCGAAATCGCGGCGAATGCGGCGCTCGCCGAAGCCGTTCGTCTCGATGCGCTGGAAGCGCTCGCCCAGTGGCCGGTGAAGCTTGGTCGCGACCGCGTGCTCGGAATCGTCATTGAGGGCGATGGAAAGCGGAACGCCGCGGATGTCGCCGCGCTCGCGCCGAAACTCCCGGCACTTCTCGGCGACAAGAGCGACGCCATCCGCATCGCCACGCTGAAAGCCGCGGGCGCGAACAAGCTCGCGGCGGCGGCGGAGATGCTCACGATGCTGGAGACGAATTCCGACGCATCCGGCGCCGTGCGGGCCGCAGCGCTGAATGCCCTCGTCGCGATCGGCGCGCCAAAGCTCGACACGGTCGTTTCGCTCGCCATCGAGTCGCGCGACAAGACTCTCGCGGATGCCGCGCGCAAGCTGGCGGGAAAACTGTCCCCGTCGCTGGCCGTGAAGGCCAACGCAGCCATCCTCGGCAACGGCTCGATTCGCGAACAGCAGGATGCGCTGGCGAACATCGCGGAAGTGCAAGGCGCGGAGGCCGACGCGGTCATCGCCAAGCAGCTCGACCAGCTCCTCGCCGGCAAGCTGAAGCCGGGCGTGATCCTCGATCTCATCGAAGCCGCCGGGAAGCGGGACAGCGCCGACATAAGGAGGAAGCTCGCCGCCTACGAGGCATCGCGGAAGGCGGACGATCCCCTCTCCCGCTGGCGCGAATGCATCGAGGGCGGCGACGGAAAAACCGGGAAGCAGATTTTCGCCGAGAAGGCCGAGGCCGCGTGCATGCGCTGCCACGCGGTGAAGGGCGTCGGCGGCGACGTCGGCCCCGACCTCGCCGAAGTCGGCAGGAAGATGGGCCGCGAATACGTGCTGCGCGCGATCGTGGATCCGAACACCGAGATCGCGAAGGGCTACGACAACGTGATGGTCACGCTGAAGGACGGCAACATCATCGCCGGCCTGCTGAGCGCCGAGACGGCGGACGAACTCGCGCTGAAGAATCCCGCGGACGGCAAACTGCAGCACGTGAGGAAATCCGCGGTGAAGGAGCGCGCCTCGCTCCCGAGCGCGATGCCGCCGGGGCTCGGCGACATCCTCGGCAAACGCGCCCTCCGCGACGTGGTGCAGTATCTTTCCACGCTGAAATAGCGGCGGCGGTTGACGCGCGCCGCCGGCTTTGCTCTCCTCCGCGCCCATGAAGTTCCTTTTCCCCGTCCTCGCCCTCATGATGTTCGCCGGCTGCTCCGACCTTTACCGCCACGAGCGGGATTTTTCGCCGAAGCACCGCAAAGGCCCGTGGGTCGAATACCGCCAGGCAGTCATCCACGGCCAGACGCCGGAGGCGCCGAAGGAACTCAAGGACCGGTAACCCGGCCGAAGCACCCGGCGGATGGGGCGCGAACTGTTCACCCAAACGGATCTGGCCTCCCTCTCCGCACTGCGCGCGCGGTTCTTTGACGGCTCCAATGCCGGCGGCGCCTATTGGAAGAGCGAGGAGGAACTCGCCCTTTACAACGCGAGCCTCGGGGAGCGCATTGGCTGGAAATGGGACGCGGTGCTCGCCGAACTCGCGTCGCGCGGATGGCGGCCGACTGCTCGACATGTCGTGGACCTCGGCTGTGGAAGCGGCATCGCCGGGCGGCGCGTTCTCGCGGCGTGGGACGGCTTTGAATCGCTGGCGCTGAGCGACGTCTCCCCGCTGGCGATACGCTTTGCCGAGGCGCGCGCGCGGGAGGACTTTCCGAGGCTTCAGATCCGCGCCGATGCCGACGCGGGCGGAGCCGTGGCGGATGCATTGCTGCTCGTGAGCCATGTGCTCAACGAAACCGACGACACATCCGCGGCGAGGCTGCTCGCGCTCGCGAGGCGCGCGGCGGAGATCATCTGGGTCGAGGCCGGAACCCATGCGGACAGCCGCAGGCTCATCGCCGTGCGCGAGGAGTTGCGCGGCGAGTTTGAAATCATCGCGCCCTGCACGCACCGGGCGCGCTGCGGGATGCTTGCGACCGAGAATGCGCGCCACTGGTGCCACCATTTCGCCCGCGTGCCGTCCGAGGCGTCGCGCGATGCGCGCTGGGCGCAGTTCGGCCGCGAGCTCGGGATCGACATGCGCGCGCTGCCCTACAGCTTCCTCGTGCTCGCGAGACGCACCCCGGACGACAGCACGGTGCGCGGCTGCTCGAGGATCATCGGCAGGCCCGATGAGGAGAAGGGGCGCTTCAACCTGCTCGCCTGCGATGAGGGCGGCGTCGGTGAGTTGATGCTGCAAAAACGCGACGCGCCATCGCTTTTCAAGCAGCTCCAAAAGGGCCGCGCCTCAGCAGTGCAGCGCTGGACCCGCGACGGGCGCCGCATCGTCGGCGCCGAGCCCGCGGCCTGACCGCCAGCTCACGCGTTCCTCGACACGCCGCGGCATCCGCGTGAGAGTGCGCCCATGTTCGTCGATCACATTCAGATTCACGCGAAGGCCGGCAAGGGCGGCCGCGGTGCGGTGTCGTTCCGCAGGGAGAAATTCGTGCCGCACGGCGGCCCCGACGGGGGCGACGGCGGGCGCGGCGGCAGCGTGATTCTCCGGCCCGACCCGAACACGGACAACCTCGTGGAGTATCACTACCAGTCGAACCTCCGCGCGAAGAACGGCGAGAATGGCCACGCGAAGGATTGCTACGGCCGCGCAGCCGAGGATGCGATCTTCAAGGTGCCCGTCGGCACGCTCGTCTATCGCATGCCCTTCGAGCACGCCGAAGGCGGACCCGCGCCCCGCGACAACGCGTCCTTCATCAATCTCGAAACCCTCACCGACGACGAGGCGGCGAAGCTCGAGGGCCGGCAGTCGAAGCGGAAAAGAGTGGACCCCTCGGAGCTGGAACTCGTCGTGGATCTGGACGAGCCGGGAAAGGATTTCGTCCTGTGCAAGGGCGGCGACGGCGGCAAGGGCAACGTGCATTTCAAGAGCAGCCGCAACCGCGTGCCCAGGCAGTTCACGGATGGCGACCCGGGCGAGGAGGGCGTGTTTTACTTTGAGCTGCGCAAGATCGCGGACGCGGGATTCGTCGGCTACCCGAATGCCGGCAAGAGCACGCTCCTCACGCGCATCTCGAACGCCCACCCGAAGATCGCGCCGTATCCCTTCACCACGCTCACCCCGCACATCGGCGTGGTCGATCTCCCGAATTACCGGCGCGTCACAGTCGCGGACATCCCCGGGCTCATCGAGGGCGCGCACGCGAACGTCGGTCTGGGGCACGACTTCCTGCGGCACATCGTGCGGTGCAAGCTGCTCATCTTCGTGCTCGACATGGCCGGCAGCGAGGGGCGCGAGCCTCTCGACGACTTGCAGAAGCTCCGGAAGGAACTCGACCTCTACGATCCGACGCTCAGCGAGCGGCCGTGGATCGTGGTCGCGAACAAGATGGATCTCGAAGGCGCAAAGGCGAAGCTGAAGCAGTTCAAAACCCGCTACCGCAAGCTCGAGGTCTTCCCCGTCAGCGCGGATCAGGGCGAGGGGCTGGAGAAATTGAAGACGCGGCTCGGCGAACTTGTTCCCGAGGAGAAGAAGGCCGCGACGGCCGAGCCTGCGGATGCCGCCGATTAGAACGCGCCGCGCCGCCCATGCACACGCCAAGTCTGGTTCGTGCTGGAATTTCCGCAGTTCAACAGCATCATTCGACCGCATGAGACCAGCCCTCCTCGCACTCTCCATCGTGCTCGCTTCAAAGACCGCGTGGGCGGCGACTGCCTATGAGGCGCTCCGGATCCTCGGGAAACAGAAGGGCGAAGCCGTGCTCGACAGCGTCGTGGAAGTCCGCGGCGACAATGGCGCGCCGCAGCCGAAAGTCTGGAAGATCATCGCGAAGGACGCGCGCGGCGGCACCCGCGAATATTCCGTCTCCGGCGCGAAGCTCGCCGGCGAAAAGTCCGCAGGTGGCGGCGGCGCGCCGATGAACATGAGCCAGCTCAATCTCGACAGCGATGGCGCCCACACGATCGCCGAGCGCGAGGCCAAGAAGACCGCCTTCACCTATGACCGTGCGAACTATTCACTGCGCGGCGGCAGCAAGGGCGGCTCGCCCGTCTGGGAGATCCACCTCGTGGACGACCGCAGCGGGAGCACTGCCACGCTGGACATCGCGGCAACAAACGGAAACGTGCTCGCGACCGAGGGGCTCGCGGGACGCAAGCCCGTCGCGGCTTCACCAGCTCCAGCACCCGCGGCACCATCCGCGACTCCCCGTCCACAGCCAGTCGCCGAGGAGCGCGTCGCACGCACGACGGCGCGCACCAATCCGCCCCGTGCCCAGCGGGCCGGCGACGAAGTGGGGCAGTTTTTTGAGCGCGTCGGAAACCACATGTCCCGCCGCGGGCGGCAGGTTGATGATTTTTTCCACAACCTCTTCACGGGCGAGCACCGCGACACCGCCGGGCCCCACGGCCCGCGGCCTGGCTCAAATCCGCCTCCTCCGCGCAGAGACGACGAGGACTTCGTGAAGCCGAGCCGCGTCCGCGACTGAGCGGCAGGCAATCCAATTTATGATCAGCACGGTCGTCGCCCTCTCACTGGCAGGAGTTGCCCTCCTTTTCCTCGAAATGTTCCTGCCCGGATTCATCGCGGGAATCATCGGCGGCATCCTGCTCATCATCTCGATCGTCGTCGCCTACCGCGACCTCGGCCCGGAGGCGGGCAACATCACACTCATCGCGACAACCATCGGCACGGGCCTCCTCTGGTGGTGGTGGGCGGCGAAGTTCCAGCACACGCGCTTCGGCCGCCGAATGACGCTCACTGCGTCCAGCGTCGGCACGTCCCACGCGAGCGGATTGCCGGCCCTCGCCGGGCAGACGGGCACCGCAGCGACCCCGCTGCGCCCGAGCGGCACCATCGTCATCGGCGGGCACCGCGTGGACGCGATCACCGGGGGCGAATTCCTCGAGCAAGGCACTCCGGTGCGTGTCGTCCGCACGGAGGGCATGGCGGTCATCGTCCGCCGCGAGGGCTGAAGGATCTCCTTACTTCCTCGCTTTCGCCGGCTTCGGCGTCTTTTTCGCAGCCGCCTTCACGATGATCTCCAGCGCCCCCTCGTCGGCGGGCCGCGGCGGATACATGAGGTTCACGCAGGTGCGCACCGCCTCAATGACCTGCTCCACGGTGAAGGGATAGCCTTCCGGCTGCATCGCCTTCGAGGCGTCGATCGTCACCACCATGTCCTTGTCGTTCGCGCCGTCCTTGAAATTGCCTTCAACTTTGATCCCATAAATCGACGCAAGGTTCACGTCCTGCGTCTTCGCCATGATGCCAGCCGCCGGGCGGAACGCCGTCGATATCGCCGGGAAGCGCCACTCCGGGTCCGCGCCCGCCGTCATGAACGGCACGGAGGTGATGGAAATCCGCGGATCCGTGTCGGAGCCGTGCAGGTAGAGCGGCATGGAGACGGTGTCCAAGCGGAGTTCCGAGCCAGCGGCGATTTGTGCAAATCCGAGCAGCAGCGCGAAGAGGATTGATTTCATATTCGTGCGCTTGGGCTATCCGTGCGCCCCGCAAACCGCAAGCCCAGCAACCCGCATCCGCGATCCGTTTCCCCTTTCGTTCACCCGCGCAGGGAGCTAGGAGTTCCGCCGACTTATGAACATTCCGCAATTTCTCGCAGCCTCCGGCAGCCTCATCACCCACCCGGTCACGATCGGCGTTGTCATCGTCGCCGTGCTCGTCGTGGCGCTGATTCTGTTCAACTTCCTCGGAATCTGGATCCGCGCGCGCGTGGCGGATGCACCCGTCGGCATGGTCACCATGATCGCGATGCGCCTCCGCGGCGTTCCCGTCGCCCAGATCGTGGACGCGCGCATCACCGCCATCAAGGCGGGCCTCGACCTGACGACCGACCCCATCGAGGCGCACTTCCTCTCCGGCGGCGACGTGACGAACTGCATCCTCTCGCTCATCGCCGCGCACAAGGCGGGCATCACGCTCGACTGGAACCGCGCGTGCGCGATTGACCTCGCGACCAAGGGCACGGGCAAGACGGTGCTCGAAGCCGTGCGCACGAGCATCAACCCCAAGGTCATTGACTGCCCGAACCCCGCCGCGGGCCGCATGACGATTGACGCGGTCGCGAAGGACGGCATCGGCGTGAAGGTGAAGGCGCGCGTGACCGTGCGCACAAACTTGGATCGCTTCGTCGGCGGTGCCACGGAGGAGACGATCATCGCGCGCGTCGGCGAGGGCATCGTCACGAGCATCGGCTCGTCGGCGACCTACAAGGACGTGCTTGAGAATCCCGACCGCATTTCCAAGACCGTGCTCGCCAAGGGCCTCGACAGCGGCACGCAGTTTGAAATCCTCTCCATCGACATCGCCGACGTGGATGTCGGCGAGAACGTCGGCGCAAAACTCCAGGCAGAGCAGGCCGAGGCGGACAAGCGCACCGCACAGGCGCGTGCTGAAGCGCAGCGCGCGCAGGCCGTTGCCACCGAGCAGGAGATGCACGCACGCACGCAGGAGATGCGCGCCAAAGTCGTCGAAGCCGAGGCGCAGATTCCCCTCGCGATGGCCGAGGCATTCCGCAGCGGCAATCTCGGCATCATGGACTACATGAAAATGAAGAACGTGCAGGCCGACACCTCGATGCGCGAGACCATCGCGGGCACGCAGCGCGGTCCTGAGGCCGGAAAATGATCCCCCTCCTCGCTGCCATCGAGGGCAATCTGGTCTTCCTGATCGTCGTCGCGGTGATCGGGGTGATCAACTGGCTCGTTGAGAAGGTGAAGAAGAAGGCCGGCGATGAGCCTGCCCGGCCGAACGCAGCCCCGCGGCAAAGCCAGCCGGGCGGAAGCAGCGACTCGGAACAGGAGCGGCTGCGGCGCTTCATGGAGGCACTCGGGATTCCACAGCAGCAGCAACCGCAGCCACGTCCGCAACCGCAGCGCCAAGCCCCCGCTCCCGCGCAGCAGCAGCGTCAGGTCGTCCGCCCACCAGAGCGCGTCCGCCCCGCGCAGAACACCGCGAGGACCAGCCAAAAGCCGCCGCCCAAGAAGAAGCCGAAGCCACCGGTGCTCGAGCCGGAGGAATTCCAGCGTGCCGGACGCATTGAGGAGGCGGCCACGGCAATCGAGCAGATTTCCAGCGAGTTCGAGGCGATGAACGTTCGCGTCTCGATGCCCGCGTCGCCTCCATTTGAACGCCCTGACCGGCTCGCCACGGCGAAGAGCGTCTCCACCAGTGTCGCCGGGCACGACAGCAACCCTCTCGTGAAACTGCTCCGACGCACGCTGACCAATCCGGCGGACGCACGCTCGGCATTGCTGGTCGCGGAACTCCTCGCTCCGCCGAAAGCCCTCCGGGACTGAGAATCCGCGGGCGGCGCGCCTCCATGACCCCCTGCCTCTTTTCGATCAGCTATGCCGGCTTCTGGGGGCAGGACGCGCTCGGGCTCGACGACTTCATCCGGCACGCGGGAGCCCTTGGGTTTTCCTCCGTGATGATCGCGGGGAAACGCCCGCATCTTTCGCCTCTCGATGCGACACCGGAGTTCCTAGAACCGGTCCGCGAGGCGCTCGCTGCCGCGAACGTCCGCTGCGACGTGCTTGCCGCTTACACGAATCTCGCACAGCCGGCATCCGTCGGCTGCGAGGTGCCGCTGATTGAGTTTCAGATTGCCTATGTTGAGTCACTGGCCCGATTCGCCTCGGCGCTCGGCGCGAAAATCGTGCGTGTCTTCACAGCCTACGAAATCGAAGGCCAGGATCCGCAGGCCCAGTGGAGGCGCTGCACTTCGGCCATCCGCGAAATGTGCGACCGTGCAGCCGCGCATGGGGTGACGATTGCGATCCAAAACCACCACGATGTCGCACTGCACACCGCGGCGCTGCTCGAACTCCTCGCCGATGTCGGCCGCCCCAACTGCAAGCTCGGCTTCGACGCATGGTCCCCCGCGCTCCGCGGCGAACCGCTCTACGAGGCCGCAAGACTCGCCGCACCACACACCCTCCTCACCACCAATGCGGACTACATCAAAGTCCCGCGCCACCGCTACCGGCCGGAATTCGTGAACTACGAGCGCCAGCCCGTGGACTGGGTGCGGGCCGTCCCGTTCGGGACGGGCTTCATCAATTACGCGGAGTTTTTCCGCGGATTGCGAGACGGCGGCTTCGACGGCACGGCCGTCTATGAAATGTGCTCACCGCTGCGCGGCGGAGGTTCACGGGAAAATCTGGATGCCTGCGCCACGACCTACCTCGACTGGATGCGCGCGCAGGGACTCGCCGCAGGCGCGGTGCCGTGACTTTCAAGCAGCGGCGCGGAGAGCCGTGGCGAGGGCTTCGCGCAGTGTTTGGATTCCGACGGGCTTGCTCAGCAGCACATCGATGCCGGGGAGGTCTGCTTTGTCGAGGAACTGTCCGAATCCCGTGAGAAGGATGACGGGCGTGCCGGGCTTCATGAGTTTCATCGCGGAAGCCATCTGGTCTCCGCTCATGCCGGGCATCGCCTTGTCCGTGATCACGAGATCAAACTGGCCGTCGCGGAAGCACCGGAGCCCGGCCGCGCCGTCGGCCGCGATTTCGACCCGGTGACCGTCCTCGGCAAGTGCGGCGGCGACGAAGTTCCGGGCGCGCTGCTCATCGTCCACCACGAGGATCCCGAGGCCTCGCAGTGCTTCCGGCGCCGCATCATGCGCCTTTTCTTCCCCGGCCCCCGCCACCATCAGCGGCAGCCGGAGAGCGAACGTGGTGCCTTTGCCGATCTCGCTCTCGATGTCCACCGTGCCACCATGCCGTTGGATGATCCCGAAGACCATCGACAGGCCGAGGCCCGTGCCGCGCTCGCCCTTCGTCGTGAAAAACGGCTCCAGGCAGCGCTTGCGGACATCCGGCGACATGCCCGTCCCCGTGTCCGCCACCTCGATGATGGCAGATCCGCCTTCACGCCGTGCACGGACGGAAACGCGGCCGCCTGCAGGCATAGCATCCACCGCGTTGAAGATCAGATTCGTGAGCGCCTCGCGCAATGCGGACTCGTCGCCGAGAATCGGCGGGATGGCCTGCAGTTCCGGCTCCACCTGAATCGTCGCGCCCGACGCCTGCGTCTGGCGCTTCCATTTCGGCTGGGTGAGCGTGATCGCCTGCGTGACAAGCTTCGCCACATCCACAGTCTCGAACACATCGCCCTCGTCCTGCTTGCGATAAAACTGCTTCAGCCGGCTCACGACTTTGGCCGCGTCACCCGCCGCAGTGTGGATCGTGCTGATGTAGGACGCCGCCCTTTCCCGATCCTCCAGCGCGCCGGGGCTCACCCGCAGGAGTTCGCTGAAACCGAGGATGGGAACGAGCGCGTTGTTGAAATCGTGCGCGACACCGCTCGCCATCTGCCCGAGCGCGCGCAGGCGCTCCTGCTGGATGACGCGCTGCTGCGCGGAATTGAGATCCGCGAGCGCCGCCTGCAGTTCCTCGTTGCGCACACGAAGCTCCTCATTCGTCGCATCGAGCGCGGCTTCGGCCCGTTCGCGGTGTGCGGCGTGCGCCGATGAAACGATCTCCAGCTTTTCCACCGGCACCGAAAAGCGCTTCGAGAGGAAATGGCTCGCGATGAGCCCGGCGACCAGCAGCACGGCGCCCGCCGCGATGATCTGCCAGCGGAGCGAATGAAGGTGCTGGAGCGAAGCGCTGAGCGGAAAGAGCGACACGAGGATGCCGGGCCGCAGGGATGACTCGGGATTCAACCGCTTGAACTGCAGCAGATGCGGCTCGCCTGCGACGTCCACGACTCGCGCTCCCTCGATCTGTCCGAACTTCGCCCCAGCCGCCGTCACTTCCTCCGCGATGCGGCGTGCATCGGTGCCGAGCGCCGGCAGATCGAGGACTCCGTCCGCCCACACCCCGCTCTTCACGCCGTCCTGAAGGAGGCGCCACGGCACCTCGAAGGGCTTGAACACGAGGGCAAGTGCGCCAATCGGCCGCCCGGTTGCGTTCGAGAGTATCGGCGTCAGGATCATCTCATGGACGCGCCCCGCTTCCCGCCCCGATGTTTCCAGCGCAAAGCTGACTTCCTCGCGTGCCGGAGGTGGACGTCTCGGGATCCATCGCAACGCCCCCTCCGCAGTGCCGGCTTCGTGCTTCGCAGGTGGCGGAATCAGCGCGCCATTCTGGTCGAAAAACCGATACCCGACGACACGGATGATCGCGTCCTCCCCGGTGAAATCCCCACCGGCCCCACCGGGCGCACTCGTCGGATTTGAAATCACCAATCCGCGCTGGTCGTTTGCGATGGAATACAGTCGCTCCGGTGCTCCATCCTCAAGTGCCGCGTGGATTCGCGGCGAGCGCACCAGCGCCCGGCAGCGGTCCATCACAGCAGCGTTGTTCGCGTCCTGCACTGCGAGGAGCGCGTCGAGTTCCGTCCTGAACCGCTGATCGAGATTCCATCGCAGGTCATTCACAATCCGGTTCTCTACGAAAAATGCCGCAGCCGCCGTCACCGCCGCAATCACGAGCGTCATCGATGCAAACAAGCGCAACCGAAACCGTCCCGCCTTCGCGGCAGCCACATCCTGCGTCTTCACTGGAAATCCACTCCTTCCGCGCCAGGCACCGTCAAGACGAGAATCGACACCGGCTCCGGCATTTTCACGCAACCATCGACGACCAGGTCAGCAGCGACGACAACCCCGCATAGGGCGATGGAGGCGAGACGCTCGGCTGCAGGGCGGCTGTTCATGGGCTTGCTCCCCCCTTTAGCAGCCCATGTGCCGGAATTACATTCAGGATCGCTCCATCGCTCAGGGTTTCACGGGCGACGGACCTGCCGCCTTGATGCCGAAGTCGTCGTAATGGACATCCAACTGGTTCGTCGTGAGGCTCACAAGCGTCTTGTGATTGTGGCCGATGCCCTCGGATTTGAAAGAGCCGACCGCCTTGCCGTCGATCACCACCGAGAGTTCCTCCCCAGACGTCTGGATCACCAGGGTGTGCCAGCCCTCGAGTGCCAGCTTGTTCGGAATGCTCTTGTTTTTCGTCGCCAGCATCGCCTTGTCCTCCGCCGTCAGCGTCGGCGGAACGGCCTTCTTCTTCGCGTAAAGGTCGTTGCGGAAATTTCCGGTCTTCGCGTCGCCGATGCTTACGGCCAAGGGGCTCACGTTCACATTGCAGATGTGCCCAGCGTGCGAACCCTTGTAGTCCTTGTCATCGAACCACACGTTGAAACTCTTCGCCTTCTCGCTGACGAAGCGGAACTTCACGGAAACCTCAATGTCGCGCTCACCCTCAAAGCGCACGCTGTCCACCGCCGAGTGGTCGGAGCCCTCCGGCGTGATGCCGACAAGCACGCCGTCCTTCACAACGCTGCCGCTCTTGTAATGCCCCCAGCGCGGACCGAATTTCCCCGACGAAAAATCGTCGGCAAAGATCGCGCGCGTGTAATCGCCGGCGAATGCGGAGGCGGCGAGAAGGGTGGCAAAGCTGATTGCGAGAGATGATTTCATTTGGGTTCTGCGGTGACGGTTGGTTGCAGTTTGGAAGATGCGCGCGAAGGCAAAGTCCTTGGGAAATACCTCCCGGCAATCTTCCCCGCCATCAAAGCCGTCACGGCTTCACCTCGGAGACTATCAGAATCTGCCCTCGTGGATGGACCGGACCTCGGATGATCAGCGGACTCCTCGGGCCGAGCCTCGCCTCCGTTTCCAGCAGGCGCCGCTTGTCGTGGAAGAGTTCCATTTTCAAATTGTATCCGGCGGCCTCACGCTTCGCGAGAACCCGGACCCAGAAATTCTGCGTGGGCACCAGCCAGCGCTCATTTTGTCCGTCGAACACCTTCGTCGCCGAGCCGAGAACCTCGAACTGCTGGTAGCCCAGGAATTTCGACAACTTGCCCGCAAAGGGGGCGAGTTCCTGCGGAACATCTGCGGCTCGCGCCCCCTTTTCCGGGTTGCTGGCGAGGACGACAGCGATCCATACCTTCTCCCCGAGTTCAGGCGCACCACCCGGCGAAAACGCAAACGGCTTCCTCGGAGCCATGTTGGGAGGAGGTTGTGCAAGTGCCTGGCTGGCCATCACCATCGCGAACGCGAGCGTGGGAATGGACGCCTTACTCCAGCACATAGTCAGCCGGCAGTTGCTCCAAGCCATCGATCCACACAATCGCGATGCCGTCGGCATCAAGCACAGTCGCGTCAAGCATCTCGTCACCAGCCTTCGCGGAGAGCACCTGTGCAAAATACTTCTCGGCCTGACTGTCACCGCCACGCACGAAGACCCCGTAGATCACCGCCACCAGGGCCAGGCAGCAGGCCGTTCCGAGCACCAGCCTCCACAGCGGCCACAACGCACGCGGAGCCTCCGTCGCCGCGGCCTCCCGGGGCGAAATCGCACGGAGGATGCACTCGTTGAAAAATTCCGCGTTGCGCAGCTTCGGTGCCGGCGAATTTCTCCGGAGGGTTTCCATGAGGCGCATGTTTGCCGCGCGCTCGGCAGCCGCACCGGCATGCTCGCCCTCGAATGCAGCTGCCTCCTTGGCGGACAGCTTCCCATCCAGATAAGCCGTCCATTTTTCCTCGGGTGTGGATGGCGGCTCAGAGTTGGTCATGGACGTCTTGGAGCATGGTTTGAAGCTTCCGGCGCGCATAAAAGAGGCGCGACATCACGGTTCCAATCGAGCAACCCAACGTGTCCGCGATCTCATGGTATTCCAGACCCTCGATTTCACGCAGCACGATCACCGTTCGGTGCTCGTCGCTGAGCCTTGCGATGGCCGCATCGATCCTCGCCCGGATTTCCCGGTCGGCCAGCCGCTCTGCTGGCTGCATGATGTTCTGAGGTGCAGTCACGGCTCCGGGAGCGATGCCATCCAGCCCGATCGTGTCGTCGAATTCCTGACCTCCTTCGATGCGCTTCCTCCGCAGCCAGTCGAGCGCGACATTGGTCATGATGCGATAGAGCCAGGTGAAGAACGAAGCCTGACCGCGGAAATTTGCCAGACTGCGCCATGCACGAACGAAGCCTTCCTGGGCGAGATCCCAGGCGTCGTCTTCGTTCCTGACCATCTGATAAATCATGGCAAAGCAGCGTTGGCGGTATTGAGTAACGAGTTCATCAAAAGCTTTGGTGTCGCCGCCGCGACTCCGCGCGACTAGTTCATCGTCACTCGGTGCCTTGGCGGGAACGTCGGCTTCAAGTTTGGACGCAAAATCGCTCAATCTATTCGATTTTCCGCGCTTCGGAGGTTACTGCCCGCCGCGACGACGGCGAAATTCCGAGCGGCAGTCCCCCATCGTGCTCACAATCCCGTCTCGAATGGAGAAAATCCGGGAACGCAGGACTTCAAACTGGCTGTCGTCGCTCAGCCCCTCGTCATGCAGCTTCACCGCGGAATCCAAAGTCGTGGTCAGTGCCCGGAGAGCACGCTTCAGATACGCGATCGTCATCCCGAGTTCATCGATGTCCTCGTCGTTCAGCGCCGCAGCCAGCTTTGCTGCCGTGAGCGTCGCCCCTTCCCTCAGTGCCGTGATCGCCGGATGGTCGCGCATCACCTGGCCGACATTCGCGAAAAGCTCATCCAACTCCGCGCAGAATGCGATCGCCTCCAGATACAGCGGGTGCTTTTCAAACTTGAACCCCTCCTGCTGCCGCTCACCGGCGCTCCCATCCTCATCCTCGTCGCCAGACAATGCACTCTCAAAGGCCGACTCCACCTCATCCTCCCACTCCCGCGTGTCCTCTTCGCCCATGTGGGTCCAGCCCATCTCGCGGGCGATGATTTCATCGCGCTCCGGATGATCCATGTATTTCTCGATCAGCCCCATGTATTTCTCCGTCCGGCGCTCCTGATTCTGGAGAAAGCGCTCCCAGTCGTATTCGTCCCAAATTCTGTCGGGGTTGTTGTCCGGCATGGCACCAACTAACGCGCTGTGCGCCGCCGCGCAAACGGGATTCTTCACCTCCTTGTGTTTCGCGCCTGTGCCGTTTAGTTTCGCCGCACATGAGCAAACAGGTAGTTCCGGTCCAGATTCGGGCCATCCTCCCCTACAACAATGGGAGGGCGGTTTTTGTCGGCAACGAGCAGAAGGTTTTCGTCATTTACGTGGATGAATCCGTCGGCGCCGCCATCGGGATGTTCCTGAACAAGACACCGAAGGAACGCCCGCTCACGCATGACCTCATGGCGCACCTCCTCGCCGCGCTCGGAGCAAAGGTGGAGCGCGTCATCATCAACGATCTCAAGAGCGAGACGTATTTTGCGCGGCTCATCATCAGCGCTGAAAACGAGCTGCACTCGCGGAAAATCATCGAACTCGACGGCCGCCCCAGCGACTGCATCGCCCTCGCCGTGCAGCAGGGCGCGCCGATCTATGTCTCGGGCGAAGTGTGGGACGAGGTCGAGGATCGCACCGACATTCTCAAGAAGCTCGAGGAGCAGGGCGAAGGCTGACGCACGGCATTTCAGCGGAGCGCCAACTGACGCACCGCCTCGTAGAGGACGATTCCGGCAGCCGTCGCGAGGTTCAGCGAGCGAGTGCTGCCCGGCATCGGAATCGTGAGGCAATCCGCCGGCCTCGAATTCAGGAGCGCCTCCGGCAGGCCTTTGGTCTCCCTTCCGAACACGAGGAAATCCCCGTCTTCAAAGCGCACGTCCCAATAGGGCCGCACGGCCTTCGTCGTCAGGAAAAAGAAGCGCCTGCTCTCGTTCTGCGCCGCGAGGAGCATCTCAAGCGAGTCCCAAAGCCGCACATCCACCTCGTGCCAGTAATCCAGTCCCGCGCGCCGCAACGCCCGATCTTCCAGGGAGAATCCCAACGGCTTCACAAGGTGCAGCCTTGCGCCGGTCGCAAGACACAGCCGGCCCACATTCCCGGTGTTCGGCGGAATCTCCGGCTCGACGAGGACGACGTTCAGCATCGGCCTTCAGTCGCCCGCGCGCTCATTCGCGACGATGGTGATTTGCCCGTTGCGTCCACGGATCACATCGCGGATCACAAATCCCTGCTCCGCATTGCGGTTGATCGTCGCATCCTTCTCCGGGATCGCGGCTCCTGCGGGAAACTCGACAACGATGAGCGCGGCGTTGCCGCCGATGCGCGCGGGATCCGCGTTAGGATCCCGCAATGATTCCCGCGTCCGCAGCGCCACCCGCCTGCCGAGCACCCCGGTCACCACAAAATCACCGCCGAGCAACAGCGGCTCGCTCGGGGAAAAACGGTCCACAAGCCCGCTCGCCTCGGCGGTCGAAATCGTTCTCGCTCCACCGGCCGGCTTTGGCAAGGGTGGAGGCGGCTGGAGACTCGCAGCGACCGGAGGGGGCGTGGGCACCGGCGTCGCCGCGGCGGGCGGCTGCGCGCCGATGAGTCCGGAAGCCGGCTTTGAACGCACGATGGGCCTTGGTGGCAGGGGAACCGCCGGGGCGGGTGTCGGCAACGGACGCGCGACCTGCGCCTTCCTCACATTTGCCGCGGGCACTGTCTCCGACGAAATCGGAGCGGGACTCACCTTCGCACCCTCCGCGCCCTTCACTTCCGGGTTATCCGGCACGTCGGGAGGCTGCGGTTCATAGCGGATCAATTCCGGCCCCGCCAAAGCCGCCTGATCGTCGCCCGCGCGTGCAAGCGCCTTGCGACGGAAATCCTTGTGCTCCGCAAGCGACGCCGTGAGCCGTGGATCGCGGACGACGGGGAGCCCGGCAGCAAGGTTCAGCTCGATCCTGTGCTCCTGGAGCAGTTCCGCGGGCGACCGAAGCGTGAAGTTCCCCTGCCCGTTCTTCAACTGCCAGCCTCCATAGGGCAGCGGCAAAACCGTGAACTGCATCCTTCCATCCGCACGCCGCTCCACATGCACGAGCGCCCACAGATCGTGCGAGCGCTGGAGCGAAATGTCCGCGCCCATCGTCACCGTCTCGCGAATCGCCTGCACGTTTTCGGGAGCCGCGGGGAACACAAATTCGACAAGCACCTGCGGCAGATTTTCCGACTGGGTGACAGCGACTGCGCCACTCGGAAACCAATCCGCCGGCCCCAGTGCGAAGCTCTGCACGACTTGGAAACGCCCGGCGACGTAGGCAACACGCCGGCCCGACTCACGGAAGTTCATCAGATAATGCCGCATCAGCAGCTCATTCTCCCGCGCGAGTTCCACCGGACCGAGCTTCCCGTATCGCTCGATCAGCTTGGTGGCGCTCAGAAAATCCCCCTTCGGCGCCTCGGTCACGGCGAAACGCTTCGGCGCTTCGACCCGCTTGAACTTCTTCAAGATGGCGTAGCACCTCGGACTCTCCGGGTGCCCGACGATGTAAAAGCTGACAATCCAGCTTGCGAAGCAGACGCCGGTCATCACCAGGAGCACGACCGACCAGACGAAGAATCCGTTGCCAACCCCGCGCCGCACCGGCGCCTCATCCTGGAGAAGCTCCATCTTCACCTGCTACTGTGCGCCCGCTGCGTTCTCCGGCGCTGGTTCAAATGAAGTGCCGCAGCCGCATGAGCGCACCGCCCGGGGATTCTGGATGCGGAATCCCCCG
Source organism: Chthoniobacteraceae bacterium (assembly GCA_044221035.1). GTDB lineage: Bacteria > Verrucomicrobiota > Verrucomicrobiia > Chthoniobacterales > Chthoniobacteraceae > SXWH01. The sequence goes on along the minus strand of JBGAPU010000046.1, from coordinate 12,835 downwards.
CCGGAAAGATCCTCGCTGTAGTCGATCGTCGAGCCCGTCACATACGGCAGGCTCGCCGGATCCACCACCACCTGCACGCCCTCACGCCCTTCCGCGAAATCCCCATCCGCAGGCTCATCGAGCGTCATCGAATAACTCATGCCCGCGCAGCCTCCGCGCTCGACGTAAATCCGCAGAGCCTTGCCCGGCTCGCCTTTTTCCCGCAGCAATTCCTGAAGATGTTTGACGGCTGAATCGGTGAGCGTGAGCATCGCCGCGCAACTTAATGACCGCCGCCAACCAAGTCAAATGAGCCGGATTGCCCTGCTGCCCGAGGAGGTGGCTTCGCAGGTGGCCGCGGGCGAAGTCGTCGAGCGCCCCGCCAGCGTGGTGAAGGAACTTGTGGAAAATTCCCTCGATGCCGGCGCCACGCGCATCGAGGTGCTCATCCGCAGCGGGGGGAACTCCTTCATCCGCATCGTGGACAACGGCTGCGGAATGGATCGCGACGACGCCCTCCTCTGCCTCGAACGCCACGCCACGAGCAAAATCCGCACGGGCGCGGACCTCATGGCCATCCACACGCTTGGCTTCCGCGGCGAGGCGCTGCCGAGCATCGCAAGCGTGTCGCGCTTCCGCCTCACGACGCGGGAGCACGGCGCCCTCGCCGGCACCGAAGTGATCGTGAACGGCGGCAAGATGGAGAATGTCCGCGACAGCGGCGAGCCCGAGGGGACTCAGATCGAGGTGCGATCGCTTTTCTACAACCTGCCCGCCCGCCGGAAATTCCTCCGCACCGAGAACACCGAATCCAGCCACGTCGAGCACACCCTTCAGCTCCAGGCCATCGGCCATCCCGGCGTGGGTTTCGTTTTCGTGAACGACGACCGGCTGGTCCACCAGCTTCCGCCCGGGCAGACGCTGCGCGAACGGCTCCGCGATCTGTTCGGCGCACCGCTCGTCGGCGAGCTGCTCGACGTGCCGGCGACCGACATCGCAGGCGTGCGGGTCGCCGGTCTGCTCGGCCGCGCCGGAGTGAGCCGCTCCACACGGCAGCAGCAGATCGTCTTTCTGAACGGCCGCCCAGTCGAAAACCCGACGATTTCGCACGCCCTGCGCGAGGGCTACCACACCGCGCTGATGAAAGGGCAGCACCCGGTCACATTCCTCTCCATCCAGATGGACCCGGCGGCGGTGGATGTGAATGTCCATCCCGCAAAGCGCGAGGTGCGCTTCCGCGATCCTTCGCTCATCCGCGAAATCGTCGTTGAGGTCACACGGCGTGTGCTGGAAAGCGATCGCGGGTCGTGGAGCCGGACCTTTAGCGCGCCGCTGGCACCGCCGCCCGTGCATACAGGAACGCCGCCCCTCATTCCGCCGCAGGAGCAGTTCACCCTCCGTCGCGACTGGTCGCATTTTCCCCCGCCGACATCCGAGTCGTTCCGGGACGCGTCTCAAGCAACGGCGATCCCCCCCCTCCAAACGACGGCGCCGGCACCCGAACCTCAGCCAACAACGCCGACCTCTCCCACAGCACCACCGCCCCAGCCCCATGGCGAACCGAACTTCAAATTCATCGGCGTGCTCGGACGCCTTTACATCCTGATGGAAAATGCGGGCGGTCTCGTGCTCGTGGACCAGCACGCGGCCCATGAGAGAATCCTTTTCGAGGAGATGCTCAAGCGGATGGAAGGCCAGGGAGTGCCGACGCAGCGACTCCTCCTCCCCATCACGCTCCAAGTTGCACCGCGCGACGCCGACTGGCTCCTGGACAACTTGGAGAATCTTTCGCGCACAGGCATCGGGCTGGAACCATTCGGTGCCGGCACATTCAAAATCGACGCGCTTCCGCAATTCCTGAGCGCCTCCGATCCCCCGCAGCTTCTCCGCGACATCATCGATGAGCTGCGCGACACCTCGCAGCAGACCTCGAAGCTCCGGCTCGGCGAGGACATGATCGCAAAGACCGTCTGCCGTCATGCAGTGAAGGCGAACGACGTGCTGCGCGAACCGGAATGCCTGCGCCTCGTGCAGGATCTCCTCGCATGCGAGCTTCCCTACTGCTGCCCCCACGGCCGCCCGACGATGATTCAGCTCAGCTACGCCGAACTCGAAAAGAAATTCGGACGCAAGGTGTGAATCAAGCGCGGCGCCGCGCCACTCCTCGCGACGGCTGCTGCAGAATTCCGAGCGCGAACTCCACCGCCTTCGGCAGCGCATGCGCCCCATCACCGCCGAGGCGCGCATCGATCGACTCGAGGCGCCGCACCAAGTCGCGCACCTCATCCCGCGAGTAAGGCCCGCCGGCCGCGGCGCAAAAATGCGTCCTGCATCCGAACGGACGGTCGTCGTAAACAAGGCACCGACCCGCCGCGTCCAGCAGTGGACAGCGTCCAGTCCTCGGATCACTCGACTCCGGGAGGCCGCGCCTCCCCCCTGCGCGAAGCGCCTTCCCGACGACCAGCGCCTCCCCGGCTGTCAATGCAGGCGTCCGCCCGGTGAGCTTGAACTGGCAGCACTCCGTGATGCGCGCGCAGTCGCGCTGCACGGGACGCCGGGCGAGCTCCGCATACACCTCGCGCGTGGCCTGCACGGCCTCGGCGATGCGATCGGTCCCGGATGAATTCATGGCCGCAATGAACACGACGGCACTCTTTTGGAAAGCGCCACCGCAACCGCTTGCGGCTACTTCTCCGCGGGCTGTCCGATCTTGATCGCAAACTCCGACGGCTCCGCGTTCGGCTGTGCGGCCTTCGGAGCAATCTCGGTGCGCTTCAACGGGACAAAGATCAGCCTGCCGTCATGATCGAGCGTCACACCGCCATCGCGAATCGCACGAACAACCACCTTCAGCCGCTCGCTCCCGTAGATCACCGGAAGGGCCTCGCCCTCGCCGAACGAACGGCCATTGATCATCGCCAGCGCAGGATGGCCGAGCAGCACGCTCGTCACGGAGAAATGCGCGGGCTCCAGCTGGAACTTCGGTTTGACGACGGGTGTCTCCACAGTGCCGTCCGATTTCTGGCTCGGCCGCTTCCAGCCGATCGGCCAGAAGGGGATCCGTGCGTCCATGTCCGCGTGAAACATCGAGCGGCTCTTCAGCTCATACGGCTTCGGAGCCTCCGACTCGGCAATGAGCGCACCGCAAAGCACGGATGCCATGACTGCGGCAGCGAGAGGAAGCGTGGGGAATTTCATAGGCGGACGATGTTATGCAGGATGAGGGACACGCGCTGAAACTGGACGTTGTCGCGGCCCGCTTCGATGTCCAGTGCCTGGATTTCCATCAGCGGTTCCGAGTTCTCTAGCACGGAGACGGCCCTCGCGAACGTGAAGAACTCGACGCGCGGGATCTCCACGGCCCATGAGCACTTGCCGAAGCCGGTCAGTTCGCGCTCCGGAGGTTCGCCCGCCATTCTCGCGGTGGATTTCTCGACGCCCTCACGCTTGAAAAGTTCGGTGAGCCTTGTGGGCACCCACGCGATCGGCGCCCCCTGCGGGATCATCGCCCGGACTTGCTCGAGCAGAAGCTTCGAAGCGGGCGCCTTCTCCTCGATGGCCTTCGTCTTCGCAATCTGGGTGCGTGCGGCGGCAATCTTCGGTGCAAGCGCCTCGGTCTCCTTGCTCGATGCCTCGCGGCTCGAGCTCAGCGGCCCGAGCAAGAACTCGAAGTAGGAGTAGATGATGCCGCAAAACATCATCACCCCGAGCACGATCTTCTGGATTTGTTCCCTGGTGAGTTTCATAGGCTGGCGGTGTCGTTTTTCGGTGCGCGGCGCGTGGGTGCGGGAGCTGCCGGAGGCGGTTCAGCCTCGATTCTGAAGGTGACGGCGATGGTGAACACCACGGTCGATGCCCGCTTGCCGTTCAGCACAAGGTGCTCGGTCCCCTCGTCGAGATTGCGGAACGCCGCCGAGGCGCCCGGATATTTCTCACCGATGCGGGCGGCGACCGCCTTGCGCAGATCCTCGGCCACCGCGCGAGGCTCCTGGTCCGCGGCGATGCCCTCGATATTGATCTGGCTCGTTCCATTTTTGTCGCGCCCGCTGTCGCAGTTCAGCTTGGTGAGCTGGACGTTCTCCGGCACCACGGCGAGTATGGTTTCAAACAGCGGTGCCCAGTAGATCCGCTTTTCCATCCGCTTCGTGAGCTTCTCCGCGATCTCGATCTCTTTGTTCAGTTCGAGCTCCTTCTTCTCCGCCTCCGCCTTCTGCGGGGTCAGCCGGTCGAATTCCGCCTTCTGCGCGAGGAAGACCGCCTTCGCATCACTCGTCCTCTTGAGCTGGAGGAAATAATAGGCGGCCATGCCCGCCGCGACGATGATCAGCGCGAGGAGCGAGAGCTTCAGCGGATCGTATTGCTCCTGGCGCTTCGCCCGGAGGACTTCGTGGTAGAGGTTGATGCGGAGGGCCATGGTTGGGTCAGGTGTTGAGGAGTTGGGCTGCCGCGCCACACGCGATGCTGTAGTCGAGAACCTCCTCCGCAAGCCGCGCGCGCTTGGATGAGGCGACGTTGATTTCGCAGCGGTCCACAGCCACCCAGCGGTGACATGGCATCCGGAGTTCGTCGCCGAGCAGGCGGAGGAACGTCGCATTCCGCGCAAGGCCGCCGGAAACCCACACTTGGGAAATCGTCTCCTCGTGGTGCCCCTCGTAGAAGCCAATCGAGCTTCCGATGTCGCGCGTCAGCGACGCCAGCGCCATCCGCGCGTATTCCACCATCACCTCGTCCTCCTGCTCGAGCGCCGCGAGCACCGTCTCGGGAGTGTCGCCGCTCAACCCGCAGAGCGCCTCGACGAGGGATTTGCCGCCGAAGTCCACGGAGCGAATCAGCGAGAGCTCACCGCGCGCGCCGATCATCATCGTCGAGGACACGTGGCCGAAATCGATGAGGAAGAATGACTCGTTGTCGAAGACCTCCTTCTGCGCGAATTCAAACGCATTGAAGACCGCCACGGGGGCGAGTTGCAGCGCCGAAACATTTCCGAGCCCGCCCGCCTCAAAAACCTGGGTAAGCTGCGAGATCTCCGTCCGGGGCAGCCCCGCGACGAGATAACGCCGGGCCGCCGGCGCCGCGCCGCCTGCGGCGGGCTGCCCAGCCGTCTCTCCGGCCTTCTCGCAATCCACGCAGTCGAGAACGAAGTTCCGGCAGTCCTGGTTCAGCAGCGTCGAACCATTCAGCCTCAGCGCGTCGCGGAGAATTTCCGGCGGCGTCTCCGGCTGCTCGATGATGCGCACCAGAGCCTCGGGACTGCTCACCGCCACAGCGCAGCCCTTTGCGCTCCCACCCATCTGCTTGATGAGCGCCTTGATCTGGCCGGAGATGGTATCCACCGTCCGCTCCGCAACGTCGCTGGCCGGAACAGATGCGAAGTGCGTGAGCACGTAGCGGTTGCCACCCTTCCGTTGCAGGACCACCGACTTGAGTGAATAGCGCCCGAGATCGACGCCGATTGCGGATGAGAGGGTTTTGGCCATTTGTGTTTGAGAAAAGCAGTTGTTATGCCGGTCGGAGCTCAGTTTTCATCGGGCGAGAGCCCCTATTTCCGCCTTTGCACTCCCCCTCCCCTCGCCACGCTGTGGGCGCATCTGTTCCAGCAGCAAAAGGAGGAGCCAAAGTGCGATGCAGGCGCCGCCGACGATGATGAAAAGCCCGACCGTGCCCGCCTTCCGCCGGCTCATCTCCCGGGCCTCGCGCCGCGCACGGGCGGCCGTCACCTGCATCTCCAGCAACTTCAAGAGTTGCTCGGAACTTGGTTCCTGTGTCTTTTCCGAATTCATGGAGTCGTTTTCCATAAAATGAATGGCGTTCGGTCAGAACGGATAGCTTATGTCGCGCCGTTCCTCGTTTTTCTTGCGTTCCTTTTTGTGTGCGAGGGCCTCGTCGCAAAAATCGGCGAGGGCTACGCGCATTGGGCGCTCGCGCAGCCGCGCTACTGGGTCTTTCCGCTGCAGACCCTCGTGTGTGCGGTTCTCCTCTGGAAATTGCGCGATCGGTTCACGCTCCGGCCGTTCACCGGATTCGGATATGCCACCCTTGTCGGCCTGCTCTCGCTCGGAATCTGGATCGCGCCACAGGCGCTCTTCAACGCCGCACCCCGCACGGACGGATTCCGCCCCGATTTTTTCGGCGGCGACGGCTGGGCCTACTGGACCACGCTCACGCTCCGGGTTTTCCGCGCGGCCGTAGTCGTCCCTTTCGTAGAGGAGCTTTTCTGGCGCGGCTTTCTCCTCCGCTTTCTCGTGCGTGAGAATTTCACCGAAGTGCCCTTCGGCACGTTCACTTGGCGCTCGTTCCTCATCAGCAGCTTCGCCTTCTGTCTGGAACACCAGTTCGCAGACTGGCCGGCGGCGATCCTCACCGGCGCCCTGTTCAACTCCGTCGCCTACCGCACCCGCAGCCTCGCGGCCTGCGTCTTCACGCATGCGGTCACAAACTTCGTCCTCTGCCTCTACATTCTCCGCACCGGCCAGTGGGGATTCTGGTGATGCTGGCCAGCGACTTGCTTCCGCGGAAGGGGCATGATCAAGAACACATTCTTCCAAAAGGTCTTTCTCACGATGTTTTGGGGACTGTGTGCTGCCGGGATGATCCAGTATTATCGGCACATGATTTGGCAGGCGAATGAGGACATCAACGGCGACAAGGCCCTCAAAACCCTCTACGGAGATCATCGCCAAATCGCGCATCCGGCGAACCGGAACTCGCAGCTCCGCTAGCATAAACTCGCGGTAGCCATCGCGCGCCGCCATGCGGTAGTTTCGCGCCGTCCATGCGGATAGGCTTTGCACAAATCAACCCCACCGTCGGCGATTTCGCCGGAAACAGCGCCGCGATTCTCCATGCCTACGAGTCGCTCGTGAAGGCCGGTGCCGAAGTGGTCCTCACCCCGGAACTCGCCCTGCCCGGCTATCCGCCGCAGGATCTGCTTTTCAAGAGCAGGTTCGTCCCCGGAAACACCGCCGCGCTCAACGCCCTTCACGAGCGAGTCGGCAACGTCCCTCTCCTCGTCGGCTATGTGGACACCAATACCGGCGCCGGCCGTCCTTTCCGCAATGCCGCCGCCGTGCTCGAACGCGACAAGCCGGTCCAGAAAATCTTCAAGACTCTCCTGCCGACTTACGACGTGTTCGACGAGGCGCGCTACTTCCAGCCGCCTGACACGCGGGAGCCCGTCCACCTCGCCGGCATCGCGTGCGGCGTGACCATCTGCGAGGACATCTGGAGCCGCGACTATCTCCCGCGCGCGCTCTACGACTGCGACCCGCTCGCGAACCTCGTCGCGCAGGGCGCGAAAGTGATCCTCAATCTCAGCGCCTCGCCATTCGAGGTTGGGAAGCCGCGGCGCCGCTTCGAGATGCTCGGCGCCCGCGCACGCACTCACAGCGTCCCCATCGCCTACTGCAACGCCGTGGGCGGAAACGACCAGCTCATCTTCGACGGCAACTCCTTTGCTGTCTCCGAAACCGGCGGATGCCTCGCGCAGCTCTCGTCGTTCCGGGCGGAGGAGGCCATCGTCGAACTCCGCAATCCGCAGTCCCCAATCCGCAATCCGCAATTTCAGTGCGACGAGCAGGAGCTGTTCGACGCGCTTGTCCTCGGCGTGCGCGACTACTTCGCGAAGTGCGGCTTCAGGAGCGCCGTCCTCGGCCTCAGCGGCGGCATCGACAGCGCCATCACCGCCGTCATCGCCGCGCACGCGCTCGGTGCGGACAACGTCCTCGGCGTCACCATGCCCACGCGCTACTCGAGCGAGGGCAGCGTGTCGGACTCCGAGAAGCTCGCCGCCGCCATCGGCATCCGCTGCCTCACGATTCCGATTGAGAAATCCTTCGCCGTCTTCAAAGAGCAGATGGCGCCGTTCTTCGAGGGGAAACCCGAGGATGTCACCGAGGAGAACATGCAGCCCCGCCTGCGCGGCATGACGCTCATGGCGCTCAGCAACAAGTTCGGCCACCTGCTCCTCACGACCGGCAACAAGAGCGAGCTCGCCGTCGGCTACTGCACGCTCTACGGCGACATGTGCGGCGGTCTCGCGGTGATCAGCGACGTGCCGAAGATGATGATCTACCGCCTCGCCCGCTGGCTGAACCGCGACCGCGAAGTCATCCCGCACGCCACGATCGAGAAGCCACCGAGCGCCGAACTGCGGCCGAACCAGCGCGATCAGGATACGCTGCCGCCCTATGAAATCCTCGACCCCATCCTTGAGCTTCTCGTCGAGGACGGCCTCAGCCCCGGGGAAATCGCCGCGCGTGGCTTCGACGAGGCGACCGTCCGCTGGGTCGTGAAACGCGTCGCGCAGAACGAATACAAGCGCGCGCAGTCCGTCCCCGGCCTGAAGGTCACGAGCAAGGCCTTCGGTGTCGGCCGCCGCATGCCGGTGGCGCAGCGCTACGCGGAATGAGTTCGGCAACGATCCGGTGATTTTTTGCTGAACACCGGGCGGCGGATGCTGCTTACTCCGCGGATGGAATTGCAGAGCTACCTCACCGCACGCACGAAGCTCGTCGATCGCGCGCTCGACAAACATCTCCCCTCCGAGTCCGCGGAGCCGGCGACGATTCACAAGGCGATGCGCTACTCGATCTTCGCCGGTGGAAAGCGCCTGCGCCCCGTGCTCACGCTCGCGGCCGCCGAGGCGTGCGGCGGCAAAATCACCGACGCCCTCCCCTCGGCCTGCGCCGTCGAGTGCATCCACACCTACTCGCTCATCCACGACGACCTCCCGTGCATGGACGACGACGACCTGCGCCGCGGCCGCCCGACGAACCACAAGGTCTTCGGCGAGGGCATCGCCGTGCTAGCGGGCGACGCGCTGCTCACCGTCGCCTTCGAGATCCTCGCGAAGGCGAAGCCCGCACGCCGCTATCCCATCGCCATGCAGATCGGAGACCTTGCCGTCGCCGCTGGCAGCCGGTGGCTCGTCGGCGGACAAGTCGCCGACCTCGAGGGCGAGGGGCGCAAGCTCGGCGGCGACGACTTGAAATACATCCACCGCTGCAAGACCGCCGCACTGCTCACCGCAAGCATCCGCCTCGGCGCGATGAGCGCTAATGCCTCTCCCGCGCAGCTCCGCGCACTGACCACCTTCGGCCAGAGCGTCGGCCTCGCGTTCCAGGTGATCGACGACATCCTCGACGTCACGCAGTCCACTGAGAAGCTCGGCAAGAGCGCAGGCAAGGACGTCGCCGCGCAGAAGACCACCTACCCCGCGGTGTTCGGCCTCGACAAAAGCCGCGCCGAAGCGAAGCGCCTCACGCGCGCGGCACACAGCGCGCTGAAGGTCTTCAAGACCGAAGGCGACACGCTGCGCGCCCTCGCCGACTACCTCTCCCTGTGCTACATGCCCTTCACATCGTCGCTTTCATGCAGCGTGAACCCGTCACGCAGCCCAGCCTTCAGCGGGTTTCTCCGAATGTATCGCACCACGTTCGCAAAGTGTTCGGCGTCGCGGATGAGACGGTCGAAGTAGTCCTCCCCCCACAGCGTTCCGCGCCTCCCGCAGGCCCTGCCGATTTTGCGGGATGACACACTCTTCCACGCCCCCACGACCTTCTCCAACTTCGCTCCGGCACTCAGCGAGCAGAGCACGTGGACGTGATTCGGCATCACCACCCAAGCGTGATGCAAATACTCCGAGCCGTCGCGAAAACGCAGTGTCGCCTCCAGCATGTCGCGTAGGGCGGTGCGGCGCAGGACACATTCGCCGTGGCCTGCATCCAGCCATTCATCGACCCGCGCGCTGAATCTCCCGTGGTATTCCCGCTCCTGCTCGGCGCTCCACGGCTCCGGATTCCACTTCAGCCATGCGTCGCGCTCCACCTGCCACTCGGCGCGCATGTTTGCCGGGATCGAGTCAGCGAGGCGAAACGTGATGAAGTAAGTGGCGCACGGCTGCTGCCAGTGGGGAAGATGGTTCCGCGTCTTTAGGATTTCCGCGAATGGGTTGAAGAAACGCGGCTGCACGCGACAAGGAGAAGGGGCGCCCCCGCCCCGTGTCGAGGCATGAAAGTGATCGAGGCTCGGGGCGGGGGCGCCCCTACTCCTTGCGAATCAGCGACCGCCCCGTCATCTCCGCCGGCTTTGCCACGCCGAGCATGTCCAGCAGCGTCGGCGCGACGTCGGCGAGGATGCCGTTGTCGAGCTTCACGCCTGCGGCGTCATCGGCCACATAGAGGAAGTGGACGAGGTTCGTCGTGTGCGCGGTGTTCGGTGAACCGTCGGGGTTGCGCATCAGCTCGCAGTTGCCGTGGTCGGCGGTTAGCAGCAGCTTGCCGCCGAGCGCGAGCGTGCGCTCCACGAGCAGCCTGCACGCGAGGTCGATCGTCTCCACCGCATGGATGCCCGCCTCCACCACACCCGTGTGTCCCACCATGTCGGGATTGGCGAAGTTCACGATCACCAGGTCGTAGTTCTCCAGCCGGCGCGTCACCTCGAAGGCGAGGTCCGGCGCGCTCATCTGCGGCATGAAGTCATACGTCGGCAGCGGCGCCGCCTTGCCGTCCTTGCTGAACTCCTTCGGGCTCAGCACGAGGTAGCGGTCCTCGCCGGGGTTCGGCGTGTCGCTGCCGCCGTTGAAGAAGAACGTCACGTGCGGGAACTTCTCCGTCTCCGCGGCGCGGAGCTGCTTCAGCCCGGCGCGCGCGGCCACTTCGCCGAGCAGGTTGCTCATGCTTGCAGGCGCGAGCACCGCCTTCACGCCGAGCGCGGCGTAAGTCTCCTTGTATTCGGTCAGCGTATAGTAGCCCGCGAGCTTCGGCTTCCCCTCGGGGGCGAAGCCGCTGAACGCCGGGTCCATGAACGCCTCCGTGAGCTGCCGCGCGCGGTCGGCGCGGAAGTTGAACCACAGCACCACGTCGCCATCCCGCATGCGCGGCTCGTTGGCGTGGGAGAAAATCATCGGCTGCAGGAACTCATCGCCCCGCGGCTCGCCCGCATACGCGGCCTGAATCGCCGCGCTCGGCGTGCCGCCCACCACCGGCCCGCGGCCGAGCACGATCGCATCCCACGCCAGCTTGTTGCGCTCCCAGCGCTTGTCGCGGTCCATCGCGAAGTAGCGCCCGATCACCGTCACGATCTGCGCGCCGCTGCCTGCGATCCCCTTCTCCACCGCGGCGAGATAGCCCGCACCGCTCGTCGGCGACGTGTCCCTCCCGTCCGTGATCGCATGGATGAAGATCTCCCTCACCCCCGCCTTCGCCGCCGCATGGCAGAGCGCGATGAGATGCTCCTGGTGCGAATGCACCCCACCCTCGCTCACCAGCCCGAGCAGGTGCAGCCGTGAGGATGTCGCCTTCGCGAACGCCTCCACCAGCACCGGATTCTGCGCCAGCTCCCCGTCGGCGATCGCCTTGTTGATGCGCGTGAGGTCCTGATACACCACGCGCCCCGCGCCGAGATTCAGGTGGCCCACCTCGCTGTTCCCCATCTGCCCGTCGGGAAGGCCCACATCCATCCCGCTCGCCGACAGGCGCGACTGCGGATACCTCCCATACAGCGAATCATGGAACGGCGTGCGCGCGAGCAGCGTGGCGTCCCCGTTCTGCACCGCCTGCGCGCGGCCTCCCGGATTCACGCCCCAGCCGTCGCGGATGATGAGGACAACAGGCTTCTTGGACATTGGCCCGCGAGCAAAGCACACCCGCCGCCCCGCGCAAGCGCAAGGGCCGCGCCCACCGCCCCGCACAGCGGCGACTGGGAAACCGGGAACGCAGGGACGAAGCTCGAAACACCAACCCCCGGAACACGCGTCCCGCATCCCCTCATCGCCTCATGCCTTCCCAATCCAGCATGACACACCACCCCCACTTTCCCCGCTTGACATATCCCCCACTAATTACTTACATCCACCGCAACCTCGGACGCGGCATGCACTCCCATCCCTCTCCACCTCCCGGCGCGGAGCTCGCCGGAAGGAAATCCCCACCCTGCATCTCCCCATGGTCCCCCTACTCTTCGACTCAGAAAACCCGCTCGATTGCTGGGACAATCCTAACTGCTTCTTCAACGAGCAAGGCGAAGGCTGCCGCCGCGAACCCGGCGACCCCGGCTATGTCGAATGGTATCCCCCCGGCTACGTCCCGCCCAAGCCCCGCGTAAAACGCAAACCCCGCCGCCGCTCCACTCTCAGCCCGCTCAACCCACAACCCAGCAACAACGCAATGTCATTCGAATACGTCATCATCCCCAACCCCACGAACCCCGCCCGCCCCTTCCGCGCGCGCCCCGCCTTCGGCGAGCAAGTCACCGAAGCCGAATATCTCGACGCCGTCGCCGCCGATTCCGGCATCTCCCGCGCCGACGTGGAGAAAGTCCTCCGCTCCGCCATGAAAGCCGGCGTCGCCTTTGCCCGCGACACCCGGCAGACCGAGCACATCCTCGGCCTCTTCCGCTTCCAGCCCGCCATCACCGGCAGCTTCGCCACCAATGAGCCCGGCGGCGAGGAAGTGAAGGCCGGCATCGTCGTGAACATCATCGTCGGCCCCGACACCGCCGCCGCCGTCGTGGACGACCTCACCGTCGAAAAAGTGGACGAAACCGGCACCACCAAGCCCGAGGTCGAAAACGTCACCCTCAGCCCCGGCGGCACCCGCGACGTCTATTCCACCACCGCCGGCCTCCGTGCCACCGGCGACCATCTCCGCGCCAGCGGCCCAAACCAGCCTTGGCCCAGCGTTTACCTGCTGGATGAAACCCTCGCCAACCCCATCCCCCTCACCGTCATCGCCTGCTCGCAGACCGAGATGCTCCTCGCCCCACCCCCCGCCGGCACCACCGGCACCAAGCGCCTCAAAGTCGTCGCCGGCTGGAACCACGACATCGAATTCCTCTACCCCTCCCCCCTCACCCCCAT
>JBGAPU010000045.1:0-44705 GCA_044221035.1 Chthoniobacteraceae bacterium | reverse complement strand
CGCGCCACACCATGAATGCTGAAAACCCAAAACCGAAAAGCGATGGCTGGACTCTGCCGCTCGGGCGGATGTTCGGCATCGATGTCCGCATCCACCTCACCTTCTTCCTGCTGCTGGGCTTCATTGGCGTGAGCCACTGGTTGGCGACCGGCAGCATCGAGGCCACCGTCGGCGGCCTGCTGTTCCTGGGAGCGCTCTTCGTCTGCGTGCTGCTGCATGAATTCGGCCACGCCCTCGCGGCGCGCCGATACGGCATCCGCACACACGACATCACGCTGCTCCCCATCGGGGGAGTCGCGCGTCTGGAGCGGATTCCCTCGAAGCCTTCGCAGGAACTTGTCGTCGCCCTCGCCGGCCCGGCCGTGAATGTCGTCATCGCCGCTGTTCTCGGAGCCGTGCTCTGGCTCGGAGGAATCTGGGAGCCGCTTGGCGCCATCACCATCACCAGCGGAAACCTCGCTGAACGACTGCTTGTGGCGAACGTCTTCCTCGTTCTCTTCAACATGCTGCCTGCATTTCCGATGGACGGCGGCCGCGTGCTCCGGGCGCTGCTCGGCATGAAGATGGAACACGCCCGTGCCACCCGCATCGCCGCGCGAATCGGCCAGGGCATGGCCGTCGTCTTCGGCCTCGCGGGCTTGTTTGGAAACCCGATGCTCATCCTCGTCGCATTCTTCGTCTGGGTCGGCGCGGCGCAGGAGGCCGCAGCCTCCGAAATGAAGGCGTCCTTCGCCGGCGCCACGGCGGGCGAGGCGATGCTCACGGACTTCCGCACCTTGTCGCCGGAACACACGTTGCGGGACGCCCTCGACCTCGTGCTCGCAGGTTCGCAGGAAGACTTCCCCGTCGTCTCGGATGGACGCGTCGTCGGCATGCTGCCCCACTCTGAAATCTTCCGCGCGCTGCGTGAGCGCGACGACTGGACACCTGTCGGTGAAATCATGTGCCGGGAATTCCCATTCGTCCTGGATGACACGCCTCTCGATGAAAGCCTCGCCGCGGAGCGCTTCCACGGAAAGCTCGCGGTCCCCGTGCTGCGCAACGGCCTGCTCGAGGGCATGCTCACGTCGCAGAACATCTGCGAGTTCTTCCTCATTCGCTCAGCCAACCGCACACGGCCCCGCACACGCCCGCGCTTCAGCTCGCCGCTGCGGCGCTTTATGCCCCTGCGCCCGCACTGAGGCTGAGTTTCACCACTGACAATGACAACCTCCACCTGGCTCTGGCTCGGATTCAACGCGTTCATCCTTGTGATGCTCGCGCTGGATCTCGGCGTCTTCCACCGCAAGTCGCACACCGTTTCTCTGCGCGAATCGCTCGTGTGGACCGGCGTGTGGATCGCACTCGCGCTCGGTTTCAACGCAGGTGTGTGGCACTTCGCCGGGCCGCAGAAGGCGCTCGAGTTCTTCACCGGCTACGTCATCGAGAAGTCGCTCAGCGTGGACAACGTCTTCGTCTTTGCGCTCCTCTTCTCGCACTTCGCCGTGCCGGCAAGATACCAGCACAAGGTGCTCTTCTGGGGCATCCTCGGCGCCCTGGTGATGCGGGCGGCGATGATCGGACTCGGAGCCACGCTGATCGAGCGCTTCTCGTGGATCATCTATGTCTTCGGCGCGTTCCTCATCTTCACGGGCTTCAAGATGCTCGTGAAGCGCGAGACCGAAATCCACCCCGAGCGCAACCCGCTCGTCCTCGGCTTCAGGCGCGTCATGCCGGTCACCAGCGACTATCGCGGCGACAAGTTCTTCGTCCGCGAAAACGGCGTGCGGATGGCCACGCCGCTTTTCGTTGTGCTGCTGCTCGTCGAGTTCACCGATCTCATCTTCGCAGTGGACTCCATCCCCGCGATCTTCGCCGTCACGCGCGACCCGTTCATCGTTTATACGTCGAATGTCTTCGCGATTCTCGGCCTGCGGTCGCTCTACTTCGCGCTCTCGGGAGTGATGGACAAGTTCCACTACCTCAAGACCGGCCTCGGCCTCGTCCTCGCCTTCGTCGGCGTGAAGATGCTCCTTTCGCACACCGCGTGGAAAATCGACACGCTCGTCTCCCTCGCCGTCATCGCCGCCATTCTCGCGGGCAGCATCATCATGTCCCTGCTGAGGCCGAAGCGCAGCGCTCACCCGCCAGCAACCCAGCAGCCTCGTCTGGAAAACGAAATCCGCCGGGAAGAAGTCAAAACCGTCTCCTGCCTGCATGACTGAACGCATCCGCCGGCTCATCGCCGCAAACTCATTCCAAAATTTCATCATCGGCGTCATCATTCTGGCCGGCGTGATTGCCGGGCTCGAAACCAGCAGGACCACCATGGAGCGGCATGGCCCGCTCCTGCTCGCTCTGGACAAGGTGATCCTCGCCGTCTTCATCGGCGAGGCTGCGCTGAAAATCGCCGCGCACGGCCGCAGGCCATGGCGCTACTTCGCCGACTGCTGGAATGTCTTCGATTTTCTCATCCTGACGGTCTGCCTGCTGCCGGTCGGCGGACCATTTGCCGCCGTGCTCCGACTCGCACGCGCCCTGCGGCTCCTGCGGCTGGTGAGCGCGCTGCCGAAACTCCAGCTCCTCGTGGGCGCGCTGATGAAGAGCCTCTCCGCCATGGGCTACGTGGGAATCCTGCTCGCGCTCCTCTTCTACATCTACGCGGTCGCGGGCGTGCATCTTTTCGGCGCCACGGACCCTGTGCATTTCGGCTCGATCGGCACCACCCTGCTCACCCTTTTCCGAATCGTCACGCTGGACAACTGGGGCGACATCCTCACGGCGCAGTTTGCCAGCGTGCCGGTGGTGAAGGCCGTCGCGTTCTTCGCGAGCTTCATCATCCTCGGCACCATGATCATGCTGAACCTCTTCATTGGCATCATCATGAACAGCATGTCCGAGATGCACGATGAAATCGCCGCGCGGGAAGCCGCCCAACACCCCGCCGGCCAGCGCGAACCGGCACTCGGCGACGAACTGGAACTGCTCGAAAGGGACATCTCCGTGGTGCGTGCGCGCATCGCTGCGCTGCGCCGGCAACACCGTGAACAGGAACCGCAGAACATCCGCGAGATCGATGGCGAGAAAGCAGCCGCATGAGGAGAATCGTCATCGCATTCGCAGGCGGAACCCTGCTCCTGCTCGGGACCGTGATGGTCGTCCTCCCCGGTCCTGGCCTGCCGGTGGTTGCCGGTGCGCTCGCGCTGCTGGGAAGGGAATTCCCCTGGGCCTCACGCGCACTCAAATCCCTGTGCAGCTTCATCAAGCGCCGTAAAAAGACCGACCCGCCCCCGATCTCCACACAGAGCGCGCAGGGAACCCTGCCGTGACAGCGAACCTAGTGCGCGCCGTTGCCGTTGCCGTTCGAGCCGTTGCTGATCGCCTGGCCGTTTTTCCGGTGGCCGTTGAGTGACTTCCCGTCCTCCGTCTTGAAAAACTTCGTGACGAACATCGGCGGGACATTCCGCAGGCAGTATTCGCTCTCGGCCCACGCGAAGTGGTCGCAGTGGCCGCGCGTCCGCAGCTCATTCGTCACCTGATAAATGATGAACGCCGAATGCGCCTGCGGGGCGAGCACCGCGTAGGTGTGGTCGAGAATCTCGCGCTTCTTGTTCTTCTCCAGAATGCTGAACGGGATGCCCGAAACGACGTAGTCGCAGTGCTGATGCCCCTTATCCGAAAGAATCTGCGGCAGCTTCACGCAGTCGTCATTGTGGACGCTGATGCGCGGGTCGCCGGCAAACTGCTTGCGCAGGTGCGCGCAAAGCTCGGAGTCGATCTCAAAAAGGAAAAGCCGCGAATCGGCATGCATGCGGCGCGCAATCTCGCGCGTGTGGCAGCCTTCGCCCGGCCCGTATTCTGCAATCACGCGGGGAACCGAGTGGTCCATTTTGTCCGAAACTTTCCGGATGAGGGTCCGCGAACTCGGCATGATGGAGGCAACTTGCCAAGGGCGCCGGAGGAAACGTTTCAGGAAAAGTGCACTCATTGATGGTCGGATACCGGGAAAAACTGGCGCGGACTCTATCGGCTGAACCCTGCATGGCAAGTGTTCAGGCTGGAAAAGAATTCGCCACTTTCGTCCGCGGGGATCGCGTCCCGCAGAAAAAGTTGCCACACACGCCCGCATGTGCTTTTCTCCGCGTCCCGAATCGGGAATGCAGCCGTAGCTCAATTGGATAGAGCATCTGACTACGGATCAGAAGGTTTGAGGTTCGACTCCTCACGGCTGCACCACTCCACCTCACAATGCCCGTCCCGAGAGTCAGTGTCCTGATTCCCACCTACCGCTACGCGCGGTATCTGGCCGAGGCGGTGGATTCCGTGCTCGCGCAGGATTTCACAGACTTCGAGCTGATCATCAGCGACGACTGCTCGGGCGATGAGTCTCGGCAAATCATGGAGGCTTACGCCGCCCGCGACCCGCGGATCCGCATCCACATCCACTCCGCGAACACCGGCCTCGTGCAAAACTGGAACTGGTGCCTTTCGCAGGCGCGCGGCGACTACGTGAAATACGTCTTCGGCGACGACCGGCTCGCCCGGCCCGATGCGCTCGGGAAGATGACGGCGATGCTTGATGCCAATCCCGGCACCGTGATCGCGACCTGCGCACGTGAAATCATCGACGGCGATTCGCGACCCACCGGGCTCATGGACACGGTCGGCGCGCCCGGCCTGCACGACGCGGCGGAGATGATGGCTCGCTGCCTCGCCGAGGGAAATGTGATCGGCGAACCGACAGCAGTGATGTTCCGGCGCGCAGCAGCGGGCCGCGGCTTTTCAGAAAAATACGGCCAGCTCGTGGACTTGGAGATGTGGCTGCACCTTCTCGAACACGGCGCGCTCGTCAGCACGTCGGAGCCGCTGTGCTCGTTCCGCCGGCATCCGCTCCAGCAGACGGAGGCAAACAAGAAAAAGCGGACCGACAAAAACGAATACCTCCGGCTCGTGCTCGACTATGGCCGAAGCCCGCTGCTCACCGGACGCGACATGCGGCGGACGGAATTTCAGCGACTCTACGAGAGCCGCCGGTTTCGAGACGACCCCGCCGTGGCCACCGCCCGCGCGCAGCTCATGCAGCGGCTCGGCAGGCCGGCCTACGCCGCCCGCTGGCTGCTGAGAAAACTCGCCAATCCGTTCACCGCGATTGCGAAGCCATTCAAACGCGGGAAAGTCTCCGCCCCATGAATCCCGGCGAAACTCTCCATCACCTCCGCGCGGCGATCCCTGCCGACGGCCTGTTCGCCGAAAAGGACTGGCTCCTTTCACCGGAACCTCTGCGGCTCGATGCGGCGTTCGTCGAGGAACTGGAAAAGCTCGGCCACCGCCTCGCCACCTTTCAGCGTGCATCGAACGAACTCTACCTCCGCAGCGAAAACGGCAAGGCGCCCGCGTGGGTCGCCGACTACCTCGACCGCGGCAAACCGCCGGAGCTGATCGAGTTCGCACGCCGGAAAGGCTTCCGCAACGACGTGCCGCAGGTCATCCGCCCCGACCTGCTGCTCACCGCCGACGGCTTCGCCATCTCGGAGCTCGACAGCGTCCCCGGCGGCATCGGCCTCACCGCGTGGCTGGGAAAAACCTACGCCGCGCTCGGTTTCGACATCGTCGGCGGCGCCGATGGAATGCTCGCCGGCTTCCGCAGCGTGCTCGGCGACAGCGCCGACATTCTCGTCTCCGATGAATCCGCCACCTATCGGCCCGAGATGCAGTGGCTCGCCGCCCGCGCGAACGAAGCTGGTGCGAGCTGGACCGTCCAGCGCGCGGAAGATTTCGGACCGCAGTCCGAAATCGGCACCCCGAAATCCCTCTACCGCTTCTTCGAGCTGTTCGACCTGCCAAACCTCCCGTCGGCGCGCACCATCATGGACGCCGCCGCCAGCGGCACGCGCGTCACCCCGCCCTTCAAGCCGTGGTTCGAGGAAAAGCTCTGGCTCGCCCTCTTCTGGTCGCGCCCGCTCCGTGAGTTCTGGCGGCGCGAACTCAGCGAGCGCCACTTCCTCACGCTGCAGAAGCACATCCCGCATTCCTGGGTGCTCGACCCCGCACCGCTCCCCCATCACGCCGTTCTGCCGTGGCTGAACATCTCATCCTGGGAGGAGCTGAAATCCTTCTCGCAGAAGGAGCGCGACTTCGTGCTGAAAGTCAGCGGCTTCTCGCCCGAGGCATGGGGCAGCCGCGGCGTCACCGTCGGCGCCGACGTGTCGCAGCCGGAGTGGGGCTCCGCGATCGACAAGGCCCTCGCGGCATTCCCGCACCACCCACATGTGCTCATGCGCTTCGCACACTCGCGCATCATCGAGCATCCGTATTTCGACCCTTCCACCGGCGAAGTCCGCACCATGCGAGGCCGCGTCCGTCTCTGCCCCTACTACTTTCTCGCCGGCGGCGAAACAAAGCTCTGCGGCGCGCTCGCCACGATCGTGCCCGCCGACAAAAAGCTCATCCACGGCATGCGCGACGCGATCCTCGTCCCCGCCGCCCATGCGCCCTGAACCGCTGGCATGGGAAACGCAGTCATCTGAGCCACCATGCGCGAACAGCCCGAGAAACCGAAGGACGCCGCCAGCGTCACGGATGCCGACCGGCATGCGAGAAACCCGCGAAGCGATGCTCAAATCGAGGACGGAAAGGCTCTTAACGAGTCCACGGTCCGCGTGCTCTGCGAAGAGATCGGCTTCATGGAAGTTCGGGCAGTAATCTCCGATTTTATCGCCGACTTGCCGGACATGATGCGCGGCTTGGAACGTCACGCCGCGGACGGGCACTTGGCGGAATTGGGCCGTGCCGCACATTCACTGAAAGCCGTCGCAGCGTCGTTTGGCCTCGACGCGCTTGCCATGCACCTTGGCGCCATCGAAGAGGCGGCGGAAGGGCTGACGGTTCCATCGTCCACGCTGCTCCAGCGAGCGGTGGCACTTTCAGTTGAGGCCGCGCATGGATTGAGAGGCTGGCTCGCCGGACAAACGAGCGGCGATCCGCGTTGAACGGCCGCGCTGCGGGGCTGTGCGCGTCCGTGCGTTGCATGCACTTTGCAGATGCACGGCCTGCCAGCTCCAAGGGGCGCATCAAGGTGCGCTTCAACGCGCGGACACATGACTCCCGCCGCATTTTCGCGCGGAGGTGAACACGCCTCAAAGCGTCTAAACATCGGGCTTTCGCGGCCATCGCCGCTTTCGCCGGACATCGGCGCAAAGAACCGCGGTGAGGAGGCACAGCTCCTGTTAGAGGCACGCGCAGCGACCAGTTTCACTCCCGACCGTGGCTCCCGCCCACCGCGTGAACCGGCCGATGAATCCATCACTCCATCACTTCCCATGAGAATCCTCTACGTTCATGAACGCTTCGGCGCCCTCGCAGGTGCCGAGGCCAACGCAAGCATCACCGCATCCGAGCTCGCCGCGCGCGGCCACACTCTCGGCATCCTGCATGGACCCGGGACCGGGCGCAGCGAGCCCACGTGGTGCCGGATCTTCTTCGAGCGCTTTCCGCTGACCTCCGACTCAGCCGCCGCCACGCGCGCCGCAATCCGGCGCTTCGACCCCGACGTGATCTATGTCCACAAGATGGCCGACCTCGCCGTGATCGACGAACTCGTGCAGTCCGGCGTGCCGCTCGTGCGCATGGTGCATGACCACGACATCTACTGCATGCGCAGCTACAAATATAACCCGCTCACACGCAATATCTGCACCCGCGCCGCCGGACCCGCATGCCTCTTCCCCTGCCTCGCGAGCGTCGTGCGCAACCACGGCCCGGGCCTCCCGCTGCGCCTGCAGGGCTACAGCGACAAGCTCCGCGAGATCGCGCTGAACCGGCGCTTCGACCGCATGGTGGTGGTGACGACCTACATGCGCGACGAACTGCTGCGGAACGGCTTCGACGCATCGCGCATCCGCATCCACGCGCCGGTCCCCCGCCCCGGCGAGGACGGGCTGCGCAGCAGTTTCAGCGACCGCAACCTCATCCTCTACGCAGGCCAGATTATCCGAGGAAAAGGCGTGGACGTCCTGCTGCGCGCGCTGGCGAAAGTGCGCTCGGACTTCGAATGCGTCATCCTCGGCGACGGCAACCACCGCGCCTACTGCGAGCGCCTCGCGCGCAAGCTCGGGCTCGCAGGCAAGGTGACTTTCAAGGGCTTCATCCCGCAGGAGGAGCTGAAAGCGTATTACCGCGAGTGCAGCGTCGTCGCGCTCAGCAGCGTGTGGCCCGAGCCGATCGCCACCATCGGCCTGGAAGTGATGCGCTACGCTCTGCCGGTCGTCGCATTCGATGCGGGCGGTATCCGCGACTGGCTGGAGGATGGGAACAACGGCTTCCTCGTCCCGTGGATGGACACGCACGCCTACGCCGCGCGGATCGACCAGCTCCTCGGCGACAAGGCGCTCGCCCGCCGCATGGGCGAAGCCGGCCATCAGCTCGTGTCCGAGCGCTACGACTTCGAGGAATACATCAGCGACCTCGAGTCGCTCTTCGCGGAGGCCGCGCAGGGCCGTTCTGTGGAGAAAACCGAAACCGTCCCAACCGTAGCATGAATTCACCGCAGCACGAACACCCGTCCCTGAACCGCTTCCTCCGCGCGCAGAATCCGCTCGGCCGCTGGTGGCTTGGCGTCACCTCCCGATGGCGCAGGCACCGCTGGAGCATCCGCACGCGGATTCACGGCGTGATGAAGGGCGCGCTGGATGTCGCCGTCAGCGCGGCCGCGGTTCTCCTCCTGTCCCCGCTGCTGCTGCTCATCGCGCTGCTCGTGAAGCTCGACGGCGGCCCCGTGTTTTTCCGGCAGAAGCGCGTGGGGTTCCGCGGCCGCGAATTCGGCATGCTGAAATTCCGCAGCATGGTGGCCAATGCGGAGGCGCTGCAGAAGGAGCTGATGAAGCACAACGAGAAGGCGAGCGGCGTGACTTTCAAAATGAAGAACGACCCGCGCGTCACGCGCATCGGCCGCATCCTGCGGAAGACCTCGCTCGACGAGCTTCCGCAGCTCCTCAACATCCTGCGCGGCGAGATGTCGCTCGTCGGCCCGCGCCCCGCGCTGCCGCGCGAAGTCGCCATGTATTCCGCGGAGGACCGTTTCCGACTCCTCGGGAAGCCGGGGCTCACCTGCCTGTGGCAGGTCGGCGAACGCGAGGGCCGGCTCTTCGAGATCGGCGACCGCAACGCGATCGACTTCCCCGAGCAGGTCGCGCTCGACGTGCGCTACATCGAGGAGCGCTCGTTCCTCCGCGACGTGTGGCTCATCCTGAAGACGCTGCCCGCGATCATCCTCGGAAAGGGAGCCTGAGCCATGAAAGCCGCGATCATTCTTCCTGAAAAAATTCCCGGCCTTGCCGCGCTCGAGAGCATCCGCCCGCTGCCGCTCATCCCGCTCCTTGGGCGTTCCCTGCTGGATCTCCGGCTGGAGGAGCTCCACCGCACGGGGCTCCGCGAGGCGGTGCTTTTCACGACGCACAACCGCACCGCAATCGTCGATCACATCGGCGCCGGTGAGCGATGGGGCATCCGGGTCGAGGTGCGCGAACTGCCGGCCCGCGATGAAATCCACGCCTGCATCCGCGAGGCCCGGCTGCCCGTGCTGCCGTTCCATGCGAAGTGCGCGACGGATCCGCGCGGCTGGTTTCAAAACGTCACGGAAACCCTGGAACGCGCAGTCGAGCTGCGGCTCGGCATGCGCGAACTCGCCGCCGGAGTCCGCGTCCACCGCTCGGCGAAGATCGCACCGTCGGTGCGGCTCGTCGCCCCCTGCTGGATCGGCGCCAACGTTCGCATCGCCGGCGGCGTGTGCGTCGCGGAGAGCGTGGTCGAATCCGGCTCGTTCCTCGACACCGGCGCGAACATCTCCCGAAGCTGGATCGGGCCTTCGACCTATGTCGGGGCGGACACCGACCTCGTCGAAAGCCTCGCCTGGGAGCGGCAGCTCGTGAAGTGGGCTTCCGGGTCATCCGTGCAGATCGCAGACGCCTTCCTCCTCGGCCCCGCGGGCACCCGCGAGACCGCCGCGGGCTCGACGCTCCCCGCGCGTGCGGCTGGATGCCTCGGTGCAATTTGGCGTGCCATCGCGAATCTCCCCGATTACTTCCGCAGGACCGGCAATGAAGATTTCAACCAGCGGACCCTCGCTTAACGCCTCGCAGATCACCGAGCTCAACTCCTCCACCGCACCCGCCGTGCGCGACGAAATCCGCGCCGCCCTCAAGCCCGAGCACACCGCGCTCGTGCTGGACCTCTCCGCGACAAAGTTCGTGGATTCATCCGGCCTCGGCGCGATCATCGCGCTGCAGAAGACGATGGCCCCGAAGGGCGGGACGCTGCGCATCCTGAACCCCACGCCGACGGTGATGCAGATCCTCGAGCTCACCCGCCTGCACCGGGTGCTGGACATCGTCCGATCCACGTGAACCCGGCCCCGCCGAACCACGCGGCACCGGCGGTCGAGTATCCGGCCCTGCTGCGGGTCGTGGTGCAGCCATCCCTTGCCGAGGCGCGCGAAGCCTCGCGGAAAATGCGCGATTTCCTCGCGCAGCAGGGACTTTCCGAGGATGAACTCCAGACATGGGAGCTCGCGGGCGCCGAGGCGCTGAACAACGCGGTGAACTACGTGCCGGCCGGGCGCGCGCACCTCCCAGTCCTGCTGGAGGTGATCGCCGGCACCGGCGGCGTCGAGGTGCGCGTGACCGACCACACCGCCGGCTTTGACATGCCCGGCAAGGCCGAACTCCCGCCGGACGACAGCGAGCATGGACGCGGCCTTTTCCTGATCCAGACCCTCACCGATTCCGCGGAATATCTCCGTGGCGGCGAAAGCAACGTGCTCATCCTGCGCCGGGCCTCGCCCAGTCTCGCCCGGAGGCCCCCGCACACGGTGGCTGCGCTCGAGGCCACGCTCGCTCCGCTGACGGAGGATCTCGCGGCGAGCTACGAAAGTCTCTCCGCGATTTTCCAGTTCACCTCCGAGCTTTGCCACACGGACGAGCCGCTCCACCTCGTCGGCAAATGGATGCAGGAACTCGCCCGAATCACGAGCGCCGACTGGCACAGCTTCCACACCCTCGACGCCTCACGCGAATGGCTGAGCCGCGTGGTGTCCTCGAACGACGAGGCACCCGCCATCATCCCCCTCGACAAGGCGCTTCCCGGACTCGCGGTGCACGCCATCGTCGGCCGGCAGGACATCAGCTTCAATGCCGCCACCAAGCTGGCGCCCGAGGATCCGCTGGCGAGCCTCGCGCGCAGCTCCAGCGGCATCGTCCATCCCGTCTTCATCGGCGGCGAGGTGCTCGGGATCGTGGCCTTTGGCAGGCATGTCGAGGCCGACCCGTTCACCTCGGGGCAAATCAACGTCATCCACACCTTCGCGGACTTCCTCGGCTCCCAGGTGCGCATGACGCAGGTGCAGCGCGAGGCTGTGGCCAGCCGTGTCTTTCACCGCGAGCTCGAGATCGCGGCCAACATCCAGCAGTCGCTCCTGCCGCGGAAGATCGTGCAGCCGCCGGGGGTCTTCATCACCGGCGAGGCGCAGAACGCCAAGCACGTCGGCGGCGATTTCTACGACGTGATCCACGTCTCGAACAACTGCGTGATGATGGTGATCGCGGATGTGATGGGAAAGGGCGTCGCGGCGGCGCTTTTCGCGTCGATCCTGCGCAGCCAGATCCGCGCGCGGATGGACCTCGCGGAGCGTCCCGGCGACATGCTCACCTGGCTGAACCGCACGCTGTTCGCCGACCTTGAGCGCGTGGAGATGTTCATCACGACGCAGATCGTTTTCCTCGACGTGTCGCGCCGCACCGGACGCGTCTCGTCCGCCGGACACTGCCCGCTCCTGCTCGCGTCCGCCGGCGGCGAGGTGATGGAGTTTCAAGCGGACGGACCGCCGCTCGGCATCGTCGAGCGCCAGCATTACCTCGAGCAGACCTTCATCCTCCGGGCCGGGGCGCGCGCACTGATGTTCACGGATGGCGTGATCGACGCGCGGAACCTGAAGGGCGCCTCCTTCGGCCTGCCCGCGCTGCGGGAATGGTTCGCCTCCCGCGCATCCGCGGCCATGAGCGGCCCGGAGACCAAGCGCGACCTCCTCCGAACGCTCGACGGCTTCCGTCGGGGCTGCCCGGCCAGCGACGACCTCACATTCCTCCTCACCTGCGACATGAATCTCGCGCTGACCCGCTCATCGAATGCCACACAAAATCCTCCTCGCAGATGACGAGCCGCACATGCTCCGGCTCATCCAGCTCAGCCTCGCCAAGAGCGGCTGCGACATCATCACCGCCCGCGACGGCAGCGAGGCGCTGGCGCTGGCATCGCGTGAAAAGCCCGACCTGATCGTGATGGATGTGGTCATGCCGGTGATGGACGGCCGCACAGCACTCGCGCGGCTGAAGTCCGATCCCGCCACGGCCGGCATCCCTGTGATTTTGCTCACCGCGCGCGGCCTGAACATGACCCCCGCGGACGCCGAGGCGCTCGGCGCGGCCTGTTACTTCACCAAGCCCTTCAGCCCGACTCAGCTGCTCGCTGCCGCGCAGAGGCTGCTCGGCTCCTGACGCGCGCGCGGGGGCGTCGCCGGAAAGTGGCGCTTGAGCGAGTTGATCGGCGCCTCGATGAACCGCGCGCTGAGCGCAGCGGCGGCGTAGGTCATCACAAACAGCACGCTGAATTGCAGCGCGCCCTGCTCGGCTGGGAACGTGAAGCCGAGCTTCGCCGCGAGCATTCCGCCGACATAGCGCGCGAACATGTGGTAGAGATAGAGCCCGTAGCTGATGCGGCCGGTGTATTGCAGGAAGCGGTTGTCGAGCACGGCTCCAATGACGCCGCGGAAACCGCGCGCGGCACCCGCGATGACTGCGCAGAAAAACAGCGCCTCCACCGTCGGACTCACCGCCACGGTGAAGGCGGGCAGGATTCCAAAATGATGCATCGCCCGCAGCGCCAGCATCACCGCGATGGCCGCGGCCGCCATCTGCCGGAGCGTGCGGGGCGCGAGCCTTTCCACACCGCCAAGGCGATGGGCGGCCCATGCCAGCAGCGCCCCGATCACCAGCGAATCCAGGCAGCACGGCAGCAGCACGCGCAGCGCGAGATGGTCCGCGCCCAGGCCGGCGGCGAGCACGCCGCGCGTGAGCGGTGCAGCGATGATCGCACACGCGAGCACGCGAGGCAGCCAGCGCGCCGGCAGGAAGAGGATGAGCGCCGGCCACAGCAGGTAGAACTGCTCCTCGACGGCGAGCGACCAGAGGTGGCTGATGTAGCCGTGCCATTCACCGCGGCCCGCGATGTAGAAGTTCGAGAGATACGACGCATGCCACCAGAGCGTCGAACGCAGCACCTCCATCCCGAGCAGGCAGCCGGCGGCAAGAGTCAGGTAGTAAATGGGAAAAATCCGCAGTGAGCGGCGGATGTAGAACTGCCGCATCTGGAAGCCGCGGGTGCTTTTCCCGGACTCCACGGAATCGCGGCTGCGCAGGAGGATCCCGGTGATGAGGAATCCGGAGAGCACGAAGAAGCAGCGCACACCGATGCCGCCCCACGGCGCGATTTTTGTCAGCGCCGGAGCCCAGTGCTGGATCATCACGAGAAAGATCGCGAAGGCGCGGACCGCATCGAGCTGCGGCATGTAGGAAGCTTGCGTTTTTTGCATGGCGCGCCGCTTAGCAGCGCCTGTGCCCGGCGGAGAAACCGGCTGCTACCGCGTGACCGGCGCGCCGGTGAAGGCATCCGCTTCCCCTCTGCGGCGCCGGCTTTCGAGCGCGGCGAGACAGCCGACGATGAGCAGCCAGAGAGAGAGGTTTTTCGTCTGCGTGAGCACGCGCTCGAGCGTCGAATGCGCGTAGTGCAATGCAAGTGCGACGAAAACGCCGCCTGCAAAGCAGCCCGCCGCGGACTTCCAGTAGGCGCGCATGCAGCGCCAGCCCCACAGCAGCGTGGCCGCGAAGAATAGCGCGCAGCCCGCGATGCCCGGCCAGCCGTTCTCCGCGAGGATGAGCCAGTAGTAGCTCTCGGGAAGCGGATTCGCCCCGTAGTTCTCCTCGTAGATCCGGAAGCCGCGGCTCGCGTCCCACTCCTCCATGATCGCGCTGTAGCGCTCGACGGGCCGGCTGTTGGCGATGCCGTAGTTGTTCCAGCCCACGCCGATCGCCGAATCGTGGAGCATCGCCTTCGCCTGCGTGATCAGGACGAGCCGGAGGTCCTCCTCGTTGTCGCGAGCCTTCTCCTCGCGGACGCGCGCGTAGAACGAATGCATCGCAGTGCCCGCGACGACCAAGCCCGCGACCGCGCCGAGGCATGTCACCATAACAAGCCGCCGCGACGGGCCGCGCAGAAACGCAAGGAGCACCACGGCCGCGCATCCGATCACATAGGCGCCAAGCGCCGCGCGCGACACCGAGAGGATCACATTCACACCGGCACCGCCGACAGCGGCGAGAAACAGCCGGGCATCGCGGCGCGGTGTCGAGGGATTAAGGGCCACTGCGAGCAGCGGCAGAGCGCCGAAGTAGCTCCACATCGCCATCGGGTTCTGGTGCTCGAACCATCCGGTCGTGCGGAAGCGCCCCTCGATGAGCCGCATTTTCAGGCAAACGAGCGTCATCAGCAGAATCATGCCGGCCATCGTGCGGAGCAGCCAGGTGAGGTCGCGTTCGTCGCGCAG
The DNA here is from genome assembly GCA_044221035.1 of Chthoniobacteraceae bacterium. Taxonomy (GTDB): domain Bacteria; phylum Verrucomicrobiota; class Verrucomicrobiia; order Chthoniobacterales; family Chthoniobacteraceae; genus SXWH01. The sequence goes on along the minus strand of JBGAPU010000045.1, from coordinate 30,076 downwards.
GTGCAGGTAGCCCGCGATGAGGAGCAGCACGGCCATCGTGAATTTCACGAAGGCCATCCACGCGTGCGCCGCGGAGAAGGCGTGCAGCAGGGAGACCATCATGAGCACGCACCACGCGACGTAAAGCCACGCGCCCGGCGGCAGGAGCCGCGAGGGGTTTCCGGGCCTTCCACGGCCGCGCGATGCGGCGACGATGAGCGCGACGGCCAGCACGCCGATGAAGGATGCCTCGAACCCCTTCGTGTGACCCCGGTATTTCTCGATCGAGCCGAGCATCAGCGTGATCTTCGACGGCGCCCACGCCGTCATGAAGACCATGAGGCAGAACACGCCCCGCTGCCACGCGCGACGGCCGGCGATCGCGCAGCCGAGCGCCGGGCCGGCCACGGCGTAGGCGAGGAAGATGACCGCGGCTTTGGCAAAATCATTCATGCCGCGCGCCGCAGGATGTCACTTCAGCTTTCCCGATTTCCGCCAGCGGTAGAGCGTGGAGACGTTGATTCCGAGCTGCGCGGAGACCCACGAGTAATTGTCGCCGCTCTCCTTCAGCAGCCGCCCGGCGATTTCGAGCTTCTGCTGCGCATTTGGCAGGAAGCCGGACGCGGAAACGGCGGCCCCGGCGGGAACCATGGGCGCAGGCTGTGAGTTCGGGACGTGCGGCGCGACGGCTGCCATCGCTGGCGCCGCAACGACTGCGGGTGCGGCGTGCGCAGCCACATGCGGCGGATCCCAGCACTGCGCGCGCAACACCGGGCCGTCGAAGAGAATCACCATGCGGTCGATCGCGCTCCGAAGCTCGCGAGCATTGCCAGGCCACGTGTGCGTCTGGAATTTCGCGATCAGCTCCGGCTCGATGCGGTCGAAGTGCTTTCCAAAGCGCTCGCACGCCGCGCTGAGGAAGGCCCGGGCCAGCGCGGGGATGTCGTCGAGCCGGTGCCGGAGCGGCGGAATCTTCAGCGTGATCTCCGAGAGCCGGTAGTAGAGGTCCGCGCGGAAGGTTCCCTTGTTGATCTCGTCGTCGAGGTTGCGGTTCGTCGCGGAGATGAGCCGCACATCCACCGCATACTCCTTCGTGCCGCCGACACGCCGGGCGTGCTTGGTCTCGAGGAAGCGGAGCAGCTTCGGCTGGAGCGCGATGTCGAGCTCGCCGATTTCATCGAGGAAGAGAGTGCCTCCCGAAGCCTGCTCCACGAGGCCGGGCTTGTCGCGGATGGCGCCGCTGAACGCGCCCTTCTCCGAACCGAACAGCTCCGACTCCAGCAGATCCTTCGGAATCGCGGCGCAGTTCACCGGCACGAACGGCCCGCCGCCGCCGGCCTCGTGCAACGCCTGCGCCACGCGCTCCTTGCCAGCACCGCTTTCGGCGAGCACGAGCACCGTGGCCTTCGTCGGGCCGAGCCGCTGGATGGTGTTGCGCAGCGAGTTCGTCGCTGCCGAATCTCCGACAAGGATTCCCTTCGCGTCGCTCGCCGCCGCGCCGTAGAGCTGGAGCCAGAGCTTCTGCGACTGCTGCGCCTTGTCGAGCGCCTCATCCCATCGCTCGTCATCGTCGGTGTCGGCCAGCACGTCGTGCGCGCCGTCGCGGGTCGCGTTCACGATGCGCTCTGTGTTCAGCCGCGCGCCGACGACGATGAAGATTCTGTTCGCATGCCAGATCCGCGCGCGGAGCTGCGGCCACTCCTTGCGCGAAAGAAACGGGGCCGGGACGAACATCACGTCCTCCGCCGTCCCGCTGTCCAGCAACGGAACCTCGTCCTCCGCGGCGAAATTGCGGAACTTGATGCCGAGTTCCCGCAGGCGCTCGGTGGCCGAGCCATCCACATCACCAGGACAGAGAAAGATGATCATTTTTAACAGGTTTGGCTTTCTGCAATGCAAACGCCATGCCGAGGGCGCCCGCGGACATTCCCTACAACTTGGAGCGGAAAGACTGTAGGCGCCCGTTTCAGAGAAAATGCGTGCCTTCACTGTGTGGCAGACGGCGTGCTTCGCGGCGGGCACCAAATCTTCATCGAATGAATGCTCTGCCGGATTTCGCGGTGATCATCCGCTTCAAAAACAACTCCGCCACGCTGCCCGCGGTCCTCGCCGCCCTGCGCAGCCAGACGGCGCAGCCTTCGCTCATCCTCGGTGTGGACAGCGGCTCACTCGATGGCTCGCCGGAAATCCTCCGCGATGCCGGCGCGAAGGTCGTGCGCTGGGCCGGCCCGTATCATCACGCGCGCGTGCTCAATTTCGCCGCCGCCCACTGCCGCCAGCCATTCGTCCTCGTCCTCAGCTCTCACACCGTGCTCCATGCACCGGAAACAGTCGGGCGGATGCTCGCCGCGATGAGCGTTCCCGGGACCGCCTGCGTGAGCGGCAAATGGACCGGGCAGGACGACTACAGCGACGCGATCACGATGGGCGAACTTCGCGCGAAGGGCCTGCGCTTCTGCTCCATCTACTCGAACAGCTTCGGGATGTTCCGCCTCTCGTGCTGGGAGGAGGCGCCCTTCGACGAGCGCATCGTCACGATGGAGGACTTCGCCTGGGCGCTCGAACAGGCGCGGCGCGGCCGCACCATCCGCCGGCTGGCGTTTCCATTCAGCTACGAGCGCAATGGCGGCGCGCGGGATTTCACGTTCGCCTCCGTCACCTTCCGGCTCGCCGCGCGGCACGGGCTGAAAGTGGGCTGGCTCGGCTGGAAGGCGACCCTCGCCGCATGCATGCGGGCGCTCGTGGGAAAGACGACTGCGACTCCGCTCGCCACCCATCTCGCGCGACTCCGCGCAGCGATGTCGTGGCGGCTCGGGGAACCCGGCGCAGAGCGCTGAAGGTCGCGCCGCTGCATTGCGCATGCATTTCCGCATGCGGCACGCCTCTGAGGAGGAGCGGGGGCGCCGCGCGGAACGCGGAAGGCCGGACAGCTTCACATCACCCGCAAAGCCGCATGAATAGACAAGTCCAAGGCTTCGCCAAATTCCGCGCCGCCCGCTCCATTCCGTGGCTCATCGCGTGCTAAGGGGCGCGGCATGCAAACAACACCACGCATTTCCGCCACCCCGGCGCGCAGACGGATTCTCCCGCTCTTCGTCATGATCGACGCCGCGGGCTGGGAAATCCTCCGAAGCCGTCCGTTCCTCTCCATGCTCGCGCCGCACCGGCGCCGGCTCGAGAGCGTCTTCGGCTACAGTTCGGCTTGCGTGCCGAGCATCGTCTCAGGGCGCTGGCCCGACGAGCACCGGAATTGGTGCTACTTCGTCCACGATCCGGAGCACTCACCATTTGCGCGGCTGCGCTGGCTGCGCTGGCTGCCAAAGGCGCTCACGGGCCGCCGAATCGTCCGCCGCTGGCTCACGAAGCTCGTGAAGCGCGCGCTCGGCTTCCGCGGCTACTTCGACCTCTACAACATCCCCTTCCAGCACATCCACCGCTTCGACTTCACGGAAAAGCGGAGCCCGCTGCAGCCCGGCGGCATGAACCGCGGCAGCAACATCTTCGACCAGCTCACCTCGCGCGGCATTCCCCACTACGTGAACGACCCGGCCCGGCCCGAGCCCGAGACGCGCGACGAGCTGCTCGCGCGTATCGAAAAGGCGGACCTCGATTTTGCCTTCGTTTACTGGGCCGGGCTCGACGGCCTCATGCACGCGGCCGGCAACGACTCGCCGCTCGTGGATGAAAAGCTCGCTATTTACGAACAGTGGATCGGCCAGCTCGTCGCAAAGGCCCGCGGGCACTACGACGAGGTGAGGCTCTTCGTCTTCAGCGACCACGGCATGGCGAACTGCGATGAAGTGCTCGACCTGCAGAAGATCCTCGCACGTCTCTCGCTCGAGTTTGGCCGCGACTACACAGCGGTGTTCGACTCCACGATGGCGCGCTTCTGGTTTCACACAGCCGATGCGCGGGAGCAGGTCACCGCTCTGCTGGAGAACGTGCCGCAGGGGCGGATCATCGGCGATGCCGAGCTGGCAAAGCTGCGCGTGCCCCGCGACGGCACTTTCGGTGAGACCGTCTTCCTTGTGCGCGAGGGCGTGCTCATCGTGCCCAGCCATATGGGCGAGCGGCCGCTGCGCGCGATGCACGGCTATCACCCGAGCGATCCGCAGTCCCATGCGGCGCTGCTTTCGAGCGTCGCCGCCATCCCCGCCAGCGTCACCGCGATTCCGCACATTCACCGCCTGATGCTCGCCCACGCGGTCGAGGCCCATGCGGTGAACAACGACGCCCGCACCAAGACCCACGCAGCATGAGCACCGCAAGCCGCATCGTCCATGTGCCCCGCCGGTTTGTCGCCGAAGAATGGGGCGGCACCGAGACCGTCATCCTCGAAATCTCCCGCCAGCAGCAGCGCGCAGGGCTGCGTCCCGTCGTCGCCACGAGCATGGCGCTCGCACGCCAGCGCCGGGAGGAAATCGGCGGCATCCCCGTCGAGCGCCACGCACACTGCTATCCGTTCTTCGGCCTCACCGCAGCGGACCGCGCGGCGATGGACAAGAAGGGCGGCAATCTCCTCTCCCTGCCGCTCTTCTGGGCGCTCATGCGCATGAGGGACGTGCGCCTTTTCCACGCGCACGCACTGAAGCGCCTCGGCGGCGAAGTCCGCACCGCCGCCCGCCTCCGCCGCAAGCCGTTCGTCGTCTCGCTGCACGGCGGCGTTTTCGATGTGCCCGCGGCCGAGCTCGACTCGATGACCGCGCCCATCCGCGGCAAGCGCGAGTGGGGCAAGGCGTTTGGCGCGATATTCGGCTCGCGCAGGCTGCTGGAGGATGCGGACCACGTCATCTGCGTCGGCCAGAGCGAGCTGGAAAAGGCGCGAGCCATCCTCCCGCATGGCCGCGTGAGCTACCTGCCGAATGGCGTGGACACCGCGCGCTTCGCCGAGGGTGACGGCGCTGCGTTCCGCGCAAAGCACGGCATTCCGCAAGACGCGTTCGTCGTCCTGAACATCAGCCGCATCGACGCGCAGAAGAACCAGCTCCTCCTGCTGGAGGCATTCGTGCGGCTGCGCTCGGAAATGCCGCGCGCCATCCTGGTGCTCGCCGGACCGGAGACTCAGCCGGCCTACGCCGGGAAACTCCGCGCATTCATCGCGGAGAACGGCCTTGCTGCGTCCGTGCGGCTGCTGCCGCCACTGCCGAATGCGGGCGCCGACCTCGTGAATGCCTTTCACTCCGCGGACGTCTTCGCGCTGCCGTCGCGGCACGAACCATTCGGCATCGTCGTCCTGGAGGCGTGGAGCGCCGGGCTGCCGGTGGTCGTAAGCCGCGTCGGCGGATTGAAGGCGCTGATCCCCGCGGAAAAGGCGGGCCTGTTCTTCGAACCGGATGCCGCAGATGCCGGGCATCAGCTCGCCTCGCAGATCGTGCGGCTGGCGACAGACCCATCGTTCCGGCGCCACCTCGGGGAACACGGGCGCGGCCTGGCCCGGCGCGAATACGACTGGGCGCGCATCCACGCCCGTCTGGAAACGATCTACCAGGCCGCCGAGGCCCACGCGGGAGGGAAGCGATGAGCATCGCATCCACCCTCTGGCGCGCATCCGCCGCGAGCTACCTGCGCACGCTCCTGCGGGTCGTTTTCGGGCTCGCGACTTTCCGCGCTCTCTACCAGGGCCTGCCGCGTGAGGACTTCGGATTCTGGGCGCTGCTGTGGAGCGTCTTCGGCTACGGAGTGCTTGTGGATTTCGGCCTCGGCTTCGCCGCACAGAAGCGGGTGGCTGAACTCACAGTGACCCGCGACTGGCCGGAGCTGAACCGCGTGCTGAGCACGATCTTCCTCACGTTCTGCGGGATCGCCGTGCTCGTCGCGGTGATCGCGGGCTGCAGCGCCAACGCGCTCGTCCATTCGCTCCACACGTCGGCCGACAACGCCGCGCGCTACCGCACCGTCGCGCTGATATTTTTCGGCGGGATGGCGCTCGGCTTTCCGCTCGGGGTCTTCCCGGAAATCATGCGCGGGCTGCAGCGTGTCGGCACGGTGAACCTCCTCGTCTCCGCGGGCCTCGTCGTGAATTTCGTCCTCATCGTGCTCGGCATGAAGCTCGGGTGGAGCCTCGGCACGCTCGTGCTCATCGCGCTTGCGACCACGCTGGGGCCGGATCTCGTCTGCGCGCTGCTCGTGCGCTCGCTGCTGCCGGAGGTCCGGCTGCGTCCGCGCTTCTTTCACTGGGGGACCGCGCGGAAAACGATGAGCTTCTCACTGTGCGCCTACGCGGTGACGGCCACAAACATCATCCTCGGCAAGACCGACCAGCTAGTGCTCGGCGCATGCCTCTCCGTCGCCGCAGTCGCCGTGTATGTCACTGGGTCCAAGGTCGCGGAGATTTTCTCCCTGTTCACGCGGCAGCTCCACGAGGCGCTCTCGCCCGCGGCTGCGCGGCTGAACGCACAGGGCGACCGCGCGGGCCTGCGCGCGCTGCTCGTCCAGGGAACGCGGCTCGGCCTGCTTGTCGCGGCGCCGCTCTACGTCCTCTTCGCGCTGAGGCTCGATGACTTCATGCGGCTGCTCACCGGCGAAGCGAACCCCTCGCGCGAAGCGTGGCTCACGGGGCAACTCCTGCTCGTGTGGTTTCTGAACACCGTCGCCACGCACGCGACGACGAAGCGCATCTTCATCATGACCGGCCACGAGCGGCGCCTCGTGCTGCTCGGCGTCGTCGAGGCCATCGCCAACATCGCCCTCAGCATCACGCTGCTGAAACTGCACCCGCATCCGGCCTGCGTCGCAATCGGATCGCTGGTCCCCAACGTCATCCTCGGCTGGTGCGTGATGTGGCCCTGGGCCTCACGGGAGGCCGGCGTCTCCGGCTGGCGGCTGTTCCGCGAAACCGTGGTGCCGCCGCTCCTCGTCGCGCTGCCCGTCGCGCTGCTGCTCGTCGGCGCCGCGCAGCTTCCGCTTCCGCGCTCCATCGCGCTCACCGCAGGCGAGGCCGTCCTGGCAGGGGTCGCCGCAGCCGCGTGCTTCTGGCGCTTCGGTCTTTCCGCCTCTGAACGCGGCGCGGTGCTCGCCTGCCTGCCACGGCTTGCATTCTCCAAATGAACACCCCGACCGCCTCCATCATCATGCGCTCCTTCAATGAAGCATGGGCGCTGAAGGGCACGCTCGCCGCTCTCGCTGCGCAGGATTTCACGGGCTGGGAGCTCATCGTCATCGACAGCGGCTCGACCGACGGCTCGCAGGACCTCATCCGCGCCGCAAAGCCTGCGCATTTCATCCAGATCCTGCCGCAGGAATACAACCCGAGCCGCGTGATGAACCACGGCATGCGGCTCGCGCGCAGCGAATGGTGCATCTTCCTGAACGCCGACGCCACCCCGCAGGCCGGGAACTGGCTCGGCACGCTCGTCCAGACACTGAAGGAGCCGAACGTCGCCGCGGTCTTCGGCCGGCAGATTCCGCGGCCGGACTGCCGCGCGGTGTTCGCGCACGACTACGAGCGCTGCTTCGGCGAGCAGCGCGAGTCGGCGAAATGGGAGCACTTCTTCAGCATGGTCAGCAGCGGCGTGCGCCGGAGCGTGTGGGAGCAGCGCGGCTTCCGCGAGGACCTGCAATACGCCGAGGACGACGAGTTCACACGCTGGTGCCGCGCGCAGGGCCACGAGGTGCGGTTCGTGTGCGAATCCGTTGCAATGCATTCGCACAACTACACGCCGGCGCAGGCGTTCCGCCGCAGCTTCGGCGATGCGCGCGCCATCGGCCGCGCAGCTTCCGACAGCGTCGCCAACAGGGAGAATTTCACAAAAACCGTCCTCCTGGGATGGCTCCGCGACGTGTGGCATGACGCGAGCTATTGCGCGCGCCGCCACCGCCTCGGTGAGCTGCCGCACGCCATGCGTGTCCGCTGGAAACAGCGCACCGGCAAGCTCGCCGGATGGCGCCAGGGCTTCTCCGAAACACATCCATGAAAATCCTCTACATCACCAATCTCTACCCCCCGCACCACATCGGCGGCTATGAACTCATCTGCGCAAACGTGAACGCCCACATGCAGTCGCGCGGCCACGAAACCCTCGTCCTCACCTCCGACCACGGCGTGGATGGCGGAGAGGAGGCCGGGAGCGAAAGCGGAGTCCGCCGCAGCCTGCGCATCCACGGGATGTATGGCCACCCGTGGCTCGGGATCGCAAAGCTGCGCGACCTCGAATTTCACAACAACGAGATCCTGCGCCGCACGCTGCGCGAGTTCCGCCCCGACGTCGTGCATGTGTTCAATCTCGGCGGCCTCTCGAAGTCGCTCGCGCTCACTCTCCAGCGGGCCGGCGTGCCGACCGCCTACTTCGTCTCCGACCACTGGATCGCCCAGAGCCTCGCGGCGGACGTCTGGCTCGGATGGTGGAACCGCGAGGATGGAAGCGTGGCGCACCGGGCGCTGCGCTCGTGGTGGGCGATGGCGGGCAAGCGGGACGAGTGGGACCGCCTCGCGCCGACCGAGCCGCGCTCGGCGATCCAGTTCCGCCGGATCTATTTCTGCTCGGACTTCCTGCGCCGGCGCACCGCGGAGGCCGGCTACGATGTCGCGCATGGCGCCGTGATCCACAACGCCGTGGACACGCGGCGCTTCACCGGCCAGGCCGCGCCCTCGGAGCGCCCGCTGCGCCGGCTGCTCTACGCCGGGCGAATCGCGCCGGACAAGGGTGTGGACACGCTGCTGCGCGGATTCGCCTCGGCCGCCGAGCGCATGCCGCTCTCGCTCACCGTCTGCGGCGCGGGCAATCCCACGTTCGAGTCGCAGCTCCGCAGCTTCGTCAGCGCGAACCGCCTCGACGTGAGCTTCCGCCGCGCGACGCCCGGGGAGATGCCGCAGGTTTACCGCGAGCACGACGCACTCGTCTTCCCCTCGGAGTGGGACGAGCCTTTCGCGCTCACGCCGCTCGAGGCCATGGCCAGCGGACTGCCGGTGATCGCGACGAACACCGGCGGCAGCGCCGAGATCTTCCGCGACTGCGAGAATGCGCTCGTCTATTCCGCAGGCGACTTCCGTGATCTCGCGGCGGCGATTCTCCTGCTCGGCTCGGACGGGCACCTCCGCCGGCGGATCGCCGCCGACGGCCAGCACGAAGTCCGCAAAAACCTGAACGAGCCCCTCGTCTTCTCGCAGGTGGAGGACTTCATCCAGGCGACCGCCGACGAGTGGCACTGCGCCCCCGCAGGCAGGGAGGTGGCGGCGTGAGCGAGAGCATCGTCACTCCCCGGCCGCTGCGCCTCGTGCGGCCTCCCGCGCCGCAGGCCGCCCCGGTGCCCGCGCTCCGCATGCAGCGCTTCACGATCGACGGTGATGCGGAGCTCGAGAGGCACCTCGCGGAAGTGTGCGGATGCATCGCAGAGGGCGTGAAGGAAATCATCCCGGCCGCGCAGCTCGACGGTCTCCTGCTGGGCGGCGGCTATGGTCGCGGCGAAGGCGGCGTGCTCCGCACCGATGCCGGCGACCTGCCTTACAACGACATGGAGTTCTATGTCTTCGTCCACGGCTCGGTGATGATCGCCGACCGGCAGTTTGGCGAGCGGCTGCGCGCGTTTGCCGCGGCCATCTCGCCGTGGGTGGGCGTGGAGGTGGAGTTCAAGATCATCAACCGCGAGAAGATCCGCCGCAGCGGGACCACGATGTTCTTCTACGACCTGGCCTCCCGCCACCGGCGCATCCTCGGCGATGCCTCGCTGCTCGCGGGCTGCGAGCATCAGCTCAGCGCGGGATCGATCCTGCCGCACGAGGCGACCCGTCTGCTTTTCAACCGCTGCTCCGGGCTGCTCTTCGCGGCGGAGCGGCTGAAGCGCGCCGCGTTCACCTCGGCCGATGCGGACTTCGTGAACCGCAACCTCGCGAAGGCGCAGCTCGCATTTGGCGACGCGCTGCTCGCCGCGCACGGCCTCTACCACTGGAGCTGCTGGGAAAGGCACGCACGGCTCGCGCGCGCGAAGTTTCCCTTCACCGAAAAGGTGCGCGGGCATCACATCGACGGCGTCGTCTTCAAGCTGCGCCCCGAGCAGCCAAACTCCCCGCGCGGGGAGCTCGCCGCGCGCCACGCCGAGCTCGTGTCCCTTGCGGCGGACCTCTGGCTGCACATCGAGGGGATGCGCCTCGGGAAGCACTTCACCAGCACGCGCGACTACGCATTGAGCCACAAGGACAAGTGCCCGGAGACGCCCGGCTGGCGGAATTTCCTCGTCTCCATGCGCGCGTTCGGCGCACGGCACGCCAGCTCGCGGTATCCGCGCGAGAGGCTCTTCCACGCGCTGGCGCTGCTGCTCTGGGAAAACGACCCGCTGAGGAATCCCGCCGTCGCCCCGGCGCTCTCGCGCGAGCTGCTGCGCGCACCGAAATCCTTTTCCGACGCCGTCGCAGCCTATGAGCGGCTCTGGCACCGCTTCAACTGATCATGTTCGCAAACCTCCGCCACGACATCCGACGCAATTTGCAGGACTACGCGCCACGCGGGTTCTGGCGCAGGCTCGCGCTCTGCCTCGTGCTGAACAGCGTCCACGCGGCCGTCCTCATCCGCCTGCAGCAATGGCTTCAGCGCCACCGGCTGCCGGCGTTCCCCGTCAGCAAGCTGCTGTTCTGGTTCTTCAAGATCGAAGTCGCAAAGTCCGCACGCATCGGAGCCGGGCTGCGCCTGCCGCACCCAATGGGAATCATCATCGCCCCGAACACGACCGTCGGCGAAGGATGCGACCTCTACGCGGATGTCCGGCTCGTGCTCGGCCACGGCTGCCCGCGTGGGCCGCAGATCGGCGACGGCGTCTTCCTCGGCGACGGCGCGAAGGTCGTGGGCGACGTGCGCATCGGCGCCGGTTCAGTCATCGGAGTCTCCAGCGTGGTCACGCGCGACATCCCCTCGAACGTCACTGCGGTCGGAATTCCCGCGCGGGTCGTCCACGAGGGCCGGCCGAAGCTCGTGGAAGCCGGTGATTTCCAAGCCAGGGCCGCAGCATGAAAATCCTCGTCGTCTATCCCTACATCCCGTGGCCGCTCGACCGCGGCACCTTCCAGCGGACGTTCCATCTGCTGCGCGCACTCGCCGCCGAGCACGAGGTGGATCTCTTCGCGCTCTCGGAGAACGGCGAGGGCATGGAGCACCGCGCGGTCTTCGAGCAGTTCTGCAGGCGCGTGACGTTTGTGCGCTTCGAGCATCCGCAGTGGGCCGGCCTCCTCCGCGGACGGCTGCTGAACCCGCTGCCCTCGAACATCGCCCACTGGTCCGACGGCGGCGTGCGCGCCGCGCTCGAACGCCAGCTCGCGGAGACGCGCTACGATCATGTCCACCTCTGCGACATCGCGCTCGCGCAATACTTCGCCGATTCCGGGCGCCGCGAACGCATCAGCGTGGACCGCAGCCGCGTGGATCTTCAGTTCCAGCTCATGGAGCACCGCAGTCTCGGCTTTCCTCTGCGCACGCGCCTGCTGCGGATGGAGAGCTATGCAAAGCTGTGGTTTTACGAGCGCCGCATGGCCCGCCGCGCCCGGCTGCAGGTCGTGTGCGGCCCGGACGACGAGCGCTTTGTGCGCCGCTACATCCGCCGCGACACGAACGTCGCGGTCGTCGGCAACGGAGTCGATCTCGGCTATTTTCACCCCGCATCGGTGAACACGGCGCGCGCCGCGGAGCCCACGGTGCTGTTCTGCGGCGCCATGGACTACAGCCCGAACGTGGATGCGCTGCGCTGGTATTTTTCCGAGATCCACGAGCGCCTGCGCGAGCGCATTCCCGGCCTGCGCGTGCTGCTCGTGGGCAAGTCTCCAGGCGCCGAGGTTCTCGGGCACGGCAGGCTGCCCGGCGTCACCGTCACCGGCACGGTGCCGGACGTGCGCCCCTACTACCGCCGGGCGTGGGTGCAGATCGTCCCGCTGCGCATCGGCGGCGGCACGCGGCTGAAAATCCCCGAGAGCATGGCGATGGGAACCCCCGTCGTCTCGACGACGATCGGCGCGCAGGGTCTGGACCTCGGCAGCGGAAAGGACGTGCTGCTCGCGGACACCGCCGGGGAATTTGCGGCGGCCACCGCCCGCGCCCTCACCGACCACGCCCTGCGCTCACGGCTCACGGAGGAGGGGCTGAAGACCGTCCGCGAACGCTTCTCGTGGCAGACGCTCGGACGCCAGTTCTGCGAACTTTTCAAAACTCACCTGCCATGAATGCATCCCTTCTCGCCCTCCCTCACTGCGCTCCGCACGAAGACACGCCGGAGCCCGCCGTCGGTGCGCCCATCGCCATGCTCGGCGTGCCTTTCGACAACGTCACCCGCGGCCACACCCTCGCGCTTGTCGAGCGCATGATCGCCTCGCGCCAGCCGCACTACATCGCCACGGCGAATGTGGACTTCCTCGTGCAGGCGCAGGAGGACGTGGAGCTGCGGCGCATCCTTTTCGACGCGCACCTCGTGCTGTGCGACGGCACGCCGCTCGTGTGGGCGTCGCGGCTGCTCGGCAATCCGCTGCCCGAGCGCGTCGCCGGCTCGGACATCGTTCCCCTGCTTCTGGAGTCCGCGGAAAGGCACGGGCACCGCATCTTCATCCTCGGCGCGCAGGAGGACATCGCGGAGCGCGCCGTCGCCAACATCCGCGCGAAGCACCCGCGCATCATCGTCGCAGGGCGGTTGAGCCCGCGGCACGCCGCACTGCACGAGATGGATCACGATGCGATTTGCTCGGCGATCCGTGCCGCACAGCCCGACATCCTGCTCGTGGCCATGGGCTGCCCGAAACAGGAGAAGTGGATCTCCATGCATTACCGCGGCCTCGGCGTGCCCGTCAGTGTCGGCATCGGCGCGACGGTGGATTTTCTCGCCGGAGCCGTGAAGCGCGCACCACGCTGGATGCAGCGCTGCGGGCTGGAATGGACCTGGCGGCTAGCGCAGGAGCCGCGCCGCCTCGCACGGCGCTACGCGAAGGACCTCTGGGTCTTCGGCCGCGCGATGTTCCGGCAGTGGCTGCGCCTTTCCCCGCGAAAGCCCGCTGCCGGCGAAAGCGACACCGTCCCGCCCGCGCGCACCGTCTCCGGCAATGTGCTCGTGATGCCCGAGCGCCTCGACGCCGCGGCAGTCCAGGAGCACCGCGAGGCCTGGGAGGCGGGCCTGCAGCAGGGCAGCCTCGTCGTGGACCTCTCGGCCACCACGTTTGCCGACTCGACCGGCATCGGCTTCCTCATGCGCCTGCGCCGCGGCGCCCGCGAAAGGCACGCACCCTTTGCGCTCGCGGGCACGCGCCCGGCCGTCGCGCGGACCATCGCGCTGATGAAGCTCACCGACTTTTTCCCCGCTGGAGCGACGGTCGATGCCGCCGCCCAAGCCGCGGAGCAGGCGATGGATGACAAACTGCGGGTTTTCGCGACCGGGCATGGAGTCGCATTGCAACTGCATGGCGAACTGACGGCCGCGAACGTCGCAGAGTCGATCCAGCACATCGAGAAGCTCATCGCCGAGGCGAAACCGGGCGAAAACTTTGAACTCGATCTGGCGCATCTCGAATTCGTGGACAGCGCCGGAATCGCTGGATTAATGCGGCTTCGGAAGGCATCGCACCGCGCGCAGGCGGGCTTTTCGGTGAAGAATTTGAAGCCCGCGGTGATGAGCGTCCTCCGCATGACGCGCTTGGCAGACCTCCTGCTAAACGCGGCGGCGTGCAAATCGGACTAACCACTTCAGTCATCCAGCGCGGCCGCTCCGGCGTCGGCCAGCATGTGCTCGCCCTCGTGCGCGCGCTGCTCCCGCATGCCGCCCGCCACGAGTTCACGCTGTTCGTCCTCGAGGACGACCTGCCGCTGTTTTCCTTCGCCTCGCAGGCCATGCGCATCGTGCGCGTGCCGGAAGCGATGCGCGCCCCGGTGCGCGACATCCTGTGGCACCAGCTCCAGCTCCCCAGGCTCGCGCGCCAGCTCGGCCTCGATGTGCTGCACGTCCCGAGCTACCGGCGCCTCGTCGCTTCCGCCCGTTGCGCGACCGTGGGGACGATCCACGATCTCGCGCCCTTCCGGCTCGCGGGGAAATATGACTGGCGCCGCATGCTCTACGGCCGCGCGGTGGTGAAGCACCTCGCCCGCCGGCAGGATGCCGTCATCACCGTGAGCGGTCACACCGCGGTGGACGTGCGCCATTTCTTCGGCGTCCGCAGCGAGCGCATCCACGTCATCCACAACGGGCTCGATCATGCGCGGTTTCACACGGACGAATCGGCCGCCGCGCGGGTCGCCGCGCGCTGGGGCCTGCACCGCCCCTTCTTCCTCTACGTCTCGCGCCTCGAGCATCCGGCGAAGAACCACGTGCGGCTCATCGAGGCGTTCGAGCGTTTCAAGCGAACCACCGGCAGCGACTGGCAGCTCGTCCTCGGAGGCGGCGACTGGCACGGCGCGGGAATCATCCGCCAGCGCGCGCGGGAGAGCCGCGACGCCGCGGACATCCGGCTGCCCGGATTCGTCGCCGACGCCGAGCTGCCAGACCTTTATCGGGCCGCCGCCGCGATGGCGTATCCGTCGCTGTTCGAGGGCTTCGGAATGCCGCCCGTCGAGGCGATGGCCTGCGGCTGCCCGGTGATCTGCTCCACGCGCGGCGCGCTCGGCGAAGTCGTCGCGGATGCCGCATGCATCGTGAACCCCGAGGACAGCGCGGACATCGCGCGCGCGCTTGGGGAAATCGCCGGCCGCCCCGGCCTGCGCGCCACGCTGCGCGATGCGGGGCTCGCGCACGCGCGGCGGTTCGCCTGGTCCGCGGCGGCGGCGAAGACCATGGCTGTTTACGAGCACGCGCATCTCTCAAGACACCGCGCCACGGAGCCGGCGATGCACCTTCCCCGCTGACGCATGAAAACCCCCACGCACACCGCAGGCCCCGCCGACACCGCCGCCCATGACGAGGCCGCGCGACCGCAGGGAGGCATTCTCGCGCGCCTGCCGTTCGATCCGCTGCGAGCACTCGATGCGGTGGTCCGTCGATGGAAGCTCTGCCTCGTCGCCGGCATCGTGTGCGCCGCGGCCGCGTTCGCCGCAGGCGTGATGCGCTTCCGCGCCGAATACGGCGCCACAGTGCAGCTCATCCGCCAGGAGCCGCCGAATGCGTTCCGCGCCACGGAGACGGGCGAGGCATTCAAGCCGCGGACTCTTTCCCCGCAGACGATCATCAGCCTCGCGCGCTCGCCTGCGGTCGTGCGGCAGGTCTCGGCGGCAACGGGCGGCACACTCCCCGCGTCTGCGCTGCTGAAAGGGCTCACCGTCGCGACGGAGAAGAACACGGATTTGCTCCGGCTCGAATTTGTCACTGCGGCGAGCGCGCAGAAGGCGGCGGACGTGCTGAACGCCTTCGCCAGCCAGGTCGTCCAGCTCACGCGCGAGATGCAGACCGAGGAGGCCGCGACGGTGAACCGCTTCCTCAAGAACCAAATCGCAAACGCGGACGCCGAAATCGCCGCGATCGAGCGCGAGCTGCTCGACTATGGCCGCGAGGCGCGCCTGCTGAACGCCGACAAGGAGATGGACGCCTACCTCCGGCAGCTCGGCGAGCTGAACCTGAAATACGAGAGCACGCGCATCGACGGCGAGACCATCGGGCTGAAAATCGCCGCGGCGGAGGCCGAGCTCGCCAAGCACTCCCCCGCTGCGGGCAAGCTGCAGGCCGCGCGCGACGAGCTCGCTGGGATGCTCTCGCGCTACACGGAGCAGAATCCCATGGTCATCGAGCAGCGCGCGAAAATCACGGCACTCGAAGCCGACTCCGCCGTCGAGCAGAAGCCGGGCACGGCATTTCCAAAGCCGGGCGGAAACCCAGTGGCCGACAGCCTCTTTCTCGAGCTGCTTTCGCTCCGCTCGCAGCAGCAGGTGCTCACAGAGCAGGTGCGCCAGCTCGGAAAAATGCGCGATGGAATCAGCACGCGCCTCTCCTCGCTGCCGGAGAAGGAAATGCACTCCGGCCGCATCAAGGCGCGCCAGCGTGCGACCGAAAATGCGCGGGAGATGCTCGCCGCGCGCCAGCGCGAGGCGGAGCTGTTTGAGCGGAACGCGCTGGGCTACTACCGCATCATCACGCCCGCGACCGCGGAGAATACCACGACGTATTCGCGGGCGAAAAAGCTCATGCTCGTCGTGTGCGCGGCGCTTTTCAGCGGCCTCGCCGCAGCGGCTGCCTGGTCGGTGAGGCGCGGCGCCTGCGACGGCGTGATCCGCACCGCGCTCGACATGCGGCGCGCGACGAACTTGGAAATCCTCGCCTCCCGGCCCGCCGACCTCACGCGTCTTTCGCAGCAGGAGAAGTGGGCGTTCCGCACCTGGACCACGCTGCGGCAGCGGCTCGTCACGGTGGAGGACGGCATTGTGTGCGGCTGGCTGGCGCCAAAGCCGGGAGTCGCCGCGCGGTGGCTGGAGCTTTTCGGCGACGCCGCGAGCCAGCGCGGCCAGCGCGTGGTCATCGTCGGAGCCTTGGCCGACGCCCCGCACACGCTCGGCGAGGCAATCACATCGCCGGAAACGATCGCCGCCAGCGGCGAAGGCCGCGCGCCAGTGCGCATCGAGATCCCGGAGTCTTGGGCGTGGACGGCGGAAAACCGCCGCCAGTGGAGGAACGCGCTGCAATTCTGGCGCAGCCGGGACTTCGTCGTCCTCGTCGAGATCACCGCGCCCGGCGAACCCGAGAGCGTGCTCTTTGCCGAGACGCTCCCGCACATCATCTGCCTCGCGGCGGACGACGCCTGCACGGTCCGCGCGTTCGCCGACATCGTCGCGCCCTACCGCGAAGCCGGCTGCCCGCTCCTCGGTGCGGCCATCGACGGCGCGCCGCAGATGCGCCCGCGCTGGATCGCCGGCAAACTCTCGCCCCTGCTCGCCGGAACCGCCGCACTCATGCTGCTCGCCGGCACGTCGCCCGCAGACGAAATTCCCCGCGCCCGTCCGGTCGCTTTTCCCGGCGCGCAGAAAGCTGCGGCGCCGTGGCTCGAACGCCTCACGCTGGGCCCGGGCGACTCGGTGAACATCACCATTTACCGCCAGCCGGAACTCGAGCGCCGCGATGTGTTCGTGGGGCCGGATGGAAAGATCACCTACCTCCAGGCGCAGGGCGTGCAGGCCGCAGGGCTCACGATCGACGAGCTGCGCGAACGGCTGAACACGGAACTCGCGCGCTACTTTCACGCGCCGCGCGTGATCGTCACGCCCGTCGCGTTTCGCAGCAAGCGCGTCTTCGTCCTCGGCAAGGTCGTGGACAAGGGCGCGGTGATCCTCGACCGGCCGATGAGCATCCTCGACGCCGTCGCGTCGGCGCACGGCCTCGAGGTCGGCCTTTACCAGCAAAACACCGTCGAACTCGCCGACCTGCCGCACAGCATGCTCGTGCGCCGCGGGCACCGGCTGCCGGTGGATTTCGAGCGGCTCTTCCTGCACGGCGACCTCTCGCAGAATCTCCAACTCGAGCCCGATGACTACCTCTGCTTCCCCTCCGCTAGCTCGAATGAATTCCACGTCTTCGGCGCCGTGAAAAATCCCGGCACGCAGGGGCTCACGCCACAGACCACCGTCGCATCGGCGCTCACCGTGGCCGGCGGATTTTCGCCAAAGGCTTGGCGCAAGCGCGTGCTCGTCGTGCGCGGCTCGCTTTCAAAGCCGACGCCCATCGTCGTGGACCTCGACGCAATCCTCAGCGCCCGCGCAAAGGACGTGCGGCTCGAGCCGCGCGACATCGTCTTCGTCGCCGACCATCCGTGGGCGAAGGTCGAGGAGCTTCTCGATCTCGCGATCACGTCGTTCACGCAGGCGGCGGTCACCACATGGACCGGCGGCAACGTCGGGCCGATCATCACGCGCCAGATTCTTCCGAACCTATGAGCCGCATCCTGCTCCTCCTCGCCCTTCTCTGCTCCGCTGCCTCCGCCCGGCAAAAGGGCGCCCCATTCGACCCCGCCGCGACGGCGACGACCAACGCTTCCTTTCAGCGCCAGACGCTCGGCGAGCGCATCCCCGCGGACTGGCTGCGCCCGAGCCCCTCGGGCTACAGGCTCGGACCGTCGGACAAAATCGACATCGAGCTCTTTGGTGGAAATGCCGCGCGCGAAACAGTCACGGTCTGCCCCGATGGGCGCATCTATTTTGACCTGCTGCCCGGCACGCTCGTCGCCGGCCTCACCGTCGAGCAAACGCGCACGCTCCTGGAGGAAAAGCTCCGCCAGTTCTACCGCGAGCCGCGCATCGCGGTCACGCTCCAGACCGCGTCGAGCCAGCGCGTCTCGATCCTTGGCCGCGTGAACAAACCCGGGCTCCTCCCGCTCACCCATCCCACGACACTCGTGGATGCGATCTCGCAGGCCGGCGGGCTTTTTGTCTCGGGCTTCTCCGGCACCACGGAGGAACTCGCGGACCTCGACCACAGCTTCATCCTCCGAGCGGGCCGCATGCTGCCGGTGAGCTTCGCGCGGCTCCTGCGCGACGGCGACATGCGCCACAACATCTACCTCCAGCCCGGCGACTACATCTACCTGCCCTCCACGCTGAACAAGCAGGTCCACATCATCGGTGCCGTGAAGCAGCCGCGCGCCGTCGGCTTTGCGCCGGAAATGAGCCTCGCCTCCGCCATCGGCGCCGCGCTCGGACCGCTGCCCAGCGCCGACCTCAGCCACGTCGTCATCGTCCGCGGCTCGCTCACCGAGCCCACGATGGCCGTGGTGGATTTCACCGCGGTGCAAAAAGGCCGCGCCCCCAACGTCCGGCTCGAACCCCGGGACATCGTTTACGTTCCCGAGAGCCGCTGGCAGGGCGCCGCGAAATGGCTGAATCTCGTCGTGAACACATTTACCCGCACCGTCGCCGCCAATGAAGGCATCCACGCCGCCGGCGGAAGCAGCGGCTCCGTCACCCCGAGCATCACCATCGGGCAGTGATGGCGGCGATGCAGGCCACCCATGCATCACGCGAAACCCGCCGCTGGCGCGCATCTGTCGCGCTTCACACATCCCATTGCAGAACGCAGTGGCTCCGAGAGTAGGACTCGAACCTACAACCGATCGGTTAACAGCCGATTGCTCTACCATTGAGCTATCTCGGAATTCCGCTTGCGGGGTGCGGAAATTACGGCGGACGCCCCGCACGGCAAGCACTTTTTGCCGCGCACGCTTTGCCGCGCACGCGAACCCCGCCCTGACGGCGAGCCACTGCGACCGCGGCCGCGCAGCACGCCGTTCCGAAGGCGCATGCGGCGTGCCTCAGCCGCCGGAGGGTGACGCCGCCCGTCATCGGAGCCGCCTTGACCAGCCTGCCCCGCGTGGCACAGTCGGCCACGTCTCATGGTCCGAGACGCAAGACCATCGCCACCATGCTCCGTTCCTCCCTTGCTGCCCATCGCATTCCCGCCTTTCTCGGGGCCGCACTTTCCGTCTGGTGCTGGCTGGGCACATCCTCGTCCATTCTGGCCCAGGGCTGCGTGGCACACCGCGGGGGCGGGCAATGCTCGCTGCTGGGTTCCTCACTCGGGCAGGAGGGCTACCTCAAGGCGGGGGAATGGCTGCTGACCACGAGCTATCGCTGGGCGTATTCAGACACGCATTTCATCCGCGATCAGGAGTTCACCCTGCCGAACCTGCTCCAAGCGGAGGCGATCAACAATTCACACAATGTGGATGTGTCCATTCTCCATGCGGTGACGCCCCGCCTGAACATCGGGCTGATCCTGCCGTTCAGCTATGCGACGCGCTCCACGAAATACGAACACGATGCGGTGAACCGCCACGAAACCTCGGCCGGAGGGCTGGGGGACATCCGGCTCATGGCGTATTGGTGGCTGTGGGACCCGGGGAAATCCTCAAAGGGGAACATCTCGCTCGGAATTGGGCCGAAATTTCCGACGGGCGACTACCGGGCAACGGACACTTTTTACACATCGTCCGGCCCGGTGAGACGGGAGGTGGATCCCTCGATCCAGCCGGGTGACGGGGGATTCGGCCTGTCGCTGGAGCTTTTCAGCTTTCTGGAAATCTCGGAGCGGGTGTCCGCCTACGCCCAAGGCTCCTATCTCTTCAATCCAAGGAACACCAACGGCGTGCCAGTGTATGGCGGGCCGGCGGGCGGAAACCCCGTCCTCCCGGTCACCTCCGTGGCGGATCAATTCAGCGCTCGTGCGGGCTTTTCCTACACGCCGGTGCCGGCATGGGGCCTCGCGGTGACGCTCGGCCCGCGGATTGACGGAGTGCCGGCTCGCGATGCCTTCGGGGCGAGCGACGGCTTTCGGCGCCCGGGGACCACCCTCTCCATCGAGCCCGGCATCACATGGACGAAGGACGGCTGGAGTGTCTCCGTCACCGCCCCCGTGGCTCTCTATCGCAACCGGCCCCGCAGCACAGAGGACATCGAGATTTCCGCCCAGCGCGGCATCTATCAGGCAGGGGATGCGGCGTTTGCAGACTACTTCATCACAGCCAGCATCTCCCGAAAGTTCTGATCGCGATTGGGGCGAATGGGCTCCGGCGCTTGCCCGGCGCGTGCAGGATGCGTAAAAGGACACGATGAAGCCGTCCCCTTTCTCTGCCGCCCTCGCCGCCCTCCTCTCGCTCGCCGCATCCGCCTTCGCCGCGGAAAAATACACCATCGCGATGATTCCGAAGGGGACCACGCACGAGTTTTGGAAAAGCGTCCACGCGGGCGGGCTGCGCGCCGTCGAGGAGCTGAAGGCGCAGGGCGTCACCGTGGACCTCGTGTGGAAGGGGCCGCTGAAGGAGGACGACCGCGACCAGCAGATCGCGCTCGTGGAGAATTTCACCGCGCGCAAAGTCAGCGGCATCTGCCTCGCGCCGCTCGATTCGCAGGCGCTCGTGCGGCCTGTGAACTCCGCGGCGAAGGCGAAGATCCCCGTCGTCGTCTTCGACAGCGGCGTGAAGACCGAGCAGATCGTGAGCTTCGTCGCGACGGACAATTTCAAGGGTGGCCAGCTCGGCGGCGAGGCGCTCGCGAAGCAGCTCGGTGAAAAGGGGAAAGTGATCCTGCTCCGCTACATGGTCGGCTCGAACAGCACCGAGGAGCGCGAGGCGGGCTTCCTCGACGCGATGAAGAAATTTCCCGGCATCACCATCGTTTCCGGCGACCAGTATTCCGGCTCCACGCGCGAGAGCGCCTACGCGAAGGCGCAGAATCTCCTGAACCGCTTCGGCAAGGACGTGGACGGCATCTTCTGCCCGTGCGAGCCCGTCACCACCGCCGTCACGAAGGCCATCCGCGAGATCGGCCGCGCAGGCGGGCAGGTGAAAATCATCGGCTTCGACGCCGGCACGCAGAGCGTCGCGGACCTCGAGAAGGGCGACGTGCAAGGCCTCGTGCTGCAAAACCCGATGCGCATCGGCGGCGACGCCGTGAAGGCGCTCGTCGCCCAGCTCCAAGGCAAGCCCGTCGAGAAGCGCATCGACACCGGCGTGGTCGTCGTGACGAAAGAGAACATGGGCGACGCCGCGAATGCCGAGCTGCTGCATCCGCCGCTGGAGAAGTATCTGAAGTGAGCGGCGCACCTTGCTCTCTCGAAGAGTCAAGGTCTCTCCTGAAATCGCAGGGATTGCCAGCGCATCCAGCGGGACCTGCCCTTGAGGCTGCGGGGTAGCTTTTCCCTGAAAAGGGGCTGAAACTGGGCGTCTCACCATCCATCCCGGACGTGGCGGGGTAAACCCCGCCGCCGCCGGGGTGGATCCCGCGGCTGGCGGTATACACCCCGAACGCGAGGGTATGGCCCCCGCCGCGTCCGGGGGCTAACCCCACGCGCGCGGGAATGAACCCTATTTGTCCGGAGAACCGTCCCATTTGCTCCGGGATTCATCCCGCGCCGTCTGGGACTCACCCCGGCGCGTCCGGGGTAAACCCCGCCGCCTTCGGGATGGACGCCCGCGCCTTTGGGATACACCCCGCGCGGGCCGGTAGCGACCCCGGCACCTCCGCAGTGCATCCCCACCAGTGCGGGATTGGCGCTAAAAGCCCGAAAAGGACCGCCTTCCTCATGAACCCCATTCAAGAGGCCCGCATCGGGTGGCTGAAGCGCGGCAGGGAGCGATGTCCCAGGCGGAAAACCTGCACGCTCGTCGGGCTGCCCCAGCGTGGGAGGAAACCCACCAAGGGCGCGGGGTGCAACGAACGCGGCGCGTTTCGCAAGATGAGGTGAGTGGAGGCCGTGTCCCTGCCCGACGCTTGGACCATGAAAATGGCGATTGAAACGCGGCTGCTTCCGGTCCGCCTCCGCCGGTTCCTGGTCTTCCTCGGTCTGTCGCTCCTCGCCTTCCTCCAGTCTGCAATGGCGGCGAGCTGCCCGTATTGCGGGCGAGTGTATGGGGATCCCGCGCCCGGCGACGAGGCGCGCGTGTATGCGCTCCGCGCAGAGCACGAGGCGAACTGCCCTTCGCGGCCCCGCAATGGCGGGACCCGCCAGCAGGGCCCCGACGCGGCCACGTATGGCGTGGTCACGATCTTCAACCAGACGAGGAGCGCGGTGACGTATCAGATCCAATTCCGGAGCAGGGCCCGCTGGCAGCAGATGACGGTGCAGCCGGGCGGCAATTACTATCACTGGCAGAGCCTGCCCGCGCAGTTCCAGATCCGCATCCCGACGGCATCCGGCGCCGTGACCCACAGCCTCGGATATAACACGGTGACGGGCCGCGAACCGACATGGCAGGACGGCCGGCCCTTTTACCTCTCGAGCGCGGGCGGCGCGCTCACTCTGCGCGAGGGAAAAGGCGCCGGCGCGAACCCGAAGCTGAGCACGGCCAAGTGCCGCTGCGGAGGGCTGGGCTGCGTCTGCATTTTCGATTCGTGCGGCAGGAACGGCTCCGCCCGATGCGGATGCGGTGGAAAGGCTGACTGCACCTGCAAAGGCCGCCGTTGCCCCAAGTTTGCGACGACGACCGCCTGCACCGGTGCCATTCTCCGAAACTCGGACGGCCAGTGGCACTGCAACCGTCAGGCAAACCCGAATGCCGGCGGGCTCGGTTTCACCGGGGCGTGGTCCGGCGCTGCGCGGGTCGGGCACCTCGGGACGTTCAATCTGACCCTCCGCGTGTCACCGGATGAAAGCTCCGTCTATGAATCTGGCGGGCTCAAGGACGGCTCGCATCGCGCCCGGCGCAGCAACGGCTCGCTCGTGTGGCGCTCCGGAATCCTCGGCGAAATCGAATGGACGCTGACCCCCGCTGCGGATGGCAGAAACGCGACCCTCCGTGTGAGAACTCCGCTCGGAGTCAGCGACAACGCGAGCGTCCGGCGATTGCCCAATCAGTGAGTAGCAAATCTGTCCGCGTCCAAATCGAGGGCTGACGACCGCGCGCGCTGATCGCCGCACACGGCATCACGGCAGCAGGCGGACTCGGTAGAAGCGCCTCGGCTGGGTGGCGGTGATGGCGGAGTCCTGCACGGTGGTGGCGGTGCCGGTGGCGGTGATGTCCGCGCCGAGCGGGAGCCATGCGGCGTCGGTGAGCTGGTCCTTGTATTCGACGCGGTAGTGGCGGCCGGCGACGGACTGGAAGGTGAGGGAGAAATCCCCGGCGGCGGCCTGCATGCCGGTGACGCGCAGCGGATCGGCGGCGTCGAGCGGGTTGCTTCCGAGGGTGAATTCGTCGCGGTTCGTCACACCGTCGCCGTCGGCATCGGCGAGGGCGTCGGCGGGATCGTTCGGCGCGAAGCCGTTGAGGGTTTCCCAGTAGTCGGGCATGCCGTCGCCGTCGGTGTCCACGGGAGTGATGGTGCATTTGCCGTTGGCGCGGAGGATGGTCGCGTTGGCCGGGCTGCCGAGGTGGAGGAAGAAGTTTGCCGAAGGTGCGGCGAGGGTGCCGCCGGTGACGCTCACATTCACCTGCGCAGAAGTGCTGCCCGCGGGGATGGTGAGCGTGCCGCTGGCGGCGGTGTAGTTCGTGCCGGCGAGCGCGGTGCCGTCCACGGTGCTGAACTGCACGGTCACGTCGCGCACGGTCGCGGAGGAGAGCGAGACGGTGAAGGTGGCCGTGGCCGTGGCTGCGGCGGGGCCTTCGTTCACGGTGACATCGCCGGCGCTGAGCGAGGGCATCGCGCTCTCGACGGCAAGCGCGGCGTTCACGCGGCCGTGGCCGTATTCGGGATGCGTGCCGTCCGTGTAAGTGACGCCGCCGATTTTCTCGCAGGTGTTCTGCATGATGGCGCGGATTTCCGCCTCGGTGAGCGTGGGGTTTGCCGAGAGCATGAGCGCGGCGATGCCGGCGGCGAGCGGCGTCGCGGAGGACGTGCCGCCGAAGTTCATTTTGAAATCATCGGGCGTCCATCCGACGGCGCCGAGGGGGTCGAGCGTGGCGATGTCGTTCCAGCCGCCGTTGCTCGGCGCGACGAAATCGAGGTGCCCCGCGTAGCCGCTGTAGTCGCTGCGCCGGTCGGTGTCGTTCGACGCGCCGACGGCGATCGTCTTCGCGTAGCTCGCCGGGTAGAGCGAGTCGGGTGCGTTCGGGTCGGGCGGCCCGTGCCACGGACCGTAGGCGAGGCCGGTGAAGCTGCCAGTGACGCCGTCGAAAAGCAGCACGTAGAAATCCGAATCCGCCGAGAAGGAGAACGACTGCGAGAACGCGATGGTCTCCGTGCCGGTGACGTTGAACGGCGGTGTGACGAAGATGGAGTATTCCCCCTGCGCGAGCGGCGGCGATGAGGCGGAGTATGCGCCGCCCGTGCCCTTGAGTGCGCCCGCGGTGCCGAGCGTCCAGTAGGAGGTGCCGTCGCTCGCGAGACCCTGCCATGTGCCGGAGTTTGTGAGGTAAAACTGCGCCCCGAATGAGAGCCACGACTCGAAGTCCTCGTCGGCCAGCAGGTCGGTCCGGTGCGTGAAGCCGTCGGCATCGAGGATGCACACGTTGTCGATGCGCACGGTCTCCTCGCCGTCGGAGGTCGCGCCCTTGCGGTAGTAGAAACCGAAGTAGTAGCTGCCGTTCAGCCCCGCGGTGGAGAGCCGCGCGCGCCCGCCGCCGGACAGCCACGGGCTCGCGTAGTTGCCGGTGGCGAAAAAGACGGGGCAGCCCTTGCCGCCGCGGCCGTGCTCGACGGCGTAGTCGATGGCGGCATTGATCAGCGGCGACTCGGAGCCGCCGCCCCAGCTGTTGCTGAGGATGTCCGCGAACGACGCGGCGTAGAGGATCGCGTCGGCGATGATCGCGTCGGTGGTGAAGTCGCCGGAGTCGTCGGCGATTTTCACCGGCAGAACGGTGCAGCCGCCCGCGATGCCGGCGGTCTTCGCGGCGGTGCTGAATTTCGCGGCGGCAATGCCCGCGGTGCCCGTGCCGTGGCCGTTGAAGCCGACGGGCGAGGGGTTGTTGTCGCCGTTCGCGAAGTCCCAGCCGTGCAGGTCGTCCGCGAGGCCGTTGCCGTCGTCGTCCACGGTGTTCGTCTCCTTTCCGCCGCCGGACTCGCCGGGATTCGTGAAAATGCGGAGGCCGGGGTGCGAGGTGTCCACGCCGTCGTCGATGATGGCGATGACGACGGAGGGGTTGCCGGTGGTCTTGTCCCACGCACTCGTGGCGCGCACGTCGGCGCCGGCGGTGGCGTGGTTGAGGCCGATGTTCCGGAGCGCCTGCTGCGCGCCGAAATACGGGTTCGGCGGCGTGTAGCAGTGTTTGATTTCGCGGAGGAAATTCGGCTGCGCCCACAGGACGCCCTTCGCCTGCGCGAGCTTGCGCGCGACTTGCAGCGGGTCGTCGGTCTTCGGGCGCAGGAGCTGGAGCTTCCATGCGCCAAGCTTCGCACCGCCCGCACGGCCGGTGACTTGAAGGCCCGCGGCGGCGGCAAGGGCGCGCATCTGCGCAGGCGACACATTCTCGCGGAAGGCGGCGATGATCTCGTCGGTGGCGATCATGCGGGTGCGCGACTTTGGCTCGATGAGCACGTGCCGCGCGTAGGCCACGGAGGCGTCGCCCTGCATCGAATTCGGGTTCATCGCGGTGCCGGGCTTCTGCGCACGCATGATGTGGACGCTGCTGCCGCTGCGGAACCGGGCACCGCCCGCCTCGCTGTGCGCGGGGACTTCCTTCCTGGCCTTCAGTGCCGCCAAGCCGCGCTCGCGTGCCGCCGCGCTGGAGAACGCCACCGCGGCGCTGTCCGTCGCGCGCAGCAGCCGGACTTTTCTGCCGTCCGGCATCTGCACGAAGTCGCCCGCATCCGCCGCGGCGACGGCGCGCTGTGCAGGCTGCGCGTCGAGCTTCCCGAAGTCCGCGATGGACATCCCCTGCGGGAAGCGGCGCACCTTCACATCCTGCGCGCCCGCGGCGAGCACGAGGCACAGCAGCAGTGCGGCGCAGCGGACCACGCCCGCGCGCAGGCGTGTGGGAAGCGTGGAAAGGTGGAGTCTTTCCATGGTGGGATGGGATGCTGCGGAGGGAGATTTCAAACTTCAGCTCTGGAGGAACTTTGCGCTCACAGTGTGGAGCGCATTTTTAGCAGCGCGGCGCGCATCCGCAAATGACAAGACTGCGCGCGGCGCCGCACGGCCTCCGAAGTGTCGCCGGCAAGCAGCTTCACCTTTCTTTTACAACTCCCGCACGGGGCACTGACAACTTCCGCGGCCCGGTGCGCTCTAATCGAATCATGAAACTCATCCATTCATTCGCCAGTGTGGCCCTGTCGCTCGGAATCCTTTTCCAGGCGCGCGCCGAAACCGTCGCTCCAACCGCCAAGGCCGCCGCCGACCAGCCGGTCGTGCAGCTCGCCATCCTGCTCGACACGTCGAACTCGATGGACGGCCTCATCGCGCAGGCCAAGACGCAGCTCTGGAACATCGTGAACGAATTTGCGACCGCTAAGCAGGACGGCAAGGCGCCCCGCGTGCAGGTCGCGCTCTACCAGTATGGCAACAACGGCCTGAGCAAGGCGAAGGGCTGGGTGCAGCAGGTCGTGCCGCTCACGGACGACCTCGACAAGCTGAGCGAGCAGCTCTTTTCGCTGCGGACGAACGGCGGCGAGGAATACTGCGGCTGGGCGATCAAGGACGCGGTGAAGGACCTCGCGTGGGACTCGTCGCCGAAGACCTACAAGGCGATCTTCATCGCGGGCAACGAGCCGTTCACGCAGGGCTCGGTGAACTACGTCGAATCGTGCAAGGCGGCGATCGCGCAGGGCATCATCGTGAACACGATCCACTGCGGGCCGGAGCAGGCGGGCATCGAGGGGAAATGGAAGGACGGCGCCGCGCTGGCGGATGGGCGGTTCCTCGTGATCAACCCGGATGCGCGCATCGCGCACATCGCCGCGCCGCAGGACAAGAAGATCGCCGAGCTGAACTCCAAGCTGAACAGCACCTACATCGGCTACGGGGCCGCGGCCCCGGCCGCAAAGGCACGCCAGGAGGCGCAGGACGCAAACGCCGCCTCCGCCCCCGGGGGCTCGACCGTGCTCGCCCAGCGCGCGCTCACGAAGTCCTCCGCGAACTACAGCAACGCCGCCTGGGACCTCGTGGACCGCGCAAAGCAGAAGGACTTCGACATTTCCAAGCTGAAGGACGAGGAGCTGCCCGAGGAACTGCGCAAGCTGAGCGCCGGGGAGCGCAAGGCTTACGTCGCGAAGAAGACCGCGGAGCGCGAGGCCTTGCAGAAGGAGCTTGGCGCGCTGGCGAAGGAGCGGGAGAAATTCGTCGCCGAGAAAGCGAAGGAGGCCGGCAGGGAGAGCACGCTCGAAAAGGCCGTGACCGGCGCCGTGCGCGAGCAGGCGGCGAAGAAGGGCGTGGTCTTCGAGAAGAAATAGTTCGCGAAACAATCCTAGGTGAAGCGGCGCGGGGTGCTGGGAGGCCTCCGCGCCGCATTCATTTCCGGGCAGGATTTGCGGGAGGACGGCGCCGTCCTTTCAACCACGGAGGAAACACAGGGGCTCTGTGCCCCACCGTGCATGCCTCCGTGTTCCTCCATGGTTTCCCGCGCGCGCCTCAAATTAGGACACAGCCCGCTGGAGATGTCTGTTGACGCTGGGCCACAGCGGGCCTAGCGAGGCGGGAGTGAAAAGACACGTCCACCGGCTGCTCATCGTGGCTTGCGCGCTGTATCTCAGCGGCGTGCACTGGGCTGTGCTGCAGGTGACGGCTTGGACGGGGATGCTCGTGGTGCGCTCGCAGTCCACCGGCTTGGCAGAGGCGGTGAACACGACCTTTGACGGCAACCACCCCTGCCGGATGTGCTCGGCGATCACGGACGGGAAGAAGAAGGAGCAGCAGCGCCAATCCGAATATCCCGCGCTGAAGGCGATGCAGGAGCTGCAGCTCGTGATGAATCCGGTGGCTGCGCTTCCCGCACCAGTGCCGACGGGTGAACAGCACTGGACCAAATTTTCCGCCACCGCAAAGCCGCGCGCCGACACTCCACCCACCCCACCCCCAATCACCTGAGCAGGCGGCTCCCTCGCTGCGCTTCTGCGCGCCCGAAAATCGTCCCCACGGTTCTCACTCGCCCCCCGAGCCGCCTTTCCGATCCGAGCATGGACGCGCAACGCCGCGTGTCCGCGCACGGAGAATTCCAAGGAGGGCGGCCGCACGGCCGCATCGTGCGCCTGGGAAGCGCCCGCCGCTCACAAATTTTGCGGTGATGTTCATAGACCGCTGCAGCCCGCGCCGCCCTCCACTGGAACCGCCCACCGACACCAAATCCATGAAAGCCAAACGCCCCGCAACGACAGCATTCACGCTCATCGAGATCCTCGTGGTGATTTCCATCATCGCGGTGCTCGCCGGGCTCCTATCGAGATCCTCGTGGTGATTTCCATCATCGCGGTGCTCGCCGGGCTCCTGCTGTCGGTGATGTCCTCCTCGTCGCAGAAATCGAAGACTGTGAAGTGCTTCAATTTCATGCGGCAGATCGGCGCCGCCTGCCTGCAATACGCGGGCGAGCACGACGGCTCACTCCCCGTCACCTCGCACCAGCGGTCGCAGGGCGAGCAGTCCTGGACGATCTCGCTCCAGAAATACGCCGGCGGGACCGTCACCTTCCGGTGCCCTGCCGACGA
This sequence comes from Chthoniobacteraceae bacterium, assembly GCA_044221035.1. Taxonomy (GTDB): domain Bacteria; phylum Verrucomicrobiota; class Verrucomicrobiia; order Chthoniobacterales; family Chthoniobacteraceae; genus SXWH01. Next base: position 1,169 of record JBGAPU010000045.1, on the reverse strand, counting down.
GGACAAGACGCGGCAATACACGTATGTCGTGAACGACTTCATGACGCCGAATCCGGCCGGGGCTGCCAATCTCGACTTTTCGAAGCTCACGCGAGTGGAGACACCGCGGGCGACGATTCTCTTCGCGGAGGCAGCCAAGGAGTATGCGAATTCGGACCATTTCCATTTCACCGATTACTACGGGCAGGCAATCTCGCCTGAAGTTTTCAAGGGTCAGGTCGCCGTCCAGAGGCACGACGGCAGCGCCAATTACCTCTTCGTGGACGGCCACGTGGAGACCCTGAAATGGGAGGACGTGCAGGCACGGCTCCGGGAAACCGGCAGCCGCTTCGTGGATCCCTCGGCCGAGGGTGGGACCAGCAACTGATCCCGCAGCCACACCACCGACCACACATCAACGATTCCATGAAAAACACCGCAAAGCGGCTGATGCCGCTTGCACTCGCGGCGGCCCTTGTCGTCTCCGCACAGAACGCACACGCCGGCCATCTCTACGCCGGCATCACTGACACGAACAGTTCCGGCACGCTGAACCTCGGCGACGCACTGGCCTTCGTCAGCAACACGCTGGGGACGCCCATCGCGCCCCTCGCCACGCAGACCATGACGCTCGCCACCTCCGGCCCGCAGACTGGCCTCTACTTCACCACCGGCATCACGTGGACGGCGCTCCCCGCCGCCGGCGTCACGCAGGTGAGTGAAAACGGAACGACCTACATCGCCCCGAACGCCTTCGGCGCGACGCCGGGATCCTACATCCAGCTCCAAGTCAGCAGCGTCACCGGTCCTGCCGGGGCTCACTTTGGGTTCTTCGATCACGGCAACTCGACGACAACGCCGACCTTCAGCGTGCTCACCGGCTCCACTGGCGTCGGCGGCATTTACAACCTCCTGCTGACCAATGACGGCATCACCTACGCCGACGCACCCCAATACATCGGCGACGGTGTGAGCCCCACGAGCACGCCGAACGGCACCGGCACGCCGGGCAACGTCACGGCAGTGACGAATCCCTTCGGCCACATCCACGGCCGAGTCTTCACGGCGGACCAGGAGGGCACCTACACGGTGAACTACGTCCTGCACGACCTCGCCGGCAAGCAGGCCGACAGCGCGCCGTTCTCCGTGACCTACAGCGCGGTGCCCGAGCCCGCCTCGCTCGCGCTGCT
>JBGAPU010000044.1:0-45017 GCA_044221035.1 Chthoniobacteraceae bacterium | reverse complement strand
GATGCGCCCGCTGCTGAGCCAGATGATGCGGCAGTGATGCGATCCTGCCAAAGCATTGTTGGCATCGGGAATCGCCAGCCGTAGCCTTCCGAATCTTCGCGCCATGCTTAAACGCAACTTCCTTCGAGCCGTTGTCACTTCCCTGCTGGCACGTCTTTTTGCCGTCCGCGCCAGCGCGCAGCAGGACGATGGAAAGGAAGTCACAAAGCGCGCATTCCTTGCCGACACGGCGGCCGTGGAGCCCGGCAAACCGTTCCACGTCGGCTTCCATTTCCAAATCGCGGACGGCTGGCACATGTATTGGCGCTTCGCGGGCGGCTTGGGAGAGCCGCTGACAATCGTCGAGTGGAACTTGCCGCCGGGATGGTCGGCTGGGCCGCTGGAATTTCCACTCCCGCACGCGGAGCAGGACAAGACGGGCTGGACCATCTACGCCTACGGGAACGAGGCGCTCTTTCCGGTGAAGATCACGCCGCCGAAGGATTTTTCCGGCGAGGCGACGCTGCGCGCGAAGATCAAGTGGCAGGTCTGCGCGGACATCTGCATTCCGGGGTCCGAAGACGTGCAGATTAAACTCGTGGCGGGCACCGCGAAGCCCGCGAACGAGGCGCTATTCAAGAAATGGCTCGGCGAACTTCCCCGCACGGACGAGCCGCCGACGAAAGACGTGAAGTATGAACTCGCCGGCAAGAGCCTCGCCGTCCGCGTGGGCGGGCTGCCCGCGGGGACGAAAGCCGAGTTCTTCATCATTCCGCCGAAGCGCTTCAGCACCTCCTTTGAGAGCGACAAGAAGCCTGGCGCGCAGGTGACCGCAGATGGGGCGCACCTGTTCACATTCCCATTCGACAATGAGATCCCGTGGAGCGGACTGCTCGTCACCACCGGACCCGACGGCACCCGCAAGGGCTGGTATGTCGGTGACCCTCCGCCGGTCGAAGTCGAGGCACCGAATGGCAATACTGCCTCCGGTGCGGGTGTTGACGACGGCGAGACTTGGGATCCCTTCGATGACATCGCGAAGGGCGAGAAAAACCAGAGCGCATCCACGGGGCTGCTCGGCTGGCTCATCAAGGGATTCCTCGGCGGGCTGCTGCTGAATCTCATGCCCTGCGTGCTCCCGGTGATCAGCCTGAAAATCTTCGGCTTCGTCCGACAGGCGGGCGAGTCGCGCGACCGTGTCTTCAAGCTCGGCCTCGCGTTCTGCGCCGGCGTGTTCGCGTTCTTCCTCGTGCTCGCGCTGCTCGTGCTCGGCCTTGCGTCGGCGAACAAGTCGCTCGGCTGGGGCGCGCAGTTTTCCAATCCCGTCGCGCTCACGGTCATGGTTGCGGTGATGTTCGTCTTCGGGCTGAGCCTGCTCGGTGTCTTCGAAATCACCCTCGGCGGCGCGGAGTCGAAACTCAGCGAGGCATCGTCGAAGGAGGGTGCCGGCGGTGCCTTCATCCATGGCTTTTTCACGACGCTGCTCGGCACGTCATGCACGGCGCCACTGGTCGGCCCCGTGATTGGCGCGGCGGTGAATGAACCCGGCTCGCGCATCTTCGCGCTGTTCGGTGCGGTCGCGACGGGGCTGTCGCTGCCGTATTTCCTGCTCACGTGGCAGCCTGCGTGGATGAAGTTCCTGCCAAAGCCGGGGATGTGGATGGTCCGGTTCAAGCAGATCCTCGGCTTCGTGATGGTTGGCTTTGCCGTGTGGCTCATGAGTTCGCTGCCGAACACAGGCACCGTGATCACCGTGGCCGGCTTCCTCCTCGTGCTCGCCGTGGGCGCATGGCTGCTCGGTGCATTCCATGAGCGGAAATGGCCGCTGCCCTTCGCGCTCGCGCTCGCCGCGGGCGGCTGGTTCCTCTTCATCCACGGCAATGTGCAGCCTCCGCCTGCCGTCTCCTCCGGCCTGCTGTCCGCGATTCGGAGCGGGCTCAAGGAAGGACGCCCCGTCTTCGTGGATTTCACCGCTGACTGGTGCCTGAACTGCAAATTCTTCGAGAAAACCGTGCTGCACACCCAGCCAGTTGAGGATGCCTTCAAAGCTAAGAACGTCCTCTTCGTGAAGGCCGACTACACCGCCGCACCGCCGGACATTGGCTCCGCACTGAAGAAGACCGGCCGCGCCGGCGTGCCCGTCTATGTCCTCTTCCGCAAGCGAGGTGACTATTGGATCGCCGACGGGCTGACCCAGGCCGGCTTGCTCGAGCAGCTCAACAAGCTCTGACAGCCGCGCACGCGCCGCCGCTACCGCCCGCGCTCCGGAGCGGCTCCCGCGTGGGGAGTGAAGCGCACTTTCACGGGGTAAAATGAAACCATCTGGCTGGTGGAGAAATCCGACACTTCCCTGCTCACCTTGCCGAACCACTTCGGCGGATCGAATAGCCGGTCGGCGAGGACATAATCGCGCCGGCTTTCGAGTTCGGCAATGTCGCGGTCGAGCTTGAGGATGGCGGAAATGAGCCCCGCGCGGTTCCAGTCCTGAGGCTCGGCATTACTCTTGTGCCAGTGGGAAATCATGCGCTCCCTCTGCCGCTCGAGCTGGCGGACGTCCGAGGCGCATCCAGCCAGCAGGACGAAGGCGGCCGCCGCGCCGAGCGCCGCCAAGTGGGATGTGCGGAAGAGATGCATGGGAAGTGAAGCTTTCGGGACGCGCCATCGCAGCCCGCTGCCGTAGGCGCGATGAAGCATCCGACGGCGGAGGGCGTCAACGCCGAAGTCGGCATTCCGGTGCCCGACTCCCCGAATCTCGCGTGCCAGCATGGGCCAGCCGGGAACTTTTTTTAAAAAAACACAGAAATCGTGTAACGATTTGAATCGGGAGGCGTATCCGCGGGTGAAGACCGATTCCATGCACCCGCCAAGCACCAAATCGACAAACAAGGGCACCCGCCGCGCCTCCCCGCACCATGCTGGGGATGGCTTCGGAGGGGTGTGCCGACCAGTCGCCGCCGTGGGAGGAGCGGAATACGGGAACTGCGGGAATCGGGCGATTTTTTGTGATTTCCGGTCACAAAGGGGCTGGTCTGCATGCCTGCCACCGGTGCGGGGTCGCCGCCGTTGGGAAGCGGCTGGCGGTCCTGTGTGTCCGGATTTTGGGTTGGCGGCCACGCGCGGCTTCGGGGGGAGCCGCGCGTGGGTCCGCCGGGTGGGGGCCATTGCGCCCCGCGATGATCTTGGCGGGTCCGTAGGACGGATCGCTGCCCTTGGAACTGGAGATGAGTTGCCAAGGGCACGGAGCCTCCCTCGCTGCCACGGGGCGGGGCTCCGCAGTATTTGGGCATGGGTTGCTAAACACAGGGCCGTGCTTGGTTGGGCACGGCCCTGTGTCCGCCCGAGGGGGGCGTGACTTCGGGCGGAGGGCGTGCGCGGCGTGAGTGCTTCGGATCGTCCCAGGCATGCCGCGCGGATGGTTCCGGCCATTCTCAGGACAAAGGGAGTTGAGGATTGTGAGTTGAGAGCGGAGAGTGCGCGCGGCGCCTCCGCCGATTCCAAATTCCAGCTCTGATTTCCTCCGCCATGGACCCGATTTTTGAATCCCAACTCCTCCAGACCCGCCGGCAGTTCTTTGGCAGCGCCGGCATCCGCCTCGGCGGGCTCGCGCTGGCCTGCATGATGGGAGGGCGCGGGAATTCCGCCCAGGCCGCAGTGGGCGGGCGGGTGCATCCGCCGCTCCCGGGCTTCCCGCACTTTGCGCCGAAGGCGAAAAGCATCATCTACCTCCACATGAACGGGGCGCCGTCGCAGCTCGACCTGTGGGACTACAAGCCGCGGCTCCGGGAGCACTTCGACAAGGATCTGCCGGATTCCATCCGCCAGGGGCAGCGCATCACGACGATGACGAGCGGGCAGGCGAGGCTCCCCGTCGCGCCGAGCATGTTCAATTTCGCGCAGCACGGCCAGTGCGGGCGCTGGGTGAGCGAACTGCTGCCGCACACGGCGAAGGTGGTGGACGACATCGCGCTCATCAAGACCGTGCACACGAACGCGATCAACCATGACCCGGCCTGCACCTTCGTGATGACCGGCAGCGAGGTGCCGGGAAAGGCGAGCCTCGGTTCGTGGCTGGCCTACGGCCTCGGGAGCGAGAACAACGACCTGCCGTCGTTTGTCGTGCTCACGCCCACGTGGTCGAGCAAGGCGAACGCGCAGGCGCTCTTCACTCGGATGTGGAACAGCGGATTCCTGCCGGGGCGGTTCAACGGTGTCGCGCTTCGGGCCACGGGCGATCCGGTGCTTTACATCCAGAATCCCGATGGAGTGAGCAGCACGGCCCGGCGCAACATGCTCGATGCCCTCGGCAAGCTCAACCAGCGCGGCTTTGCGCGCATGGGCGACCCGGAAATCCAGACGCGCATATCGCAGTATGAAATGGCGTTCCGGATGCAGGCGAGCGTGCCGGAGCTGGTGGACACATCCAGCGAACCGCAGAGCGTGCTCGACCTCTACGGGCCGGAGGTGAGGAAGTCGGGCACATTCGCCAGCAGCGCGCTGCTCGCGCGGCGGCTTGTCGAGCGCGGCGTGCGCGTGGTGCAGATTCTCCACCGCGGCTGGGATCAGCACAGCAATCTGCCGACGGAAATCCGCGCGCAGGTCGGCGACACGGATCAGCCCGTGGCGGCGCTCATCCAGGATCTCAGGCAGCGCGGACTCCTCGAGTCCACGCTCGTCGTGTGGGGAGGGGAGTTTGGCCGGACGGTCTATTCGCAGGGCAAGCTCACTCAGGACAACTACGGGCGCGACCATCACCCGAAGTGCTTCTCGATGTTCGTCGCCGGCGGCGGCATCAAGGGTGGCACGACCTACGGCGAGACCGACGATTTCAGCTACAACATCGTGGAGAACCCCGTGCATCTGAACGACCTCAACGCGACGATCCTGCACTGCATGGGCATCGACCACGAGCGCTTCACCTACAAGTTCCAGGGTCTCGACCACCGACTCACGGGCGTCGAGCCGCAAAAGATCGTGAAGGCCGTGCTGGCCTGACCGGCACGGAGTCGTGCTTTCCCGCGTTCCCGCTCCGGCCGTGCGACGGGAGTGCGGCTCAGGGCTGGACGATGTGATTCCGGACCGCGTAGCGGATGAGGTCGCTGAACGACTCAAATCCGAGCTTCCGCATGATTGCCGCGCGGTGTGTCTCGGCGGTCTTGACGCTGATGCCGAGAGTGGAGGCCACCTCCTTGTTGCTCCTCCCCTCGGCGAGGAGCTGGACGATTTCCCGCTCGCGCGGCGTGAGCCCGTCCGGCGCGGCCTGATCGGGGCGCAGCGAGCCCTTCAGGTATTGCTCAAAGACGATCCCCGAGACTCGCTCGCCGAAATACGGCTCCCCGTTGCACAGCGCCTTGATAGCGGGGATGAGGTGGTCCGCCGCCTCGCTCTTGAAGACGAAGCCCCGCGCGCCCGCCGCGAAAAGCTGGTGCACCAGCGTCTCGCTGTCCTGCCCGGTGAAGACGAGCACTTCGGTTCCGGGCAGTTCCTGCCTGACCTGGCGCGTCACCTCCACGCCGCTCAGCTCCGGCATGCTCACATCCACGATGAGGATGTCCGGCTTCAGTTCGAGCGCCATGGTGACCGCCTGCCGCCCTTGCGACGCCTCGCCGCAGACCTCCCATCCCCATTCCGACTCGATGAGGGGGCGAATGCCGCGGCGCACGATCTCGTGGTCGTCGGCAAGGAGGATGCGGACTTTCTTTTTCATGATGCTGGCGGGGTGGGGAGTTCAGGATGTGGCGCGGCGGCGTCGGGATGCAACGCCTCATTGACGATTTGGAGCAGTTCCGCCGCGCCGTAGGGCTTGGTGAGGATGCGCCCGATGCCCATTGCATCGAGCTCGGCGAAGCGCGCTTTCTCGCCGAGACCGGTCGAGGCGATGATCGGCAGGCGCGGTTCCAGTTTCCGGAGCGCGTGAATGAGCGCCGTCCCATCCATGAGCGGCATCATGAGATCGGTGAGGACGCCCTGAATCGTGCCGGGATTCCTCGCAAACACCGCGAGCGCCTCCACGCCGTCCATCGCAACAATCACGCGGTAACCGTGCGATTCGAGGACGGAACGAATTGCATTCCGGATGGCCTCCTCGTCGTCCACCACCAGCATGCACTCGCCGTTGCCGCGGGGCAGTGCATCCGCGCCCCCTGATGCATCCGGCACAGCCTGCGGATCGAGGGAAGCGGGCAGGTAAATCTGGAATGAGGTGCCTTCGCCCGGATGGCTGGACATGTTGATGTGCCCGCCGTGGCTCTTCACGATGCCGAGGACCGTCGAAAGCCCGAGACCGGTGCCGTTGCCGGCGCCTTTCGTGGTGAAAAATGGATCGAAGACACGCTCGATGATCTCAGGGGGGATTCCACAGCCGTTGTCGCGGACTTCGAGCAACACATGGGGCCCGGTTTTCGCATCGGCAAGCGTGCTCGCATAGTTCGCGTCGATCATGATGTTGCTCGCGCGCACGAGAAGCCGCCCTCCGTCCGGCATCGCATCGCGGGCATTCACGCAGAGGTTCAGCAGAATCTGGTGGATCTGCGTCGCATCGCCGATGGCGGGCCAGAGATCCGGCGCGATGACCGCCTCGACGAGGATGCCCTTCGGAAAAGTCCCGCGCATGATCTTCACCATCTCCTTGATCACGGCGGAGATTTGGAGCGGCCGCCTTTCCCCCTCGAGGCCGCGGCCGAGGGTGAGCACCTGCTTCACGATCTGCGCGCCCCGCTCCGCGCTCAGTTCGATCGTCGAGATGATGCTGTCGCGCTCCGCCGCGGGCATCTCCTGCCGGAGAATCGGCGCGGACATCAGGATCGGAGCGAGGATGTTGTTCAGGTCGTGGGCCACGCCGCTCGCGAGCGTGCCGATGCTCTCCATCCGCTGCGCCCGGAGGAACTGAGTCTCGAGATTCTTCTGCCTGGTGATGTCGATGTTGATCACCAGCGCGGACTTGGGGTTGCCCGCAGCGTCCCGCACGAGCGTCACATGGCTGCTGACGATCAGCTTCCCGCCGTGCCTGGTGACGTGCCTGCGCTCCCCGTGGGATTCACCGGACTGCAGCAGTTCGCGCGAGATTTCGTCCACTGCATCCGGATCCGCAAAGATCAGTTCGCCGATGTCGCGGCCGTCGGCCTCCGCGGCGGTCCAGCCGTAGAGGCGCTCCGCCCCCTTGTTCCAAAACGTGATCCGCCGCGTGTGGATGTCGCGGACGATGATGGCCTCATGCGCGCAATCGAGCATCTCCGCCTGCTCGCGGATGCGCTCCTCGGATCGCTTGCGCTCGGTGATGTCTTCGACGACTCCCACGTAGCCGAGCACCTGCTCCTTTCCGCGCATCGCCGCGCTGCGGATGCTCGCCCAGATCACGGCGCCATCGCGGCGGACGAAGCGCACGCAGCCCTTGAAGTTCCGCCCCCCGCTGATGCAGCCCCGCCACTCGTTGAGCAGGGAGCCGCGATCCTCCGGGTGGACGGATTGAAACCAGCCGCTTCCCGAGATCTCCTGAAAGCCGATCCCGAGCATCTGCCTCAGCGTCGCATTGGTGTAAGTGAGGAGCCCCTCGGCGTCGGTGACGAAAATCCCGAGCGGCGACGCCTCAGTCATCGCGCGAAACTCGGCCTCGCTCTGCCGCAGGGAGTCCTCCGTCTTGCGGCGATCCCTGTGAAGCCGCGCCTGGTCCAGCGCCTGCCGGACCGCGGGACCAAGGCGTGTGAGCCGATCCTTCATGAGGTAATCGGCGGCTCCGCGCTTCATCATGTCCACGGCGATATCCTCGCCGATGGTGCCGGAGATGATGATGAAGGGGGTGTTCGCACCGGTCTGTGTCAGGAGTTCCAGCGCGCGCGGGCCCGTGAACTGCGGCATGTGGAAATCCGAGAGGATGATGTCCGGATTCGTCGGCAAGCGCTCCAGATACGCGGCCTCCGATTCCACGCGGACCCAGTCCGGCTCGAATCCCGCGCGCCGGAGTTCGCGCAGGACCAGCTCCGCGTCGGCGGGGTTGTCCTCGGCGATCAAGACTCGCAGTGGTGTCGCCATCTATTGCTCCATCTTCGGAGGCTGGTTCAGCAGCAGCCAATACATCCCGAGATCGCGGACGGCCTCGACAAACCGCTCGAAATTCACCGGCTTCACGATGTAGCTGTTCACGCCGAGCCGGTAGCTCATCACGACGTCGCTTTGCTCCTTCGAGGACGTGAGCACGACCACGGGAATGGCGCTGGTGCGCAGATCAGCCTTGATGCGCCGGAGCACCTCCAGGCCATCCACCTTCGGGAGCTTGAGATCGAGCAGGATTACCTTCGGCGGATCGGAGATGCTCCGCCCCGAATGTGCGCCCTCGCAGAAAATGAACTCAATCGCCTCCACGCCGTCGCGCGCGATGTGGATGCGGTTGGAAAGGTGCGCCTTCGTCAGGGCGCGCAGTGTCAGCTCGACATCCTGCGGACTGTCTTCGACGAGCAGAATCTCAACAGAACTGGTTTGGCTCATGGTTTTTGCTTTTCTTCAAACGTCATGTGGAAGGTCGCGCCGCGATCTGCTTCGGCCTCAGCCCAGACGCGCCCGCCGTGGCGGTTGATGACCCGCTTCACGATTGCAAGACCCACGCCAGTCCCCTCATAATCCTCGGCGCGGTGCAGGCGCTGAAAGACGCCGAAGAGCTTGTCCGCGTAGCGCATGTCGAAGCCCGTTCCGTTGTCCGCGACGAAGTAAACTGTCTCGCCGTCCTGCTTCAGGCTGCCCACCTCGATGCGCGCGGTCTTGCGCTGGCGCGTGTATTTGAACGCATTGGAGAGCACGTTCAGCCATACCTGCTTCAGCAGCGCCGGATCGCCCATGCATGGCGGCAACTCGCCGATTCGCACGTCGATTTCCCGGCCGTCCCGCTGCGGATCGAGTTCGGTGAGCACCTCCGAGACGAGGCGGAGGGTATCGACGGAGCGCTTCTTCAAAGGAAGCCGGCTCAGGCGCGAGAATGTGAGCAAATCGTCAATCAGGGCGCCCATCCGCTGCGCCCCGGCGCGGATCGTCCGCAGGTAGCGCTGTCCCTCCTCAGGCAGTTGCGGGCCGTAATCCTCGATCACGGCCTGCGAAAAGCCGTCCACGGTGCGCAGCGGCGCGCGGAGATCGTGCGACACCGAATAGGAGAACGCCTCGAGCTCCTTGTTCGACGCCTCCAACTGGCGGTTCGCCTCCTGGACCTTCTGGGAGCTCGCGAAAATCTCGGCCTCCATCTGCTCCATCCGCATGCGCATCTCGGACGAGCCATCGTCGCCATCCACCTGCCTTGCCCGGTTCCTCACAAACGCCGTCACGTCCTCCACGCGGTGGATGATGTATTTCACACGCCGCTCGGCGCCGAGCACGGGGGAGTTGATGGGGCTCCAGTATCGCTCCTCGAACGTCCCGTCGGGCCGCCGCACATCGTATTTCTGGATCGCCATCGTGTGCGGCTCGGCCCACTGCATCACGTGCTCCAGCGAGGCCCGCAGGTTCGAGGTTCCCGTGGCTGCCGGGTCGTTCGGATTGTCCGGGAAAACCTCGAACAGCCCGCGGCCGACGATGCTCCCGCGGGTGGTCATCGTCGCCCTCAAATACGCATCGCTGGCGGCGACGATACGGAATTCCGGCGTGAGCACGAGATAGAGGCCCGGCAGCGACTCGAAAAGGCTCTCCAGCTCCGCGCGGCTGTTGCGCAGGTCGCCGATCGCCGCCTCTAGTTGAGCCGTCCTCTCGGCCACGCGCGCTTCGAGGTCGGCGTTCAGCGAGCGAGCCTCCTCCTCGGCCCGCTTCCTCTCGGTGATGTCCGTGCTGTAAACCCGGAGACGATTCATCTCCACGACCCACATCAGGGTCTGTGCAAACGATCGCGGCGGCACGACGGCCTCCCTCCATGCCGCTGTCTTCTGCCCCTCTTTCATCGCGGCCGCCGCTTCCGGGATGCCCGCTAGGAGCGGATGGGAGAGCCCCGCGGCATGGAGATCAGGAAACATCTCCCGCGCCGACGGGTTTGAGTAGCAGAGCGCCTGCCGTGAGAGGTCGAGTTCGACGATCGGGTTTGGATTCCGCTCCGGGAACGAGGCCAGCCAGAGCGACCGCTGCTCCGCATGCACGCGCTCGGTGACATCCATCAGCGTCCCGACGATCGCCGGCCCGCCGTTGTATTCCGCCCGACCGCCGTGAACCTCGATGTGGATGACCCGCCCGTCCTTGCGGATGGCCCGCAACGCGTATCGGATGCTCTCAACCTCGCCCTCCATGCGCCTGCGGATGTGCTCCGCCGTCGTCGCGCGATCCTCGGGGAACACGATGTCCGCGACACGCGACGCGGCGAACTCCTCTGCCGAGTATCCGAAAATCTCGGACATCTTCGGATTCACGTAGGCGAAGCGCCCGTCCTGGATGACGTAGATCCCGGTGAGCGACTGTTCGACGAGGCGGCGGAATTTCTCGTCGCTGCGACGGGCGGCGTCCTCGGCCTCCTTTCGCCGGGTGATGTCCTGGATCACCGCCAGCGTCCGAATCGGGCGCCCCGCAGCGTCGCGTATGAGCGATGCGTTCACGCCGACCCACACCACCTCGCCATCCTTGCGAAGGTAGCGCTTCTCGCGGCTGACAGCCGGCGCCTCGCCACGGACCATCCGGCGATGATCCGCATCGTCATCCACGCGATCCTCCGGGTGCGTCAGGTCCTGGAAGCGCATGCCGAGGAGTTCCTGCTCCGAATAGCCGGCGATTTCGCAGAATTTCGCATTCACACGCAGATAGCGCCCGCTCTCCGGGTCCACCTGGGCCTGGCCGACGCCGGAGGAGTAGAAGCTCGCGCTGAAATCCGCGGCGCTGTGCCGCAGCTCCTGCTCGATCTTCTTCCGCTCGCCGATCTCGACGATGGAACTCAGGAACATGACTCCACTCGGTGTCTCGATGGGGTTGATTCCGACTTCTACTGGAATTTCCGAGCCGTCCTTGTGCAGGGCCGTCAAATCGCGGTTTTTGCCGAGAAGCCGCGGCTCCGGATGGTTCAGGTATCCCGCACGGTGCCCGACGTGGGCGTCGCGGACCCGCCGGGGAAGGAGCATCTCGATCGGCTGCCTGAGCAGTTCCGCGCGCGAGTAACCGGTGATTTTCTCGGCTCCGGAATTCGCCATCAGGATGCAGCCTCGGGAGTCCGTGAGCACGATGGCGTGAGGGGTGGCCTCGACTATCAGCCGGAAGATCCCCTCGTCGGGCTGGGACTGGCCGTCCGCAGATCGATGCGCATCCCCCCCTGCATCCGGTTTGGAGCGGTCTGTTTCCATGCGTCCTGCGGTTGCGTCATGACATGGGCCGGCGCGGCTGCCTCACAAGCGCCCACTCCATCTCAAGGTTCGGCGCGATTTCGCTGAAATTCTGAAACCCGACCGGCTTCACGATGTAGTTCTCCACGCCCAGCCGCCTGCACTCGGCGATGTCGCGGTCATGGTTCGAGACGGTGAGCACGATTACGGGGATTCTCTGGAGGTTCTTGTCCGCCTTGATCCGGCGCAGGATCTCGAGCCCGTCGATTCTCGGCAGGTTCAGGTCGAGCAGGATGACCCCCGGGAGCGGCTGGTTTCTCCGCCGCTCATGCGCGCCCGTCGCAAAAAGAAACTCCATCGCCTCGACTCCGTCGCGCACGACGTGCACGACGTTGGTGATGCGCCCCTTGCGAAAGGCGCGCAGCGTGAGCTCCGCGTCATTCACGTTGTCCTCAATCAGGAGGATCTCGACGAACTTGTTCTGCACATTGGCCTCCCCGGCGCGTGCGAAGAGGTTCGAGGTGGTGAGCTGAAGGGCGCTGGACAGCTTCTCGATGTTCTCGAGGGAAATGTTCCGCCGGCCCCGCTCGACGTCGGAGACGTAGGTGCGGTGGAGCCCGGCACGCCCTGCGAGCTCCTCCTGCGAGATGCCGAGTTCGGAGCGGGTTCGCTTTACTGCGTCGCCGAACGATGACTTGAAGTCGTGAATGTTTTTCAAACGAGGGTCATCATAACCCACGTGTGAACAGACGATAAGTGACATGTTCGTTTTGCTGGGCGATGGGTGCGCCGGATCGGGGTCGGGTTCGGTGGTGTTCATAGGCAAATTCGTTGTTCCACCCCCTGTTACGTTTCCCGAGCGATTTTGTTACACGATAAGTGAAAATATTTTCAAACGCCCCCGCGGGGTCGCTGGCTCGCCGGGGATTCCCGGTCGCGCGCCCATGCGCCCGCGAGCGACGGGGTCCGGCGGAGGGTGAGGGTTTTTCCTGCTCGAAATACGGACTTTCGCCATGCGCCCTTTGAACGCGGACTGCTCTGAGGGGAACGCATGAAGAACATCAAAATCCTCATTGTTGACGATGATCCAAAAATCTCGTCGTTCATCGCCCTGATCCTCCGGCGCAACGGCTACGAGGTGCGCGAGGAAAACCGTTCCTTCGCCGCCCTCAGGACTGCGCGGGAATTCCGGCCGGACCTCGCCTTGCTCGATGTGGACATGCCGGGCAAGGACGGTGGCGCGGTCGCCGCGGAGTTGGCGGCGGACCGGGATCTCGCGGGCACACCGGTCATTTTTGTCACGTCACTCGTCGGCGCGAGCGAGGCGGGCGTCCGCGGCGGCTCACGCTTCATTTCCAAGCCGGTGGATCTCGCGGCCCTGCTCTCCACGGTGAGACAGGTGCTGCCCCGGATGGCGGCCTGATGCAGCAGGAGCGATTCGCCACGATGAATGAAGAGCTACTCAGGCAGGGGCGGATCCTGATGGTGGACGACGAGGTGAGCAGCCTCTGCCTCCTCGAGAACATCCTCCACCGGCTGCGCTTCCCGCATCTTCGGAAGCTCACCGACCCGACGCGCATCATCGGGGAGTTCACCGCCTTCGCGCCGGACCTCGTCATCACCGACCTCGAGATGCCGCGGCTCGACGGCATCCAGCTCGTGGAAAAGCTCCGCGCCCATCTGGCCCCGGACACGAGCCTGCCGATCCTCGTCCTCACGGGCAGCTCAAATCCGAAGCACAAGCGGGCCGCGCTGATCGCCGGTGCGACCGACATCATGGTCAAGCCGTTCGACTCGGCGGAGATGCAGATGCGCATCCGCAACCTGCTGCTCACGCGCTTCCAACGGCTGCAAATCCAGGAGCACAACCGCATTCTCGAGCAGAAGGTCGCCGAGCGGACGGCGGACCTCCAGCGCGCCCTCGCCGAGCTGAAGGACAGCCAGCGGCAAGTCGTGCAGCAGGAGCGCTTCCGCGCCTTCGGCGAGATGGCGGGCGGAGTGGTGCATGATTTCAACAACTCGCTCATGTCCATCATCGGCTACAGCGAGCTGCTGCTGCAGGATGACAGCCTTGCCGACGACCGCGAGCTGCTCCGGCAATACCTCAGGACGATGAACACTGCCGGACGCGACGCCTCGCACGTCGTCTCGCGGCTGCGCGACTTCTACCGTCCGCGCGAAGAGGGCGACGTCTTTTGCGCCGTGGAGCTGAACAGGCTCATCGAGGAAGTCGTGCCGCTGACAAAGCCCAAGTGGCACGATCACGCGCTGGAAACCGGCCGTTCGATCCGCGTGGAGCTGGAACTGCAGAAGATTCCGCCGGTCCTCGGAAACGGCGCGGAACTCCGCGAGATCCTGACGAACTTGGTGTTCAACGCAGTGGACGCGATGCCGTCCGGCGGCACCATCACGCTCCGCTCCGAATCTCTCGCGGATTCCGTCCGCGTCGAAGTCGCGGACACCGGCACGGGCATGAGCGAGGAGGTGCGTCACCGCTGCCTTGAACCGTTCTTTTCAACGAAGGGAGAGAAGGGGACCGGCCTCGGTCTGGCGATGGTGTTTGGCATCATCCGGAGGCATTCCGGAACGCTTGACATCGATACGGAACCGGGTCGCGGCACCACGTTCCGGGTCACGCTTCCGCACTATCGGGAGGGAGGCGTCGGGAGCGCGGAGAATCACGGGGGGACGATCCGAAAGCTCCGCGTCCTTGTCGTGGACGACGAGCCGAATCCCCGCGATGTCGTCACCCAATATCTGCGGAGCGACGGACACCGCGTGGTGACCGCCTGCGATGGCGGTGAGGCGATGCAGAGGTATTTGTCGGAGAAATTCGACCTCGTGATCACCGACCACGGCATGCCGGGGATGAACGGGGCGCAGCTCGCGGACGCCGTGCGCCGCATCGACCCGGCGAAGCCGATCTTCCTGCTCACCGGCTTCGCCTACGGCGCGTCGGAGCGCCCTGCCTCGGCGAACTGCATCTTGAAGAAGCCGCTCGTCCCAAGCGAGCTGCGGGCGGCCCTGCAGGGGTTGGAAACCGGGGCGGACGACGGCGCGTCCGATTCCGTCGGTGAGCGGGCAGCCTGATCCGCGGACTCGCTGCGGTTCGCTAGTTCTTGTCCACGCTGTATTTGCCCGGGCCGATGAAGATGAATGAGAAAAACACCAGGCCGAGCTCCCACGCGTGGGACGCATTCTGCAGGGCGGTCATCCCCTTCATCGGGTGATGCCATGCATAGATTCCCGCGACGGCCATCGTGATTGCCACGAGCAGGCACGCGGGGCGGAATGCAAAGCCGATGATGAAGAGGACCACGCCCGCGGTCTCCGCCATCGTCGCCATGAAGCCCCAGAACACCGGCCAGAAATTGATGCCGAGGCTCTTCATGGCGCTGCCGATTTCACGCCAGCCGTCGATGCCTCCCGTGAGCTTCATCCAGCCATGCGCACAGATGAAAATCATCCCCAGGGTGATGCGCAGCATCAGCAGTCCTGCGTCGCGGTTACGGGAGAGAAATGCCCACATGGCGCGGCTTCCTACCAGCGCACGGTTGATTGGCGAGAGTGAAAATGAGTTCGCACTGCGGCGCGAAGTCCGGCGCGTTACGCCGCGGCCGGCTTTTCCCGCTCGGTCCTCAATTGGCCGCATCCAGCCGCGACGTCGATGCCGCGGCGCTGCCGCACGGTGCAGGGGATTCCGGAGTCGCGCAGCGTCCGCTGAAACGCGATTGCGGCAGCGCCCGGGCTGGTGCCGCCCGCATAGCCGCGTGTCGGGTTCAGCGGGATGAGGTTCACGTGGGCATCAATGCCAGCCAGCAAGGCTGCGAGCCGCCGTGCTTGGGCGGGCGTGTCATTTGTCCCGGCAATGAGCGTCCACTCAAAAAAGATCCGGCGCCCGGTCTTCGCGCAGTAGGTTCGGCACGCCGCCATCAGCTCATCGAGCGGCCAGCGTCTTCCGGCAGGCACGAGGGCGGAGCGCTCCTTGTCCGTCGCTCCGTGCAGGCTCACGGCGAGTTTGTAGCCCCGCTTTTCCTCCGCGAGCCGGAGGATGCCCGGGACGACGCCGACGGTGCTGATGGTGATTTTCGCCGGGCCGATGCCGAGCCCGCGCGTGTCGCTGATGATGTCGAGCGCGGTGAGCACCGCGTCGTAGTTGTGCAGCGGTTCGCCCATGCCCATGAGCACGAGGTTTCGCAGGCCGGAATTTCCGTCGTCCGCGAGCGCCGAGCGCGCGTGCATCACCTGCGAGACGATCTCGCAGGGCCTGAGGTGCCGCGCAAATCCCATCTGCCCCGTGGCGCAAAACACGCAGCCCATCGCACAGCCTGCCTGCGTGCTCGCGCAGACGGTGTATCGGCCGGGATAGCCCATCGCCACGGTTTCGATGGTCTGGCCATCGGCGAGCCGCAGCAGGAATTTCCGCGTGAGGCCGTCGCTGCTCCGGATATCAGCGGCGACAGCAGGCGCCGCATTGCGCGCCGTCTCCACGACCATCTGGTCGTTCACCCATCGCCGAAGCGGGCCGATCAGGCCGTCCACCTTTTCCGCAGTGATGCCCCCGCCGCGGTATAGTGCGCGCCACAACGGCTTCGCGTGGACCGGGTTCACTCCGCCGCGCACGAGACGCGATGCGAGGTCCGGAAAATTCAGATCGAAGAGCGAGCGCGGACCATCGCACAGCGGGGTGCGTTCGGGTTCGATTGCATGAAAGTCTGTATTCACCGGCGTGCGGACGGTGCGCGAGGCCGGGTGGTTTTGCAACGGCGCCCGAGATTCACCGCGCCTTGCCGCGCACCCCCGCCCGCGCTACCTCACGCAAAGTGGAACCCGCTGCCGCACTGCAAAACCTCATCGACGCCCCTGCGCCAATTCTGGCGCTCGCACCGATGCAGGAGGTGACGGACCTGCCATTCTGGCGGCTGATCGCGCGCTACGGCGGCGCGGATGTCTATTTCACCGAATACTTCCGCGTCCATGCGGACTCGAATTTGGAGAAATGGATCCTGCAATCCATCACGGAAAATCCCACGGGCCGCCCGGTGGTCGCGCAGATGATCGGCAACGACATCCCTTCGCTCGTGCGCACGGCGAAGAAGCTGCAGGAGTATCCGGTCGCGGCGATCGACCTGAATCTCGGCTGCCCGGCCCCGATCGTTTACAGGAAATGCGCCGGCGGCGGGCTGCTCCGCGAGCCGCAGCGCGTGGATGCGATCCTCGGAGCGCTGCGGGATGCAGTCCGGGTGAAGTTCACGGTGAAGACGAGGATCGGCTTCGACGATCCCGCGGTGTTCGACGAGTTCCTCCCGATCTTCGCCCGGCACTCGCTTGACCTTCTCACGGTGCATGGACGCACCGTTTCAGAGATGTATCGCAGCGAGGTGCATTACGATTTCATCGCCCGCGCCGTCGGGGCGGTGCCGTGTCCGGTGCTGGCCAATGGCAACGTCCACTCCGCGCAGAAGGCCGCCGAGGTGCTCGGGTTCACCGGTGCGCGCGGGCTCATGATTGGACGCGGCGCGATTCGCAACCCGTGGATGTTCGGACAAATCCGCCAGATGCTCGGCGGCAGGGAAATCTCGCTGCCGACGGGCGGTGACGTGCTCGATTACATCCGCACGCTCTTCGATGCGGTCTGCTCGCCGGGCGTTCCCGAGCGCTCGCAGGTCCACAAGATGAAGAAGTATCTCAACTTCATCGGACTCGGCGTGGAGCCCTCCGGAAAATTTCTGCACGACGTTCGGCGAGTCGCGACGCGCGCGGAATTTTTCCGCGTCTGCGAGGCGTTCCTGGATCACGGGAAGCCGATGCCGCTGGAGCCATTCTCGATCGCATTCAAGGAGACCGACGTTCTCGCCGGCGAGCATCTGTAGGGCTCAGCCTCCCATCAGCCGCCGAGGCCTTCCTCAAGGTCCGGGGTCCTTCCTCTCCAGCTCCACGTCATGCCACGAGATTGGGTCATCGTCGGGCTCGATGTGTGTGAGCACGACGAGCCCGGGCACCGCCTTGCGCAGGTCGGCCTCGATCTTTTCCGCGACGTCGTGCCCGCGCGTGATCGACCAGCTTCCCGGCATCAGCAGGTGGACGCTCATGAACTGTCTCGCGGCTGCGCGCCGTGTCAGCAGCGCGTGGTGCTGCACGCCGCCGGCTTCATATTTCGCGAGGACGGCCCGGATGCTCTCCATCTGCGGGGTGGGAAGCCCGGTGTCCATGAGCCCGAGCATGGATTCGCGCACGAGCGCATAGCCGGTGGCGACGATGTGGACTGCGAGCAGCACGCCGATGAGCGGATCCAGCCACCACCACCCCGTGATGGCCACGAGGGCGACGGCGATGATGACGCCCCCGGAGGTCCACACGTCCGTCATCAAGTGCCTCGCGTCAGCCTCGAGCGCGATGGAGTTTCGTTTGCGGCCGACACGCGCCAGCACGCGCGCGACCACGAGATTCACCGCCGACGCCGCGGCTGAAACTGCAAGACCGGCGGCCGGCTGCTGGAGAGCCTGCGGCGAAAAGAAGCGCTCGACCGCACTCCAGCCGATGGTTGCCGCAGCCACGATGATGAGCGCGCCCTCGACGCCCGCGGCGAAATACTCCGCCTTCGAGTGCCCGAAGGCATGGTCCTCATCGGCTGGCCGGGCAGCCACGGCCAGAGTGCCGAGCGCGACGAACGCGGCGGCCAGGTTCGCGAGCGATTCGAGTGCGTCCGAGAGCAGACCGACGGAGCCCGTGATGCGCCACGCCGCGAGCTTCAGCACAAAAGTGATCACCGCTGCCACGACGGAGAGCCGTGCAAAATAAGTCAGCGGTCGTTCCTGCATCCGCGAGAGGCTAGCGCCTGGGAAAAAATCCGCCACACCTGCCTGCTCCGGCGGCTTTGTGGCAGCGGGCTAAGCGGGCCTCCTCTGCGCGTTCGTGAGCGGCGGCAAATCGGGCGCTTTCGCCGCTGTGTCGGTTTCCATCATCCGGGCCGCCGCGCCGCGGAGCTGCCGCCAGCGATCCCATTCGTGATCCGGTGCGAGTGCGACGTGCCTGAGCACGCTCCGCCATTCGATCCATGCGCGCTCGATGTCGCCCGCGCGCAGCACCTCAGACTGGAGCCTTCCGATTCCGGAGCCGTGCTCGATCATCTCGCGGACGACCTCCGCGGCCCCTGCGCCGTATTCCACCGGGACCCCCATCGTGAGATAGCCGTCGATGTCGGCACGGTCGTAGGTTCTTGCGCAAAGTGCGCCGAGGCGTCCGCCGAATGGAGAGTCGTCGCCTGCAAAGCGCGGGCCGGCGCGGAGATTCGCGAGATCGAAGACGAGGTCCTCGATTTTGTAGGTGTCGTCCTCCAGCGCCGCGGCGATGGCGAGCCCCTCGCCGTGATGGAAGAAGCTGAAGATGACCCCGCGGCGCGTCGGAAGGCCGTCGTCACCGATGAGGTCGAGCTTGCGCCAGAGCCAGGCGGGCGACGCGGTGATTTCGACGCTACGGCACCATTGCGATTCGGCACAGCTTTCGCAGCATGCCGGGGAACCGTCGCGTGTCGGAGGATTCACAAGAGCCCGCCCGAATGCGTCCCGGTGCGCCGCGACGAGGTGCGCGGAGAAATCGAGGTGGAGCACGAGCTGCTCGCCGCGCGAGAAGGTCGAATGAACTGCAAATTTCCCAGACGGCCGCCGCTCCGCTGTGCGCTTGTCCGTGCCTTGGCTCCCGGGGGGCTTTGCGCGCCGCGTTTTGGTTTTTCCCGGAGGCTGCGCAGTTTGGCGGGTCGCGGTTTCAATCAGGCGTGGAAGCCGATCGAGGATCACCGCGGGGATTTCCGCGATGGTGATTTCGCGCTCGCGGAGCAGGGGACGCAGCCACGGCGCGAGGTGAAGCATACCCTCGCGCTGCGAGCCGAGGACGATTTCGCGTCCATAGCGCCGCTGGCCGGGAACATCGAGCCGGCAGAGCTGGCCAAAGCCGATGCCCGCCAGCGTGCCGGCGATGCTCAGGGCTGGCCTCCATTTTCCCCCGTGAAGGCACAGCACCTCCCCGATCGGCGTGTCGGAGCGTGGCGGGACTGGCTGCCATTCACCGCGGGAGTTCCGCATCTCGGCCGCTTTCCGGCGGGCGAAGCGGGCGCGCTCCATGTCTACACGCAAATTGCAGGGCATGGGGCCGCTCGCCTCGGAGTGCTCGACGCCGATGGGGACGCTCTGCGGCGAGAAGAGGCGGGTATTCAGTTCAGTCGCGGAGGCAAATGGATGCAGGCCGTTTGCGATGGCGCCCTGCATCACGGCGATCAGCGTGGGCCAGTCGAGCTTCGTCGCGCGGCGGAGCTGGCGCGGGCGCGCGTTCATGAGCCGCGGAGTGTTTTCCGTGAAAAGCACGCTGCCGCTCTCGTCGAGGCCCCGGCGTCCGGCGCGGCCGAACATCTGCAGCAGTTCGTCGGGCTGAACCTGGCGCTCAAGGTTGCCGGCCATGTAGCGCGTGTCGGTCACGAGGACCGAGCGCATGGAGAAATTGATCCCGGCGGCGAGGCCCATCGTCGCGACGACGACGCGGAGCTGGCCGTTCTTCGCAAGAGGCTCCACGACGCCCGCGCGCTGTGCATAGCTGAGGCCGCTGTGGTGAAATGCGACGCGCGCGCGGAGGAGGCGCGACAGCTTCGGGCCGGCGAGCGCTTCCTGTTCGGGCGAAAGGGCGAGCGGCTGCGTGTCGGGAAGCGCAGCGGCGAGGGCCTGGGCGAATTCCTCGGCGGCGTTGCGGCGCGGCGCGAACATCAGCACCGGGCCGAGGTCCGCGCGCAGCGCATTGGTGATCACGCGCGGCCAGAAGCCCCGCACGTCGAGGCCGGCGCGGCCCGGGAGAGCCTGGAGGTCCACTTCGACCAGCGGCACGGGTCGCACGTCGTGCGAGATGAGCACGGCATCGCGCCCGATGCGCCGCAGCCACGCGACGATGTCCTGCGGGTTGCCGACGCTCCCGCTGAGGAGGAGGAGTTGCGTGGTCGGTGGCGCAAGCGCGAGCGCAAGTTCGTAGTTCACACCGCGGTGCGGGTCGCCGATGAGCTGGTATTCGTCCACGACGAGGAGGCGCGGGCCTTCGCGGCGGAGAAAGCGCGCGCGCTGCGTCTCGAGCGTGGCCACGACGATGTGCGCATCCGGACGCAGCGCTAGGTCGCCGGTGGCGATGCCCGCGTCCCATCCCCGCGCACGCCACTCGGCGAGCTTGTCATTCGCGAGTGCTCGCGTCGGCACGGTGAAGACCGCCTGGCCGCGCACCTCGGGCTGGAACATCTCGAAGATGTGCGTTTTTCCCGCGCCTGTCGGTGCGTGCACCACCACGTCCTTCCCCGCGCGCAGCGCCTTCACGGCGTCCTGCTGCCAGAGGTCGGGGACGGTGAGGTTTTGGAGGAGCGGGTTCACTGCGGCGCCGCACTTTTCAGGAAATGCGGAGCGAGCGACAAGCACGGAGCAGCGCGGCACGGAGAGAATACGGTTGGGAAAGCGGCGGTGTTTCGGATTAGGAGTGCACGCGATGACGCCCGACGAGGAGAACAACGAAGAACTTCCGCCGCCGCCACGTGCGGAGGTCGGGCGCTATCGGAAACTCAAGGCGGCGCGGGAGCGGGCGCTCGTGGTGGCTTCGATGGATTTGCCGCACTGGATCGAACGCGAGGGCGGGGCGTGGGCCTTGTTTGTCGAGGAAGGCGCGCGGGAGCCGGTCGCGGCGGCGCTGGCGGAGTTTGAGAGCGAGGAGAGGGAGCGGACCGACACGGAGAAGCTTGAGCCGCTGGTGATTCCGAAGCTCGCAGTCGGCGTGGTGCTCGCCGTGATGGTGGTGCTTTTCCGCGTGCAGGCCGCGATGCCGGCGGAGCTCGTCGAGCGCGGTGTCGCGTCGGACGGGCGTGTCCTGCGCGGCGAATGGTGGCGCTGCCTCACGGCGCTCACGCTGCATGGGGGCACGGAGCATCTCATCTCGAATCTCGGGCTGGCGGTGTTCGCATTCGCCTTTGTGTTCGCGCGCTTCGGGGTCGGCGCGGGGCTGCTCGGGACGGTGCTGGGCGGGGCGCTGGGGAATCTGCTGAATGCCTTCGCCCACATGGTGCGGCCGCACCAGAGCATCGGTTCCTCGACGGCGCTCTTCGCGAGCCTCGGCCTGCTCGCGGGAGGTGAAATCGCCGCGCTGCTCATGCACCGGTCGACGCGCACAGGCTGGCGCCTGCTCGTGCCCATCGGTGCGGGGTTTGCATTTCTCGCCCTCTACGGCGGCGCCGGCACGAACCGGGATGGCACGCCGCTCAAGGACGCGGGCAACGTGGATGTGATGGCGCACCTGCTCGGGCTGGTCGCCGGGCTCGTGATTGGCGGGATTCTCTTCGCGGCTGGAATGCGCCGGGGTGCGGCGAGGTCCGCGCAGACTGCGTGCGGCGTGGCAGCATTGGCGGCGCTCGGCGTCGCGTGGCTTCTTGCCATTCGCGCCGCGACGTAGCGCGGGAAGGAGCCGTTGCCCCTCAACTTACGCCGCCCGCTTCGCCGCCGCGGCCTCGCGCTTGAGGCGCTTGAGCAGCTTGAAGAACTTGATGGTGTCGCGCACCGGATGGATTTTGCTGACCTCGTCGCCGTAAATCGTGCTCACAGGGGCGGCGCCGATTTTGCAGCCGCGGCGCGCGGCGAGGGCGAGCATCTCGGTCTCAAAGTCGAAGGCGCTGCTTTCCATCGCGAGGAACTCCGCCGCAAGCGAGCGGTGGAACATGCGAAAGCCGCACTGCGAATCCGGCACGCGCTGGCCGATGGTGCGGCTGATGAGCCAGCTCATGAAGCGGTTCGTGCATTTGCGGACGAACGGCATGGTGCGCACGTCGCCCATGCGGTTGCCGACGATCATCGGTGCGCCGGTCGCGCCGGACTCGGTGAGGAAATTCGGAATCTCCGAGGGGAGATGCTGGCCGTCGCCGTCGAGGATGAGGATGAACTCGACGCCGGCGCGGTCGAGCAGTGCGCGGAGCCCGGTTTTGATCGCCGCGCCTTTGCCCGCGTTTTTCTCGTGCTTGATGACTTCGACCCCGGCGGCGTGCGCCTCCTCACTGGTGAGGTCGGTCGAGCCGTCGTCCACCACGAGCACGAGGTCGAGCTGCGCCTTCGCGGCGCCGGCGACTTCGCGGATGTGCTTTTCCTCGAAATAGCAGGGGATGAGCGCGGCGACGTTCGCGCGGGTGGCAGTGGGCTGGGCTGTCATGCGGCGGCGTTAAAGCAGGCCGCGCGCCGCGGGGAAACCGCGGAATGCCGCTACTTCAGCCCGTGCTGCTTGCGCGGGTCGTAATCTGCGGCGTGATACGAACTGCGCACGAGCGGCCCGCTGGCGACGAACTCGAAGCCTTTGTCGTAGGCAATGCGCTCGTAGAGCTTGAACGTGTCCGGGTGGACGTATTCGAGCACGGGCAGGTGCTGCGGGCTCGGGCGCAGATACTGGCCGATGGTGAGCACCTGCACGCCGTGTTCCCGCAGGTCGTCCATCGTCTGGAAAACATCCGGCTCCGTCTCGCCGAGGCCGAGCATGATGCCGCTCTTTGTCACGATCTGCGGCGCGATTTCCTTCATGCGGCGGAGCACCTTCATGCTCACGGCATACTTCGCGCGCGAGCGGACGAGCGGCGTGAGGCGCTCGATCGTCTCGATGTTGTGGTTGAAGATGTGCGGCTGCGCCTCGGCGATCAGCGCGAGGCATTCCTCCTTCGCGTGAAAATCAGGCGTGAGCACCTCGATGATCATCTCCGGCGCGGCCTCGCGGACGGCCTCGATCGTCTTCGCAAAATGCAGCGCGCCGCCGTCCTTCAAGTCATCGCGCGCGACGGCGGTGATGACGACGTGCTTGAGCTTCATGCGCCGGATCGCCTCGGCCACGCGCTGCGGCTCGTCGTCTTCGAGCGCGAACGGCTTTGCCGTCGTGACCGCGCAGAAGCCGCACGCCCGCGTGCAGCGTTCACCGGCGATCATGAAGGTCGCCGTGCCGCTGCTCCAGCACTCCCAGCGGTTCGGGCACTGAGCGCTTTCGCAGACGGTGTTGAGCCGCAGGTCGGTGATGAGCGCCTTCGTGGAAAAGAAGACCGGGTTGTTCGGCAGGCGCACCTTGATCCAGTCAGGCTTGCGGGCCTGATGGAGCGCGGGATCGATCTTGGAGCACGACATCGGCGCCGAGATTAAAGTGGCACGCGGGGAAATCAACAGCCTGTCTGCGGAGCGGCGGAAGGGTGGCGTTTCACGCGCTCCGGCAAGGGCCGATGAGGTTTATGCAAAAAATGCGTGTGATTTTCGGGGAAGCGTTTGTATCTGTGCTGTCATGAAAGCGCCCCTCTTCGCCCTTTCTCTGTTTTTGCTCACGCTCGCTCCGGTCCGCGCGGTGGACCTCGTCACGCCCACGGGGACGTTCAAGGACATCAAGGTGGTGAAGGTCGAAGCCGAGGCGGTGCGCATCAGCCACAGCGACGGCACGGCCCTCGTGGATTTCGACGATCTGCCGCCGGCGATGCAGGAGCAGTTTGGATGGACGCCTGAGAAATCCGCGGCCCGCAAGGCGAAGAAGGAAGCGGAAGCCAAGCGCATGGAGGAGGAGGAGAAGGAACTCGAGGAGGCTCCGAAGCGCCGCGCGATGGAGGCGGCTGCGAAGAAGAAGGCCGAGGAGGAACGACTCGCCGCGGAGGAAAGGGCGAAGCGGAAGGTGGAGAATGCAGCCTTTGAAGCGGAGAATGCGAAGGCGCAGGAGGATTTGATCGTCGCCGCCGCGAAGGCGCGCGCCGAACTCGACCGCGCCCGCAAAGGCGGCAAGGCCGGCGCGGCCGACACGCCTGTCGCCCAAGTGGAGGGCGACGCCGCGCGGGACGGCGGGGAGGCTCCTGCGGCGAGGAACAACGTGGTGAGGCCGGCACTCGGAACGGTGTCCGACTTGATCGCGAAGGAGAACCCGTTTTTTCAAAACAAGAAGCTCTGGATCGGCCTCGGGGGAGGAGTCGTGCTGGTGCTGATTCTCTTCATGCTTCCCTCGAAGTCGAAAACGCGGCTTCCGGCTCGAGTCCAACGGCGGCGCTAGGCGCCAAAGCGGGGGCTGGTCACCGGGTTGTCATCGGATACGCTGTCGGCAACCCATCCATCCATGAGCTCGAAACTCGATCCGCTGATCCAAGCAAAACTCTGCGCATTCGCGCAGCGCCGGAGGCGGCTCATCATTGTGAAAGGCGTGCTCGCTGCAGCGGCGATCCTCCTGTGCACGATGCTCCTGGTCGCGCTGGTGGATTTCGCCTGGCTGCTTCCGGACTGGCTGCGCTGGTCGCTGAGCGCTGTGGCTTATCTGGCGGTTCTCGTCGTGGTTTGGCGGCAATGCCTGCGGCAGCTCATCCATGCGCCGGACAAGCGCCAGCTCGCGCGGCTCGTCGAGCACGCGGAGCCGGGGCTGCGTGAGGATCTGATTTCCGCGGTGGAGCTTGGCCAGACGGACGGGGAGATTTTCGACTCCGAACAGTTCCGCGCGCTGCTGCAGCAGGACGTCGCGCGGCGAATGGGCGGCGTGGAGATGAAGTCGCTGCTCCCCGTGGGGCTCATTCGCAGGACAATCGGATGGGCGGCCGCGATCGTGGTCATGGCATTTGTGATGATGGCCGTGAGCGGCTGGCGGCTGCACACGCTGCTGCTGCGCGCGCTGCTGCCGGGCGCGAACCTTGAGCGCGTCTCGCGGACGAAAGTCACCGTGCAGGAGCCCGATGGCGGCGACCGCATCGTGCCGCAGGGCGACACAGTCCGGGTGGTGGTCCAGCTCTCCGGCGAGCCTTCAAACCGCGCGCGCATCGAGACGATGGGTGAAAGCGGGGGCTGGCAGGTGATGAACATGGAGCCGCTCCCCAACGGCCGCTTCGCCGCGACGGTCCAGGTAGGGCGCGCGAGCGTGCGCTACCGCATCAAGGCTGGCGACGCGCTCACGCGCAAGTATCTGCTCGATGCGCGAGAGCGTCCCTACGTCACCGACTTTGCAAAGGCGTTTCACTTTCCAAAATACAGCGAGCTGCCGGATCGCAGCGTGACGGAGAAGGACGGCGCGCTCATCGCACTCGAAGGCACGGAGGTGGATTTGAAACTGAAGACCAACCAGCCGGTGAAGCGCGCGGAGCTGCTCATCGAGCAGGGCAAGACGAGCGCGACGCAGCCGCTGGTCGTCGGCGCGGACGGCACGCTGTCGGGGAAAATCGCGATGACCGCGAGCGGCAGCTACCGGGTGCATCTCGTCGGCGCGGAGACGAATTTTGAAAACAAGTTCAGCCCGGAGAATGAAATCCGCGCGGAGCCGGATCTGCTCCCGAGCGTTGAGCTGGAGCAGCCGAAGCAGGATCTCATTCTGCCGGCGAACGAGTTTGTGGACATCACGGGCACCGCTTCGGACGACCTCGGCATCGCGAAGGTCGTCCGGCTCGTGCGCGTGAACGACGGTGGCTGGAAGCAGGCAGTGCTCATGGAGAAGCCCGGCAAGCAGGCGCGCATCTCGGACCGCTGGGATCTGTTCCAGTCCGGTGTGAAGCCCGG
The DNA here is from genome assembly GCA_044221035.1 of Chthoniobacteraceae bacterium. Classification (GTDB taxonomy): domain Bacteria; phylum Verrucomicrobiota; class Verrucomicrobiia; order Chthoniobacterales; family Chthoniobacteraceae; genus SXWH01. The sequence continues at coordinate 19,234 of JBGAPU010000044.1, read as the reverse complement.
CGACCTGCTCACGATGAAGCTAGCGGTGACTGACTTGAAGGGCAGCCGCGCGGAGTCGCGCCCGCTGCAGGTGACGATCACGGCGTCTGGTTTTGAAATGCGCCGCATCCAGGGTCTCGACGCCCTGCGGGCGATGAATGAGAGCGTGCGTGCCCTCGCGGATCATGCCTTGCAGCTGCAGTCGGCGGTGCGGAAGGCGATCGACGGCGCTTCCGGAGCGGACAAGGAATCTGCGGCAAAGCAGTCGAGCGTGGCGATTGCCGGCGCGGCCACCGAGTTCGAGGCGAAGTTCACCGAGGCATGGACGGCGCTCGGCGCGGCGATGCGGGAGGCGAAGGGTGGGCATGCCGCTGCGGAACTCGCGACGCTCGGGCGCACACTGGCGCGGATGGGATTTGGCTCGGCGAAGATTGTGCGAGCGGATGCCGGGGCAATCGCAGTTTTGCCCGTGGCCCGGAACGCGCAGAAGGAGGCCGTGGAGACAGCTTCGGACATCGCGCGCCGGGCGAAGGCTGCGGCTGCATTCGCGGACGTGATCACGCTCTCGGAGGAATCGGCCGTCATTGCGGAGAGCGGAATCATTTTGCAGCGCGAGCAGAAGCGGCTGATGGACATGGCGTCGGCGGCCGGCGACAATCCCGCCCAGTGGGCGGCGCTGGCGTCGCGGCTCCGTGTGGCGGCGTCGCAGTCCAAGCTCATCGAGGACATCATGGCGCCGATGGCCGGGCGCAGCGGAAGCGCAGCCCGGGATCGCGCAAAGTCCATGATCCAGCAGATGCAGAAGCACCGAGAGGCGTTCGCGAAGTCGTTCATGCCGGACGACAAGCCGGACCGGCGCATGCTCCAGAAGCTCGCGGACTTCAACCGCGGCATCGAGCAGTCGGCGCGCACGTTCGGCGACTGGAACCGGGAACTGGCGGTGCGCTCCGCGCCACTCATGCGCGAAGCCGCGCAGGATGCCGGACCCGCTTTTGCCGCAGTCCCGAAGCTGGCCGAGGCATTGGAAGCGATCCGGAGGGAGCCGACCTACGTTGACCAGGCGCGGACGGTGCTCGCGGATGCGCGCTGGCGGATTTGCGCGGAGCTTTTCAAGGCAGGCGGAGATCTCGAGGAGATCCGGCGCCATGCGGACAACCAATATGTGTCCGACTTGCGCCACGCGGTCGCCGCGGCGGAGGGGCTGCGCGCGGTCGCGCCCGGGACTGATCCTGCGGAGGTGCGGGCGAAGCTCGATGAACTGGAGACAGTGCTACGAGTCCTCGAGAGCGGGCACAACTTGCAGGAGGCAATGGACGGATTCGTGCAGCTTGCGTCCAGCGAGCGCTGGGAAGTGCGCGACCTTGCCGCCCGCACCGATGCGCCGCGGGACTGGCGCTGGCTCGAGGTGCGGATGACGATGATTCCCGACGAGCTCGGGCGGGCGAAACCTGCGAAGGTGGAGCCGGAAATCGGGAAGGTTTTCGCCGATGCGCAGCAGATTCTCTGGAAGGCGATGCAGCTTGAGGCTTGGCGCGCGATGTCGCGGGAGTTCGGTGTCCGCACGGACTTCAACCACGCGCCGGTGAGCGCGCGGCAGCATGCCGAGCAGATCGCCGGGCAGGTTAAGCTCGCGCTCGATCTGTTCCGGAAGCCGATGGAAGACGCACGGCGCCGGCTGGCAAAGCTCTCGCCGACCGTGAGCCAGCTCGCCTCCGCGCTCGCGAAGGAGCAGGCGGAGGTGAAGAAGGAGACTGAGAAGCGCGCGAAGAACGAGGCGCCGAAGAACCCGGAGGATGCGAAAGCGGATGCGGAGCGTCAAATCGCGCAGCAGCAGCAGATCAATGAGAAGGTGGAGACGCTGAAGGATCTTGTCCGCGCGGATGCGAACAAGCAGGACATCATGCAGAAGGAGCAGCGCGAGCGGATGCGCGACGCGGACGATGCGCTCGCGATGCTGAAGGATCCGCCGCCGAAGGCCGAGCAGGCGCTTCAGGATGCCGCGGCTGCTGCACCGGACCAACAGAGGGCCGACCTGGAGCGCGCTGCGGAGCAGCAGAAGAAGCTCGCCGACGCGCTCAAGCAGATCGCCGAGCACTTTGAAAAGATGGAGCGGGGGAAGCCTGCGGATGATTCGCGCACGGCGCTGCGCGAGGCGGAGAAGGAGCTGGGCATCAAGGAGCAGCTCGACGCACAGCAGGCACACGCGCAGATGCTCGCAGAAATGGCGGAGAAGGATCCGCAGCAGCTTCTCAAGGAGCTGGAGGCGAAGCTTCCGGAAAATCCGGCGATGCAGAAGGAGCTGAGCGCGATTTCAAAGAACGCCCTCGTTGACGCGGAGGAGCGGCTTGCAGATGCGCGGAACCGCGAGGACAATGTCGCGAAGCAGCTCGATGCGCAGGCGCGGCAGGAAAATGCGGCGGTGCAGCAGGCAAACCAAGGTGCGGTGGAAGCCGCGAAGCAGGCCCAGCAAGCGGCGCAGATGGCAAAGCAGGCCGCTGAGAACGCTGAGCAGCAGGCAAAGGCTGCCGGCAATGCGGACGCGGAAAAGCAGGCGGCCCAGGCGAAGAATGAAGCGGCAAAAGCGGCTCAGAGCGCGCAGCAGGCATCGGATGCCGCCGAGAAGATGACGAAGGCGGGGGACAACGCGCAGGCGGCGGAGGCGGCGAAGAAGACTGCGCAGAAGGCTGGCGAAGCAGCGCAGTCCGCGCAGCAGGCCATGGATGCTGCCAAGCAGGCGGCGGCGGCAACCCAGCAGGCGGCGCAGCAGCCGGGTGAGCATCAGGCGCAAAACCAGCAGGCCAATCAGCGCTCTGCGGAGGCTGCCCGGCAGGCGCAGAAGGCGGCGGATGCGGCGAAGCGTGCCCAGCAGCTTGCCCAGCAGTCAGCCGCACAGGCTGAGGCGATGCAGAATGCGACGGCGCAGAATCAGCCACAGGGCGCGCAGGAGAGGAATTCCCCGCAGGCGCCCCCCTCGCAGCCGGGGACTCCGCAGAGTTCGCAGAACAATCCTGCGCCCGGCGGGCAGCAGCCTTCCGCGCAGCAGAACCCGCAGCTTGGGAACGCGGCGCAGCAGCAGCAGCCGGTGGCCGCGAACGCTGCGGATGCCGCGGACACGACCGACCGCGCGGGCAGGCATGAGATGCGTTTGGCGAACCAGCAGGCGGGCGAGCAACTCCAGAAGCTCGCCGGGAACATCCGCGAGACGGCGAACAAGCAGGTGCCCGCGGCGCAGCAGGCGCTCGAGAATGCGAAGGCCGCGCAGCAGGCGCAGGCGCCGGTGAACGCGGCGAGCAGCCAGCTCACGGAGGAACTGAAAGATTTGCGCGCAGCGCTGAACGGCCAGCCGCAGAAGCCGGACTCGGCGATGAATTCACAGCCGCAGGCGCCCCAAATGCCGCCACAGGCGGGTCAGCAGGCGCAGGCTTCGCCGATGCAACAGGGCCAGCAGGCCGGAACGCCGGAGAGCGCGCAGGCGGCGCAGTCTTCCACGCAGGCCAATGCGCCGCAGCAGCCGGGGCAGTCGCCGCAGGGTGCTCAGCAGAGCGCCCAGAGTGCCCAGAGCGGCCAGCAGCAGATGGCGAAGGCTTCGGCTGCCGAGCAGCAGGCGATGGCGCGTGCGCTCGACGCGCTCGACCAGCAACTGAATCCTTCCACCTCGCAGCAGGCGAACGCGCAGGGACAGAGCCAGCAGGGGCAGCAGGGGCAGCAGGCCCAGCAGGGAAATCAGCAGGGGCAACCGGGACAGCAAGGCAAGCAGGGGCAGCAGTCGGCTGCGCAGAATGCGATGCAGCAGGCGGCTCAGGCGGCGCAGGCCTCGATGCGGCAGGAGCGTTCGGAGAGTTCCTCCACGAAGCCGGGTTCGCTGCTCGCCGCCAACCAGAGCGACAAGTCGATGGGCGGCGCGAAGGCCGACGGCACGGCGATGGATGTGAAGGCACTGCCCAATTCGAGCGGGCTCAAGCGGGGCGACTGGGGCAGGCTGCCGAAGAAGCTCGCGGAGCAGCTCACGAAAGGTTCGCAGGAAGCGGTGCCGGGTGAATACCGGCAGGCCGTGGAGACGTATTACCGCGTGATTGCGGAGAAGACGAAGAAGCGGCAGTGATTGCGCGAATGAAACGAACACTCGCTGCGTGCGCCGCTTCGGCGCTGATTTTCACCGGCGCGCCGCTCCAATTGGCCGCGCAGGATGATGCGGACAGCGCACGGGTGAATGAGGCGTTCAAGCGCGCGGGACAGTTCCTGATGACCTGCCAGGATCCGGCGAATGGCGCGATTCACAACCGGCTGCGGAACGAGACGGCGATGACGGCGCTGGCGCTGCTCGCCTATGCGGCGATGGGACACCAGCCCTCGGACCCGACGCCGGAGGGCCGCTCGATGAAGCGCGCGCTCGACTTTGTGCTGCTGCCGGAAAACCAGGATGCGAACGGCTATTTCGGAAAAGCCGACGGCTCCCGCATGTATGGACACGGGATCGTGACGCTCGCGCTCGCGGAGATGCTCGGCATGGGCGTGAGCGAGCAGCAGGATGCGCTCATCCGGGAGCGCTGCCGCAAGGCGATCGACCTCATCCTCCGCGCGCAGCGCGTGCCGAAGAACGAGGCGAACCGGGGCGGCTGGCGCTACACGCCGGACGCGAGCGACAGCGACATGTCCATCACTTGCTGGCAGACGATGGCGCTGCGCGCGGCGCGCAACGCCGGGCTCGACGTGCCGAAGGAGTCGATTGATCTCGCGGTGCGCTACATCAAGGGGCTGTTCGACTCGGGGAACAACGGGCGCGGCTACGGCGGATTCGGATACAGCAGCCGCGGCAGCGAGCCTTCGACGACGGCGGAGGGGCTTCTGGCGCTGCAGGTGTGCGGCGATTACGAATGCGAGGAGGTGAGGGTGTCATCCGACCGGCTGCTGAAGAGCGGACTGCGAGTCGGCGACCGCTGGTTTTTCTACACGGCCTACTACTATGCGCAGGGGATGTATCAGCGCGGCGACAAGCACGCCGCTGCTGCGCGGAAGCAGATGGCGGATTTGCTCATCCCGATCCAGTCGCGCGAGGGCTGGTGGGATGGCGTGGGCGGTGAGGAGCGGCAGGGAGGGAAGGTGTATGCGACCGCGCTCGCGGTGCTGGCGCTCTCGGTGAAGAACCATTTCCTCCCGATTTACCAGCGATGAGCCGCAGCATCGCCGCGCGCGTTGATGGCGCCCGTCCCGCGGGGTGATGATTTTTTTCGCGACGCGCATTGCACTCGCGCGGCGATTCACATATTCGCGCGCACTCACTTCGACATGCAGCAAACTTGGGACATCGCAGCCGCAACCGCGCTCTACAATGTGGACCGGTGGGGAGGCGGATATTTTGGAATCAACGACAACGGCAACGTGCAGGTGTTCCCCACCATGGACGAGAAGACTCCGGTGGACATCATGGCGGCCGTCGCGGAGGCGCAGGAGCAGGGGCTGAAGTTCCCGATGGTGCTCCGCTTCCACGATCTGCTGCGGCACCGCGTGGAGACGATCAACCGCGCGTTCGCGTCGGCCATTGAGGAGTTCAAATACCAGGGCGTGTATCGCGGCGTGTTCCCGATCAAGGTGAACCAGCTCCAGGAGGTCGTGGAGGAGATCATGAGCGCGGGTGCGCCGTTCCATTTCGGCATCGAGGCGGGGAGCAAGCCCGAGCTGCTCGCGGCGCTCTCCGTCCATGAGGATCCGGAGTCGCTCATCATCTGCAACGGCTACAAGGACGCGGGCTTCATCCAGAACGCGCTCCTCGGCACGAAGCTCGGCAAGCGCGTCATCCTCGTCGTGGAGAAGATCGAGGAGCTCCAGCAGATCCTCACGGTCTCGCGCGAGGTTGGCACGGAGCCGTGGATTGGAGTGCGCGTGCGGCTGAATTCAAAAGGCGCGGGAAAGTGGGCGCTCAGCGGCGGTGAGAACGCGAAGTTCGGCCTCAGCACCTCGGACCTCCTCGTCGCGAGCGAAACGCTGAAGGCCGCAGGGCTCGCGCACTGCCTGAAACTCGTGCATTTCCACGTCGGCTCGCAGGTGCCGGACATCGGCACGGTGAAGCGCGCCGTTCGGGAGGCCGCGCGCTTTTACGCGAAGCTCCACAAGCTCGGCCACCAGATCGACTACCTCGATGTCGGCGGTGGCCTCGGCGTGGACTACGACGGCTCCCGCACGGCCTTCGACAGCTCCACGAACTACTCCCTTCAGGAATACGCGCGCGACGCCGTCTGGAACATCATGGAGGTCTGCGACGACGAGAAGGTCGCGCATCCCGTCATCGTGAGCGAGAGCGGGCGTGCGATCGTCGCGCACCACAGCGTGCTCATCGTCGAGGCGTTCGGGGCCATCGAGAAGGACTCGGAGGTTCCCGTGGAGGCGAAGGCCGGCGATCCGAAGCTCGTGAAGAGCATCCTCGAACTGAAGAATGCCCTCACGAAGCAGAACCGCCGCGAGACCTTCCACGATGCGCAGGAGCTGAAGGAGAAGGCCCAGAGCATGTTTGACCTCGGCCTTCTGGAGCTCGACGCCAAGGCGCGCATCGAGACCGTCTTCTGGCAGATCGCCCGCCGCGTCGTGCAGCTCAGCGCAGGGCTGAAATACGTGCCGGACGAAATCAAGGAGCTCGGCGTCTCCCTCGCCGACCAGTATCTCTGCAACTTCTCCGTCTTCCAGAGCATGCTCGACCACTGGGCGCTCGGTCAGCTTTTCCCGATCATGCCGGTGCACCGGCTCGGTGAGGCGCCCGACCGCGAGGCGACGCTCGTGGACATCACGTGCGATTCGGACGGGAAGGTGAGCAAGTTCGTGGACTTGCAGGATGTGCGCGAGACACTGCCGCTCCACCGCATCGCGCCGGGTGCGCCCTACTACATCGGCTTCTTCCTCATGGGCGCCTACCAAGACATCATGGGCGACTTCCACAACCTCTTCGGCCGAGTGAACGAGGCGCACATCTACCTCGATGATGATGAGGAGTGCGGCTGGTATATCGAGGAAACGCTCGATGGCAGCACCATCGCGAGCGTGCTGAACATGACGCAGTGGGACGAGGCCGAACTGAACCGCAAGATGAAGGCCCAGGTGGATGCGGCCATCCGCAGCGACAAGCTGAAACCGGCCGAGGCCATCCGCATGCTCAACAGCTACGAGCGCGCCCTGAAGGGATACACGTATCTGCAAATCAACGGTGCCTCCGCTGGCAACGGCGCACCGAAGCAGCCGTAGTCGTCACCGGCACCGCGGGTCTGCGTCTTGTGTGTTTGCGCGGGCGGCCGAACTGCGCCGGGGCGTCCCTCGCGGCGACGTTATTATTACATCTCGGTAATTATAGGGCGTCGTGTGTAACAATTGTCACCGACTGGCGTATATGGGGGTAGATACACTCCGTTTCGGGACAGCCGCGGGGAGCCCGCTCATCGGACGGAGTCACCACCAACACCATGGCCCTCTGCCGGCAATGCCACTACCGCCTTCGAAGCGGCGTCCTGCGGTGCACCCACTGCAGCGCATTGAACAGCCGTCATCCCCTCATCGTCGGGGTGAAGCTGCTCGCCGTGGCCGCATGCGTGGCAGCCGTAGTCATCACTGTCCGCGCCGTCCAGCGAGGGCGGGGCGATGACGCGACCTCGCTGTCGCCCCTTCCCAGCGACGAGAAGCGCGAACTCCGTTTCATCCGGACGCCCACGCCGGAGCCGGGGAACGATGCGAAATTCGGCCAGTAAGCCTGCACCGGCAGCAATCTAGGCGGATGCTACGCCACAGCCGTCGGCACCGCATCGTGGTGCATGAGGTTTTCCCCTGCAATTTCCTCGAGCTGCGCCAGCGACTCCACGCGTGCGAACCGCTCCCGCAGCCGACGCGCATCCGGCAGGCCGCGTGAATATGCCATGAGTTGCGTCCGCATCGACTGCATCGCGTGAAGCTCCGCCGTTCCCGGCGATTCGATTCCCCTCGGCAGCACGCGCTGCCTTGCAATCTCCATCTCACAGTGCCGGCGGATGTGCCCCCAGATTTCCTCCAGCGAGGGCGGGGGAGGAATGCCCCCCGTGTCGAGGAAGCGCCGCATCTCCCGGAACACCCACGGATGCTGCATCGCCGCGCGCCCGACCATGACCCCGGCAACACGTGTTGTCCGCCGCCGGTGCTCCACATCCCCCGCACTGGTGATGTCTCCATTGCCGATCACCGGGACCCGCACTGTCTCGGCAACCTGCCCGATCACGTCCCAGTCCGCCTCTCCACTATAGCCTTGCTCCTTTGTCCGCCCATGCACAGCGATCGCCTGGATGCCACAGTCCTCCAAGATGCGCGCCGTCGTCGTCGCATTCACCGTCTCCGCGCTCCATCCGATGCGGATCTTCGCCGTCACGGGAAAGGGCGCCACCGCCCGCACGATCGCGCCTGCGATGCGCGCCAGCAGCGGGCAGTCCCGCAGTATCGATGAGCCCCCGTTCTTGCTCACCACCTTGTTCACCGGGCAGCCGAAGTTGATGTCCAGAAAATCGGGCCGCTTCCAGTCGAGCACCATCTTCGCCGCCTCCGCGAGATGCTCCGGATCGCCGCCGAAAAGCTGCACGCCCAGCGGCCGCTCGGCCTCCGTGAAATCCAGATACTCCATCGTCCGCTCATTGCGCCGGAAGATGCCCTCGGCGGACACAAACTCCGACACCATCACGTCCGCCCCGTAGCCCTTGCAGAGCCGCCGGAAGGTCGTGTCCGTGATCCCCGCCATCGGCGCGAGGAAAAGCGGGAAGCGGTCTTGGAACCACGGGAGCATCCGCGCACCCTAGCGCACTCGCCGCCAAAGCGCGAGCGTCTCGCGGGACGAGCGCACCGGCGCTCCGGCACCGGGCGGCGGGCCTGCTGCAGCCTGTCCTCGTCGCTTGCGGATATGGACTGACGCCCCTCAGCGGCGGGGAATCGTCGTGCGCAGGAGCGTGGAATCGGGAGCCTGAGGCTTCAGCGTGCGATCCGTCGCGGCGGCGGGGATGAGGAAGAATGCGCCGCGCTCGAAGCGTTCGCCGGCGCACTCCACGGCGCCGCTGAGGACGGTGAAGATGACGCCATTCTCGCTGGTATCGGCCCGTGGAGTGTCGAGGCGCCAGTGCTCGACGCAAAACTCATCGCAGGAAACCACGCCTTCGCCGCCGCGAGGCTGGAGGGCGGGTTCGTGGTCGGCGAAATCGATGGAGGCGAGGGATTCTGCGAGGTGGAGGGCGCGCGGCTTTCCGTCGAGGCCGCAGCGATTCCAGTCGAAGACGCGGTAAGTGGTGTCGCTGTTCTGCTGGATCTCCACAATGAGGCAGCCGGCGCCGATGGCGTGGCAGCGTCCGCTGGGGATGAACATGGCGTCTCCGGCCTGCACCGGGATGCGATGGAGGACCTCCGCCGCGCATCCATCGGCGAGGGCTTTCTCGAAATCCGCGCGCGTGGTGCCGCGGCGGAAGCCGGCGAACAGTTCGGCGCCTTCCGCGGCATCGAGCAGCCACCACATCTCCGTCTTCGGCTCGCCGCGCAGCTCGGCGGCCCTGTGCGCGGGTGGATGCACCTGCACGGAGAGTGTCTCGCGGGCGTCCAGGATTTTGGCGAGCAGCGGGAAGCGCGGGGAGTCGGGCAGGCCGGGGCCGAAGACTTCGGCGCGGTGCTTTGTCCAAAGCTCATGCAGCGTCATTCCCTCATGCTGGCCGCCGCAGACGACGCTCTGCTCATCCGGGCGGTCCACCAGTTCCCAGCTTTCCCCGATGGGCGCCCCTGCGGGAAAATTTCTGCCGGGCATTTCACTGATCCGATTTCCGCCCCAGATGCGCTCCATGAAGAGCGGGCGGAAGGAAAGGGGAGAGGTGAAAGGCATGACGGCTCGCAAATTCAGCGCTGCTCGGGAGTGCGGACGCGGGAGAGCGACGCCTCGCGGCTACCTCGACTTCACGACCTTCGTCTCCGACTTGCGGTAGAGCGTGGCCATGCTGATGCCGAGGATCTTCGCGGCCTTCTCCCGGTTGCCGGCGTAGCATCTCACCGTCTCCTCGATGAAGCGCCGCTCCTGGTCGCGGAGGAAATCGTCGAGCTTCCTGCCGACGGGCATGGTGGCGCTGATTCGCACGCCCTCGCCGTTGCAATTGATGATTTGCGGCGGGAGATCCTGGAGGCGGATGAGGTCGTCGTCGCACAAAGCCGTGGCGCGCTCGATGGCGTTCTCCAACTCACGCACGTTGCCGGGCCAGTCGTAACTTTGCAGGGCCTGCACTGCCTTTGGCTCGATCTTAATCGTGCGCGGGTTGTCGCCGGCGGCGGGCTTCTTGAGGAAGTGCTGCACGAGCAGCGGAATGTCCTCCGTGCGCTCGCGGAGCGGCGGCAGCTCGACCGGGATCACGGCGAGGCGGTAGTAGAGGTCTTCGCGGAACTTTCCGTCGCGCACCTTGTCGAGAAGGCCCTCGTTGGTCGCGGCGAGCACGCGCACATTGATCGGCACGGTTTTCGTGTCGCCCACGCGGCGGAGCTGGCGCTCCTGCAGCACACGGAGGAGCTTCGTCTGCAACGGCAGCGCCATCGAGTTCACCTCATCGAGGAAGATGGTGCCCTTTTCCGCCTCCTCAAAGAGCCCCGCCTTGTCCGCGACGGAGCCGGTGAAGGCGCCCTTCTTGTGGCCGAACAGCTCGCTCTCCAGCAGGTTCTCCGGGAGCGCGGAGCAGTTGATCGCGACAAACGGATGGTGCTGGCGGCTGCTGTTGAAGTGCAGCGCGCGCGCGACGAGTTCCTTGCCCGTGCCGCTCTCGCCCTGGATGAGAATCGTCGAGTCCGTGTCCGCGACTTTGCGGATGAGGTTGTAAACTTCGTCCATCTTCGGCGACGTGCCGATGATGTTCTCGGGGTTTGCCGAGCGCTTCACGACCTTCTTCAGCGTGTCGCGCTCCTTGGCCGTGTCGGAGAACTCAATGACGTGCTTCACGCGCGCCTGCATCTCCGAAATCTTGAACGGCTTCCGGATGTAATACCGCGCGCCTTCCGCGATGGCCTTCTCCGCGATCTCCTCGTTGCCCTGGCCGGTCATGAGGATCACCTCGCAGTTCCCGAGCAGCGAGCGCGCCTGCCGCAGCACCTCAAAGCCGTCCACCTTGCCCATCTTGATGTCGCTGATGATGAGCTGCGGGGAGATGGTCTCAAGCTGGTCGAGCGCCTTCTGGCTGTTCACGAAGGGGAATGTCTCGTGCCCCATCTCCTTGCAGGCGGTGACAACGAGTTCGACGATGTTCGGCTCGTCATCGACAATTACGATCTTGGCCATGTTTCTGTTGGGTAGAGTTCTGAAAGAGGCTCGGCTCTCTCGAAAATGAGAGTATTGCACGGATGAGAGTGTGCCAAGCAAAACCGATAATCAGCTTTGAGAATCGCCTCGATAGACCGCTGCGGCGCGCCCTCGTCAGCTTCGGCGCGCCGAGAGCTTCGCCGCGGCGGATTCCAGCCACGCGGAATCGGGGGCGGCGTAGGGCCGGAAGGTCTCCAGAGTGCCGGCCTGCTCGTTGTAAAGCAGCGCGCGATGGAGGCCGAGCGAACTGGCCTTCGGCGAGTCGATGAGGCTTGCGGAGTCGTTCGCGCTCATCTGGAAGACGATCCGCATTTCGAACTCCGTGAGCGCCTTCCGGCTCATGGAGCGGTTCACGTTGTTGAAGGTGTCCACCGTCGCAACGATGTGGATGCCGAGCGCGCTGCCCTCGGTGATGAGGTCGTTGAACGCCGCGCCGGGGCTCGCCTCGCCGTCGCTGCTGCCGAAACTGAACTCGTCCTCGTGGCGCAGCTTCTTGAACTTGTGCAATCCGAGAACGAACACAAAGACGGACGGAGCGCCTGCGAGCGGGATCTCGCCGCTGGCGCGCGCCTTCATTTCCGCGGAGAGGCCGTTCATCACCTCGGGAATCTCCAGCGCCGTCGCGAGGGTGATGCCCTGCGGAATCATCGCGGCCACGCGCTCGATCATCGCTGCGTCGGGCGTGCCGGGTGTGAGGCTGTGGATGAGGATGATGCGGACCCCGCCGACCGGATGCTGCGCAGCGAGCGCCAGCATCGACAGCGCAACCATCGAAAGGGCGGCGTCCTCCCGCTGGCCGACGATGAGCATGTGGCTGCCGCTCTGCCGCTGGAACACCGCCTCCGTCGGCCCCTTGATCGAATTCGGCGCGCCGAACCAGCAGCGCGGGGCGACCGGCGGGGCGGTCGGTTTCGCGTCCAGCGCGGCGGCGAGAAGATCGTTCTCCTGCACGCTCGCGGGCGCATTTCCCTCGAAGACGATCGCGCTCGGGCGCCGGTCGTGCCGCGCATCGGCGAGCGCGCGCACTTTGTCGAGCCACACGTCGCGCTCCTCGTCGGAGAGCCAGCAGACTTGGAAGGGGCTGTTGCCCTCGATGGCGCCCGCGGAGTCGTTGTAGATGCCCTCGCCGGGACGCGAGAGCAGCCGCGGCGCGGAGTTCGTGTCATCCATGATGAGATACGCGTCGGCCTCGTTGCACTGGAGGGCGACGCGGATGACCATCTGGCCCATGGTCGCGCGGGCGAGCGTGAAGGCTCCGCCGAGCGTCTGCGAGCCGAGCAGCACGTGGATGCCGAATGCGCGGCCCTGCCGCACGATGCGGTCGAAGAGCAGCGACGCCGTCTGCGCGATGGAGTCGTCCTCGACGAAGAACTCCTGGAACTCGTCGATGAGCAGCAGCGAGCGCGGCATCGGCTCGGTGCCGCCCTCGCGTTTGTAGCCGGCGATGTCCTGCACGCCGAGCTTGCGGAAAAGGTCGCCGCGGCGCTTCAGCTCCTCGTCCACGCGCTGGAGAACGCTGAGCGCGAACTCGCGGTCGCTCTCGATGGCGACGACGCGCGCGTGCGGCAGCCGCTTGCTCGCGTAGCACTTGAACTCGACGCCCTTCTTGAAGTCGATGAGGTAGAACTCGACCTGATCCGGCGAGCAGGCGAGCGCGAGGTTTGTGATGATGACGTGGAAGAGCGTGGATTTGCCCGAGCCCGTCTTGCCCGCGAAGAGCGCGTGCTGGCGCGTGCCTTTGCCGATGGCGAGATACTGCTGCTTCGTCGCGCCCGTGCGGCCGATGGCGATCTTCAGCTCGCCCGTCGTCTCGCTCGTCCAGAGCTCGTCCGGCTTCGGCGCGATCTGCTCGAAGGGCACCTGCACGCGGTTCGAGTCCACGCTCGCCTTGCCGATCTTGTGGACGAGGCTCATCGACAGGCTGTCGGCCGGCGGCGGGTCGAGCACGAGTGCCGCGCCGGATTCCAACTGCTCGCGCCCCGCGTTGAAAGTGCCCCCGTCCGTGAGCAGGCAGATGCTGCTCCGGCGGAGTTCGTCGGCGGAAAAGCCGTCCGGCAGCGGCTGGCGCTGATCCCAGTGGACCAGCGTGAAGACACCGCAGCGCGCGCCGCTGATCGCGATGCTCTGGAGGCGCTTCGCCGAGGTCTCGTTGAAGCCCGCGGGGAAGTCCGCCACGACGAGGAAGTGGTATTTCTCCGCGACGCTGCCCGCCTGCTCGTTGTAGGCGGTGATGTTCGCATACTCGTTGCGCAGATACATCTGGATGACCTTCTCGATGTGCTCGTTCAGCTCGGAGAGGCGCTCGTCGATGTGGTCGCGCTGCGTCCAGATGCGTCGGTTGATGAGCGCCTCCTCATAGTCGCCGAGGTGCATGAGGCCGGCGAAGTTCTCGCCGAGGCCCACGGGGTCGATGATGGTGAAGGCGACCTTCCCCGGCGGAGTCGTGGTGAGCAGCCGGAGGATGATGTTGTTCAGCACGCCCGTCACCGTGCCGCCGCAGGATTCCTTCGTCTCAAAAAGCAAGGAGCCCTGCTGCGGGTAGGTGAGAGCAAGCGGGATGGACACCTGCGGTGCGCCGGGCAGCGCAAGGCGCGACACCGCGATGGATGAGCCCTCGCGCTTCGCGAGGTCGAGTGAGAGCCGCGCAAACTTCGTGGCAGGCGTGAAGCGCGCCGACGGCTTCCATGTCTCGACGCAGGCGGCGCTCCACTCGGGGAAGTCGCGCCCGAGCACCGCGTTGAGCCCGGCGATTTCCGCGAAGATCGGATCGATCTCCGCGCGCCATTCGCCGTCGAGCTTGTCCCACCGGACCTTTTCGTTCGCGAGGATCACGCCCATCTCCTCCTGGTGCTGCGCGTCGAGCTGCCTGTGCTTCTCCGCGGCGCGCTCCTGAAACTCGCGCACCCTCGCGTCAGCGCGCGCGCGGATATCCGCGACACCGCGCGCCAGGCGGTCCCCCAGCTTCTGCGCGAGCCGCGGGAGCTGCGGCTCCAGCTTCATGCGCCCCTTCCTTTCAAAGTCCGCCTCCACCGTGTCCGCGGCCGCCCACTTCGCCTGGATGTCCTCGAATGCCCGGTCGTATTCCGCCTGCAGGCGCCTGCGCCCGGACTTGAACTGAACATCGGCGGCCGCGACGCCGGCGCGGACCGCCCGGAACGCATCGAGGATCGCCGTGGCCGTCCGCACCGCCTCGGGTTTCGCGCTCCTTCCGCCGGCCACGTAGGCGGCGATGCACGCGGCGGTGAGCAGCACGCCGGTCACGGCGCCGGGGATGTAAAGCGGCGGCGCAAATCCGCGCGCGAACACCACCGCGCCGCCGATGAGCAGGGCCAGCAGCACGCACACCGCGAGCGGCACCGCGCTGAACAGCTTCGGCAGCGCCAGCGTCCGGAACTTCGCGAGCTGCTCCGTGGCCGCGGCGATCTTCGCCTGCGCGTCCCCGACAAAATCCTTCGGCACCTCGATCTCCTGCTTTTCCGACGCGGGCTCCACGAGCGTCTTCAGGAACGACGGATAGCCGCAGAAGGCCTTCAGCGTCTGCGACGTCACCGCATCGAGGCTGGCGCGGAGCTGGGCGAGCGTGTGTGTGAGCGCGGCGTGCTCGCCCTCGTTCTGCTTGTCGCCCGCGGCGTGGCTGCGCTCGGCGCGGAGCTGCCGCATCTGGAGCTCGCCGAGCCAGCCGCCCTTCGCGTCCTGCGCGCGCTTCGGAAGCGTGCGCAGGAGCAGGCCGTGCGCGCGCTGCACGCGGCCGAGGCGCCTGTCGTGGATCGCCGCCAGGTGCCCGGACTCCCTCTCCACGGCGGCCTCGGCCTCCGCGATCTGCGCGGCGAGCGCGGTGTCCACCTTGTGCGCCGCCTCGCGGTGGCGGCGGACTTCCTGGCGGTTCCTCGACGACAGCACGCCCGCCAGCTCCGCCTCCTGCCTCGCAAAATGCGCGACAGTCTTCGTCAGCCGCGCGAGCAGCGACAGCGCGTGCGTGAAGCGCAGGTCCGTTCCGGGAGTCTTGCCGTCACTCACAGTCGATCTGCACCTTTCTGATGAGCGCCGTCACTTCGTCGATGGCGGTCGAGGTTCGAGCGGTGAGGCCCGGCAGGCGGTCGAGGTAGTGCTGCTCAAACTCATCCGTCTTCGCATCCCGCCAGTGCGCCTTCGTCTGCTCCCATTTCTGGGACAGATCCTTGATGGCCTGCAGCAGCACAGCGTTGTTCTCGGAGCTCATGGCTTCACCTCGGTTGTGCCCGCCGGGGCATCCGCCGCCGCAGGCTGCGCGCCGGTGTCGGCCGGAGCGGGATCGCCGGACGGCGCGGAGCGGTCCGCATAGGCGGAGAGGATCCCGCTCGCGCGGTAGAGGAAGGTGATCGCATCGGGCATGTCGTGATCGAGGAACTCCTTGAAGCCGTCGAGCTTCTTCATCAGCGGGTCGGCCGCAGCGTCGAAGTTCTGGTTCCACTTCTTCACGTTGCGCAGCTTCAGCTCCGCCTCGTCCACCGCGGCCTTCATCTTGCGCACCACGGCCTCGCGCATGGTGATGGTCTCCGTCATCTTCGTCAGCCGCGCGCTGTAGAGCTCCTGCTTCGCCTGATCCAGCTTCCGCTGGCGCACGCGGATCTGCCCCTCCCAGTGCATCCGCTGCTCGTGCTGCAGCCAGTTGCGCGTGCGCTTCACCTTGTCGCGCACGTTGTCCACCGCGGTGCGCGCCTTGGTCACAAAAATCACCAGCGCCGCGCGGAATTCATCCAGCGCATCGATGGAGGTGACCTTTGCCTGCGTGGACATGCCTCAGCGCTGGTCGAGGTATTCGTCGATCCGCTGCGCCTTGCGCAGGAGGTAGGGCGTGTGCTTCTCGGAGATCTCCACGAACTTCTTCAGCACCTTCATCGTGGTGATGAACTCCTCCGCGAACTTCTCCGCCTCCTGGTCCTGCCATGTGCCGCCCAGCGCCGCGAAGCGCGCCTGCAGCGAGCCGGCCTTTGCCTGCACGTCGTCGTTGAAGCGCTTCAGCTCCTTTGCGAAGCGGCGCACCTCCTCGGGGTCGATGATTGCCTGTGCCATGGGTGGGGATGTCGGGAGTTGAGGGCTGAGAGTTGAGAGGAAAATCGGCGCGCGCAGTGCGCCATCGCGGACGGGCGGCGCAGCCGGGGGCAATCTAGCGCCGGCGCCACGCGGTGCAATCCCCCTCTTGATGACGAATCGTGAGGAACCCCGCCCACGCTCCGCGTTTGAAGCGCCGGGACGCCGTGGCGCCGGGAGATGGGAAGCCCCCGCTGCGGCGAGCGCTTCCATTCTCCTCCGCGCCTCCGCGTCCAAGACCGCCGGTTCACGGCGAGACCGTCACCGTCACCACGGGGCTCCATTCCCCGGCGGGGACGTTGTCCGCGTAGAAGCAGGCGCGGTATTCGCGGATCTCGGGCTGGCCGGGGACGAGCAGCGGGCGCCGGTCGGTGAACGATGAGTTCAGCGTGATCGCGAGCTGCTCCCAGCCGCCGCCGCCCCGGCGACCCTCGACGAACAGGGCGGGCGCATCCCATTTTTCCATCTTCAGCAGCGCCTCCTCATTCACCGCACCGCGCTGGATGGACACCTCCAGCGACGGCGCGGAATGGACGCGGTCATCGGTGATGGTGAGCACGCCGAGCGCGCGGCCGATTGCCTCGGTGTAGCCGGGGCTGGCCTTGATGCCTCGCACGAGGCCGAAGATTCGCTTGAGCGCGCCAGCCGGGCGCGGCACCACGTTCCCGATTGGCGGGACGGTGAAACCGGGCAGCACGAACGCCCCCGTGCTGGCGCCGGACTGGACGGCTTCCATCGCCGAGGTGGCTGCTCTTGCAAAGGCTCGCACCCCCGTCCGCCAAGGCCCCAGTGTATAGGCCACCCAGAGCGCGTCCGCGATGGCATCCGCCAGCGCCGCAGCGCCGAGGCGGAGCACGTCGGCGTAGGCCGGCAGCGAGTTGGCGAATCTGCGCAGCCAGAGCACCTGTTCCTCGATGGCACTCGGATAATAGTCCTGTCGTTTCATGTCGGATGGGGAAGTGAGCGGTTGTTTGACGGAAGCATCGCGATGTCCCGTGCGGAGCACTGGCTGGCGCGATGATGCCACACACTGTCAGGGCGCCGTAACGGCGTCAAACTCGGAACCCCCCGGAAAAACTGGGGGCTTAACCGGATCGTTGGGACGGACCACTGGATGAAATTGGCAAGCCCCCTGGAAAACCGGGGGCTTTGCCGAGCCATCCGGTGAAGCCCCCGGAAAAACTGGGGGCCATGCAGAGTCATTCGGGTAAGCCCCCGAAAGAAATGGGGGCTTCACGGAACCGTCCCGATAAGCCCCCGGACAAACTGGGGGGAACACAGAGCCATTCAGAAGACCCCCCGGAAGAAACGGGGGCCGCGCAAAACGATCCGAATAAGCCCCCGGAGAAACTGGGGGCTCATCGGAACCATCCAGCAAAGCCACGCGCTCACTGAAACGTGCGAGAATGCGGCGGAAACATCGCATTTCCACACCCACCGCTACGGCGCGCCTGCCCGCCCCGGCATGTGCCAGATCCAATCGGCCTGCTCGCTGCCTTGCTTCTTTGGATCGATCTTCCCGCCATCATCCTTCCCATCCGGCCCGATGGACCAGAGGTCGTAGCCGCCGTCCGCGTTCACCCGGTAGCGCAGCGGCTTGCCGTCGAAGATGTCGCCGGGGAGCGCCGTGAGGAATCTCGGGACCAGTGGTTCGAGCTTGCCGGGAAACGCGCCCTCCGCGAGCCGGAAGCGCTCCAAGGCGCAGGCGATGCGCGCCTCCTGCGTGCGGGTGTGGAGGTAGAGAAACTTCAACTCGGTCACGTCGAGCGCAGGCATCAATACAAAAAGAAAAATATGGCGAAGCTTTGTGAGCAGCGAAGCCTCTTTCACCGTCTTCCTGAACGTGGCGTCGAAACGCCCGATGCCGGTGCGGACCTGAGTCTCCGGTTCCAGAAAGCCGCGATGGTAGGGAGCGAGCGCTGCGTCAAAAAATTCGTTCGCACGCACCATGTTATCAAACACCCACCCGTCGGGATAGAATGCCATCAGCCAGTTCCGCCGGGGATGCAGACAGCTGGTGGAATCGAGCCAGAGCGTCTTGACCGCAATTCCCCCAGTGATGATTTGGTGCAGCTCCCGGTTGATCGCACCGCGCTCGGCAGCGATGCAGAAATGGAAGTCATCGAGCAGCCGCAGTGTGGCAAAATCCTTTTGCAGCGCCTGCAATTCGGAGTCCGCCCATTGGTGCGACGCCAAGCCGTCCCATACTCCTGATATGGCGTTTGAAATCGTGACAAGGCGCACGACTCCGACAGTTAATGATGGCTCCGAAGCGAGGGCCAGGTTGAGTCGCATTCCATGCCGGAACTCGGAGAGGGCGGCGGCGCTGTTCCCGAGGGTAAGAAGCGCATTCATCCGCAGTGAGAAATACCATGTTGCCCGACTCAGGGGCGTAATGTGCGGGTGCATCGTGGCGAACCCATGCTCCCACTGCGTCGGAAACTTGCACTTCGGGCGCGGGGAGGCATTCCGGAGCTGCTGGAGCGCGGGCTCGTATTTTTCGAGGGCGTGAAGGGTGTCGCGTGCGGGGGAGCTGGATTTTTCCGGGATGAGTTTCGCCTTCAGGAAAAACTCCTGCCAGCCGGCAGCGTCGAAGCGGGTTCCCGTGATGTCGTTCGGGGACAGCGGGGCTTTCGCTGTGGATGTGACGAAGCTGAACGGGCTGGGCGCAATCCTGCCGTCCGCGGTCTTCACGAACATCTCGCGGATGATCGGAACGGCGGCGTAGTTCTCCTCATCGGGGATGTCCGGGGGGATGAAGTCCTTGAGGAAGAGCTTCACGCCGCGTTTCTCCGCGTCCGCGCGGTAGCGGTCCCACGCGCGCCGGCCGCGCCAGTTTTCCACGGCGTAGAAAATCGCCACGAGCACGGCGAGCAG
>JBGAPU010000043.1:0-45480 GCA_044221035.1 Chthoniobacteraceae bacterium | reverse complement strand
GAAGAGGAACTCCGTCGGTGTGCTCTGCGCGAGGTGCGCGATGGCCGCAGTGGCAATGTCACCGCCCCAAGTGTCCTCCAGCGTCATCCCGATGCCCATGCTCACGCACAGGTCGCGCGCCTGCCGGATCTTCGTGAGGCCGCCGAGCTTGCTGATCTTCAAATTCACCAAGTCCATCGCGAGGTCGGCCTTGGCGCGCAGCAGCATGCCGAGGTCGTCGATATTCTCATCGAGAACAAACGGATGCGGGATCTGCCGCCGCACCGCGAGACACTCCTCGTAGGTGAGGCACGGCTGCTCGATGTAAACATCCACGTCGCGCACCGCCTTGGCCACGCGCACCGCCTCGTGCTGCACCCAGCCGGTGTTCGCGTCGGCCACGAGCCGGTCGCCGGGCTGAAGCTCCGCCGCGACGGCGAAAATGCGCGCGATGTCCGTGTCGGGATCGCCTCCGACCTTGAGCTGAAACCGGCGATACCCTTCCGCGCGGTAGCCCGCGACCTTTGCCGCCATCTCCTCCGGCGAGTCCTGTGAAATGGCGCGATACAGCACCACGTCCTCGCCATAGCGCCCGCCGAGCAGCTCGCACACGGGCATCCCGCTCGCCTGACCGAGGATGTCCCAGCACGCGATGTCGATGCCGCTCTTCACGTAAGGGTGCCCCTTCAGCGCCACATCCATCGTGCGGTTCAGCTTCCCGAGCTGGCGCGGGTCTTCCCCGATCAAATGCGGCCCGAGTTCGCGCAGCCCGGCGCGCACACCTTCCGCATAGGCAGGGAGATAGAACGGCCCCAGAGGGCACACCTCGCCATGCCCCACGAAGCCCGCATCCGTCTCAACGCGCACGATCGTGCTGTCGAACACCGTGACCGACTTTCCACCGCTCCATTTGTAGGTCGTCTCGTGGAGCGGCAGATCAACGCGATAGGCAAGGATGCGGGTGATTTTCATGCGGAAGCGACGGCGGAATATCCCGATTAGTAGCCTCCCACCATGAACGAGTCTTGTGCGAAAACTCCGCGGCTGCAGCGATTTCAGCACACCTCCCCGCCCCGAAAGCCTGGCTGCTCATCTCGGAAGGATCTCGTAGCGGTGGGACACTGCGCCGTTCCGCTGCTCGCCACGCTCATCCGACGGAAGGAAGGCGCGGACGTATTCCACCACCGCCTTCGCCGGCTCCACGCGCACTCGCAGGTGGCCGCTGCTGCCGAGCAGCACGCCGCTCCTGTAACCGTATTCCTCGGCGCTGCGCGTGTTGTCGTAGCGGGCATGGCCCGGCTGCGGCACCTCCTGATACACGATGCCGTCGAGCTCCTGCTTCACAAACAGATGGTCGTGCCCGTGAAAAACCGCGCTCACCCGGTTCTTCACGAGGAGGTCGTGGATCGGCATCGGCCAGCCGGGCCGCTTGTCCACGAAGACATTCGCTCCGCTCTCATCGCGCCCACCCCACTCGTATAGCGGTGCGGCCTCCGCTCCGCCGCGCGCGTCCTTCCCGAAGCCGCCGACGAGATGGTGAAGGAAGACAAAGCGGAATTTTGCGCGCGACTTCGTGAGCGTTGCGGTGAGCCAGTCGTATTGCGCACGGCCGAGTGTGCTCGTCCAGTTGTCCGCCGGACCACCCCTGCCACCGCGCTCCTTCTTGGAATACCAAAACGGATCGAGCACGACGAACAACGCGTCGCCCCACTCCCACGCGTAGTAGTTCTGCAGCAGCCCCGCCTGCGGGTCGGGCGTCGCGTTGCCGGTGTAGAAGGCATCCGGAACCGGATTCGGGAAGTGGCGCTTGCGCTGCGCGTTCGACCACACGGCGAGGTTGTCCGCTGTGCCGTCGAGCCACCGGCCCGCCTCCCCATCGTGGTTGCCGAGCACGAGGAACAGCGGCGCGCTGTGCGCGATGCTGCCGAAGTAGTGGCGCTGCGCGACATACTGCGCGGCTGCGCCGCCGCGAGTGCGGTGCTTGTCCGTCATGAACGTGTCGCCGAGGTCGATCATGAAATCCGGCTTGTCCGCGAGCGCGTTCGCGAGGCAGCGGAGCAGGAGCTGCGGCTCCGTGTTGTAGTCGAGATGCGGATCCGCCTGCATCGTGAAAGTGAACGCAGCGCCCGGCGGCCGCGCAGTATGAAAAGAACGCTCGGGCTCGGCGATCCACGCCCCGCCCCTTTCGCGCGTGCTCAGCCGGTAAAAATACCGCGTGTCGGGCTGGAGTCCGTCGAGCAGGATCTCGGACGGCGCGCCGGCTTTGAGGGCGAACACTGCTGTCTTCTTGGTGAGCGCGCCGCTCTTCGGGCCAAACTCAATCACACCCTCCCGGTCCGCGTATGCGAGCACGCTTGCCGTCACCGAGTGCTTCATCGGACGCCCGAGCACGATGTCGAGCGGATGCGCGGGCACCTCCGTTTTGAAGAGAAACCGCACATCGTCGAGCGGCGCATCCTGCGGGCGCCTGCCCCCACTCTTGCCTCCGTCGGGACCGCGCGGTTTGTCGTCGGCCGAAAGCGCGGCAAACGCGATAAGCGCGGCGAGGGCCGCCATGGCGGGTGTCTGAAACGTCTTCATGCGGAGGCAGCTTTTCGCATGGCGAACCTTAACGCGACGTGAAGCCGCAGCGCGCAAGTCGTTCACAACGTCACCGCCTCGCGGCCCGCTCGCTTCGCCGCACCAAATGCGCGAATGAGACCGCTCGGGCGATCACTTCGTCCCGGGCTTTTTTCCCGGTCCGATGAACTCCCCACGTGAGACAAAGCCATCCTTGTCCGCATCGAACTTCTCGAATCGCGCCCTCGCGGCTTCCTTGTCGGACTGCCTTGCGAGGTATTCGTCGAGAGTGAGCTTGGCCTTGCCAGGGTAGAGACGGTCAAATCGCGCGCCGCGATCCTCGTCCGCGGGTGCGGTGCTCTTCGCGGACGGCTTTGGCTTGCCGCTGTCTTTCGGCTTCTTGGCGCCGTCTAGTGCGGATGCACCGGCGGGAGGGAGATGCTTCGCAAGAGATTCAATCAGCGCGTTGTGCTCCGGCCTGTCGGCGAGGCTCACGGTTTCAGCGGGATCGTTCGCTTCGTCGTAGAGCTCCACGGCGAGGATTTTCCCGCCTTTACGTTCGCGCCAGAAGGTGCAGCGCCAGCGCTCATCACGGATGCTGTAGCCCATCACCTGCCCATCGTTTCCAGCGCCGCGCGGATACTGGCTGATGGC
Source organism: Chthoniobacteraceae bacterium (assembly GCA_044221035.1). GTDB lineage: Bacteria > Verrucomicrobiota > Verrucomicrobiia > Chthoniobacterales > Chthoniobacteraceae > SXWH01. The sequence continues at coordinate 42,288 of JBGAPU010000043.1, read as the reverse complement.
GACCTTCTGCTTCGGTGCGTTCGCGTTTTCGATGAACGGCCTCAGGCTCCTGCCATCGAGCCCGTCGGGAATCTTGAGCCCGCACAGGTCTGCGAGCGTCGGGTAGATGTCCACGAACTCGACCGGCGCGTCGCATTTCTGCCCCGCAGTCTTCGCGCGCGGCACGCTGATGAGCAGCGGTGCGCGCGTGGCCAGTTCGAAGTTCGTGTGCTTGTGCCACAGGCCATGATCGCCGAGCTGCCAGCCGTGGTCTCCCCAGAGAACGATGATCGTGTTGTCGGCGAGGCCTTCCTTCTCCAGTGCGTCGAGCAGGCGGCCGATGTTGTGGTCGGTGAAACTGATCGCCGCGTAATAGCCGTGGCGAAGCTGCTTCGCGTAGTCGGCGGGAATCGGATTGCCTTTTGGCACTCCGGGGTAGTTGTGCAGTTCACCATTGCTGTGCCCGGCAAACTCGGGGCAACCCGCCGGAAGGTGGTCGATTGCCGGCAGCGGGATTTTGTCCGGATCGTAGATGTCCCAGTATTTCTTCGGCGAAACGAACGGCAGGTGCGGCTTCAAAAAGCCGACCGCGAGGAAGAACGGCTCGCCCTTCTGCTTCAGCGCGTGGATGCGCTTCACCGCCTCCGCCGCGGTCGCGCCATCGGGAAGCTCGTCGTCGCTCTTCTCGCTCGCGCTGAATGCCGGGCCTGCCTTCCCCTCCTTGATGATCTTCGCCGGGTTGGCCTTCGCATCCTCGTCCGTGAGTGCCTTGGGATACTCGGTCACATTCACGCCGTGGCGCGTGACGATGCGCTTTGTCCAATCCACCGGGTCGGTGTCCACGGTGTAGCCTTTCGGATACCAGTGCGGCTCGCTCCACGAACGGCCATCCTCGAAGCCGTGGTGGTAGATTTTGCTCAGCCCCGAGCAGTGGTAGCCGTTCGCCTTGAAATGCTGCGGCAGCGTGACGCAGTCCGGCAGCGCCACGCGGAAGTGGGTCGCCAAATCCCAGACCTTCGTCGCGTCTGGCCGACGTCCCGTGAGCAGCGACGAACGCGACGGAGAACAGACCGCCTGCTGGCAATACGCATGGTTGAAAACCATCCCGCGGGCGGCGATGCGGTCGATGTTCGGCGTCTTGACGACCTTGTTCCCGTAGCAGCCCAGCTCCGGCCGCATGTCGTCAACAGCGATGAACAGGACGTTCGGCTTTTCCGCGTATGCCGTGTGTGGAACGACTACGGATGCAGCGAGCAGCGCGAGGAGCGGGATGGTCTTCATGTGAAAGGCGGGGCGACTGTTGGGAGCGCGGAGGAAAATAGCGCGACGGGCGAAGATTCGCCCACATCGATGGGCTTGCGATGCGCTTTTCCGGAATCTGTTAGATGGGCCGCAAACGATCGTCGCAGCGACATCGGGAAACCGATGGTGTCACTGCACCCGCGCCGTTGCCTGCAAAGCGCACTTCACGGCTGCGGATTCCGGCCCGGTTTCATCGGACCACCGGGACCGCCTTTGCCTCCGCGCCTCGGCTCGAAGGGTCGCGCCTTGCCCGGATCGTATTTCGGATTCGGCACGGGCATCGCGGCACTGACGAGCTTGAGGTATTCCACCAGCCGCCGCTCGAGGTCGGCGGTTTCTTTCATGCGCTCCTTGGAGAGATCGTGCTGCTCGCCGAGATCCTTCGCGAGGTCGAAGAACATCGGCACATCCGTGTCGTAGGGATGGATGAGCTTCGTGCGGCCGAGCAGGAGCGCGGATGCGGGGCCGAGTTCGTCTTTGTCGTAGTGCGGGAAGTGCGCCACGAATTCCTCGCGCGGGCGCTGCACGGTTGCATTCGCCGCGCCGCCCAGCACCGCCGCGAGACTGCCACCCTCGACTCCCTTCGACAGCGGTTCCTTCACGCGCGCGATGGCCGCGATGGTCGGCAGGATGTCCACGGTCGTCGCGAATGCGTGTGAGCAGGCGCCCGGCTTCACGCCCGGACCGCGCACGATGAGCGGCACGCGGATGCCGCCTTCCCACACGGTGCCCTTGCCGTTGTTGAGCGGGCCGTTCGCATTCCGACCCTGCGCGCCATGGTCCGAGGTGTAGATGAAATACGTGTTCTTCGCGATGCCGAGTTCGTCGAGTTTCGCCATCAGCATGCCGATGGTCGCGTCCATGTCCTGTGTGACCGCTGCAGCGCCGATGAGTCGCTGGTCGCGCTCGGTCGTCGCGCGGCGGCGCACATCGGCATACGTCTCCGCTCGAGCATCCGTCCCGCCGCGTCCCGCGTAGTGCGAGACCTGAAGGTAAAACGGCTTCCCCGCCTTCGCCTGCCGCGACATGAAATCGATCCCAAGCTCGGCCGTCCGGAACGCCTGCTTTGGGTTCGGGTTCTCCACGTCGTCAGGCCCTCCGTTGTTGTTCGGCCCGTCGCTTTCGTCGAAGCCGTGGCGCGACGGATTCGCGCGCCCCACGTGCCATTTGCCAAAGTGCGCCGTGGCGTAACCCTCCCGCTTGAGCAGTTCGGCGATGGTGGTCTCGGACTCCGGCATTTCCGAAAGCTGCTGCGGCGGCACGACCTTGCTCCCCGTTTCCGAGAAGCTGCTCTCACGCCCGCCCTTCCCCTCGCCGACGAACGTCATGTGCAGCGCCGCCGGACTTTTTCCCGTGAACAGCGCCGCGCGGGTTGGCGTGCATCGCGGGGACGCCGCGTAAAAATTCGCGAACCGCATGCCGCCCGCCGCGAGCTTTTCCAAGTTCGGCGTGCGCGCGAGCCCGCTTTTCGAGCCTAAGACTTCGTCGTCCATCTGCACGGAACTCGAGGCCCAGCCCTGCGCCTCGCCCATGATGATGACGAAATTCGGACGCGCATCCGCTGCGCGGCTCTCCGCGGCGGCGAGAAGCATCACAGCGGCACACGGCAGAACTCCCAGGACCGCCGCCGACATTGTGGAGAAGAGAGAACGGTTCATTTGTAAGGCGCTCCACTGATGTCGATGTCGGGCTTCGTGTTCCAGCGCTTCACCCAGCCGGGCTTCTCGATGCGCGTGCGGAAGATCACCGTGTTGTCGAGGTCGAGGTCGCTGCTCCAAATCCACTTCGCGCCGGAGAAGTCCGCTTTGAAAAACGGCTCCTTCGGGTTCACGCGGTCCTCGGCGAATTCGGTCGCGTTCGCCCAATCGCTGTCATCGAAACCCGGCTTCCACCATTCATCAGGAATCGGCGTGTGCTCGACCGCGGGGTTCTTCACGTCCCGGTTCGTGGGGCCTTTGAAGAAGCTCCTCGCCTTCCAAGTCGCGTTCGTCACGGTGCCGTCGGCGAATTTGATGCACAGTCCTCCATCGCCGATGTGGTCGCCGTATTCGAGCCCGGTCTTCGGGTCCGCGTTGTCCTTGGCGATGACGGCGATGGTCATCGGATACTCGGGCAGGATGTCGAAGCTGATGACATTGTGCGGTGTGAACTTGATGGAGTCCGTCGCGACGAGTTCGCCGTTGATGAACATCGCGAACCAGTTGTCCGCATAGACGTTCACTTTGACCGTGTCGGCCATCGTCGGCTTGATGAGCCCCTTGTTGTCTCCACCGCCTTTCCCGCCAGCCTTTCCACCAGGGCTGCGACCGCCTGAGCCGCCAGAACCGGCGGGCTTGCGATCATCGGGCTGGACCTGCTGCGGCGGTTGCGGCGGCGGCTGATCGGCGCGACTCGGAATATTTGGTGAGTTTCCGCCACCCTGATCGGCCACACCATCGCGACGGGGAGGCCGCTGGGCATCCGGCCCGCCTTGTCCACCGCGCGGCGGACGGCCTTCGCCGGGACGCGGCGGAGTGTCGCCCTGTGCACCTGCCACGCCACTGCGATCATAGTTCACGTCGAGTGATGCACTCGCGAGAACTTTTCCCTGCATCGCAGTGAGGAGCACTTCGCGCGTCACCTCACGCGCCTGCTGTGTGAGCTGCACGGGCGACGCCAGCGCGTAGATGGTGAGCACGTAGGTCTTCTTGCCAGGCCCCTTCGAGTGCGGCGGCTCGTAGCCGTTCGTGCCGCGGAAGCTCGTGCCGACCTTGCCGACGCCGCTCACATTCTTCGGCAGGCTCGCCGTGCTGGCGGGAATATCCCACATCACCCAATACGATTTCACCGCGTTGTCCGGCGTGAGGTGATCCATCACGAGCGCGAAACTCTGTGTGCGCGCAGGCGCGCCGCGCCACGCGAGCGGGAGCGTCGAGCCCCTGCCGTCGCCGGTGAATTCCACAGGCAGCCTTCCATCGGCGCCAACTTCAGGGCTTGTGAGGACAAAATTCGCGCCCGGCTTTTTCAGCGCGTCCATCGCGATGCTCGGGCCGCTGTTCGCCGGTTCACCTTCGCGCGGATCGCCGCGACGATCCTGAGGACCACCACGATCAGCGCGTCCCGGTTGGGCATTGCGTTCGTCACGGGGCGGTGGCGGCCCACCGGGACCGCCTCGATCATCCCGCGGAGGTCCACCTGCGGAGTCTCGCCGTGGCGGGCCACCCGGTTCACCGCCGCGCCCACGGCCCGCACCGTCGGAACGCCGCGTGTAGGTTTCCTCCTGCTTCGAACCGTCGGTGGAGACGAACGTGAACTTCCACGAGCCATCCGGATTGCCGGAAAAATTCACCGCCGCCGGCCTGCCGTTCACCGTGTAGGCAAGGCTGCGCTGCCTGTCATCCGGCGAAGTCGTGAATCCTGTGATCTTCGCGCCACGCAGCGCCTGCAGTGCCGGCCTCACCGGCTGCGCGTGCGGCTGCGGGTCCACCTGCTGCTCGCGCTCGACAACCTCGCCGTGGAAGCCGCCGTTCACATACGGATATTTTTTCGACGCATGGTAGTGATAACCGAGTGCATTCGTCGTGTGCCCGTTGAACGCATCGAGCCCGCCCGGCTGCGTGCCATCCGGCTCGGTGAGCCCGTAAATCGGATAGCCATCGAGCGCATACGCGATCGGCAATTTCTCCCCCAGCACACTCTGCAAATGCAGCGGCGCCGCGTGGTAGTGGTAGTCATCCGCGCGTCCGCAATGTCCGCCCCACTCGTCGAGCTCGCCGATTTCCGCGGACACTTCGCCGCGGTTGTTCTGCGGATTGAAAATCGGGATTCCATTCGCCGCGATCGCGATCGCGCCGCGGAGGAAGCGGTTCTTGATCGAGACGACCTCCTTCGCCGGCACCGGCGCGAGCGGGATGCGCCACGCATTGTCGCCCGTGTAGCTCTGCGGCAGCGGCACCTGCTGCTGCCACGCCGTGATGCCCACCATCATGTTGTGCGACGGCAGCCCGTTGCTCTCGATGAAGAGGAACCGCTCATCCCACCGCACGCCCACCTCCGGGGCGAACGCCTCAAACGCCGAGGCCTGCACAGGACGGTTCGTCCGCACACTGCGTCCGCCGACTTGCACGCGGTTCCGCGGCGCGTTCGCCTGCGCGAGCAGCACTCCCGGCGGCGTCACAGAGAAGTCGTAGCGCGGATTCACGTCGCTTCCGCCGATGTCGTGCGCCGACGCAACGGCGGCGCCGGCAAGTGACAGGAGCGCCGCACAGCCAGTCCAGTGGAGAGGTCTCGTTTTCATGATGCGAGTGTTGCGCGAATCACCTTAAGCCAAGGTGAAGCTGCCAGTCTTGGGAAGACCCGACTCGCCACGCCGCGTCGTCGCAGCGGCCGGAATGAAGCAACCGGCCTCAGCGGTGCTTCACTGCAGGAGCGTCACCGCGGGCTTTGGCGTCTCCTTGATCGAACTGACGCGAATCACGACGATCGTTTTGGCGCCATCCCGCTTGTAGATTACCACCCCGGTGGTCGTCACCCACGTCCCATCCTTCAGCGCAGATGGCGGCTCGGCAAATTCGAGCAGCACCGAGCACTCGCTCGCATGCTCCGCACAGCAGTGCAGTTGCGTCCGGGAAATGCGGAAATGCCTCCCATCATTCACGGCGGCGTCGCGGGCCACCTGGCCGGTCGTTTCGATGGTCTGCCCCGCGAGCACCGCCTGCACTTCCGGTGAATTCGCCGTGTGGAGAATCTGCGGCACTTCCATCAGGAATGCCCCCTCCTTGCTCCGCGGTGTCTGCGCCTTGAAATCCTCCACGGTGAACACCGGGCGCGGGCGGTTCGCGGGCGTGACGGTCGGAAGCTGGGCGTGCAACTCGTCAACGGGCGCAAACACGAACACTGCGGCGATGAACAGGACGTGGCGTTTCATGGCGTGTAGCTCACCCGGTAGAACCCCTTCGCTTCGCCCACACGCGCGGCATTGGTGTCGGTGTAGCCTCCGTTCGTCTGGACCGACGGGAATGTGACCGTGTCGATGGTCGTCCAATTCACAAGATCCGGCGACCACTGCACCGCGTAGGCCTTGTTCGGCACGGCGTTCCAGCGGAATGACACGGAACCCGCAGCCTTCTCCGCGATTTCCACCAACGCATACACGCGCGGCTGCATCGTGAAGCTGTGGCTCACATCCCGGTTGTGCGTCGTCGCGTTCTCATCCTGTGGGCGGTATGCGCGCACGTATTCCGCGAGTGCCTGGCCCGGCGTGACTGTGACACGGATGTGCCCGCTGTTCGGCAAAAGCACGCCCTGTGTGTATTTCCCGTCCGCAGCGCTGCCGAGCGTCACGTAGTTCGCGGTGCCGGGCTGCGGACATTCGAGATACACGATGCCGTCGAGCGTCTGGTAGCCATAGAAGTGGTCGTGGCCGTGGAAAACCGCGTTCACTTTGTTCGCCGCGAGCAACTGGTGGATCGGCATGTCCCAACCCGGCCTGTGGGACGCAAATCCATCCGTGCCGTCGGTGTTCTTTCCGCCCCACTCGAATTTGTCCGCCGACTCCACGCCGCCGCGGGCGGCAAACTGCGGCGTCGTGCCATCGGCAAGCGTGGTCGTGCCGCCAACGATGTGATGCATGAAAACGAACTTATATTTCGCGCTGCTGTTCTGCAGCGTTGTCTTCAGCCAGTCGTATTGGGTTTTGCCGAGGGTCCAGTGCCAGGCGTCATTGGCGGAGTTTGGATTGGTCATCGTGTTCCAAAACGGATCGAGCACGACGAAGAGCGCGTCACCCCACTCCCAAGCGTAGTAGTTCTCCAGCAGGCCGAGCGTGCCGCCGGCGTAGTCCATCGGCGTGCCGTTGCCGCTGTAGAAGGAGTTCGGCTGCGGTGCCGGGAAGTAGGCCTTGCGCGCCTTCAGGTTCCACGCCGGGACATTGTTCTGCTTGTCCGCCGCCGCGGCAAAGATGTAGCCGTATTCCGCCTCGTGGTTGCCGAGCGTGAAGAAGTAGGGGATCGAGTGGCAGGCGAGCTCGAAGTAGTTGCGGAAGATGAGCGCGCGCAGGTTCACCTGAGACTGGCTCAGCGGGCCGCCACCCCAGGCCGCCGGGACGCCAGCGACGGTGTCCGCCATCTTGTCGGTCATGAAGATGTCCCCGAGGTCCACGTGGAAGTCGGGCTGGTCGAGCGTGAGGTTCACCATCGCCCGGGTGAGGAGCGTCGCATCCGTGTTGAAGTCGAGATGCGGGTCCGCCGTGATCGTGAAGGTGAACGACGATCCGCGCGCGCGGGCCGTTCGGAAGCTGCGCTCGCCGCGCGCGCTGAACGGAGTGGTGCCCGTCGCACGATGGCGCAGGCGGTAGAAATACTTCGTGTCCGGCTGCAGCCCGGTGAGCGCAATGCGGACGGGCCCAGTAGCGACAGGGAATGCCGTGGCTGAAGTCGCCGCCGTGTAGCTGCCGGACACGGTGCCGTATTCAATGTATGCATCCTGGTCGCTCAGCGGCACTGCAGTGAGCGTCACCCCGGTGTCGGTTGGTATCGAGAGGAACTCCGAATTTCCGAACGTCGCGTCAGTCAGCCCGGTGTTCACCGTGAAGGACGATGAACCCGACGTGGTGACGTTGCTGTTGATGTCTGTCGCCGTCAAAAAATAGCCGACACTCGTGCCACCCGCCTGGGCGGGAATCTGCGCACCGTAAATGTGATCCCCCGCCGCGCCGTCACCATGCAGGCCGTCATCATGCATCGTGATTGTGAGCGGCGGCGGCAGCGTGGTGGTCGCGACCGTGATGTCGTCAATGTCCACGCGCGGCACGCGCGCCGGGGTCGCCGGCGCGTAGCCGGTGGAAGTGAAGCGGAGCTTGATGCTGCCGTTCAGCTCGTTGCCCGAAAGGTCGTAGTGGAAGAGCTGGAAGCCGTGGTTGAGCGTCGTGGCCGTCGCACCGATGGGGCTCGCCGTGGTGTTCACATAGGCAGGCGTGTTGAGCACAAAGGTCGTGGCGTTCGTGATCGAACTCACCGTCGCGTTCGCCGCAAAATGGGCGGCTGCGAAATTCACCGTCGTCGCCGACACCACGGTCGAGTTCACATTCATCGTAAACTGTGTGCCCGAATCGATCGTGAGAATGCGCGCGCCATTCGGAATCCCGGCGCTGCCGGACACGAACATCCCGGCCTTCAAGTTTGTCGTGTCCGTTCCCGTGATGACCGCGCTCGTCGGGCTCGCGGTGCCGGTCACGTAAACATTCTGTCCCGCCACCACGCGGCCAGTCGTGAGGCCCGCGGTGCTCGTGCAGGTCACCGTCGTGCTGCCACTCAGGCTGCCCGCCGTGTTCAGCACGCAGTTCGTGAGGTTCACGGTCTTCGTGTTCCAGTCTTCGGAAACACGCGTCGTCCACGTGTTGTCGGTCGAATTCCAAACCTGCAGCGCCCAGCCGCAGTTGTTCGACGACGCGAGGTCGCGCGTCTGCACGTGGAACTCCACATAACCTGAGTTCACGCCCGCCGTGCTGATGGCTGCACTCGTCTCAAACGAAGCCGAGGCCGCCGTGCCCACTTGAAACTCCGCGGCTGCGCCCGAGGCGGACAGCGTGAGCCCTGATCCCGGAGTCGTCGGCGCGGCACTCATGTTGAAGTGAGTTGCGTCGGTGACGCTCGCGACCGTCGCGTTGTTTGCAAGCCCGGTGCCTGTGAGCGCCATGCCGTTCACGAGACCCGCCGTGCTGTCGCACGTCACCGTGAACGGGCTCGCCGAAGTCGTCGCGCAGTTTGTGAGAGTCACACCCGCGACGGTCAGCGTCACGCCGCCCGCATTTGCCGAAGCAGACTGCGAAAGCGTGAATGTCGTCGCGCTCGTGATGGCGCTGATTTTCGTGCTCCCCGTCCCCGATGTGTTGCCGTTGGTCGCGCCCGGAATGTTTGGCCCCGTCACCAGCATCCCCGGCCACAGGCTGGCCGTGCTGCTGCATGTCACAGACGAACCGCTCAGCGTGCAGTTTGTGAGAACGATGGGCGTGGTGTTGTTCGATGTGCCGATTGCCTGGCGCACCTGTGTTGTGCCCGGTGTGATCCATTGGTTTTGCGCACCCAGATTCGCGCTCGCGCCACCCGAGGACCAATTGTTGGCCGATGTGTTGCTGAACACCTCGCGAAATACGGTCGTGCTGATCGGTGTTCCGACATTGTAGGTGAGCTGCACCGTCGAGACCGGCGCAAGCGGCGCGGTCTGGACCAGCGCGGTCACCCACACATTGTCGAGATAGGTCGGCGAAGCGGGGCCCATCGTGATGTTCGCAATTACCGCGGCATTTGGAGCAAGCGTGGCGCTGATCGATGTGGTGCTGCTGTTGCCGCCGCTCTGTGCGTTGTCGAGCGCCGTCGCGTTGATCGCGTTCAAGCCGACATTCAGCGGCACTGTCGCGGACCAATGCGCGTAATCGTCGCTAGTCGTCGCAGCGACCCCGTTCACAGTGACCGAGGCGACGCCCGATATCGCGTCGCCAGCGGTGCCAGAGACGACGATCGAAGTTGCGGTCGTCACCGAGCCGTTTACCGGGCTGGAGATCGCAATCGTCGGATTGCCCGCGTCCTGCGTGCTCGTCACGACGCCGCTGAAATCCGACGTGGTCACACCGTCCGTCGCCGTGGCGCGGAACCAATACTGCGTGCCGCTCGCGAGCCCGGCGAAGGTCGCGCTCGTCGTGCTGCTCGTCCGCGCGCCTACGATATTGGTGAAGTTCACATCACTCGCAGTCTGCACGGTGTAACTCGTCGCCGTCGGCACGGCGGACCAGGACACCGTCTGGCTCGTGCCCTTTGTGAAAGTGGGCAGTGTTGTGAGTGCCGGCGCACCGACGACGACAGCGACCGCGCCCGGCGCGCTGGTCGTGCTCCCGGCGACGTTCGTGATCACCACGTCATAGCTGCCCGCATCCGCCGGCGCCGCGTTGCTGAGCGTGAAAGTCGTCGTGTAGGCGCCGGTGACGAGCGCGCTCGTCGGGTCGGTGACTTGCGTGAAGCTCGTCGCTCCACTGATGGCCACGCCGTTCTTCCGCCACTGCACGGTCGGCGTCTTGTAGCTGGTGAACGGCGCGTAGAGCGTGATGTTGGTGCCCTGCGCAACAGTGTTCGCGATCAGCGGCGGGCCGACGTAGGGCTTGTAGTCCTCGGCGGTGATCGCGGTGATGTCAGCCGTCAGCGACGCGACGATGGCGGCGTAGGCGGAGTTGGCTGAGAGCTCCGTGGTCTCGTAGGGATCGTCGGTGAGGTTGAACAACTCGTTCACCGTGCTCGCGCCCACGCGGGTGCGGATGAGTTTGAAGTCCTTGTTTCCGCCGTTCACCGGATCGGTGAATCTGTTGATCGCAATCGGTGCGGCGCTCACCGTCACGAGCGTCTTGTTGCCCGGGCGCAGCGTGGTCGTTGCATTGCTGTTTGCCGCGAGCAGCGACGGCCACAGGTCCACGCCGTCGAGGGGTTTGGTGTTCTGCGGAGTCACGCCTGCCGCGGAGCAGATCGTCGGAAAGACGTCGCCGACCCACATGTATTGGTTGCTTGTCACACCCGAGGGCAGCACGCCCGGCCAGCAGACGCCGGCGGGCATGTGCATTCCGCCCTCGTAGCTGTCGCCCTTGTCGCCGCGCAGAGGCGAATTGAGCGAGCCCTTCGTGAGGTCACCGCCGTTGTCGCTGAACCACACGACGAGCGTGTTGTTCGTGATGCCCGCGGTGTCGAGCGCGGCGAGCACGCGCCCCATGGCCGCATCCATGCCGTCCACGGCTGCGCAAATCAGTCGCCGCTGCGGATCGGTCACGCCAAGGCTTTGGTATTTTGAAATGAGCGGCGCTGGAGCGGAGACAGGGCCGTGGATCGAATTGAACGCCACGTAGAGCAGCAGCGGTTTGTTCGGGTCGCGCTTCTGGATGTGAGCGATCGCCTTGTCCGCCAGCAGGTCTGGCGCCCAACCGCCATGTCCCTGCGAATCGGTGTGTTCGCTCGGGCCGTCCTGCTGCACGCCGTTCAGCCACCAATCGGGATGATCCTCGCTGAGCGTCTCGGCGGACTGGTGCGTGAAGTAATCAATCGCGCCCGAATACTGGCCGTAGTGCGAAAGCCAGCCGCGGTTGTGCGGCGCGTATTCCGTGCCCTCCTGGATGATGCGCGTGTTCACGCCGTTCACAGTCGTGAAGCTCTGGTTTTTGTCCGAGCCGCCGAGGTGCCACTTGCCGACCATGTAGCTCTGGTAGCCCGCTGTGTTGAACGTCTGCGGCATGATGTGCTCGCTCAAATCGAGCCCGCGCTCGTTGTTCACACCGGTGCGGATCGCATTGCGTCCCGTGAGCAAAGTCGAGCGCGTCACGCTGCACACGGTGGTGGCGTAAAATTTCTCCATGCGAATGCTCCCCGCGCGCGTCGTGCCGAAGCTGTCCATCGTGGGCGTCTGGATCGGCACCTGTCCCGGCGCGGTGTGGTAGCCCACATCCGCCCAGCCTTGGTCGTCGGTGACAACGATCACGATGTTCGGCGGCACTTTTACGGAGAGGGAGAATGCCTGCGATGCCGAATGCCCGACGCTGTCCGTGACGGTCGCGGTGAAGTTCGCCGTGCCTGCACTCGTCCCGGTGCCGCTGAATGCGCCGTTCGCTCCGAGCGTGATTCCTGGCGGCAATGTTCCTGCCGTCACACTCCAAGTGTATGGCCCGGTGCCGCCCGTCGCGGCGAGCGCCTGGTTGTATGGCGCACTGGTGAGCGCGCCCGGCAGCGGCGATGTCGTCGTGATCGAGAGCGGGAGCGTCGTGATGTAGCTCCCCGCGCCGGCGAGGGTCGTCACCACACTCGTGCTGTCCGTGGCTGTCACGGAGAAGGTCACATTGGTCCCTGCGTTGAATGCCGGAAGCTGCACGCCATAGATGCCGTCGCCCGCAGCGCCATCTCCGTGCAGGCCATCATCGAACATGGTCACGGTGACGGGCGGATTGCCTGTGACCGTTTTGATCACCACGTCGTCAATGAAGGTTTTCGTCGCCCCCGAGCCGCCGGTGCCGTTGCCGATGAACTGAAAGCGGAGCTTCAGGTTGCCCGTCAGTTCCGAAGCTCCCGTCGCCCCTCCGACGAAATCGTAGCGATTATACTGAAACGAACTCTCCGCCGTGCCCGTGAGTCCGCTCGCGCGCGTGTTCCACGTCGTGCCGCCGTCCGGCGACACTTGCAGAATCCAGCCGAGTCCCGCCGCCACGTTCACGTTCCTCGTGTAAAACTCCACATAACCCGAGAGGCCCGTCGTGTTGATCGCGTTTGTCGTCGTGACCATCGTCTGCGTCGCCGTCGCCGATCCTTTGCTGAACTGCAGGCCGCACGGATTTCCCTGCCCGTTCGGCGTGTGGTTTGCAGCGGTGTTTTGGGTGATGTTGCCGGCGCCCGCCTGCGTCGTGACTGTCCAATTATACACACCCACGCCGTCCCATGGGTTCGTGACGGTGGCCGAGGCGGCCATCGTCTCGTTGAACACCGTATTCGTCGTCTGCGAACCGACGTTGTAGGTGAGCTGCACCTGGGAAATCGTGCGCCCCGCGATGGGAGTGACTTTTGCTGAGACGAATGGGGTGTCCGCATTCGTCGGTGTCGCAGGGCTCACGGCGACATTTGCGATCACAGGGATGGTGCCCGTGAGGTTCACATCAAACGCCGCGCCCACTGCCGTGTCGCTGCTGTCAATGCGCAGCGACGCGGAATACGTCGCCGCGCTCGTGGCGTTGAATGACACGCTGAAAGTCGCGGTGCCGTTCGGCGGAATCACCGTGCCGTTCACCGGTGCGCCGGAGAGCGTGAAGTTGGCCGAGTTTGCCCCGTCAATCGTCACGCTGTTGAACGTGAGCGAAGTCACTCCAGTGTTGGTGATCGTGAATGGTTTCGATCCGGAGGCCGTGTAGCCGACAGTGCTCACGCCGTCCGTGAGTGTGTTTGCGCCCTGCGCGACGGCGATCTGTGTCGCGACTGAGGTCGTGCGCACGGCGAAGACGGGATACGCCGCGGTCTTCACGTTCTGGCTGATGATGCCCTGTGAATTGCGCGCCGGCGACGAGGAGTTGTTCGTGCCAAATTCGACGACCCACGCGTTGGCCGTCACATTGTTCTGCGAGGTCGAACTCCAGAATGCCGTCGGCGGCGGCAGCGCCTTCAGCGTGAGGCCGGAACCGGCGTTGATGCCCGTGCCGCTGTTCACGGTGAATGTGGTGGCATTCATGACCGTGCTCACCGTCGGTGGCGTGGCGTAGGGAATGTAGGCGCCGGCGATGTTCGACGATGAATCATCCACGAGCGGCATACCGGGAAGGAGGCCGGTCGTGTCCGCGCAGGTGATGGTCGTCCCGCCCGCAGTCGTCGTGCAGTTCGTGAGCGTCTTCGCGAACATCGTCTGGTTCATGCTCGGCTTCAGCGCCGTGCCGGCTCCGGTCGCGGTCGCGAGCGAGTAGTCCGTGAGCGTCTGGAGTTCCTTCACATTCGGCAGGCGCCAGTCGTTGAAGCCGCCGGTCGAGAGGCCTTCCGTGTAGCTGAGCGCAGCATCCCACGTCACTGCGGGGCCGGGGATTTGCGTCCACATGAGGCCCGTGTCGAGGTCGGTCACCGTGCCGTCGCCGTTGTTCTGGTAGTTGTGCGTGTTCGTCGGCTTCGCGCCGCGCACGTAGCGGGCGTGGTAGCGGAAGGCGCCGCCCGCACTGATCGTCTCCGCCTTCGGTTTCGGCCCGAGACCGCCGCCGGAATTTGCGCACCACGCCTGTGTCGTGCTCGCGCCGAAGATGTCGCTCGTCCACCAGTATTCGGCCGCGCCACCCGGATTGTTCGGGAAGAAGGTCGTGTTCAGCGCGGGGTTCGCGCTGTTGTGATTGAAGACGCTGAAAAGCTCGCTCGGCGTGGGCAGGCGCCAGTCGGTGTGGCCGCCCGTGTTCACACTCGCGGCATTCGCCACCGCCGTCTCCCATGTGCTCTCGCCGTTGTCCACTTTCTGCCACATGAGGCCCGTCACGTTGTCGGTGATCGTGCCGTTGCCGTTGTCGGTGAACTGCTGCGGATGAATCGCGTAGTCCGAGTCCTCACCGAAGGTCGCCGTGGTGTCGATCGTCTGGCCCGTGTCGGGAATGGCGAGCTGGCTCGGACCCGACATCGTGTAGGCCGTGAGGCGATTCACTGCTGCGGGATTGTTCGAGTTCGGCGTGTAGGTGCTCGTCGTCGTCACCACCGGGCCGCTGAGCTGGCCGCTGATGAGCGCCTGCGCGCGCCACGTCATCGTGAGTGTTCGCGGGTTCACGCCGCGGTTGATCTTCCAGCACTCGTCGTAGTCCGTGCCGCCCATGTTCACGCGCATGACGTAATTGTCCGCTGACGCTGCGGAGAGGGACACGGCCGAAAAGTTCCGCCCTGTCGTCGTGGCCAGCGCCGGAGTGCTGATGGTGAACTGTGTCGCGCTGTTCACTTGGGTGACCGTCGCGTTGTTGGCGACTCCGAGGCCGACGATCGCCATGCCCTGCGCGAGTCCTGCTGTGCTCGCGCAATTCACCGTCGCGCTGTCGAACGTCGTCGAGCAGCCCGTGAGATTCACGCCCGCGGGCAGATTCAGATTCCCGCTGCCATCCGTGACCAGCGGTGCGGGATTCATGAAAGCCACGATGTAGGCCCCCGAGATTGGCTTCGCATTGTAGCCGCCCGTGCCGTCCGCGCGGATGGCGCTGACTTCCGGCTGCCCGTCCACCTGCCCTCCGAAATTGACCACCGTGCCCCGGAACGACGTCATCGTGTAAGGTGACTGCGGGGTGCCGTAGGGGTGCGTCGCGTCCCGCGTCGTCGTGCCGATCGCGTGGTAATGGTAGCCCCAGCCGTTGCCGATGTCGTGGCCGCCATTGGAGTCCAGCGCCTGCCGCGCGCTGCCATCCGGCTCCACGTAGCCGTAAATCGGATATCCATCGAGCGCCCACGCAAGCGGCTTGTCGTCGCTCAGCGGTCCGCCATAACGCGACGAGAGGTGCGTGGGGATGATGTGGTAGTGATAGTCATCCGCCATGCCGCTGTGACCGCCGTAGTAGTCCAGCTCGCCGATTTCATACGACACATGGCCCGTGTTGTTTGCCGGGTTGAAAATTGCGACGCCGTTCGAGGCGATGGCGATCGCGCCGCGCTGGAAGTTGTTCGTCGTCGAACCCGGCGTGAAAATCAGCGTCGGCGACGGCGCGACTGTCGGCACCAGCGGCAGCCGCCAATAGTTCGGCTGCTTGTAGCCCAGAGACCCCGCCGCATTTTCCGGGTTTGTCGTGCCCGCAAAATACGCCACCGGCAGCGGCACCTGCTGCTGCCAGGTCGTGATGCCCGCCATGCGGTTCGGCATCCCGTCCGGCATGTTGTCGCCCTCGATGAAGAAGGTCGTCCCATCCCAGTTTGTGCGCACCTTCGGTTTGAACGGCGCGAACGACGACGCCATGAGCAAACCATTGCCCGCGGGCGGGGTGTAGGTGACCGGCAGAAACGACGCGCTGGCAAAGGCGTCGAGCGGATTGAACGGCGTGGTCACATATTCCCAGCGCGGCCAGGAGACGGCGGCCGCGCGCTCGGCCATTGCACGCTGCGACACCCGACGCTGAGGCAGACGCGTCGCGCCATCCGTGCGATTCGATCGGCGGGAAAGAAGCCGGGCGGCAAACGCCCGCGCCGCGTCGCTGTCCGCGGCGGGGATGCCTTTTCCCGTGCGCAACGCCTCGACCAGCTCGCCAGGTGGCGTGGAGGAATGAGCGGCGACACCACCGTCATGGATGTCATGCGCGGGCGAAGTGCCAGCGACGGAGAGCAGCAGCGCGACTGCGGCAAAGCGGCGATGAGGGAATGTCATGCCGCGACGTTGTGCGCGGCGACCTTAAGGAAGAATGAAGTGCGGAAATTTTCCGACGCACCGCTTCCGCCCGCGCTTCATCTGCCGTTAAGGTCGCGCGACAACACTCACCCCATGCGCATCCTCATCGTCGAAGACGAGCCCGACCTCCTGCGCAGCCTCGCGCGCTCGCTGCGCGAGGAGGGCTACGCCGTGGACACGGCGGCGGACGGCGAGGACGGCCTCTACAAGGCGCTCGAGGTGAACTACGACGCGATCGTGCTCGACGTGATGCTCCCGCGGATGGACGGCTGGGAAGTGCTGCGGCGGCTGCGCATGAAAAGGAAGTCGCCCGTGCTGCTGCTCACCGCACGTGACCGCAGCGCGGACCGGGTGCGCGGCCTCGACACCGGAGCGGACGACTATCTTGTGAAGCCCTTCGACCTTCCCGAACTGCTCGCGCGGCTGCGCGCAATCATCCGGCGCGGGGCGAGCGAGGCGCGGTCGTTCATCGAAATCGGCGACGTGACGGTCGACATCGCGTCCCGCACGGTCCTGCACCGGAGGAAGCCCGTGGAACTCACCGCGCGCGAGTATTCGCTCGTCGAGTTCCTCGCGCTGCACCGCGGCGAGGTCGTCACCCGCACGCAGCTCTACGAGCATCTCTTCGACGAAAACGACGACTCGCTTTCAAACCTCCTCGATGTGCATGTCTCGAATGTGCGCAAGAAGCTCGGCCACGAATTCATCACCACACGCCGCGGCCACGGCTATTGCATCGAGGGGTGATGCGCTTCCCGAAGTCCATCCGCTGGCGCCTGCAGCTCTGGTATGGTGCGCTGCTCGTCGCGGTGCTGTGCGGATTCGGCTTCACGGCGTTCCATTTCGAAAAGGCGCGGCGCTTCCAGCGAATCGACGAGGAAATCCAGACGCGCGTCTCCGCGCTCGTCGTCGCGCTGCGGTCCGCAAACCGCCAGCCGCCGGGCGAAGGCCAGCGCGGCACGCCGCCGCAAGGTCCGGCGCCATTGGGCGAACTCCGGCTCACGCCGCAGCAGTCCGCGCTCTTCGCCGGTGATGCAGGCTATTATTTCGCTGTCTGGCTCCGTGCAAAGGATCCGCTCCTGCGCTCCCCAAACGCGCCGCCATCCATCCCGCTCCCGCAGAGCCGCGACGCGGCGGTGCGCATGCGGGGCGAATTCCGCGAGTCGTTCCTCTTCGCGGCACCGGTGGACTGCGTGCTCGTCGGCCGCTCCATCGCAGCGGAGGAAGCCGAGCTGAGGAAATTCGCCGCCGTCCTCAGCGCCATCGGTGGTGCCGTGCTCGTCGCGGGACTCATCGGCGGCTGGTGGCTCGCGACGCGCGCCATCCGTCCCGTGGAGGACATCGGCGCGACGGCGGAGAAAATCGCCGCCGGCGATCTCTCGCAGCGCATCAACATTGGCGAGACCGACAGCGAACTCGGCCGGCTCGCGGGAGTGCTGAACACCACCTTTGCACGGCTCGATACGGCCTTCGCGCAGCAGGCTCGCTTCACCGCCGATGCCGCGCACGAACTGCGCACGCCCGTGACGGTGCTGCTCACGCAGGCTCAGTCCGCGCTCACCCGCGAGCGCTCCGCTGCCGAATACCGCGAGACGATCGAAGCCTGCCAGCGGGCCGCGCAGCGGATGCGCGGGCTGATCGAATCACTGCTCGAACTTGCGCGGATGGATGCCGGACAGGAGCCGTTGCGCCGGACCGACTGCGACCTTTCGAGGATCGCGGCTGACTCCGTGGAATTGATCCGCCCTCTCGCGGAAAAGCGTGGCATCACGATCCACGCCGAGCTTTCCCGCTCGCCGTGCCGCTGCGATGCGGAGCGCATCACGCAGGTCGTCACGAACCTCCTGGCGAACGCGGTCGAATACAATTGCGACGGCGGCAGCCTGCGCATCACGACTGCGCCCGGCGACGGCGAAGCGACGCTCACCGTGCAGAACACCGGGCCGGGCATCCCCGCGGCGGACTTGCCGCACGTCTTCGAACGCTTCCACCGCGCCGACAAGGCGCGCACCGCCGGCCATGCGGGGCTCGGGCTCGCGATCGCGCAGGCGATCGTGAACGCGCACGGCGGCAGCATCACCGCCGAGAGCACCGAGGGTGAGAGTGCGACGTTCCGGGTGAAGCTGCCGGTGTGACGGCAGGTCCGGGGCGCAAAAAAGCCGGCTCAGTTTCCCGAGCCGGCTTTCTGTGGGGGCACTGGCCCGTGCTTACTTCAGCACGGCCTGGTGGAATTCAAACCAGTCGTCGAGGTTGTTCAGGTCGATCGCGCCGGGGAGCACGCTGCCGTCGTCCGGCAGGCCGCTCGCGCTGAGGATGCCCTTGCGCGTGCCGTCGTCGTGGCAGTAGCCGAGGATGGCGAGGTTGTGGCGCTGGATGTCGGCCTTGGTGAGCTTCTTCGCGTTCTGGCGCACCCACGCCTCGAACTGGGGGTAGGTGGGCTTGTTGGCCCTGATGAACTCGATGGCGGCGTTGCCGTCGAAGCCGAGTTGGTCGCAGGTCATCTGGTCGTAGCCTTTGCCGAGGCCGGGGTAGCCGGCGGCGAGTTTGCCCGCTGCTTCGAGGCTGACTTTCAGCCAGAGGCGGGGGAGATGGAGCGCGCCGAGCGGGCCGGCGACTCCGGAACTGATCATGGGAACGTAGCTCATGTGTGTTTTGTTTGGTTGTTGGTTGTTTGGAGATCCGCCGTGTCGGCGAAAGTGTGACTGGTGAATTGTGATTGGCGACTGGTGCAGAATGGCGACTAGTCACCATTCACCAGTCACGAGTCACTTCTTCTTCCTCGGCCCGCGGCCCTTGAAGGTCAGCTCGGCGATGCCGCTCTTGTCGAGGGCACCGAGGCCGACTTTCTCCATCTTCGAGTATTGGGCGAAGGTGGCGGCGGCGAGGGGAAGGTTGAGCTTCTGCTGCTTGGCGAGCTTCAGCGCGATGCCGCTGTCCTTCGCCGCGTGCGCGGCGCTGAAGAAGCACGAGTGGTCGCGGTTGATCATGTCCTCGCCGTCGGTGACGAGCACGCGCGAGTTCGCGCCGGTCTGCGAGAAGACTTCCGAGAGCACCTTCAGGTCGAGACCGAGCGCGGCGCCGAGGCCGAGGCCCTCGGCGAGACCGGCGGTGTTGATGTTCATCACCATGTTCACGAGCGCCTTCACCTGCGCGGCCTGGCCAGCCTTGCCGATGTAGCGCATCAGCTTTCCGTCGTCGGAAAGCTTCGTGAGGATCGGCTTCACCTTCTCAAAGGTCGCCTTTTCGCCCGCGCACATGAGGTAGAGCGTGCCGGCGCGCGCCTGGTTGATCGACGAGGCCATGCAGCCCTCGAGCGACGCGGCCTTCGCCTTCTTCGCGAGCTTTTCCACCTGCACATGCGTGGCCGGCGAGATGGTCGCGCAGTTCACGAAGACGCGGCCCTTTGCGCCCATGAGCAGGTTGTCCTTCCTGTTCGTGAAAATGTGGAGCTGCGCCTTGTCGTCGGTGACGACAGTGATGATGACGTCGCTCAGCTCGGTCACGCGCGAGAGCTTCGTGCAGGCTTCAGCGCCGAGCTCGACGGCGAGATCCGAGGCGGTCTCGAAGTTGATGTCATACACGGCGGTCACTGGGTAACCGACGTCCTTGAGGCGGCGCGCCATATTTGCGCCCATGCGGCCGACTCCGACGAATCCAATGCGTTCTGGCATAAAAAAGGAGGTGTTTTGTTTGGTAAGGGGCGCCCGTTCTAGCGGCGGCGGCGAAACGCGCAAGCACGCTCTGGAAAAAATCTCGCGGCGCCGCGGTTTCAAAATGATTTCCAATTGTGCGGGACGTGCGGGATTTCGAAATGTGCCTCCTCACACCATGCTCAAACGCCTTATCCTCCCGCTTTCCGCGCTCGTCTTCACCGCGCACGCGCAGACCGTCGTCGTGAAACCCTACCTGCAGCCCGGCGACGGCGCCTCCCTCACTGGCACCGACTCGAAGGTGCTCACATGGCTCACGGACCAGAAGCCCGGCGAGTTCACCGTTGAGTTCGGTGCCGCAGGCAGGCCGATGCAGCAGGCGAAAATCACGCGACTCGCGCTCGACTTCGATCCGCCAAAGCCGAAGCCGGCAACCCCGGCGAAAGCTCCAGAGCCCGCGAAGAAGCCCGCGCCTTCCGCGGCGGAGGACAAGGATCACAAGGAGCCGCCGGTCATCATCCGCGAGGTTCCGCAGCATTACCTCCGCTACCGTGCGGAGCTGCCCGGGCTGCCGTTTGACAGCGAGATCTCCTACCGCGTGAAACTCGGCGCGTCGATCGTGCGCGGGGGTTCGTTCAAGACACGCGCCACTGCGACGAAGCCGGTGCGCTTCGTGGCCGTGGGCGACATGGCGAGCGCAAAGCCGGAGCAAAACACCATCGCCTTCCGCATCGCGCAGCAGAAGCCCGAGTTCCTCATCGCACTCGGCGACATCGTCTATCCCGGCGGCCGCCTGCTCCAATACACGCACCATTTCTGGAACGTGTATAACGACGTCCCAACGCCCGGTGAAAAAACCGGCGCGCCGCTCATGGCGAGCGTCCCGTTCTACGCCGTCCTCGGCAACCACGACACGGACAACACGAAGCTCCCCGACTATCCCGACGCCTACGCGGCCTTCTACGCCTTCACCGCGCCGAAGAACGGTCCCAGCCCCGCCGTCAGCACGACGCCGCTCGGCAGCAACGCGGCGGTCGCGGAGGCGTTCCGCAAGCGCGCCGGCGCCGAGTATCCCGCTCTGAACGCATACTCGTTCGACTACGGCCCGGCGCACATCGTGAGCATCGACTCGAACCGCTACACCGACCCGCGCGCACTCATCCCGTGGCTCGAGAAAGACCTCATGGCGACCAATCAGCCGTGGAAATTCGTCTGCTTCCATCACCCCGGCTTCCACAGCTCATCGCAGCACGGTGACGAGCAGCACATGCGGCTGCTCTCGCCGACGTTTGAGAAATGCGGCGTGAACGTCGTGTTCGCCGGGCACGTCCACAATTACCAGCGCTCGAAGCCGCTGCGGTTCGCCCCGGACCCCGCAAAGAGCGAGACGCGCCCCATCAAGGTCGTCGATGGGCAGTTCACCTTTGACGAACGCTTTGACGGCGCCGCCACCACGAAGCCGGAAGGCATCATCTACCTCGTGAGCGGCGGCGGCGGTGCCACGCTCTACAAACCGAAGAGCGACAAGAAAGGCGCGAAGCCCGACTCAAAGTCCGCGGAGAAAAAGGCGTCGGACACGCCCTTCCGGCCCAAGCCGTTCACCGCGAAGTTCAACGCCGACGTGCACAGCTTCTCCGTCGTGGACCTCACACCGACCACCTTTGAACTGCGGCAGATCAGCATCAGCGGCGACGAGATCGACCGGTTCAAAATCACGAAGTGAGCCGCACGCCCCGCCTCAGAATTTCGGAAACAGAAACCCCGTCCGCGCGACGTATTCGCGGTAGCCCTCATCCGCCTCCGCGAGCTTCTTCTCCTCGAGCCGGGCGCGCAGGCGCAGCAGCGTGAGGAAGCCCGCCGTGAGCACGAGCATCGCGATGGAGCCGCTCGTGAGCAGCAGGCCGCAGTGGTCGATGACGTAGCCGAGGTAAATCGGGTGCCGCACCCGCGCGTAGGGGCCGGACATGACGACCTTCCTCACCGCGACGAGCACCGCAAACGAGCGGCCGAGGTGGCACAGCGCCCATATCGCCACCGCGTAGCCGGCGATGCTCACCACGATCCCCGCGACGGCTGCCGGCGCCTGCATCGCGGACGGCAGGAGGTTCGTTCCCAGCGGTGCCGGGAGGCGGTTCACGAACCCGTAGAGGAGAAAATAGTAGCTCATCGCGATCGGGATGAGCACCTGCTCGAGCCGGTCGGGCACGGCGACCGGCGGGCGGCTGAAAAAAAGCGCCGTCGCGGTGAAGAGCGTCAGCAGGATGAGCAGCGCATCCCTCGCGACCGGCGCAAAGGCCGCGCCGCCGACGGAGCGCCATGTTTCAAAATGCTCCAGCAGCGGATCCACGCTGACCAGCGCCAGGAAGACATAGGCGAGCGGGAGGACGTGCTTTTCCACCGCGAGCAGCATCTCCACGAGCCGCGGGGAAAGGCTCGTGCCGGACGCGGGTCGTGGGGATTCGGGCATCTCGTATGATCACAGCGCGCACGGCGCTGCGCTCGGCTCAGTCGAGGAAGGAGCAGACGTATTCGCAGATGCCCTCGGCGACCTCGATGTCGAAACCGCTGTTCGCCGGGACATCGAAGTGCGTGCCCGCCGCAAAATCGCGAGCGGCCTCCTGGCCGTCGAGCTTCACGCGGCAAGCGCCCGCGATGATCTCCATGCGCTCCGCCTTCGCAGTGCCGAAGTGGAACTTCCCGGGATAAATCAGCCCGAGCGTCTTCTTCTCGCCGCTGGCGAGGAGGATGGTGTGGCTGACGACCCGGCCCTCAAAATAGACGTTGGCCTTTGCGATTGCGGTGACGTTGGAGAATTGCATCGCGCCGCGCGTATCAGGCCCGCCACCGGGGCTCAAGGCTTCGTCCGCTGCAGCTTCACATTTGTGAACTGCGCCGTGGCCGGCTGATCCTTGCTGTGCGAGCAGACGACGAGTCCGGCGAACACCACTCCCTCCACGCCGCTGATGTTGCCGCGCCCCGTCTCGGTCCATGTCTTCCCGTCGGCAGACTCGAAGCCGGTGACCGTCGCGCCGCTGCGCACGAGCCTCAGCCACCGAGGCACTGTGACGCCGGCCTTTTCCGTCGCAGCGACGGGCTTGCCGGCATTTGGACGGCTGAGGAACTGCGCCTTGCTCCCGGCGGTGACAAACACTCCGGCGTGGCTCGCGTCGCGGTTCATATCCGACCGGAGCATGATCCCGATTTTTGCCTGTGAAAACTGCGGCTGCACCGAGTTGACGCGCGCAACCAGCTCGCAGTCGCCGGCGATGGGCTGCCACACAAAATGGAACGCGTCCACAGTGCCGCCGATGTCCGCGCCGCTTCCCTTCACCGTGTATTTCCCGTCCGCCTCGCCGAACTGCACGCTGCCCGCGAATCCAACATCACCCACCGGCCCGGAGAGGAACTCGGACTTCAGCGAAAACCTCGTCGCGACGCCAAGCGCCGGCTCGTAGCCGGGGCGCGCCTGGTCGGCGGCGCTGCCGAGGAGGATTTCATGGATGCGCGCCGTCTTGTCCGCAGGCCTGCGCGTCTCCTTCGCCACGAGAATGCGCACCTGCTGCGCGGTGAAGGGCGCGGTGATGCGGTCCACGATAGCGCTCCGGTTTTCCTCCACCTTGTCCACGTCGATCCACGTCTTCCCGTCGTCGCTGCGCTGGAGCTTGAAGGCCGCGAGGTTCTGCTCCGTCTTGCCGTCGGTGATGGAGGAAGTGGTGAGGCCCCACCGGGAGATGTTGCGCGGCGAGCCGAGGTCGAGCGCGAGCCACTTCTCGCCGTTCCCGCCCGCGCTCCACCGCGAGCCGGTGTCGCCGTCCACGGCAAGCTGGGGCCCTTCGTTCTGGTTCGAGGCGCTCGCCCGGGCCTTTGACTTGAAGGCGAAGTTGCCGCGGTTTTTCTCCACCCGGATGGCGTCCACCTTTTTCTGCGATTCGGAGATCAGGATCTTCGCACGGGGGAGCAGCCTGCTCTCCTCCGGCAGCCTGCCAGGAAGCTTGCGCAGCTCGTTGAACGCCTGGATCTGCTCGCGCTCGTTGCGGGCGTTTTTCCACGCATCGGCGGCCAGGTTGAACGTCACAAACTCGTCCTGATACCGCTTGGCGAGCTTCTTGTAGTCCGAGAGCCACGCCAGCGACGGCTCGGGTGCGAGGCTCGTGAACTGGCTGAAAAGCGGCCCGGCATTCTCGACGCTGCCGAGGCTGTAGTCCTGCAGCGCGAGGAAAAGGGCGCCGAGCGCCTCGTGCGTGGACGCGTTGAAGCCGCCGGCCTCGGCAAATGGAATCACGTCGCCGCTCGAGAGCTTCGGACGGATGTGGTTCAGGAAAAATCCCCGCAGCGGGGATGCGCTGTCCGGCAGGCGGAAAAGGACTTTCGCCGCAGCGTTGCCCCCATCGGAAAACTGCGCGGCGAGCGCCGCATGGATGATGGCCCAGTCGGCCTGCTTCGAGCCGCGCGAGTTCTTCTCCGCCAGCGCGGTGAACGCCGCGCCAGCCTCCTTCCACTTTCCATCCAGGAGGAGCTGCTGCGCAGCCGCCCAGCCCTCGCCGAAGGAGGCGATCTTCGCCGGGCCGCCAGCGGAATTGTCGTCGTCGCGCATCGACTTCACGATGAAATAGCCGCCCACCACGGCGCCCAGAAGCAGGAGCAGGAAAATCACCAGCGTGATGCGCCCCATCATCCGCCTCGTGCCCGCATCCTCGATCACCACGCGGGCGCCGCGAGCGGGGATGCCGCCCTTTCCCCCGCGGGCCATCACCTCGTCCCGTGCATACTGGAGCTGCTCGATGAACTCATCGTAGCTGGCCTGCCGCTCCTCGCGGTTTTTCAGCAGCGTCCGGTTGATCACATATGCCGTCGAGTTCGACACGCCCGGCGCAAACGTCTGCAGGCTCACCGCCTGGGTGCGCAGGTGCTTCAGCGCCACGTGCGACGCGTCCTCCGCCTCGAAGGGCGGCCGCCCCGCGATCGCGTGGAAGAGCGCCGCTCCGAGCGAGTAGATGTCACTGCGGAAATCCTCCTGTTCGCGGTTCAGCCGCTCCGGCGAGAGGTAATACGGCGTGCCCCAGATGTCGCCCGTCTGCGCGGCCTCCTGCTCGTGGAAGACCGCGAGGCCGAAATCCACCACCTTCGCCGAGCCATCGCCGGCAAAGAGGATGTTGCCCGGCTTCACGTCGCGGTGGACCAGCCCCTTTTCAAAGCCCGCGCGCAGCCCCTTTGCCGCATCGATGCCGATCTGCAGCACGCGCGCCTCGGGCACCCGGCCGAGCTTTTCGATCAAGTCATCGAACGTCCCGCCCGCCACCAGTTCCATCGCGAGATACACCCGGCCCTCGGCCTCGCCGAATGAATAGACGCGCACGACGTTCGGGTGGGTGATGGACGCGGTGATCTTTGCCTCCTGCTCGAAAAGCCTCACGAACTCCGGGTTGCAGCCCTGGTCGGGGCGCAGGATCTTCAGCGCCACCTGCCGGTCGAGCGTCCGGTCCGTCGCACGGTAAACGGTCCCCTGCCCGCCCTGCCCCAGCAGTGCCTCCAGCTCGTAGTTCGCGAACCGGCGGTTCACATGGATCTGCTCGCCGCAAACCGGGCACGTCCTGTCCGCAAACAGGGGGGCGCCGCTGATTTCCAGCAGGGATCCGCATGCGGTGCATGGCTCGGTTTGTTCCTCAGTCATGTCAGGGAGAGTGCCTTCGAGTAGCAGATGGGTGGCCAAGTGGGAAGGGCCTCGCTGCCGGTGTTACAATATTTCACGATCAAAAACGCCTCCCGCCCGCGTTTTCGCCCTCGACGCTCCCCTCCCGCTTCTGCCATTCGCATCGCCGCCATGTCCAACGAACCCCAGCGGTTGCGCGACCTTTCGCCCCAGCAGCTCAAAAGCGGCCTCGCCGCCTGGCTCGGCTGGCTTTTCGACGGGCTGGACATGCACATCTTCACGCTCGTCGCCGTGTCCTTCGTCGCGATCCTCGTGAACGCCGACACGTTCAACATGGAGTTCGCCACGATGGACAAGAGCGGCAGCGGCTTCATCGAGGCCGCCGAATGGACCGCCGGGGACCCCATTTCCGTCGCCGACAACAACCACGATGGAAAAGTCAGCCGCGAGGAATACGACGTGTATGCGGCCCGCAACCACACGGGCGACCAGACCGTCAAGGACCGCGCCTCGTGGATTCAGGCGGCGTTCCTCATCGGCTGGGCGCTCGGCGGCGCATTCTTCGGGCGGCTCGGCGACATCATCGGGCGCAGCCGCTCGCTTTCCCTCACGGTGCTCACGTATGCGGCATTCACCGGACTGTCATTCTTCGCGCAGACGTGGTGGCACCTCATGATTTTCCGCTTCCTCGCCGCGCTCGGCATCGGCGGCGAATGGGCCGTCGGCTCCACCCTCCTCGCAGAGACTTGGCCGAAAAAATGGCGCCCGTGGACCGCCGCCGTCCTCCAGACCGGCGTGAACATCGGCGTGCTCGTCGCGTGCGGCGCGAACATCGTCCTCAGCGGCGCGCATCCGAAATGGATCTTCCTCATCGGCGTTCTCCCCGCGCTGCTCGTCTTTTACATCCGCCGCCATGTGCCGGAGCCGGAGACATGGGCCGCCGCCCGCGTAGGCGAGGCCAAGCCCTCCGTCGCCGACCTCTTCCGCGGCGCGACTCGGCGCATCACGCTCGTCTCCATCGGAGTCTGCGCGTTTTCCCTCACTGCGTGGTGGGCGTTCATGTTCTGGCAGGCGCAGCACGTGCGCTCGCTGCCGGAGGTGAAAGTGATGACCGCCTCCGCGCGCGACACGCTCGTGGCCTGGGCGTTCTTCGGCGTCATCGGCATCAGCATCGTCGGCAACTTCGTCTCCGGCTGGCTGGCCCAGCGCATCGGCTACAAGGGGGCGCTGGTTACCATGTTCAGCGGCTTCATCGTCACGATGACCGCCGCCTTCGGCACCGAACACTCCGTCGAGGCAATGACACGCTTCTGGCTGCCCGCCGTCGGGTTCTGGAGCGGCGTCTTCGGCCTCTTCACGATGCTGCTGCCGCCGCTCTTCCCCACGCTGCTCCGCACGACGGGCGCGGGCTTCTGCTACAACATCGGCCGCATCGCCGCCGCAGTGGGCACCATCTTCGCAGCGCAGATCACGCAGGGTGGAAATTACCGCCTGACGCTGCTCTTCGACGGATTCCTTTTCATCCCGGCGATTTTGTTTACCCTGCTCCTGCCCGCGCCACCGGACGAAACCTGAGCCATGCGCCTGCTCTTCATCTCGCACATTTTCCCCGACGGCAACGACGCGTGGGCCGGCCTCGAAAATGTCGCCCTGCTGAAGTCCCTCTCCGACCGCTGGCAGGTCCGCGCCATCATCCTCCGACACGCAGCCGGCTGCCACCCCCGCGCCGCCGACGTCGCCTTCCGCCCCGAGTATGTCACCGTGCCAAAGCCGAACTTCCTCGGCCTCGCTTGGAACGTCCGCCGCGTCGCCGGTGCGCTCCGCAAGACGCTCGACCGCGTCCGGCGCGACTGGCACGCGGACGCCGTCCTCGCCGCACCGCTGCTCCCCGGCGCGTGCGCCGTCTCGCGCCTCGCGGCCGAGTTTCAATTCCGCTTCGTCGCACTCTCGATTCAGGACGAAACCACTCCTCACCTCGGGGAAAAGGGCGTGCGCAAGCTCGTCGCCTCCAGCCTCGCCCGAGCCGCCGGCGTCGTCAGCGACAGCGAGGCCCTTTCGCTCCTTCTTTCGCAGACCGGCTTCCGCAATGAGCGCATGACGCTCGTCTCCACTCCCGCCGCCGCCGCCGAAGCCTGCCACCGGCTCCTGCTCCCCGGGCGGAGCTGAAACGCCGGCTAGCTGCGCCGCGACTGCGCGATCGCGCTGCGGACCATGAGCATCTCGCCGATGTTCTCCATGGTGAAAAGGCCCACGAGCCTGCCGTCGGCATCCGTCACCGGCAGCACCGGCGTCCCCGACTGCTGCATGAGCTGAAACGCCTCGTCGAACGGCGTCTCCGGGTGAATCACCGGAAAATCCTCGCGCATCACGCCGAGCACAGGCGCCTCCGGCCCCGATGCCCGGAGCGCGGTGACCAGTTCTGAGCGCGTGAAAATCCCGCGCAGCGTGCCGTCCGGATCCACCACGGGAAACTCATGCTGCGAAGCGTGCAGCAGCACGTCCGCCGCCTCGCCGAGGCTCGCATTGCGTGGGAGCGACTTGAAATTTGTGACCATCGCCGCGGAGACGCTGAGCCCGCGGATCATCGCCTGCATCTGCACCGCGCCCGCCTCGTTCGCCGCCGCCATGAAGACGAAGAACGCGACGAGGACGAGCACGGGATTGCGGCCGATCTCCACCGGGCCCGCTTGGAATCCAAACACGCCGATGAAACCGATCGCCACCGCAAGCGCCTGACCCACGCTCGCCGCGATGCGCGTCGCCTGCGCGTGCTCGAATTTCAGCGCCAGCAGCGCCCGCAGCACGCGCCCGCCGTCCATCGGAAATGCCGGGATGAGGTTGAAAAGAACCAGCATCACGTTCGCCGAGAGAACCAGCCGAACCAGCGAACCCTCGAGCTTCGTGGGATCCAACACGGCGCCCGGGCCGGTGAGCAGCAGCGCCAGCCAGAGCATGCCAGCGATCACCACATTCACCGCCGGGCCGGCGAGCGCGATCACGATCTCCTGCCGCGGGTTCTCCGGAATGCGCTCGACCCGTGCGACGCCGCCAAAGGGAAACAGCGTGATGTCCGGCGTGCGGATGCCATATCGCCGCGCCGCGAGCGCATGGCCGAACTCATGCAGCAGCACGCAGAAAAACACGAGGCACGTGAACAGCGTCCAATGCAGCGCCTCCCCCAGCCCGCCCTGCTGGTAATCCGCGGCGGCAAGCCACGCGAGCAGCAGGAAAAATGTGAGGTGGATCCGGACCTCGGTTCCGGCGATTCGACCCAATCGGATGGCCCAGCGCATTTCGCCGCACTTCATCCACGGCGGGCCGGAAGTCAAACCGGCGCGCCGCTTTCAGGGAAAAAGAAACGCCGCCCCGGTGAAGGGACGGCGTTTCTGTGAAACCTTCGGGATTTCTCCGAATCCCAATTAAAGGCGGGATCGTTACTTGGTCGGAACCGTGGCGATCGTCTGCAGGATGCGGCTGGCGATCTTGTAGGGGTCGCCCTGCGAGTTCGGACGGC
Organism: Chthoniobacteraceae bacterium; assembly: GCA_044221035.1. GTDB lineage: Bacteria > Verrucomicrobiota > Verrucomicrobiia > Chthoniobacterales > Chthoniobacteraceae > SXWH01. The sequence continues at coordinate 13,325 of JBGAPU010000043.1, read as the reverse complement.
GGTCCTCCAGATAGCCCTTGTAGCCGTTGTTCACGAACGAGTGCGGGACGCGGATCGACGCGCCGCGGTTGGCGACGCCGTAGTTGAATTTGTCGATCGACTGCGTCTCGTGGAGGCCGGTGAGGCGGAGGTGGTTGTCCGGGCCGTAAACGGCGATGTGCTCGTTCTTATACTTGTCGAAGGCGGCCATGAGCGCCTCGAAGTATTCCTTGCCGCCGACGGTGCGCATATATTCGGTGGAGAAGTTCGAGTGCATGCCGGAGCCGTTCCAATCCACGTCCACGCCGAGCGGTTTGCAGTGGAAGTTCACGTCCACCTCATACTTCTCGCAGAGGCGGAGGAGGAGGTAGCGGGCCATCCACACTTCGTCGGCGGCCTTCTTGGAGCCCTTGCCGAAGATCTGGAATTCCCACTGGCCCTTCGCCACCTCGGCGTTGATGCCCTCGTGGTTGATGCCAGCCGCGAGGCAGAGTTCGAGGTGCGTGTCCACGATCTCGCGCGCGATGGAGCCGACGTTCTTGTAGCCGACGCCGGTGTAGTATTCGCCCTGCGGATAGGGGAATCCGCTCTCAGGGAAACCGAGCGGCTTGCCATCCTGATAGAGGAAATACTCCTGCTCGAAGCCGAACCATGCACCCGGGTCGTCGAGAATGCCCGCGCGGGAGTTCGACGGATGCGGGGTCGTGCCGTCCGGCATCATGACTTCGCACATCACGAGCGCCTTGTTTTCCGTGGTCGGGTCGGGATAGACCGCGACGGGCTTGAGCATGCAGTCCGAGCTCTTGCCTTCCGCCTGACGGGTCGAACTGCCGTCAAAGCCCCACATCGGCAGCTCCTCCAGCTTGGGGAAGCTGGCAAATTCCTTGACCTGCGTCTTGCCGCGGAGGTTTGCGACGGGTTCGTAGCCGTCGAGCCAGATGTATTCGAGTTTGTATTTCGCCATTGTTATGTTGGTTGTGTCGTTTTTTGGGCGGCTTGCGCAAATTTGACCGCCGGTTTTGTTGTTGGTTGCCCTGTTACAGGGATGCACAGGGATGTTTCTAGGCGCGTCTCAGATTTGAGCAGGCGCAATGCCAAATTTGAGAGAGCAGGAGGGATACCACGGAATAACTGCTTTCCGGTCAAGGCCCGCGTTGCCTCAAAAAAACACCCCCTTTCCGGGCTTGCCGGAATCCTCGGAACACGCACTTTCACCGCGACATGCGCGACGTGAAGGACACTCTCAGGGCTCTGGTGCGAATTGGCTACGACGGACGCGTTTTCAAGACGTTCCGCGGGCCGAAGGCGGAGGAGCGATTTGAGAATGAAGTGCACGTGCTCCGCTTCTTGGAGGAGCGTGGATGCCCCTTCGTCCCCCGTCTGCTTGAGGCCGACGCGGAGCAGCTCCGAATCGTCACCACAAACTGCGGCACACGCGTGGAGCACCTCGATGACGCCCGGAGAGCGGAGATTTTTTCCGAACTGGAGACCTACGGCGTCCGCCACGATGACGCCGAGACGCGGAACATCACCTACCGGCAGCAGGACGGCCGCTTCTGCGTGATCGACTTCGAGTTTGCCACCATCCTCCCGGAAGGCCAGAATCCTCCGGATGCAGCCTGACAGCCCCCCCGAAATGCTGCGCCTCCGCTGGTCCGGCCTGTCCGACCGGGGAAAGGTGCGCAAAAACAACGAGGATTCCTTCCTCGGCGTGCAGTTCGACGCGCAGGAAGTCCACCTGCTCGGCAAACTCGGTGAAACGTCGCTGGAAAAGGCCGACCTCGCCTTTGCCGTGAGCGACGGGATGGGCGGCGCGATGGCCGGGGAGTTCGCCAGCCGCATCACCGTGGAAAAAATCACGCGCCTGCTGCCGCGCGCCTTCAAGCAGGGCGCCGAGGGCATGGCAGCGGGCTTCGGCGACGTGCTGAGCGAGCTTTTCACCCAAATCCACCGCGCCATGACCTACCTCGGGGAGAGCTACGAGGAATGCCGCGGCATGGGCGCCACGCTCAGCCTCTGCTGGTTCACGCCCGGCTGGATGTATTTTGCCCACGTGGGCGACAGCCGCATCTACTACCTGCCCGCAGGCGGCGGAAGAAAGCAGCTCAGCGAGGACGACACATTCGTCGGCTGGCTCCTGCGCAACGGCAAGCTCACCGAATACGAGGCCCGCAACCACCCCGCCCGCAACCGCCTCCAGAAGGCGCTCGGCGGCGGCAACCAGTTCGTGGACCCGCAGGTCGGCGCCGTCGCCTATGAAAAGGGCGACAAATTCGTGCTCTGCACCGACGGCGTGACCGACGGCCTCTTCGACTCGCAGGTCGAGGAATGCATCCGCAACCCCTCCGCAACCGAGGCCGCCCTCGACCCCGCGCGCCGCCTCGTGCTCGCCGCCCTCGATCGCTCCGGCCGCGACAATACGACCGCCGTGGTCATCGAGGCGCTGTAGGCGCCCGTGCTTGCACTGGCAGCGCGGCGTCCATAGCTTCCGCGCCCTTTCACTCTTCCAAAAATGAGCCAGCCACAGACCGCCATCACACCCACGCGCGAGCAAGATTTTCCCGAGTGGTATCAGCAGGTCGTCCGCGCGGCGGACCTCGCGGAGAATTCCGATGTGCGCGGCTGCATGGTCATCAAGCCGTGGGGCTATGGCATCTGGGAAGCCATGCAGCGCGCGCTCGACGGAATGTTCAAGGCGACCGGGCACCGCAACGCCTACTTTCCGCTTTTCATCCCGCTCTCATATCTCGCAAAGGAGGCCGAGCACGTGGAGGGCTTTGCCAAGGAATGCGCGGTCGTCACGCATCACCGCCTCGAAGCAGATGGCAGCGGTGGCCTTCGCCCGGCGCCTGCGGCGAGCCTCGCCGAGCCGCTGGTCGTGCGGCCCACGAGCGAGACGATCATCGGCGCGACTTACGCGAAGTGGGTCCAGTCGTATCGTGACCTGCCGATTTTGATCAACCAGTGGGCAAATGTCGTCCGCTGGGAAATGCGCCCCCGCGTCTTTCTGCGCACGGCGGAATTCCTCTGGCAGGAGGGCCACACCGCGCACGAGACGGAGAAGGAAGCGCGCGAGGAGACGATGCAGATGCTGCGCGTTTACGAGACCTTCGCGCGCGACTGGCTCGCGCTGCCCGTCTTCACCGGCGAGAAGAGCGCCGGCGAGCGTTTTCCCGGCGCGGTGCAGACGCTGTGCATCGAGGCGATGGTGCAGGACCGCAAGGCGATCCAAGCCGGCACGTCGCATTTCCTCGGGCAGAACTTCGCGAAGGCGAGCGGCATCCAGTTTCTCTCCCGCGAAAACAAGCAGGAGCTCGCGTGGACGACGAGTTGGGGCGTCTCGACACGCCTCATCGGCACCGTGCTCATGGCGCATGCGGACGACGACGGCGCCGTATTGCCACCGCGCATCGCGCCCGAACAGGTCGTCATCCTTCCCGTCGCGCCAAAGCCCGAGGCACGCGATGCGGTTTTCGCCGCGTGCGACGCGCTGGCCGCGGAGCTCCGGAAGCAGAGCTACGGCGGCGAACCCGTGCGCGTGCATGTGGACAAGCGCGACCTCGGCGGCGGCGTGAAGAGCTGGGAGTGGATCAAGAAGGGCGTGCCGGTGCGGGTGGAAATTGGCCCGCGCGATTTGGAGAAGGGCGCCTGTGCCGTCGCGCGCCGTGACCGCGCGCACAAGGAGAAGAGTTTCCCCACAACTGCGGAATTCGCCGCAGGCATCGCCGCCACGCTCACGGACATCCACGTAACGCTCATGGACCGCGCGACGAAACTGCGCGACGCCAACACGGTGAAGATCGACACGAAGGATGACTTCGTCGCATTCTTCACCGCGAAGAATGCCAGCAAACCCGAGATCCACGGCGGCTTCGCGTTCGCCCATTGGGACGGCGCGCCGGAGACGGAGACCGAGATCAAGGAGCAGCTCAAGGTGACGATCCGCTGCATCCCGTTCGACGCACCGGACGAAGCCGGCGCGTGCGTATGGAGCGGCAGACCGAGCGCGAAGCGCGTGCTCTTTGCGAAGAGCTACTGAACGCCCCGGGTAGCCTGCCGCCGCCGGCTCAGAGCTTCAGTTTCCCCGCCGCAGCGGCGAGCGCGATCACGCCGGCGACGGCAATGACGCCGCCGAGCACGGTGCGTCGAGTCGGCTGGTGGCCCTCGATTTTCCAAGCGAGGAACTGTGTGATGACCGGCACCGTCGCGACGATGGGCATGAGGATGCCTGTCGGTGTCGTGGCGACGCCCCATTGGTAAACGGCAACACCGATGCTGGGGCCGGCGAGTGCATTGCCGACGATCCACGGCCACGCCTGCGGCCATGCGCGCGGTCCACGCGGCTCCTCGCCGCGGCGGGCGAAGAGGAAGAAAACGAGCGCGACGAGGAATCCCGGCAGGATGCGCTCGTAGGCCGCAGTGGCGCCCGTGACGATTCCCTCCACGACACCGTTCGGCGCGGGAATGAGCGTGCTGGCCTTCCTGCTGAGCACGGTGCCGAAGCCCTGGCCTGCCGCCGAGCCGAGCCCCCACAGCACTCCGACCCAGAATGTCCGGCGCGGAATTTTCATCCCGCGGTCCGGCGCCAGCGCGAGCGCGACGCCGCCAAGAATCACCAGCGCGCAGACGATCTCCTCCCAGCCGAGCTTCGTCCCGAGCCAGAACCACTCCGTCACCGCAGCGAGCACAGCGGAAATGCAGTGCGTGAGCAGCATCGTGAGCCTCGGGCCGACGCGGCCGATGGCGCAGAACATCGCAACGTCGCCGAGGCCGAAGCCGATGAAGCCGCTCGCGACGAACCACGGGAGCGCGGCACCGCCGAGCAGCGAGCGCCCCGCCGTGTGCGCGCAGATCCCGAGCAGCACGGCGGCGACGGTGATGCGCGCGAGGTTCGCCGGCGCGCCGCCAACGATCTTCGCGGAGCGCGCCGCGCAAATGGCGGAGCAGCTCCAGAGGAACGTCGTGAGGATGGCGGGCAGCATGAGGGCGCGGAGCAAACGTCAGCACGCCAGCACGCGCAAGAGCCAAGGGTGCCAGCGGCGCCCGCGGAGGAAGCGCGTTGACCACGCGGCGGCGCGGGGTGTTAATGCGGTCATGTCGGAACCAATCGAGCCAGCGCCGCAGCCGGAAGCGAAGAAGCCGGTGAGGGACTTCGTCCGGAAGACGGAGGATGAGGTGCGCAAGCAGCCGGTGAAGTCGCTCGTGTGGGCGTTCTTCATCGGGATTTTCCTCACGATGTTCCCGCTCGGCCGGATCCTGAGCCTCTTCACGACGCTCCTCTTCGGCCTGCTGCGCCCGGTGCTGCTCCTGCTCGGGCTGGTGAAAGTCTCCGAAGTCCTCGGCGAGAAGCGCAAGCGATGAAGGCCGGCGACCTCAGGCAGCGGGCGACCGAAGTCGCCGGTGGCATCCGGGATCTCGGCAAGCGTGCCGTGGAGAATCCCGTCGCTGCGGTGTTCACCGCGCTGGCCGCGGGTTTTGCGCTCGGACTGCTGATGCGCCTCTTCGACCGGCCGCGCCGCGAGGAACCGCGCGAAGAGGAGAGCTAGCCGACTCCTTTCCCCGCCCGGCTACGAGCGGCGGAAGAGCGACTGCACATCCACGGCATCCATGTCGCTGAGATCGAGCGCGGCCTCACCGCGGCCCGATGCGAGTTTGATCTGCTCGGCGATCTGCTTCACCGCGGGAGCAGCGTAGTATTTCATCGAGCCGACGGTCTGGTCGGTGCCGAAGATGAGGACGAGGATGCAGTTCTCGTCCACGTTGAGGATGAGCGTGCTGCTGGTCTCACCCTGCTGATACATGCTGGTGAAGTTGTGCTCGTTCACGAGCTGCGCCATGAAATGCGTGGCGTTGTAGGCGTTCGAGCCGAGCGTCGCGAGCGTCGTGGTGTCCAGCGTCTCCGAATTGCCGTGCTGGTGGATGAGATAGCCGGCCTTTTCCACGATCATCGTGAGCATGGCCTCGCTCTTCTTCACGAGATCCGTGAGGACCCTGTCAAAGACTTGGATGTCTTCCTCAATAAGCTGTGGAAAGGGCATGTGGGAAGCCGGCTCGGATGCAGACTACTTGTTGAGATACTTGTGAATCAACAGCTTGGTGATCATGTTCAGCGTCTCAAAGACGCCCTCGCACTTGGTCGCAGCGGCCTCAAAGAACGGCACGTGAACCTCGCGGTTGTTGAGAACGTATTCCAGATACTCGACGGGGGCAACCTCCTCCATGTCGCGCTTGTTGTATTGGATGACGTAGGGGATTTCATCGAGCGAGAGGTTCAGCGACTTCAGGTTGTCCTGCATGTGCTGGAAGGTTTCAATGTTCTCCGCCATCTTGTCGTATTGCGAGTCGGCGACAAAGACGATGCCGTCCACACCGCGGAGCACGATTTGGCGCGTCGCGTTGTAGATCACCTGGCCCGGCACGGTGAAGAGGGAGAACTTCGTCTTGAAGCCCTTGATCGTCGTCGCCTCGAGCGGGAAGAAGTCGAAGAACAGCGTGCGGTCGCTGCTCGTCGCGAGCGAGGTCATCTTGCCCTTCGCGGTGGAGTCGGGGACTTGGACGTTGGCGTGGACCTGCTCGAGGTTGGTCGTCTTGCCGCTCTTGGCGGGACCGTAGTAGACGATCTTGAGCTGCAGTTCCTTGGTTGCGCGGTTGATGATGGCCATGGGTTTTGGGCTGTTAAGAGCTGTGGGCTTCGAGCTGCTTGGTAAGGGTCTCGAGTGCTGCGGGCAGACGCTGGCCCGGGCGGCCGAGCGTGCCGAAGAAGACTTTGCCGAGGCGCGCGATGCGGCAGGGGCCGTGCGCCGTCTCGACAGTGATCACACTGGCAGTGCCGAGCTGCATCTCCATCGTGTATTTCTCCAGGCGGCTGAAAATCTGCGGCATGAAGGCCGCGAATGTCTCCGCTGAGAAACCCTCGGGCAGCCGCTGCGAAATCACGAGGCCCTCGGCGAGGGCGATGACCGCGCCGGCGACGCCGGGCAGACCGCACGCACGCTCCACGACTTCCGAGGGAGCGGAAGGAGCCGGGGCAGGCTCGGGTTCGGGTTCCGGGAGTGGCGCGGCCTCGTCCGTGACGGGCACCGGCTCCTCGTGGACGATGGTGAAGGACTGCGCGGGCGCCGGTGCCGAAGCCGCTGCGTGGGCGGCGGGAGCGAGCGTCTGCGGGATGATCCCGTCCACCGGAGCCGCCTCCGTGGCGGGCTTGGACTCCACGAGCTTGAAGGCGGGCGCCTGCACCTGGCCGAAGAAATCGGGAATGCTGTGATCGATGTCCGCGGCCTCCTTCCGCTTTGTCGCACCGGTCGCGGCGACGAATGCAGGCGCGACAATCTTCAGCGGGAAAACGAGGTCGAAGTCGTCCGGGATGGATGTCGAGCCCTGCAGCGCCGGCTGCAGCCACATGCGGACCTGCGACCACGGGAAGACGACCTTGCCCCTCTGCAGCCCGGCGCTCACCGCCGGGGCGGGAATGACGAGCTTCGTGTCGCCGGTCACCATCGTCAGCTCGCTGCGGACGCCCTCGGGCCAGCTCGCCGCGAGTTCGACGAAGGAAATCACCAGTTCGCAGTTCTGGCCGCCAGCCGGTGCCGGCTGCGCCTTCGCGGGACGGGCCGCAGGCGCAGGCGCATGGCCGTGGCCGTTTCCATTGGCGGGGGCACTCGCGGACGCCGGAGCGATTCCCGGCATCTTCATCACGCGCGGAGGATCGAGGCGCGGCGCGGCGGGCGCAGGCGCTGCGGCCTCGGGCTCCGGCGATTCAGCCTGCGGCATCTCCCCGTCGGGGTTTGCCCCACCGGCCACGCTGCGCGTCTTGCCATTGCGGCCGAAGAGCCCCGCGGCGTCATCCGGCACATCGTAGCGGCGCTGGTCGCTGCGGCGCCCGAGGCGCGCGGGGTCCACGCTCTTGAAAATCTCCGACAGCGGCACATCCACCATCTGCTTCTCCTCCACCGCGCCCTTGCGGAAAGTCCCCTGCGGGGCCTGGCGCAGCAGGCTGGCGAGCGACATCTTCACCGAGCCGGTCGGGAGCTGCTTCATGATCGTGTTCACCGGCAGCACGATCTTCACCGACGGATCCGGGATCTGGTTCACGATCGCGCGCAGCTCCGGCGGCAGCTTCTCGAGAATCGTGCGCAGGGTCAGCGATGCGACCTCCACTCCGCCGGCACCGTGCGCCTTCTCCACCCGCGGCACCGCCGTGGGCGTGATCGTCCTCGCCGCCACCGGCGCTGCCGAGTCGTCGTCCTTTCCGAAAATCCGTCTGAGAAATTTGAACATGTCGAGGTTGGGGTTTGGACCCCGTGATTCAGCAGACCCGATGCCACCGCCCCTGCTGCTTCAGTGAAAAATTCTGTGATTTTGAAAAGCGTGCGCGGCCCGGGCTTTGCTTTTATGCTTTTGCGAGCCGGTCGTCCGGCACGCAGCAACACATCATCAGCCCAATGGCCGCGCGCCAAAAAATCCTCATCCTCGACGACGAGCAGGATCTTCTGGAGATTTACCAGGAAATCCTCGCACGCCTCCCCAGCCAGCCGGAAATCCGCACCTCCAGCAGCGGACCGGATGCCATCGCGATGCTGGAGAACGAGCCCTTCGCACTCCTCCTCGTGGATCTCAACATGCCACAGATGGACGGCTTCCAAGTCCTCGCCATCGTCCGCCGCCGCTTCCCTTCGCTGCGCACCGTGGTCATGACCGCCTCCACCGAGGCCGACCTCCGCGCACGCGCCTACCGCGTCGGCGTGGATCTCTACATGGAGAAGCCGAAGACCGGCCGCGAGATTATCTTCTTCGTGGACTGCATCGAGAGCCTGCTCGAGCGCGAGAGCCAGGGCGGCTTCCGCGGCGTGCAGAGCAAGACACTCCTCGACATCATCCAGATGGAATGCCTCACGCAGAACTCCTGCGTGCTGAAAATCACCAGCGCCGCCGGCGAGGGCCGCATCTGGATCCAGAAGGGCGAAATCGTGGACGCCGCCGTCGAGGACAAAATCGGAAAGTCCGCCCTCGTCGAGATGATCGGCTGGAAGGCCGGCAACTTCGAGGTCCTCCCCGCCGGCCTCCCCCGCCCCCGCACCATCTTCGGCCAATACGAGAGCCTCCTCATGGAGACCGCTCAGACCATCGATGAAAACATGGGCGCGGACGGCGCGGAGAAGCAGACCCCCGAATCCCTCCTCAGCGCCTTCTCCCGCTTCACCGGCGTCCAGTTCGCCATGGCCGTCGAGCTCGGCGAGGGCAAGAAATACGAGCACTGGGGCTGCGACGACCCCGCCCCGCTCGCCGTCTGGATCCACCAGACCGCACACGCCTTCAAGCACCTCGGCGATCAGCTCAAGGCCGGCGAGCTCCTCGACATCCAGGCCTTCGGCTCCCAGCGGAACCTCGCCATCCTCTCCGCCGACGAGGAAGTCCTCGGCGTCGGCCTCACCCGCGCCCTCGCTCCCCAGCAGATCCGCGAAACCCTCACCCAAATCGAAACACGATGGGCGTCCTGAAACCATTTGTCCGCACCACGATCCCCATCGAGGCCGGCCGCATGCCCTCGGGCTGCTTCGCCGTCCACCGCGAAGGCGGCATCATCTGCAGCACCCTGCCCCACTGGTTCCCCCCGGCCACCGCAGAGGCGATCGGCCGCTCCGTCCTCGCCGCCTTCCGCATCGCCGCGGAGACCAATGTCACCCTCGCCGAGCTCTCCATCCGCTACACCGGCCTCACCATCAATGCGCGCGACCTCCGCGGAGGCGCCCTCATCTTCCTCATCCCGAACGAAACCCACTTCACCCGCAAAGCGGCGCCCACGCACATGAACTACAAGAACCTCGAAGACTTCATCCTCCACCTCGAGACCCACATCGAGTGCTGGAAGCAGTTCAACCATTACGTCACCCTCGCCCGCGACAAGAAGTTCACCCCCGAGGACGACGCCCAGTTCCTCGACCTCAAGAGCCTCATCACCCAGGGCACCGAAATCATCCACGCCAGCGACGTCAAAGGCGGCCTGCGCAAGGACGACGTCATCACCCTCTTCGCCAGCGCTCCCTCGCTCCGCTACCTCGCCGAGATGAGCGACAGCATCCCCGCCGTCGAAGGCCAGTGGCACCGCATCTACCTCCACCTCCAGAGCCTCCTCGGCCAGCTCAAGGTCCAGCAAAACAAGCAGGCCGAAAAAGCCAGCAGCGGCTGGAGCCTCTTCGGCAAGAGGTAGCGCCGCAATGGAACGCCGCCCGTCCCGGCGGCTACAACAAATCCCGGCAAAGCCGCGCTCCAGTGCCCCGCACCGGAGGTCCGCGTCGTGAAAGGAAGGCGGCGCTCGTGAATGAACGTGGCCCGCGGGGATGCTCGGCGCTCCATGCGCTCCGCTACTTTCCCGCCGCCCACAGCACCGCGTTCTTCAGCAGCGTCTGGTAGGCGGGCAGGTCGTGCGCGCGGGCGTCGTGGCCGAGTGTGAAGCCGACGATCTTCGCCTTGGGATGCTTCACTACGAAGACTTGGGGAAACGTTTTCCCGGTGTTCGGGCTCGTCGCCTCGGCCAGCACCTCGATGGGTGTGCCGGCGGGCTCCGTGTTGTAGTTGTAGAGCTCGTCCGTGATTTCAAACGTCGCCGGCACGCCCTTCGTGATCGGATGCGCCGCCGCCGTCACTTTCACCGTGTAAGGCCCGAGCTTGTCGTGCCCCCGTGCGCCGCCGCCGACGATCTGCGTGTTCCACTCGGGGAAGTTTTTCCACGCATACCAGGTGCCGGGGTGGTGCGCGATGATGGCACCGCCGCGGTTGGCGAAGTCCATCAGCGCCTTCTTCGTCGCGCTGGAAATCGGCTGGTTCGCGCTCCACAGGAGCACGTCCACGCGATCGAGGATCGCGGGGACGCCGTTCGCGTTCTGCGTGAAGTCCACCCAGCCGCACACCGGTGCAAGCGTGGCCTTGTCAGAGCCGCCGAAGAATCTCACGAAGTCGTGCGAGCTGCCTCCGCCGACGATGAGCACGCGTGGGCCGTTCGCCGGTTTCGTCGCGGGCGGCTGCGGAACTGCGTCATCGAACTGCGGCTTGAAGTTTGCGTCCTCGTTCACGGTGCCGGTCACGACGAGCGTGCCCGATGTGACCGTGGTATTGCCTGTGTAGGTGTGGGTGCCGCTGAGCACGAGCGTGCCACCGCCGCCTGTCTTCACGAGGCCCGGAGCGGTCGGTTCGCTCTTCGCTGCGCGCGGCTTTTTCGGTGTCGTTGCGTCGGGCGCCGGTGCTGTCGGCAGCGGCGCATTCGCATCGGCCAGCTCCGCCGTCACGGCGACGATCGTCGGCGCGGCGCTCGCTCCGAAGGACTCCAACACGACCTTCTCGATCGGCGCGGTGCGCGTGAGCTGCTTCGCGAAGTAGCGCATCTGGTGCTGGTTCTTCAGCACGTCCACGAACTTCGATCCCGGCACGTCCACGCGGTGGAAGTAGTCGGAAAACTCGGTGCCGTTCTTGCACACGATGCTCTCCTTCTGACCGTCGGCGTAGTGCACGGTGATCTTCATCACGTCGCTCGTGTCGCCGTTGTTCTGGTAGCCCCAGCCGGTCACGCCGCCGAGGAAGTGCAGGCGGTTCGCCTTAAAGCCGCCGAGCTTCGCCTCGACCTTCTGCGGCATCGTCTTGGTGAAGGCGTGGACGCTCTTCAGCACGATGATGTTCAGCGGCGCCTTCTCCGGCGCGACGATGTTGAAGGGCACGCCCTCGATGTTAACCGTGCCGGTCTTCTTGAAGACGAACGAATCCTGCTTTGCCTCCGGGCTCGCGTAGAGACCGTTCGCGGTCGTCGCGGTGAACGCGTCGCGCAGGTCCACCGTGCGGAACTTCCCGCCGTCCACGCTCTGCATGTAGGCGATGATGTCGCGCAGCGTCTCGCCGCCGAGGCCCTCAAAGCCCTCGGGCATCAGCGAGCGGCCGGTGTTCACGCGCGTCTTGATGTTCGCGACCTTGATCTCCTGCACGCCGGCGAGGCTCTTCAAAGTGATGCTCGCGGGATTTTCCGACGCGATGACTCCGGCAAAGGCCTGGCCGTCCTTCGTCTCGATGTTCCATGTGGTGAAGGACGGATCCACCTCCGCATTCGGGTCCACGATGGCGCTGAGCAGTTCGCCCGCGCCGTGTGCGCCCATGCCCGTGAGGCCGGGGCCGATGTCCGCGCCCGCGTCGCCGAACTTGTGGCAAATCGCGCACGTCACCGTGAACGCCGCCTTGCCCTTCGCCGCGTCGCCGGGCTTCTCGACCTCCGGCATGAGCTTCGCAACGGCGTCCTTCTTCGCCTTCGCGAGCGGGTTCAGCTCGTCGAGCATCTGCGTGGCGCGCTTGCTCACGGCGCGGTCGGGATGCGTGCGCAGGCGCGCGGCGCTGGCGGGGCCGAGCTTCGTCACATCCACTTGCTTGGCGGACACCGCGTCGAGGAAAGCGAGCGCCCACTCGGGCCGCTTCAGCAGCGTGTCAAAGGCGACGGTCTGTGCGTCGGCTGAGAGCTTGCCGTAGTTCGTCGCGAGCGCGCTGCCGACGGCCGCGTCGCCCGTTTCCCCGAGCGCGAGGATGAGCTGGCGCTTGAACGGCGCGCTGCCGTCCTTGCCGAGTTGCGCGATCACTGCGGGCAAAATTTCCGCATTTGTGCTGCGCAGGCCGAGCAGGCTGTTCGCCGCGTTGGTGCGGGCGTCGTCCGCGGCCTTCGCGTCGGCGAGCTGCGCGAGGAGCGCGCCGGTGAGCTTCGCCACCTCGCCCTTCAGCGCGCCAGCCTTGTCCCACTTCGCCGCGAGGGGCAGCGCGCTTCCGCTCGCGCCGCTGGCGAGGAGTTTGCCGAGCGCGGAGGAAAGTTCGGGCGTCATCGCGGGCTCGGCCTTCAGCGAAGTGCCGAGCGTGCCGAGGATGCTGCGCTTGAGCGCATCGGCGCTCGCGGGCTTGGCCGCGAGTGCGATGACGAGCTTCGCCGCGTCCGCCGCGTCGGTGAGATTCTGCGTGAGCGCGCTGACGAGCGGCGTGAGCGAGGCCGCATCCGCGCTGTCGAGCGCCGCCGTGATGACCGCCGCCGGATTGCGCGAAGCCGCGCCGACCGCCGCGCTTCGCTGGAAGTCGTCGTCGAGCTTCGGCCATGCGGCGATGAGTGCCGCAGCGATATTGGCGCTGATGCGCTGAGCCATTTCATGCTTTGCGGTCACAGGCACAGTGGTGATCGCAAGTGCTCGGAGTGCTGCGATCCGGACGGATGCGTCACTGTCCGTGGCCAGTGCGCCGACGGTCTTTCCGTCGTTGGCGTTCGTGACGAAATTCAGTGTCACGCCCTCGCCCTGCTCGAACGAATTGCCAGGGAGTTCTGCGAGATTCAGGGC
>JBGAPU010000042.1:0-45427 GCA_044221035.1 Chthoniobacteraceae bacterium | reverse complement strand
CCAACACCAATGACACCGGCGGAGGCTCGCTCCGGCAGGCGATCCTTGATGCTCTCGCGGGCGGCGTGGGGCCGCATGACATCCAGGCAGGCGGAGTGACGGGCACCATCAGCCTGCAGACGGTGCTGCCGACGATCACGAACTCTACCATCCGCATCCACGGCCCCACCACGGGCACTCTGACGGTGACGCGCGGCACTGGCACTTTCCGTCTTTTCAGCGTCACCAACTCCGGCGGTGCGGCAACGCTGACTCTGAACCGGCTGACGCTGACCAATGGCATCGGCACGGTGGATTTGTCGGCGGTCGGGGATGGCGGCGGCATCGCTGTGTTCAACTCAGTGCTGAACATGAACTTCTGCACCGTGTCCGGCTGCAGCGCAGCAGGCGACGGTGGCGCGGTGGTGCTTCTGGGATCGTCCTCGACGACGGTGGCGACGATGAATTACTGCACTTTCTCCGGCAACACGGCCAGCCGCGGTGGCGGTATCAGCGGCTTACTCTCCGCCGGGCCTGGTGTGCTGAACATGAACAACTGCACTGTCTCGGGAAACACGGCGGCCAACAATGCAGGGGGCATGAACCTCACGTTTACCAACGGCACTCTCCGTAATTGCACGATCTCTGGCAACACGGCCAGCACCAGCAATGGCGGCGGTTTGAATGTGGGCTCTGGAGGCTCAATGAGTCTCCTGAACTGCACGGTCACCAACAACCGCGCGAGCACAGTAGGTGCTCTGGGCGGGGGCATTCGGTCGCTTGGCTCGGCCGCCGTAACGCTGACGAATTCCTTGCTAGTAGGAAACTTCACCGGTGCCGGCAGCATTGCGGATGACGTGAGCTGGAGTGCGAACACCGGCAAGGTGGCGAAGAACTCGGTGATCGGTGCCGACACGAGCGGTGTGGGTTTTGCCACAGCGACCGCTTCCCAGATCGGCACGCAGGCATCACCAAAGGTGGTGAACCTCGGTGCCCTCGCCAGCAATGGCGGCGTCACCCAGACGCACGCCCTGCTCCCCACCGTGCCCGAACTGGCGATCAACCTCGGCAGCAACAGCGATGTGACCGCCATTGCCAGCGATCAGCGTGGCTCCGGCTACGACCGCGTGATGGGCGGCACGGTGGACATCGGAGCTTTTGAAACCGGCACCGCCGCCCCGACCCTCACCGGTGTGACACCGCTGGGCGCTCCGGCTCAGGCTCACTCGGCGGGTGGCCTCACCTTGTCGAACTTCACGGTGCCCCCGGGCACGGACCGGGTCCTGGTGGTTGTCGCCTCGGATACGAACTCGCTGGATGTCACCAATGTCAGCTTTGGCGGCACGAACATGACGCAGTCGGTGGAGAGGAATGATGGATTCGCGGTGGATTCCATCTGGGTGCTGCCGCTTGGCACCGCCACCACGGCCACGACGGGGAATATCGTCGTCACCCGCGCAGGCGCGGGGGATTTCACCTTCATCGGGGCACAGGTGTTCCAAAACGTCCATCAGACCACGCCTGTGAGCGCCACGGACTCGGCTGAACCCGCCACCAACTCCTCTTCCGTCTCCCGCCTCATCACGAGTGCTGCGGGCGATCTGGTGTTCGACGTGCTGGACAGCTTCCGGCTAGGCTCCATGCCAACACTCGCGCCGACCGCCAGCAACGGCCAGGCGGTCATCCATGCGGTGGGCAGTGCCATCGGATCGGGATTCGACAGCTACAAGACCAGCTACAAGCCGGGTGCGGCCTCGGTGAACATGAGCTGGACCACCAGCAGCGAGGAGACGCTCTATCTGGCGATCAACCTCAAGCAGGCTGCGGTCGTCGTTCCCTCACCGACGGTCACCGGCATCGCGCCGACCTCCGGCCCGGCGGCGGGAGGGACGAGTGTGACGATCACGGGGACGAATTTCACGGGGGTGACTGCGGTGAAGTTTGGCGCGACGAATGCGGCGAGCTTCTCCTTTGTCAGCGCCACGCAGATCAACGCCACTTCGCCGGCGGGGACGGGGACGGTGGATGTCACCGTGACCACCGGCGGCGGCACCAGCGCGACCTCGGCGGCGGACCAGTTCACCTACATCCCTGCCCCCACGGTCACCGGCGTCGCGCCCACCTCCGGCCCGGCGGCGGGAGGGACGGCTGTGACGATCACGGGGACGAATTTCACGGGGGTGACTGCGGTGAAGTTTGGCGCCACGAATGCGGCCGGCTTCTCCTTCGTCAGCGCCGCGCAGATCACCGCCACTTCGCCGGCGGGCACGGGCACGGTGGATGTCACCGTGACGACGAGCGGCGGCACGAGTGCCACCTCGGTAGCGGATCAATTCACCTACCTCCCGGCACCCACTGTTACCCCGAACGCGGGGAACATCGCGCAGACCGCGACGACGGTGATGATCAGCGGGACGAACTTCAGCACGACCGCGGGGAACAACACGGTGGCGTTTTCACCCACCGGCACGGGCACGGTGACGGCGGCGACGGCGACGCAACTCACCGTGACCAGCGTGACGGGCCTGAGCCTCGGCGCGCTGAATGCGGTGGTGACGACGAATAGCATCGGCAGCGGCGCGGCGGTCCAGGTGGCGACGGTGGTCGCACCGCCGACGGTGACGCCGAACACCGGGACCATCCCCTCGACGGCGACCACGCTGACGATCAACGGCGCGAATTTCAGCACGACGCCGGGAAATAATTCGGTGGTATTCTCCCCGAGCGGCACGGGCACGGTGACGGCGGCGACGGCGACCTCGCTCACGGTGACCAGCGTCGCGGGCTTGAGCACAGGTGCGTTGAATGCGGTGGTGACCACAAACGGCGTGAACAGCGGCGCGCCGGTGCAGGTGGCGACGGTCGTCACGCCGCCCGCGATCACGAACGGCCCGGCGCCGGCGACGGGTGTGCGCGGGACGGCGTATAGTTTCACCTACACCGCGACGGGTTCCCCGGCGCCAACTTTCGCCGTCACGGCGGGCGCGCTGCCGACGGGGCTGACGCTCAGCCCTGCAGGTGTGATCAGCGGCACGCCAGGCGCGGCGGGCGTCTTCACGGGCACGGTCACGGCGAGCAACGGCAGCGCGCCGGATGCGACGCAGGATTTCACGATCACGATCAATCAGGCG
The DNA here is from genome assembly GCA_044221035.1 of Chthoniobacteraceae bacterium. Lineage (GTDB taxonomy): Bacteria > Verrucomicrobiota > Verrucomicrobiia > Chthoniobacterales > Chthoniobacteraceae > SXWH01. The sequence continues at coordinate 42,317 of JBGAPU010000042.1, read as the reverse complement.
CCCGCGTTCACGAATGGCGCGCCGCCTTCGCCGGTGACGGTGAATGCGCCCTACAACTTCCAGTTCACCGCGACGGGCTCGCCTGCGCCGACCTTCAGCGTGCCGGCGAGCGGCACGGCGGGCGGCTTCCCGCTGGGCATCACGATGAACAGCGCGGGCGTCGTGAGCGGCACGCCGACGGGGACGGGCACGACGGCGAACATCACCGTGACCGCCACGAATACCGCGGGCTCGGTGCAACGGGTTTTCAGCATCACGGTGAATCCCTTCACCGCCCCGCCGAGCGCGCCGACGATCACGAGCGCGAACACGGCGACCTTCACGGTCGGCGTCGCGGGCAGCACTTTCCAAATGACGGCGACGGGCTCGCCTGCGCCGACGTTTTCCAAGACGGGCACGCTGCCCTCGGGCGTCACGCTCAGTTCCGGCGGGCTGCTCAGCGGCACGCCGGGCGCGGGCACGCAGGGCAGCTACCCGATCACCGTCACGGCGGCGAATGGCAACGCGCCGGATGCGACGCAGGCTTTCACGCTCACCGTGGTCACGCCCTCGACCATCGCGGCGACGAAGGACGACAGCTTTGCGGCGGCGACGCTGAAGAACCCCGGCGACACGATCCCCTACACGATGCAGATCACGAACACGGGCGGCGCGAACGCCACGAACGTCGTGCTCACCGATCCCACGCCCGCGAACACGACACTCGTGCCCGGCTCGGTCCACGCCTCGCCCATCGCGTTCAACGACGCGTTCACGGCCGTCGGCAACACGAAGCTCTACGTCGGCACCACGCCGCCTGCGGGCGAGCCGGCGGCGCAGGTCGCGGGCGGAGTGCTCGGGAATGACACGATCTCGACCGCGCCCGACACCATCGTGCTCACCACCGGCACCTTCGCCACGACGCAGAGCGGCAGCGTCACGCTCAATGCCGACGGCACCTTCACCTACACGCCTGCGGTCGGCTTCACGGGCACGGACACCTTCACCTACACGGTGAAGAACAGCGCCGACGCCTCGCTCACCGACACCGGCACGGTGAGCATCACCGTGAGCAATCTCGTGTGGTATGTGGACAACAGCGGCGCGAACGGCAACGGCACCTCGGCCTCGCCGTTCAACACGCTGGCGGGCGCGCAGACGGCCTCGGCGGCAAACGCCTTCATCTATGTGAAGAAGGGCACGGCGAACTACACCGGCGGCATCACGCTCAAGAGCGGGCAGACCTTCCAGAGCGAAAGTGTGGCGCTTGTGGTGAATTCGATCACGCTGCGCGCGGGGGTGCCGTCGAACGTGCCGACGCTTTCGCACACCACCGCCTCGACGGTCACGCTCTCAAGCGGCAACACGATCAACGGCTTCATCATCACGAATTCCGCTGGCAACGGCATCAGCGGTTCCGTCATCGGCACGACGGCAATCTCGAACATCGCGGTCACGGTCACCGGCGGCACGGCGCTCAATGCCACGACGAGCGGCACGCTCACCGTGACCGGCAGCGCGAACACGCTCAGCAGCACGAACGGCGTCGCGCTCAATGTCGTGAGCGTGAACATCGGCGCCGGCGGGCTGAATTTCCGGAGCATCGCGGACAGTGGCGGCGCCAATGGCATCGTGCTCAACAATACGGGCGCACTCGGTGGGCTGACGGTCACCGGCACGGGTTCGGCGGGCACCGGCGGGACGATCCAGAACACGACGGGCCGCGGTGCGACCTTCACCGATGCGGTCAACATTTCGCTCAGCTACATGAACTTCACCAACGCGGGGACCGTGGACGTCGAGGCGAACAACTCGGGGCTGTCCGACGGCCACGCGACTGTCGGCGGAAACACCAACGCGGCGGTTCATCTGCGCAATGTGACCACCGCTTTGCTCGACAATGTGAACATCTCGGGCGGGGCCGAGCAGGGCATCTACGGCCACACGGTCGCGAACTTCCGGCTCACCAACAGCGCGGTGACCAACGTCGGCAACGGCCCGGACGAGGACAACATCCACTTCTTCAACATGTCCGGCAGCAGCGCGATCATCAACACGACGCTGACGCACACCAGCGGCGGTGGCGATGACAACCTGAACCTGCAGACGACTTCGGGAAATCTGGACCTCGTCATTTCGGGCGGCAGCGCGGTGGGTGTGTCTGGCGGCGTGAACCAGCTGGGCAGCGGGTATCTCTTCGGCATCCGCGGCACGACCGTGGCGAACATCACGTTCGACAATGCAAGTTCGACCAGCAATTTCAGCGGCGGCATCGTGGCGGACGCCTTCGACAGTGCAGTGATGAATCTGCGCGTGCTCAACACGACTTCGAGCCGCAACAACGACCAGCTCTCGGTGAGCGCGGGCGACACGAGTTCGGTGGATCTCGAAGTGACGGGCAGCACGCTGAGCAGCCTCGATGCAGAAGATCACGCGGTGATTGCCCTGACCGGGTCGGCTTTCGACAACGGCTACGTCTTCGACGCGCGCATTCACAACAACAACATCACCGTCGGCAACGGCATCGTCGGCGACGGGATGACGGTGCTCAACTACGGCGGCGGCGCGCTGAACCTCGCGATCACGGACAACACCTTCGACTACGCGGGCACGCAGGCGGCGATGACGATCAACGAAGGCCAGGACGGCGCCGCAACGACACGCGTGACCGTCACGGGCAACACCGTGGACATCAAGCTCGACGGCACTGGCAATGCGGTGAACGGGATCATCTTCAACTCCGGTGTGGCCGACCCGAGCGGCGCGGGGTCGAAGATGGACATCAACATCGGCAGCAGCACCGTTCCCGCGCTCAAGAACACCTTCACCCACTCGCTCGGTGGAGCGCTCGTCGCGGGTGACATCCGGGTTCGTCAGCGTTTCGAAGACGGCGTCAACCTCGATGGCTACGCGGGTGGCGCGCAGGACACGGCAGCCGTGATCACCTATCTGAACGCACGCAATACGGTCGTGAGCGCATCAACGGCTTCGACTGCCGCGACCGTTGCGGCGAACGCGTTCACCGGGAATGCCTCGCCGCCGTTCATCACGGTGTCCGTCTCGGCGGCCTCCGTGCTGGAAGACGGCGCGACGAACCTCGTCTATACCTTTACTCGCAATGGCAGCACGGCAGCGGCCCTGAACGGCGTGCCGTTTTCGATCACGGGGACGGCGAGCCCGACCTCGGACTTCACAGTGACGGGTGCAGCCACCTTCAGCACGGGCACCGGCTTGGGCACGATCAACTTTGCCGCGGGCAGCGCGACGACACAGATCACGGTCAATCCCACGGCGGACCCGGACGCGACGGAGTTTGACGAAGTAGTCGTCGTGGATGTCGGCAACAGCGCGTCAGCCAACGGCAGCTTTGCGCGCGGGATTATCACGGATGATTCGCCGCTGCTCTTCGCTCCGGCGGAGGTCGAGAGCTTCGGAATGGGGACACCGGATTCGCCCGCAAGCGCAGTCGCGCTGAGCGAGACGCTTCGTTCCCGCACGGATGCGGGCGCGGGTGAAAAAGCGGCCGCCCCCGGCCTGCTCACCCAGGCGCAGCTCGATGGCGTCGTGACCGCCGCCCGTGCGCGCTGGGAAGCCAGCGGCCTGAGCGCGGAGCAGCGCGCCGCGCTGGACAAGCTGAAGTTTGAAATCGCCGACCTGCCCGGCTGGTATCTCGGCGAAGCCGCGGGCGACACGATTCGCGTGGACATGGATGCCGGCGGCAACGGCTGGCAGTTGGACGCGAGCCCCGCGAGCGACGCGCTCTTTGACAAGGCCGTGTCCGCGACGCGCCTCTCGACCCTGCATCCGCAGCTCTCGGCGCGCGTGGACCTGCTCACCGCCGTCCTGCACGAGATGGGCCACCGGCTCGGACTCAGCGACTCCTACTTCCAGGCGGATCGCGACAGCGTGATGTATGGCTTCCTCACGCGCGGCGAACGCCGCCTGCCCGCGCCGGGCCAGGCCCGCGGTGCGACGCCGGCCTTCGAGGCGACCCCGCATTTCCTCTCCGCCCCGCTCGCCATCGGCACGCTGCCGCCGGGCAAGACGGTGACGGTAAAATACTCGGTGACGATCAACGCCGGCACGACCGTGAACATCGTGAGCCAGGGCACGGTGGCGGCGGACGGGCCGATCAGCGTGCTCACCGACGACGTGCCTGCGAGCGGATCGAGCGCCGATCCGACGGTCACGCTCGTCGCGGTGGCTCCGGCCTTCACGAACGGCCCCGCGCCTTCACCCGCCACGGTCTTCACGCCCTACTCGTTCGGCTTCACCGCGAGCGGAAATCCCGCCTCGACGTTCACCGTCGCCACGGGTGCCCTGCCCACCGGTCTCACGCTCACTCCCGCCGGCGCCCTCGTCGGCACGCCGAGCGCAGCGGGGACGTTCTCCGGCACGATCCAGGCATCGAATGGTGTCGCACCCAACGTGACGCAGGCGTTCAGCATCACGGTGAACCAGGCTCCGGTGTTCACCAACGGCCCCGCGCCGTCCGCGGGCACCGCGGGTGTGGCGTATAACTTCACAAGCACGGCGAGCGGCTCGCCCGCGCCGACCTTCACCGCGCCCGGCCTGCCGACGGGACTGAGCATGAGCACGGGCGGCGCGATCACGGGCTCGCCGACGGCGGCGGGCGTGTTCAACGGCACGATCACCGCGAGCAACGGCATCGGCTCGCCCGCGACGCAGAACTTCAATATCACCATCCGCCCTGCGGTGACGCCGAGCACGGGCAACGTCGCCCTGACCTCGACCACGATGACGATCGACGGCGCGGGCTTTGACCCGGTCACCCCCGGCAACAACGTCGTCGCATTCTCCGGCGGCGTGACCGGCACTGTCACCTCGGCGACGCCCACGCAGCTTACGGTCACTTCGCTCGCCGGCCTGAGTGTCGGCCCGCTGAGCGCCAGCGTGACTACGAACGGCATCAGCAGCGGCGCGCCCGTGCAAGTCGGCACGGTCACGTCGTTTGGCATCACGCAGAACACGGCGAACCGCGATCGGACGGCGCCGGTCATCGTGATCAATGGCGGCGGCTTCTCGACCACGCTCGGGGACAATGCCGTGACATTCGATCACGGCGCGGTCGGCACGATCACGAACGCGACGGCAACCCAGTTGACCGTGAATCTCACGGCGCAGCCGACGTCGCTCGGCGCACTGAATGCCACCGTGACGGTCACCGGCACCGGCACCGCGGGGCCGACGCAGGTCGCGACCGTCGTCCTCGCGGCACCGGGCGTGACAAACGCGACGACGAGCGAGGACACGCAGAGCACCTCGGGCCTCGTCCTCACGGGCAACGCCGTGGACGGCGCCGCGGCCACGCATTTCAAGATCACCGGCATCGCGAATGGCACGCTGTTCAAGAACAACGGCACCACGCAGATCAACAACAACGACTTCATCACCTTCGCCGAGGGCAATGCGGGGCTGAAGTTCACGCCGGTCGCGAATCTCTTCAGTCCCGGCAGCACGTTCGGTTTCACGGCGCAGGGCGCCACCAGCGCCGCGGGCGCCGACCTCGGGACTGCGGCCAACGCCGGCATCACCGTGAACGCCGTCGCCGACACGCCCGGCGTGACGAATGCGACAACCAATGAGGACACGCAGACGGCGGCCGGCCTGGTCGTCTCCCGCAATGTGGCGGACAGCACGGAGGTGACGCACTTCAAGATCACGAACATCCAGAACGGCACGCTGTTCCAGAACGACGGCACCACGGCGATCACGAGCGGCTCATTCATCACGTTCGCACAGGGCAGCGCGGGGCTGAAGTTCACGCCGGCATCCGACCTGTTCAGTCCGGGGACGACGTTCAGCTTCGACGTGCAGTCATCGCTGAACAACACGAACGGCGGCCTCGGCGGCAGCACCGCGACGGCGACGATCACCGTCAATCCGGTCGCCGACACACCCGGCGTGACGAACGCGACGACCGCATTCAACACGCAGAGCACAGGCGGCCTCGTGATCTCGCGCAACGTGGCCGACAGCACCGAGGTGACGCACTTCAAGATCACCGCCATCACCAATGGCACGCTGTTCCTGAACGACGGGACGACGGCGGTCAGCAGCGGCAGCTTCATCACGTTCGCGCAGGGCAATGCGGGACTGAAGTTCACCCCGACGAGCGGCTTTGTCGGCAACGGCACCTTCACCGCGCAGGCGTCCACAAGCAATGTGGATGCCGGTCTCGGCGGCGGCACGGCCACGGCGACGATCACGGTGAACCCGGTCGCCCCGGCGGTGACCACGCCGACGCAGGCGGCCATCACCAGCAACAGCGCGACGCTCGGCGGCAACGTGACAAGCGACGGCGGCGGGGCCATCACCGAGCGCGGCATCGTCTTTGCCAAGACCAGCGACAACAACAACCCGCAGATCGGCGCCCCCGGCGTGACGAAGGTCACCGCGGCTGGCACGACGGGCGTCTTCACCGCAAACGCCACCGGCCTCGCGCACTCCACGGGCTATTCCTACGCAGCCTACGCCACGAACAGTGTCGGCACGACCTACACGTCCGTGGACACCTTCACCACGCTCGCGCCGGACTACACCGTGGCGACCACCGGCAACGCCCTCGTGGTCACCGACGCCGCCGGCAACAGCGACACGCTCGACATCACCGAGCCCGTCGCAGGCAGCATCAAGTTCGCCGCCGCGGGCCGCAGCTTCAGCGTGGACGGCGCGGTGACGATCATCGGCGACTCCGGGAACCTCCCGCTCACCAGCGTGACGTCGATCACCGTGAATGCCGCGCTCGGCAACGACACGATCAACACCGGTGCCTTCACCACGGCGCTGCCGAGCCTCACCATCAATGGCGGCACTGGCAACGACACGGTGAACCTCAATGGCGACATCACCTTCGCGGCAAACGCGAGCCTGAATCTCGATTTGCAGAACGACGATCCGACTCCCGGCACGGACGCGGTGAACGTCGCTGCCAACGCAAACATCCTCACCTCCGGCACCGGCGCCATCACGGTGAAGGTGAGCAGGAACATCGCGCTCGCCGCAGGCTCCAGTTTCGAGACGGTGGACGGCGGCATCACGCTGGAGGCGAACCAGCAGGCCGTTTCCTCGGTGGCCAGTGGAATTGACGGCATTTTCATCGACAACGCCATCGTCCGCAGCACCGGCCTGGGTGTCGTGACCGTGCTCGGCAAAGGCTGCGATTCCCCCGCGGCGAGCACGATTGGCGTCCAAGTGTGGAATGGTGGCATCATCAGTGGCGGCACCACGGGCACCACCACGGTCACCGGCATCGATTGGCGTGCCGCGAATATGGTGGCATCATCAGTGGCGGCACCACGGGCACCACCACGGTCACCGGCATCGGCGGGGTCGGCACGAATTCCAGCTACTATGGCGTGCTCGTTGCGAATGTGGGCTCGGCCATCACCTCGGCTGGCAGCCACGTGTCCGTGACCGGCACAGGCGGCGGTGCCGGAGCTGCAAACGCCAATTATGGAGTCTTTGTGACGAGCGCCGGCCAGATCACGGCAGGAGGCGCGGGCAATGTCACGGTCACGGGTTTTGGAGGCAACCCGACTGGGACGGGCGGGGCGAACCGGGGACTCGCGGTCTCCCAGCCGAACACAAGAATCACCTCCAGCGGCGGCGATGTCGTGGTGAACGGCACGGGCGGCGGTGGCGGCATCAGCCCGGACAACCACGGCATGTTCCTCACCACCGGCGCGCAGATCACGGCGGGCGGCAGCGGCACGGTGACGATCAACTGCCAGGGCGGCAACCTTGGCGGGACTGGCGCGAACAACCACGGGCTGCTCCTCAGCACCGCGGGGACTGCGATCACCTCGAGTGGCGGGAATATTTCCGTGACCGGCACGGCGGGCGGGGGAGCCGGCAGTTCCGACAACCGCGGTGTGGACATGCAAACCTCGGCCGCCATCGCCGGCACCGGAAACGCCTCCGTGACCCTCGGCGGCACGGGCGGAGCGGGCGGCAACAGCCAGGGAGTGAAGATCTCCGGGAGCGCGGCAGTCACCGCCGTCAACGGCAGCATCTCCATCACCGCCACCGATGGCGCGACTCCCAGCCAGGCTTTCGCACTCTCGAACGCCACATCGCTCGGCGCGAAAGTGCAGACCACGGGCACCGGGACGATTGCGGTCACTGCCGACAGCATGGCCGTCAGCACCAGCGATGTGACGGTGGATGCGGGCGCGAACACCGTCACGCTGAAGCAAAAGACACTCGGCAAATTCATCAACCTCGGCTCGACCGTGGACACCACGCCCAACACGCTGGAGCTGTCCGACGGGGAACTCGATCAGGTCACTGCCGGCATGCTCGTCATCGGCGATGCGAACAGCGGGGGGATCACGCAGAGCGCGGCCATTACGCGCACGGCGGCGACGAATGTGACGCTCAATTCCGGCAGCTCCATCGCCATCAACACCGGGCCGCTGGACACTGCGGGCGGCAACCTCGTGCTCAACCCCGGCGGCGCATCGAACAACTTCGGACCGCTCACCGTGGGCACGGATGTGAGCACGGGCACCGGGCCGACTCCCGGCACCCTGAGCTTTGGCGGCGGCGACAGGCTCGCCGTGGCCATCACCGGCCCCACGCCCGACAGCCAGTTCACGCAGCTCAAGGTCGTCGGCAAGGTGGACCTCACCGGCGCGGCCCTTGCCCTCGCCGGCGGCTACGCCCCCGGGGCGACCGACACCTTCACCATCATCGACAACGACGGCACCGACCCGGTCACCGGCACCTTCGCCGGACTCGCCGAGGGCGCCACGCTCACCTTCAACAGCGTGACCCTCGTCATCACCTACCACGGCGGCGACGGCAACGACGTCGTCCTCACGTCCAACCGCCCGCCCGTCGCCAGCCCCTTCACCATCACGCGCTATCCCACGCAGCCGGTGAAGGTGAGCAAGACGCAGGTCATCAGCCTCGGCAGCGTGTCCGACCCGGATGTGGGCGACACCGTCTCCGTCCAGAGCGTCGGCACCCCGGCCAACGGCACCGCCGTCATCTCGGGCAACTTCGTCTTCTACACGCCCAACACCGGCTTCACCGGCGCGGACAGCTTCACCTACACCGTGGCCGACAACCGCGGCTCGACAGCCACCAGCACCATCAGCGTCGCCATCGTCACCGACAACGCCACGACGAACAACATCGCCAAGTTCACCAAGACCCCCGGCGGCCCCGCCGAGCTGGACTTCAACGGCATCCCGAACCTCACCTACGGCATCCAATACTCCGCCACGCTCACGCCCAGCCCCACCTGGGTGACCATCGGCTCCGTCACCATGAGCAACGTCGGCACCGCCCACTATTCCGACACCGACCCCGGCCGCATGGCCGCACCCCAGGGCTACTACCGCTTCATCTACCCGGCACCGTAGCCGCGGGTTGATTCGGCCCCGGAGCGCGAAGGCGGGTGACTTTCTCCACCCGCCTATCCGCGCGGGATTTCGTTCACGGTGTAGTAGGCGCGGGTGTGGAGGAGCGGCGTGCCTTCGCGCGATTTCATCGGCGCGAGGTGGAAGTCGTGGATGTGGCCCTGCTCGATTTTGTCGAGGTGCAGGCGGACGGAGAGGCCGTCGGCGGCAGGCTCGGCGCGGGTGACGCGCGGCGCGGTGTGGTCCACCTCGGGGCTGCCGTAGCCGGCGTGGTAGATGTGGGTGTAGGTGGTGACGGCGTAGGTGGCGGGGTCGGCGGCGATGCGCGGGTCCACGGGCTTGGTGAAGTGGAGGAGGAAGCCGTCGGGGCGGATGTTGATTTCGCGGATCTCGAAGGGGACGACGCCGGTCCAGTCGATGCGCTGGAGGGCAAAGGGCTCGGTGCCGCGCACGGGCCACTGGGCATTTGTGGTGAAGCCGCCGGCGATGAGCTGGCCCTTCGGGGTGAACTCCACATTCATGATGCCGGTGGCGAGACCCTCGCGGAACGGGTAACACGCGCCCTGCCACACGCCGTTTACCTCCTCGGTGGTGGCGCGCATGATGAGGCTGAGGGTGTAGTCGCCGAGGAAGAGCTGGTTTTCGAACGGGCCGAACTTGCCGCCGGTCTGGTTGAGGCGGAAGCCGGAGATGGAGCGGCCCATTTTGATGTAGGGGAAGCAGACGGCGGGCGGGACGAGTTCCTTCACGCGCCTGCGCTCGGCGAGCATGCGCGACTCGGTGTTCGGCTTCACGGGCTCGGGCATGCCGGGGACGAAGCGATACCAGTTGTAGCTCGCAGGGTGGCCGAGGAAGCCGCCGGGCTTAAGGTGCTTCAGCGAACAGGAGCCGTTCCACGGGCCCTGGCTCTCGATGGCGAACATCGCGCCCTGGGCGTTGGCACCGACGCCGCCGGGGCTGCGCAGGCCGCTGCACACGGGGATCATTTTGCCGTCGGGCGTGACTTTCACGGCCCAGCCGCGGAAGAGATTGTGCGACTCGTAGGAGCCGCTGAGGCCGAGCGCGACCCAGATGTTGCCCGCGGGGTCGTGCTTCGAGGCGAAGGCAAACTCGTGGCCTTCGGCGTAGCCCCAGTGGTTCGAGAGCGTGTCGTAGCGGTCCGCGACGCCGTCGCTGTCGGTGTCCGCGATGCGCATCACGCCCTCCCAGGTGGTCGTGGTCATCGCGCCGTCCTTCCACGCGAGGGAGAAGATTTCATCCTGCCCGCTGGCGAAGAGGTGATACTCGGGCTGCGGCGTGGATTCGAACGCGCCCTTGATGAAATAGATGTCGCCGCGCCGCGTGCCGACCGCGAGGCGGCCATCGGGGAGAATCTCCAATCCGCCCGGGCGCAGGGGAATCGTCGGCGGAATGGGGATGCTGGTGATGGGGTAATACTTCGCCTCCTCCGCGGCGGTGCCCCACATTTCGCCCAGCTCCTCGGCATGGAGCGGCGTGAAGGCGAAGGCCGCGAGCGCGAACGCAAACGCGCCGGCGAGATGTCGCGAGAGCCTGCGCTGCGCGGGGAGATTCGAGGGGTCGGTGGTGGGTTTCATGCGCCGGGCGGCGAGCCTACGGGGCGGGCGCGGAAAGCGAAAGACTTTCGGCGGAGGCCCGTCAGCGGATGCGCGCGCGGTCGCGGCTCATTCCCACAGCGCCCGCAGCCGGTAGAACAGGCTCGGGTCGCCGATGGCGTGCTGCACATTCAGGGTGCGCAGCGTGCCGCCGGTTTCGCTGATGGATGCGGGGCCGCTCGGCGTGCCGCCATTCACGGAGGTCGCGAGCGGCGTCCACATGGCAAGGTCGGGGCTGCACTCGATGATGAGGGTCGCGCCGCGCGCTGCGCTGTTGCGGGTGGCCGTGAGGTGGGCGGTGCCGCCGATGATTTGCAGCGTGAGCGGGGAGGCCGCGGCGCCGGTGAGGAACTCGACGAGGTTCGGCACGCCGTTGGCGTTGGCGTCATGGTGCGGGCCGTTGAGCGCGGGATTCGCCTGCTGGGCGGGCGTGAGGTTCGCCGTGCGCCAGCCGCCGAAAGTCTGCGGCTGCGGAGCGGCGTGCAGCGCGGCGATTTCCGACGGCGTCAAGGCGCGCCTGTAGATGCGCAGGTCGTCGAGCTGGCCGTTCCAGGCGTTGCCGCCGAGCGTGGTGTCGCCGATGCGCAGCAGGCCGGGCGTGGTGACGCCGGGTCCGGTGGCGAACTCCGTGAACTGCGCGCCGCTGTCGTAATAGATGCGCGTGCGCCAGGTGCCGGCGACGTTCTCATTCACCATCGTGAGCAGGTGCCACTGGCCGTCGTTCAGGGCGGGTGCCGTGGAGATGAGGCCGCTGTATTGCCCGCCGTTCACACCCTGCACGGTGTTCATGGAATTGGTCGTCCAGAGCCGCGTCTGCGCGTAGCCGCTGATGGTGCCGTCGTCCTTGCCAAAGACGGTGCGGTAGCCGCCCACGAACGTGGTGCGCACCCACACGCTGAATGTGAACGCGTCGCCGCGCGGGACGAAGCTGAGGTCGCCCTGGTTCGCGGGAAAGAAGCTGTTCAGCGCGCCGCTCATGCTGCCCGGGCCGTAGGCGCCGCCGAAGCGCCCGTCGGCCACCCAGTGGGCGTTCGCCACGGTGGTCGCGTGGTTGTTGCCGGCGGCCGCGCTGTCCCACACCTGCGTGCCGCTGCCCTCGTCGAAGGTGTAGTGCAGGATCAAGTCGGGGTCGTTCGCGAAGCCGCCGACAGGCGCGGCATCGAGGGTGAGAACGCGCGTGGCGCTGCCGCTGGTGTCGCTCACGCGCACGGTGAACTGCGCGCGGCACGCGGCGAGCGGAATGCCGCTCAGGACGCCACTGCTGGACAGCGTGATACCGGGCGGCAGCAGACCGCCGGCGAGGGTCCATGTGCGCGTGGAGACTCCGCCATCGGCGGTGAGTGTGGCGCTGTAGTTTTGCTCAAGCTTCGCGGCGGGCAGCGACGTGGTGGCGATGCTCAGCGCGGCATTCACCGTGAGCACCGCGGGCGTCGTGGCGGTGCCGCCCTGCGCGTTCGTGATGGTGCAGGTGTAGCTGCCGGCATCGGCGGTGGAGACTGCGGGAATTTCAAACGTGGGACTGTCCGTGCCGACCACGGTGCTGCCGCGCCGCCACACGTAGCTGAACGGCCCGGTGCCGCTGACGACCACCGTGAAGCTGAGTGGATTCCCAGTCGCGAGTGTGACACCCTGCGGTTCGCTGACGATGCCCGGCGCGAGCGGCGACGGCGGAGCCGGTGGCGGAAGCGGCACGCCGGCGGCATCGCGGCCATCGAGCTGGAGCAGGTAGGCGGCGAGGTTGTCGCGCTCCGTGGTGCCGAGGGCCTGCACCGCGCGGTGCGGCTGCGCCAGCGCGAGGGTGTCGGCGTTGGCGACGAGCAGCGCATTGATCTGATGCGGCACGGGCTGCGTGCGCTGGATTTCGATGGTGTTCGTCGGGCCGGGATTCAGCGCCGCGGTGGTCGTGAACCACAGCCAGCCGCTCGTTTGAAAGCCGTTGTCCGGAAACTGCCGGTCGAGCGGGATGGACTGCGTGACGCCATTGATGACGAGATTCGCAGTGCCGCCGTTGTAGTTCCGCACATAGCGGAACGAGATCCGCGCCGTGCCGCCGCTGCCGCCATCCACATTGCTGTAGCGCACGGACGAGGCGGCGCTCGTGTCGAGATACGCCGCCGCACCACCGAACATGCCGCGCACATTGCCGCCACCGCCCTCGGCGGGCACATCCGCATTCGTGCCCGCCGCGCCGATGTAGGTGCCGCCCGCGCCGGGAATGAGCGTGCCGCCCGCGTAGGAAAACACGTCGCTCAAAGTCGCGGCCTGCCCGTGGTGCAGATAGAGCCGCGTGGCGTGCAGGCCGTGGAGCGTCGGCGTGTCGATGCCCGGCAGCGCCGAGCCGAGCCGCGAGCCGCTGATGGCGGACTGCGTGCCCACGTTCATCAGCGTGCTGTTCGTGAATGATGCGCCGCTGTGGCAGGTGCCGCAGTTCTGCGCGGCGAACACCGCCTGGCCCGCAACGGCGGCGGCGGTGAACGTGCCGTCGGCATTGCGGTTCGGACTGCGCGGCGTGTGCGCCGGCGTGAGCGACGACACGTAGGCGGCCAGCGCATCGAGGTCCGCGCTGAGCCCCGTCTTCCCGCTCACGGGGCTCGGGTGCTGCGCGGCGAACTGCTGCGGCGTGAGGTTCAAAAATCCCGTGCCGCCGAACGGGCCGCGGATGTCGTGCTCGAAGTCCTGGATCTCATCGAAATTCCCGCTCCAGTGCACCGCGCCGTGCCCGAGACCGCTGCGGCCGCGCAGGTCGGTGGTGCGGCGCAGGCCCTCGCCGCGCCCGGTGAAATCCCACACGCGCCCGTCGTGCCCGCCGTCGATGTGGCAGGTCGCGCATGAGATGTAGCTGTCCGCGCTCATGCGCGGGTCGGCGGCGTTGTAAAAGATGCGCTTCCCCTGCAGCACCTGCGCCGTGAGGAGCTCGTCGGCCACTGCGCCGGTCGTGGCAATGAGCGGCATCGCGGTCTGATTGAGGTTCAGCAGCGGCGCGGCATCGCGCACGGTGACGCTGCGGCCCATGAAGTCCTGCGTGAAGAGCCGGCCCGACGCGGCATCGATGAGCACGCCCTGGGGCGCGAGACCGGTCGAGACTTCGAGCGCGATGACCGCGGGCTGCGTGAGCGTGGAGCCGGCGATGTTCAGCTCCTGCAAAGGCGCGAGGCTCAGCGCGTCGATGCCCACCACGCGGTTGTTGCCCTGGTGCGTGACGAGCAGCATGTCGCCCATCGGCGTGTAGGTCACCGCGCTGGGGCTGTCGCTGTTGTCGAAGTCTCGCCGGGTGTGCGGAATCTCGGCGTTCGCCGCGAGGTCGAGAAACGAGACCACGCTGCGCACCGTGGTTTCGTGCGTGAGATTGCCGACTCCGTAGAACGTGCCGCGCTGGGTGTTGTCCTGCTTGGAAACGACGGCGGCCCGCGTGCCGTCGGGCGAGATGGCGATGCCCGCGAGGTAGTTTGGCACGCCCGCAGCACGGTCGCCGCCGTCCACGGTGGCGGCGGACGCCAGCGTGAAAACCCGCGTGAGGCCCAGCGCCGCGTTGAACTCGCCGATTTCCGCATGCAGCTCCGGCGAGATGAACCGCGTGACGAGCACGCGCGCGCCGTCCGCGCTGATGGCGATGGCGCGCGGAGTGTTCAGGCCGCTGGCCACGAGCGGCGCGGCATTTGGCGAGGCCGCCGAATAGCGGTGCAGCCGGCCGGAGCCCTGCAGCGTGACGTAGAGCAGCGTGCCGTCGGGCGAAGGCGCGACACCGAAGGGCGCCGAGCCATAGGCGAGCGGAATCGTGGTGTGCAGGCTGCCGTCCGCATTCAGCACGCGGATCTCATCGCTGCCGTGGCAGGTGACCCAGTAGCGGCCGTTCACGTCGCGCGCGATGCCGCGCGGGCCCGCGCCCACTGCGTGCTCGGCGACCTTCGCGCCCGTGGCGGCATTGATGACGGCCACGGTGTTGGCGTCGGGATTCACGCTCCACACACGCCGCACGCCCGCATCATCACCAACTGCCAGCGTGCTGCTCTGCGTCGGACGCGGCCCCGCCGGCGCGGACATGACGAGCAGCCGCAGCGAGCTCGCCGCGATGGCGCCCGCCGCATCGCGCACCTGCACGAGCACGCGCGGCCGGCCCGCGGCGGTGTAGGTGAATGCGGCGCCCGCGTTCGCGCTCCACGCCGTCCATGTGCCGTCGAAATTGAAGCGATACTCCAGTGCGCCCGCGCCCGTCGCGGCAGCGTTCACCGTCACCTGCTGGTTTGGCGCGGGCTGATACGCGCTCGCGGTGAAGCCCGTGAGGACCGGCGGCGGCTGCGCATTGATGCCGCCGCCCGTGGAGAAGCGGAACGAATACGGCTCAATGTAGTTCCCCGCCGCATCGCGGAAGCCAATCTGCTGCGCGGGGTCGCTGAGGAAATCCACCTGATACGTCGTGTCCGCCGCGAGCGGCGCATCCGGGGTGAACGTCATATTCCCGGAAAAATCATGCACGAGGAAGCCAGGCACGTAAGTCCCGAGCGTGTCGTTCGCGCCGACGGGCCGCACGGTGAAATCCACGCCGTTGCGCGGCCCGCCGTTGCGCGGGTGCTCGTGCACTAGGAAGCTCAGCGGCGCGTGGCGCGGGTAGTTCGTGCGGCCCGCCTGCGGGATGTGGAAGCTCACGCGCGGCGGCGCGGTGTCCGGCGCCTGCTGGTGGACCCACACGCCCATGCCCTGGTTGTAGTTCGGGATGGGATAGCCGCCGGTGAGCCACAGGTTTCCGAGCGGCAGCGACATCTGCGAGGTGTTCACGCCGGCAAGGGCGCCGTCCGGCAGCGCGGGCGCGCCGGCAGGCCGTGGCGGGTTCGTCTCATTCAGCGTGAGCACGATCGGATTCGCATCGCCGGCGAGGAAGCGCGTCATGTCGATCTTCCGATTGTGGATGAAGCCGAAGTTGTCCTGATAGACGGGATACGAGGCGTTGGTGAAATCCGGCACCGTGAGGCTCGCCACCGTCTGCAGGTTCACATTCGCCCCCGGCATCGTCGCGGAGGTGATGTCCGCGCCCATGAGGATGTTCGTCGTGGAGCCGATGACGTAGAGGCCCGTGCCGTCGCTGAAGAGATTCGGCCAGTAGCCCGCAAATCCGCCCGGCAGCGACCCCACCACCTGCGGCGTGACGCTGTCGTTGTTCGGGTCCGCGTCGTCCATGTTGTTGTAGGCGAGGCGATACACCACCACGCCGTCCGTCGCCGCGCCACCGCTGCGGGCCATGATGAGAAGGTCGCCGAAAAACATCGGGTGCCAGTCGCCGCCGCCGAACTGCCCGACGTGGTCGAGCGTCGCCAGCACGCGTCGCTGCGCGAAGCCGTTCGCATCGAGACGGACCTTCGCGATTTCGATGTCCGCATCCGGCGTGTCATACCACAGCAGCGTGGCGGTCCACGGCCCGGCCTGGCTGCTGCGGTTATACCAGAGCGGAAGCTGCGAGAGCTGCGGGATGCCGTTCGTGCCGCCGCGCTCGACGAGGCCGCCGAAGCCGTTCACGCGGATCGGGTCCGGCAGCAGGAGGTTGCCGTATTGCGCGGTGCCGTGTGCATTCCAGCCGTAGTTGCCGAAAATCCACGAGTTGCTTGCGTAGCTCAGCCCGAAGTCCGACGGCATCCGCCGCACGGGGTTGGACGGGTCGCTGATGTCATACACGCGGAGCTGCCAGTCCGATCCGCCGCGCGAGCCGGGCTGCTCCGCGCCGACGATGACCCAGCCGTTGAGGTAATTGATCGAGGTCGTCCTGCCGATGGGCTCGGAGCCGTTCGTCACGGGATGGCTCAGCAGCGTGCCCGGCGCCTCGCTGCGCGCGGCATTGCTGAAGCCCGTCGTCGTCACCTGTGCGTCGGCGCAGGCGAGGAGGGAGAGGAAGGCGAAGGCGGTGTTTCGGAGATTCATGGCTCCCCTTTCTTGGTCAAAACGGGAATCTGGTTACACTGCGCGACGCATATTTTGCACCATGCCCGACACCGCCGCCGCCTTCCGACCCACGCGCTGGAGCCTCGTGCTCCAGTCGCAGGGAGACGGCCCGGTGGCGAAGCGGGCGCTGCAGGAGCTGTGCGCGGCGTATTGGTTCCCGCTGTATGCGTGGAGCCGGCGCAACGGCGCCTCACCCGCGGATGCGGAGGACCACGTGCAGGGGTTCTTCGTGCAGGTGCTCGACAAGCAGCTCTTCGCCAGCGCGAACCCGGAGCTGGGCAAGCTGCGCACGTTCATGCTCACGGCGTTCCGCCGTCACGTGAACGGCGAGCAGCGCCGGGAGGCGCGGCAGAAGCGCGGCGGCGGACAGGTGGTTTCATTCGATGCCGCGGAGGCCGAGGCATGGTATGAAGTGGAGCAGATTGCCGGCGAGAGCGCGGACCACATGTTCGACCGGCAGTGGGCGCTGCAGCTCCTCGAAAAGGCAATGGCCGCAGTGGAGGCGCACGCGGCCGGCCGGGGAAAGGTGCGGGAATTCGCGGCGCTGCGGCCCTTCCTCACCCGCGACGGCACGAACGACGAATACGCGCGCGCGGCCGCCGCACTGGGCATGAGCGGAAATGCATTCAAGGTCGCGGTGCACCGGCTCCGCGCCCGCTACCGCGAGGCGCTGCGGCAGGAGGTCGCGGAAACGCAGCCCGATGGCGGCAGCGTGGACGAGGAGATGAGCTACCTCACGCAGGTGCTGCGCGGCGGCGCATAGCTGAGCACGGGGCTTGCGTTGCCGGGCGGGCGCCGTCTATTGGCGCCGATGTCCGAGTCCTCCTCACCCCGGCGGCGGTTGTCCGGCCTGCCACCGGACCTGCTCATGGCGGGCGCCATGAATGGCCCTGCGCAGCCCGCGGAGGTGGTGCTCGACGGGATCGAAGTGGACGCATCCATCGGCCGCGGCGGCATGGGGGAAGTCTATCTCGGCCGCCAGGTGAGCCTCGACCGCGATGTGGCGGTGAAAGTCCTCGCCAGCGAGCTCGCGAGCGATCCGCTTTTTCTCGAACGCCTCGAGCGCGAGGCGCGCGTGATGGCCCGGCTGCGGCACCCGAACATCGTCGCCGTGCATGATTTCCGCCGCGCCGAGGGCCGGGCCGCCATCGTGATGGAGTTCATCGACGGCGGAAGCCTGCGCGAAAAGATGCGCGGGCATCCGAACGGACTGCCGGTCGATGAGGCACTGCGCCTGCTGCGGCAAATCGCCGCGGGTCTGCAGGAAGCCCATGCCGCGGGGATCATCCACCGCGACATGAAGCCCGAGAACGTGCTCGTGGATCGCAGCGGCAAGGCGATGGTCACCGACTTCGGCCTCGCGCTGCCGCTGCACGAGCAGACGACGCGCTTCACGCTCACGGGCGCGGCGGTCGGCACCATGGACTACATGGCCCCGGAGCAGCTCAGGGGCGCCGCGATGGATGCGCGGCTGGACGTCTATGCGCTCGGCGTGATCGCCTACGAACTGCTCACCGGCACGACGCCGCGCGGCAGCTTCGATGCGCCGCAGCGGGTGCGCGCGGATGTTCCCGCCCACGTCAGCCACGCGGTGATGCTCGCCCTGCGACCCGATCCCGCCGAACGGCTGCCGAGCATCGGCGCATTCATCCGCCTGCTCGATGCTCCCCGCCGCAAACGCTGGCCGTGGGTCGCCGCCACTCTCGCCGCTGCCGTTGCGATCATCGTGGCGATTCTCTGGCCAAAGCCGCCGCCACCAGCGCCCGGACCGTGGCGCGACGCCATCGCCGGCACCCGCATCCGGGAAGATGTGATCAGCGGGGACTGGGTGTATGCCAGCGGCACCCTCACCTCGGGGGCGGACATCTGCATCGTGAAGCTGGAGCAGGATTTGCCCGCCAGCTACGACGTGCGCATGGTCTTCACCCGGAACAGCGGCGTGTATTCGGTGGGCTTGTTCTTCGCAGCGGGCGGCATGGTCGCATCGGCGGAAATCGACAGTTGGGGCGAGGAGCTTGCCGGCGTGCAGACGATCAACGGCGAGGACCTCCGCAACGGCTACGGCTTTCGCTTTCCACTCACGAACGGCAGGCGCTGCGAACTGCTGCTCGAAGTGCGCCGCGACACCGTGCGCATCACCCTCGACGGCGAGTTGAAGAAGACCTTCGCCATCGCGGGCAAGACTCTCGGCGTCACCGACCCTTGGATGTGGAATCCCAAGAGCCGCCCCGCCGCGCTCGCCATCGGCTCCTACCAGAGCCCCACGCGCTTCGAGTCCGTGGAATGGCGCGAGGTGCCGCAGGGGGCGCCGTGAACCGGGGCGTCACCAGCGGTATTCGAGAACGAGCGTCGTCCGGCCTTTCGGCAGCGTGAGCGGGATGAGCACCTCGGCGGGATCCCCGTCGCGGGTTTCCGCGCGGTGGCCGCCTGCGATGCGCAGTTGCAGCGAACCCACCGTCGCCGTGCCCAGTGGATCCACCGACGCCTTCTGCCCGGTGGCCGCACGGAAATGAAACGGGGCCGCCGGCGCAGGCGCGTCGAAGGTGAGCCTGCGCCGGAAGAACGCCTTGCCGTCCTTGTCGCGCGCATCCTCGAAGAAATCCTCCACCGCGATGTCGCCATATTGGTAGCGGAACGTCGGCCGCCGCAGCGCATCGAGTCGATAGCCGCGGAACTGGTAGCCGTGATCCTGCGGGAACGTGAAATCGGTTTTGCCCTTCGACGGCCAGTGGTCCTCGGGTGATTTCAGCCGGTGGAACGGAACGCCCGGCGGGAATGAAATCCGGTCCCCGCCTTTCGGGCGGAACGAGCCGGCGTCCACGATCGCGAAGTCATCCTTCCACAACATCCGCAGCGCCATCTCCTCGGAGTCGAACGCGAGATTGATCCGCGCGGGGTAGCCGACGCCGATGCCGCGGAAGCCGACGGCACCGCGGCCGCGGCACATCTCCGCGACGTCGGCGACGCGCAGTTCATTCGACGTGCGCGCGAGGCCTGCCGGCTTCTTCGCCTGCGTGCCGCCCTCGAGATACGTCCACAGCGCCTCGATCTGCTGCGCCGCATCGCCGCCAAGAATGCCGGGCCGGATGGATTTTCCGCCGGGCCAGTAGCTCGGCATGATCACCGCCGGATGAAACCGCTGCGGCTGCCGCATGTAGAGGTGGAACCAGCTCTTCTGCAGCCGCTCGGTCACATGCACGATGTCGAGCGCGCCCGCGCCTCCGGATTTCTCGCCGTTGAAGTCGTGGCACGCGATGCAACTGAAGCCGTTCACGCCGATCATCTCGTAGCCGGCGTTCTTCGATTCCTGGATGTTCGCGACCTTCGGGAACACGACGTCCTCCAGCCGGTCCACCTTGCCGAACAGCTCCACGAGGTGCCCGACGTTCGCCGCGCCAAATTGCGGCATCGCGGCATCAAGGTAGCCGCGCTGGCGCTGCCCATCGAGCAGCACCGCGGAGATCCACGCGGGAGTCAGCTTCGCGCCGACATCGGTGAGCGGAGGAGGCAGGCGGCCTTGGTCCCCGAGCGCGGGTGCGGTGCCGGTGAAGAGCGCCTTCCGCCCGGGCGCCACGTCGCCGAGGCCGGTGCGCTCATGGCAGGCGGTGCAGTTGAAAGTGGCGAGCGTCTTGTGGAGCCGCTCGCGATCAGAGAGCTCGCGCGTCTCGATGCGCGGCATCGCCTTTGCAATGAGCGCGCGCTGGTCAGCGCTGAGATCGAAGCGAGGCCACGCACCGTCCGATGCGCTGATGCAGCCGCGCTCCGGCTGAAGCTTCGCGAACGCAACCGCCGGCGCGGACTTCACCCCGGCATCGTCGTGGCAGTTCGCGCAGCCGAGCTTTGCGAATCGCTCGCGGCCCAGCGCGGCGAACTCGGCATTCACCTGCGGCGGAACAAATGCCGACAGCGGCTCATTCGAGACCGAGAGCATCGCCGACGGAATCGGCCCGCGCGGGAACTGCGGACCCTCCATCTCCAGCGAGAGCGACGGCTCGCGGCCCGTGTGAAAATACGTGAACTCGATTTTGTGCCAGCCGGCGGCGACGCGTAAAACTGATGCCGCCCCGCGTTTGCCACGTTGAGCCAGCCCTCGAAGCGGATCGCCGCGTGGTGGTGCAGCTTGCCGAAGTTCTCGAGCGAGAAATCGTTCACGTGGCCGCCGCGCTCCGGCTCGACTTCATCCGCGGCGAGTCCCTTCCAGACCTGCCCGCGATACATCGTGAACGCGAGGTGACCGGGCACGCGCGTGTCGCGCAGCAGGTAGTGCGCGATGCATTCGAGGTCGCGCCCCGCAAGCCGCAGGTCCGGCATGCGCCCCGAGGGCCGGCTCACGTGCGGCTGGCGCAGAAACTCCACCAGGCTACCGAGGCTGTATTTTTTCTCCAGCGCACCGAGCGGCACGGAGGTGGACCGCATCGTCTCGGCGCCCTTCTCGTCGCGCGGCGAGTGGCATGCGGCGCACCCGCGCGAATGGAAGAGCCGCTCGCCCTGCTTCGCCGCCACGGTGTCCGGCGCCTGCGGGGCAAAGCTGCTCTTTCCCAGCGAGAGGAGGAAATGCGTGAGTTCGGTCGCCGCCTGCGCGCGCGAGGCGGGCTGCATCCCGTGCAGCAGGTCCGGCATCGTCGTGCCCGGCTTCGTGCCGTGCGGATCGCGGAGGAATGTCTCGATGTAAGCCGGGTTCACCCGCGAGCCGACCGCTGCAAGCCGCGGCGCCTTCTTCGACTGCGCCGCAAACGCCGCGCTGCTCGCGTGGCACGCGGCGCAGTTCATCTCCTCGATGAGCACCTGGCCCTTCAGCTCCTCATCAAGCTGGCTCGCCGTGATGCCGGGCAACGCCACGCCCGCCGAAGCCGTGGTCGAGCCTGCGAGCAGCGCGGAGCAAGTGACGGCGAGCGCGGAGCACGCCGCACGGAGGCGACGGGAAGTGGCGGATTCCGGAGGACGAATCTTCATCGCGCGGCATCATCGCGACGGGCGCGCCGCGCACCAGCACATCCTTTCCTCCGTCTCCGCTTCATTCCATCACCGCAAACTCCGGCGACAGCAGCAGCGCCTGGCAAAGCTCCTCGATCGCGGTGAGCGGGGTCGGCGGCTTTGCGGGATCGGCAAAGTCGGTGCGGGCGTCCCAGCGCTGCGCCATGCCCGGCATGCCAGGCATCGAGCTGCCGGGAACGGTGATGCTCGGCGACCACTGGTAGGCGCCGGCGTCCTTGTCGCTCTGGCTGCTGACGATGAAGTCGAGCACGTCGCCCTTCTTCACGGCGACCTTCGCGAGGTCGGTGCAGACGGATTGCTGCTTCGCGCGCCATTCGCCGAGGATTCCAGCGCGGCTGGACACGATGCGCGCTACGACGCCTTCGGCGTTCGCATCGCCGTGGGTGAGCTCGGCGGTGATGTGGATGTCGCCATCGAGCGGCGCGACCCAGCGGCGGATGCTGCTGAGCGCGGCGCCTGGGCCGGAATCGCCGCCCATCGCATCGAGCTGCACGCCGCCGGATTTTCCGTCGGCGGATTTGGCGCTCGCCTTGAACGCCTTTCCGTCGAACGCGGTGAACGCGACGAAATCCTTCACGGATTTTGCGGAGGCATCGAATGAGCCGTAGCCGTATTGCCAGTCGCGCGACTCGGGATGGACGAGGTCATTCTTCGGATACGCGGCGAGGTAGGCGCGCGCGCGGGCGATTTCCGCGTCCGTCGGCTGGCGCTGGAGAACGCGGCGGTAAAGCTCGGTGATGCGCGCGGCGTCGTCGGAAAATTCCTTCGTGAGCGAGGCGGCGAGGGCCTTGGCGCTGTCGGTGATGAGCGGGCTGTTCATCAGGATCAGCGCGCGCGGCGCGAGCGCGGTCCGGCTGCGCTGCGGGGCGCTGAAGCTCGGATTTGGAAAATCGAAGCTGCGGTAGAGGGACGGCAGCGTCTTGCGGTCCACAAAGCCATACACGGTGCGCCGCACGGAATCGGCGATCTTCTCCGGCTTGCCGAACAGCGCGGTTTTCAGCCGCCCGCTGACCGCGAGCACACTGTCGCGGAAAGGCTCCAGCTCCAGCGGCTGCATGGGGAAACTCGCGGCCTGGTAGGCCGCCGTGAGCATGATGTGCCGGTTCAATTTCTTCACGCTCCAGCCGTTCTCCATGAACCACGCGGCGAGGTGATCGAGCAGCGGCTGGTTCGCCGGACGATCACCGCGAAACCCGAAGTCGCTCGGCGTTCCGACGATGGGTGCACCGAAATGCCAGGCCCACACGCGGTTCGCGATCACGCGCGCGGTGAGCGGGTTGTTCCTGCTCGCGATGGCCTGCGCGAGCTGGAGGCGACCACTCTTGTCCTTCGGAAAAGGCTCGGGCGCCACGCTGCGGAGCACGGTGAGGAACTGCCGCGGCGCATCGGCGCCCTTTGTGTTCGGGTTGCCGCGCACGAAGACCTTCCCATCGTAAGGCTTTGCGTCATCGACGAAGACCATCGCACGCGCGGGCGCGCCGGGATGGTTCGCGAGCTCGTTGACGGCCTTCGTCGCGTTGCGGCGAATCCCCTCCGCGACATCGCGCGTGGCGTAGAGCTGGTAGGAGAGAAAATCTTTTCCCGTGAAGAGGAACGGAGAACCATCCTCGATGAGGACCGCGCGCAGCGCCTGGTCGTCGGCCTCGGGCAGGGCATTCGCGCGCTGCACGGTGTTGACGCGGTCGATCGCGCGCGATTCGAGCTCCTTCAGCGGCAGGCCGAGTTCCTCCTCGGCGGGAATGCACGCGGCCTTCAGCGGCTCGCGCCATTTCTCACCCCACAGCGCCTCGATGTCGGTGGCGTGGATGAAGTTGTAGATGTCCGCGACTTCGCGGAGGTTTTTCGGCAACGCCTTGCCGAAGGCGCGCGCGACCGACGGCAGCAGCTTCTTGTCCGCATTCTTTCCGTAGCCCGCGCACAGCGCCTGCGCCTTGGCGGCAAAATCGGCGTCGGACAGCTCGGAAATCTCCAGCCACGGCTGGAACAGCTCCGGGTGGCCCTTCACCCACTTGTCCCACGACTTCACCACGCGCCCGTGGATGCCGCTGTTGAGCTTGCGCGGATCGATGATGTCCGCCTTCACGGTCCTGCCCTCGTAGATCGTCTTGAAGCCCGAGTCGCGCGCGGAGAGCAGGTAGTCGCCGAGCCGCGAGCGCGCGGCGCTCAGGGACCGGTCGGCCTCGAATGCGATCACGCGGATGTATTCAGCGCGGGCCGCGCGGTTCTTTGCGTTGAAGTCGCGCACCTCCGGCGTGTCGGCCTGCGGCAGGGCGGGCGGAATCTCCGGCTCCTTGCTGCTCTTCAGCACGGCGTAGAGGCCGTAGTAGTCCTTCGTGGTGACGGGCTCGAGCTTGTGGTCGTGGCAGCGCGCACAGCCGATGGTGAGGCCCATCAGGCCGCGCCCGATCACGTCCAGCGTGTCGTCGAGCGTGTCGTCGTCGAGCCGGCGATCCTTGCGCGTGCCGATGCCAAGGAAGCCCATTGCGGCGAGCGTGGACGTGTCCTTCGCCGTGTCGAGCTGGTCGGCGGCGATCTGCTCGAGGATGAAGCGGTCGTAGGGCTTGTCGTCGTTGAACGCCTTGATGACGTAGTCGCGGTAGGTCCACGCGTTCGCGTAGGTGTCGTCACCGTTGAAGATGGAGCCCATCGTGTCCGCGTAGCGCGCGACATCGAGCCAGTGGCGCCCCCAGCGCTCGCCGTAACGCGCATCCGCAAGCAGCCTGTCCACCAGGCTCTCGAAGGCTTTCGGCGAGGAGTCGGCGATGAATGCCTCCACTTCCGCGGGAGTGGGCGGCACGCCGAGCAAATCGAGATACGCGCGGCGGATGAGCACGCGCTTATCCGCCGGCTGCGCCTTCGTCGCGGCGAGCGCGTCGATGGACTCGGCCTTCAGCGGCGGGACGGGTTGAAATGCCCAGTGCTTCTTCGCGTCCTCGAGATGCTGCTCGATCCTCGTCAGCTCGCGCTTGCCGCTGCGCGGGTCGGGCGCGCCCATTTTCACCCACTCCTCGAGCGCCGCGATCTGCTCCGCGCCGAGCTGCTCCTTCGGCGGCATCTTCAGATCCTTGTCCGTCCATTTCACCGCGGTGATGAGCAGCGACTTGGCCGGATCGCCCGCGACAAGAGCGGGTCCTGTGTCGCCGCCCTTCAGGACACCTTCGCGCGTGTCGAGCAGCAGGCCGCCCTTCTGCTTCTTGTCCGCGCTGTGGCACTCGTAGCAGCGCTCCACGAGGATGGGGCGGATCTTCGTCTCGAAAAAATCCGTCTCCGCTGCGCGCGCAGATGCAGCAGCGACCGCGGATACACAGAGGAGAATTGCCGTGATTCGCTTCATCGCCAGCAGGTCACGCCACGATTCCCTTCACCACGTGCCCGCTCACATCCGTGAGGCGGAAATCGCGGCCCGCATAGCGGTAGGTGAGCCGCTCGTGATCGAAGCCGAGCAGGTGCAGGATCGTCGCGTGCAAGTCATGCACCTCCACCTTGTCCTGCACGGCGAGCGCGCCGAAGTCGTCCGTCGCGCCGAAGACCGTCCCCGGCTTCACGCCGCCGCCCGCCATCCAGACGCTGAAGCCGCCCGCATTGTGATCGCGGCCGATGCCCTTCTTCTTGGCCACATCGTTGTTGTCGCTCGTCGGGGTGCGGCCGAATTCGCCGCCCCACAGCACCAGCGTGTCCTTCAGCATGCCGCGCTCGCGCAGGTCGGTGAGCAGCGCGTGCAGCGGCTGGTCCGCGGCACGGCAGAGATCGCGGTGGCGCTCGTCGTTGAGGTCATGCGTGTCCCAGTCGTTGTGATAGACCTGCACAAAGCGCACGCCGCTCTCCGCCAGCCGGCGCGCGAGGAGAAACTGCCTCCCCTGCTCCGTGTCGCCATAGAGCTCGCGGGCATGCGCGGGCTCGCGCGTGAGGTCGAAGGCATCCGTCGCCTCGATCTGCATGCGGAACGCCGTCTCGAACGCGCTCACGCGGCCCTCCAGCAGCGCATCGCCCGGATGCTTCCGCGCAAAGTCATCGTGCATCGCGCGCAGCAGGTCGAGCTGCCGCCGCTGCTCGCGCAGCGAGGTCGTGCCGCTGCGGATGTTCTCGATCATCCGCGAAAGCGTCGGGTCCTTCGTCGGGATGCCGGTGCCGCCGCACCACGCGGGCAGAAATGCATTGCCCCACTGCTTGTCGCCGCTCGCCGTCGTGCCGTTCGGCGACAGCGCCACGAAGCCCGGCAGATTCCGGTTCTCCGAGCCGAGCCCATAGACCGTCCACGCGCCCACGCTCGGCCGCACACTGGCGAAGTCCCCCGTGTTCATCACGAGCTGAGCCGGCTCATGCACGCTCGTCCTCGTGTGCATCGAGCGCACCACGCACATCTCGTCCGCGTGCGCGGCGAGCTTGGGAAACAGCTCGCTGATCTCCGTGCCGCACTGGCCGTGCCTGGCAAACTTGAACGCCGACCGCTGCAGCTTCCCGCTCAGCCTGCCCATCCCCGCAGCGACCTCCCCCGCGTTTTTCTGGTAATCCTTCAGCACCTCATCCACGAGCCGGCCGTGGTTCTTCTCCAGCGCCGGCTTCGGGTCGAACGTGTCCACCTGCGACGGCCCGCCCGTGCAGAAAATCTGGATCACGCGCTTCGCCCGCGGCGCGAAATGCGGCGTCCTCGGCGCCAGCGGCGACGCAATGGCCGGCGCCTTTGTCTCCGCCGGCAACCCCAGTTCCTGCATCAGCACCGCGAGCCCAAGCCCGCCCATGCCCATCCCCGCCCGCTGGAGGAAACTCCGCCTCGTCATGTCGGGACACAGGCAACCGTGCTGTCGCTGGGGCAGTTCTGATTTCATCGCCCCAGACAACCCGGCACTTCGCTCCCTGCTGGAAGAATTCCTACCGGTCTCAGGAATCGACCGGCGGACTCCTGCCACCGCGGGGCGCGCCCTTTCGATTGGCCTTCAGCGATCGACCGCCTACGATGCGCCGCGCATGACCTCCCGCTTCCCGGAACTCCGCGCCGCCGCGCACGCCTCGGTGCTCCGGGCCTGCCACATGTTTGCGGCCACGCCGGAGGAGGATTTGCAGGTCATCGCGGCGTTTGTGCGGCAGCGTGCGGTGCGGAAGGGCGAGTTCGTCTTCCGCGAGGGGCAGCCGGTTGAGGGATTCTACATCGTGCGGACCGGAGCGATCAGCGTCCAGCGCACCACGCCAGACGGGCAGGAGAAAGTGATCCACGTCTTCCGCAGCGGCGAGTCGTTTGCGGAGGCGGCGCTCGCAGGCGAGGTCGGCTATCCGGCGGACGCGCTGGCTGTGGAGCCGGGCGACCTGCTCTTCGTGCCGCGGGCGGAGTTTGTGGGCTTCATCAAGTCGCACCCGGATCTCGCGCTGCGGATGCTCGCCTCGATGAGCAACCACCTGCGGACGCTGGTGAACGCGCTGGAGGATGTGAGGAGCCGCGATGTGGAGACGCGCCTGGCGAACTGGCTCCTCGCCCGGTGTCCGCAACCGCGGACGCAGAAGCCGGTGAAGGTGGTCCTCGACGTGACGAAGACGGTGCTCGCCTCGGAACTTGGCGCCCGCAATGAAACGCTCTCCCGCGCCCTCGCGAAGCTGCGCGACGCGGGGCATGTCGGGGTCGAGGGAAAAATCATCCACGTGCTGAACCCCGCGGCACTCGCCGATGCGGTGGCGCATAGCGCGCCGCAGTTTGCCTGAAGGACGGCGCAGCCGGCGGCGCGCACACTGTGACTTAAAAACTGCGCAACCTTGATTTGGATCAAGGATTTAACCGGCTTACCCCGCTACCATAAGCCCCATGAAAACCCGTTCAACGACACCATTCATCCGGCTCCTCGCGCTCGCGATGGCCGGCCTTCCCCTGCTCACCGCTGCGCCCGGCGCAGAACCGCCGCCCGCAGCCGGCACGCCACTCCCCGGCCCGGACGCAAAGGGCGTGGACCCTGAAATCATCGGCGAGGAGAAGGCGGTGCTCACCGCCGCGCCGAACGTGCCGCCGCCGATCCAGCGGAAGCATTCCGTGAAGATGATCGTGGAACTGGAGGTGCGCGAGGTGGTGAAGCGCATGGCGGACGGAGTGGAGTATCTCTTCTGGACGTTCGGCGGCGAGGTGCCGGGACTCTTCATCCGCGTGCGCGAGGGCGACCTCGTGGAGTTCCATCTCGGCAACCACCAGAGCTCGAAGATGCCGCACAACATCGACCTGCACGCGGTGACGGGGCCGGGCGGCGGCGCGTCGTCGTCGTTCACAGCGCCGGGCCACAAGTCGCAGTTCTCGTTCAAGGCGGTGAACCCAGGGCTCTACGTGTATCACTGCGCGACCGCGCCAGTCGGGATGCACGTGGCGAACGGAATGTATGGGCTCATCCTCGTGGAGCCCAAGGAGGGGCTGCCCGTGGTGGACAAGGAATACTACGTGATGCAGGGCGACTTCTACACGAAGGGGAAGTTCGGCGAGGAGGGACTGCAGCCGTTCGACATGGAGAAGGCGATCGATGAAAGGGCGAGCTACGTCGTGTTCAACGGCGCGGTCGGCTCGCTCGTGGGCGACAAGGCGCTGCGCGCGAAAGTCGGCGACCGCGTGCGGCTCTTCGTCGGCAACGGCGGGCCGAACCTCCTGTCGTCCTTCCACGTCATCGGCGAGATTTTCGACAAGGTGTATCAGGAGGGCGGCGTGAAGGTCTCGCAGGAGCATGTGCAGACGACGCTCGTGCCCGCGGGTGGCTCGGCGATGGTGGAGTTCGGCGTGCAGGTGCCGGGCACCTACATCCTCGTGGACCACTCGCTCACGCGCGCATTCAACAAGGGCGCGCTCGCGATGCTCAAGGTGGACGGGGATCCGAATCTGATCGTGTATTCCGGCAAGGAGGTGGACGCCGTCTATCTCGGCGAATATGCACTCCCCGGAAGCGGTGCGGGTGAGAAGATCGCGGGCATGGAGGCGCAGATGAAGAAGGCCATCGCCACCGACCCGAAGATTGTAGCGATGGGCAGGGAGATCGTGATGGAGAAGGGCAAGCGCGTTTACACGCAGCTCTGCTTCGCGTGTCATCAGGCGGAGGGCCAGGGATTGCCGGGCGTGTTCCCGCCGCTCGCGGGCAGCGACTGGCTGATGGCCGACAAGAAGCGCGCGATCGCCTCGCTCATCAGCGGCCTCAGCGGGCCGATCACGGTGAACAAGCAGACCTACAACGGCGTGATGCCTCCCTCGATGCTCGGCGACGAGCAGATCGCCAGCGTGCTCACCTACGTGCGCAACTCGTGGGGCAACAGCGGCGACGTCGTGACCGTCGAGGAAGTGAGGAAGGTCCACGCTGAAACCTCGGGGCAGCAATGATGCGCGCGCTCCGCTTTGCCTGCATCGCACTTTGTGCCGCCGCGCCATTGCGTGACGCCCGGGGCGGCGAACCGGGCATGGTGTCCCTGCCTGGCGGAAAATACGCGCCGCTTTTCCGGGGGGAGAAGGATGCGAGGGAAATCGCCGTCGCGGCCTTCCTACTGGACGAGCGGCCCGTGACGAACGGCGAATTCCTCGCCTTCGTGCGCGACAACCCGAAGTGGCGGCGCTCGCAGGTGAAGCGCCTCTTCGCCGACGAGCGCTACCTCGCGCACTGGGCCGGCGATCTCGAGCTCGGCAAGGCCGACGCCGCGCAGCCGGTCACGCACATCTCATGGTTCGCAGCGAAGGCGTTCGCGCAGGCGCGCGGGCGGCGGCTGCCGACCACTGCCGAGTGGGAGTTCGCCGCAGGCGCGGGCTTCACGGAACCGGATGGGAAAAAGGACGCGGAGTTCCAGAAGGCCATCGCGCGCTGGTATGCCACGCCTGCTCCCGACGTGCTTCCCGCCGCCGGAAGCGGGCGGGCGAATGTCTTCGGCATCCGCGACCTGCACGGCCTCGTGTGGGAGTGGACGAGCGATTTCAACAGCGCCATCGTCACGGGCGACGCACGCGGCGACACGGGCCTCGAGCGGAACCTTTTCTGCGGCGCCGGTTCCCTCGGGTCGAAGGACACGGCGAACTTCCCAGCCTACATGCGCTTCGGCATGCGCAGCAGCCTCAAAGCCAGCTACACCGTCCACAATCTCGGCTTCCGATGTGCCCGCGATCTCGCCGCAAGTGGAACCCGATAACCATCAGCACCCCTGCCGAAAACTCCCTTGGTCTGACATGAAAATCCTCCTCGCACTTCTCTCTCTCGCTCTCACCGCATCCGCCGCAGAACCCGCAAAGGCGCCCGCAAAGGAGGATCTGCCTCCCTGCTGCCGAAAAGCGCTCGAACCTGGAAAACCGACGGACAAGTCACTCTACCTGCTCGACTCAAAATGGACATCCGATGTCGGCAGGACCATTCCGCTCTCGGTCCTGCGTGGTCGCCCGCAGATAGTCGCGATGTTCTTCACCCACTGCGAATACGCCTGCCCGATCATCGTGAACGACCTGCGCAAACTCGAATCCGCACTGCCCGGGAACCTGCGCGAAAAGGTGGACTTCCTCCTCGTGAGTTTTGATGCGAAGCGAGACACACCCGAGGTGCTCGCGAACTACCGGAGGAAGGAAAAACTCCCCGCGAAAAACTGGACGCTCCTGCGCGGCGCGGAGGACGATGTGCGCGAACTCGCGGCTCTGCTCGGAATCAACTACGCGCCCGATGCCCGCGGTCAGTTTGCCCACTCGAACCTCATCACCGTGCTGAATTCGGAGGGCGAAATCACCTTCCAGCAACCGGGCCTCAACACATCCCCTGCCGCACTCCTCGCCGCGATCACGAGGCTTGCGGCCGGGAAGCCATGACCTGTTCAGGCGGATGCTCCACACGGGCGGCCCGCCTGTCATGCCCGCCCCAGTCACACGCGGCTGACGATTCGACAGTTCGGAGTGGGGGCCAGCCCACCCGCTGAAGCCCGCTCCCGCATGCATCCGGCCCGTCCAAAGGAATCCGAGTCCTGACGAGAGGGCGGGGCCGCATTCGCACTTGCGCCGGGCGGGTGGAATGTCAAATGTCCGCGCTTCCGGTCGCAGGGTCGCGTGCCCGCGAACCAGGGTCATTCACAAAAACACCGTTCATTTTTCCCAAACGCCATGCCAGTCGTCGCCAAAGGTCTCGAAGGAATCGTCGCCAACTCCACCCGCCTCTCCGATGTGCTCGGCGACATCGGCCAGCTCATCTACGCCGGTTACGACATCGATGAACTGGCGGGTAAGGTGACGTTCGAGGAAATCATCCACCTGCTGTGGTATGGCGAGCTCCCGAACTGGCGGCAGCTCAATGCGCTTCAGGAGAGCCTCCGCAGCCACCGCGATCTCCCGCAGGGCGTCATTGATTTCATCACCACCGCACCGAAGGACGCGAACCCGATGGATGTCATCCGCACCGCGGTCTCGATGCTCGGCCTCTACGATCACCACGCGGACGACACCTCCGTGGACCGCAACCGCGAACGCGCCGTGAGCATCACCGCGCGCATCAGCGTGATCGCGGCGCAGTATCACCGCGCGCGTTCGGGCAAGAAGCTCCTGCCCATCCGCAAGGATCTCGGCGAGGCGGCGCACTTCCTCTACCTGCTCACCGGCGAGGAGCCGGGCGCCGACGCGGTGAAGACGCTCGACGTCGCCTACGTGCTGCACGCGGACCACGGCATGAATGCGAGCACTTTCAGCGCGCGCGTGACCATCGCGACGCTGAGCGACATGTTCTCCGCGATCACCAGCGCCATCGGCACGCTGAAGGGCCCGCTCCACGGCGGCGCCAACGAGGGCGTGATCCACATGCTCCAGGAAATCGGCGGCGAGGACAAAGTGGACGCCTGGATCGCGGACGCGCTCGCGCAGAAGAAGAAGATCATGGGCATCGGCCACCGCGTTTACAAGGTGCTCGACCCGCGCGCGCCGCACCTGCGCGCCATGGCGATCAAGCTCACCGAGCAGCTCGGCGAACCGAAGTGGATCCGCATGAGCGAGCGCATCGCCGAGATCATGAAGGAAAAGAAGGGGCTGAACGCGAACGTCGATTTCTACAGCGCCACCGTCTATTACTCGCTCGGCCTGCCGACGGACATGTTCACGCCCATCTTCGCCATCGCGCGCACCGCGGGCTGGACGGGCCATGTGCTCGAGCAGCTCTCCGACAACCGCCTCTACCGCCCGCTGAGCGAATACACCGGCCCCGCCGTCGGCAAGAAGGTCACGCCGATCGCGCTGCGCGGGTAGCGCGCTGCGGGATGCGCCGTCACTCCGGCTGGCTGTCCTCGGCCGCTGCGAGAGTTGGCAGCAGAATGCCGATTCCGGCGAACACCAGCGGGACAAGGGAGGAAATCAGCACCCCGAGGACAATCTGGAGGACGCTGAGATCGAGGCGCACAAGCGCCCAGATGCCGAGCACGAGCGCCAGCACGCTCGCGATGAAGCAGCCCGCCTGGACGCACTGCATCCACGTGACCTGCGCGATGACCCTTCGATTCAGTAGCTGGATGATCTGCCGTTTCCCGTTGTTCATAAAATACGCTCCGGGGATTCCACGGGCGACAAGCGCGCGGGCCGCCGTTTTCTTTGCAGCCGCGTCGTGCATTACGGGAAAATCATCCCGGCGGAAGATGCGCTGCTTTCACCGCGACGGCATCGCGGCCGTCGTGCCGTCAAAACATTGGCCCGCGTTCACCCCGGCGCGTAGCTTCGCCGCATGAAAACCGTCGCCGTCCTCGGGGCCTCACCCAAACCGGAACGCTACGCCCACATGGCCATGGAGCGGCTGAAGGCGAAGGGCCACCGCGCAATTCCGGTGAACCCTGCGTTCACCGAAATCCTCGGCGAGCCGTGCCACAGGAGCATCCGCGATGTGCCCGGCCCGATCGACACGGTGACGATGTATCTCGGCGCGGAGCGATCCACGCCGCTGTTGGACGACATCATCGCAGCCAAGCCGCTCCGCATCATCTTCAATCCCGGCGCGGAGAACGAGGCGCTCGAAAACGCCGCGGAGGCCGCGGGCATCGAGGTCGTTCGCGGCTGCACGCTGGTGATGCTGGGCGCGGGGACGTTCTAGCGCGTGCAATCCCGCCTCCGCGAAACGGCGGGCCGCGTTATTTGCCGCCGGTGCGGATGACCACGGCGCTGACCTTGTCGAGCGCCACGACCGCGTCGAAAAACTCCTGCCCGGTGAGGCCGGAAAGGTGGACTGCCTTGGCGCCGACCGCCTCGACCTTGCCGCCGATCTTCTCGCCGGAGTTCAGCCGGAGTTCGACGCGCTGGCCGACTTGGCGCTTGAGCACATCTCCAACGGTGTCGTCGGGTGTGAAGCCGACTTTCCCGTCAGCGAGGGCGCTGGAGGCGATGGTGGCGACGAGGGCGAGAATGCGGAGGGTTTTCATGGATGGTGTGGTTGGAGTTTTGAAACGCGTGGAATTGCAAGCCGCTGAGCGCGCGGGCGGCAAGACTTATCACGCGCCGACGCGAGCAGCAGATGCCAGCGCAGGCTTGGCCCGCCATCTTTTGCCCGGCACGATCACCCGCGAATGAAAGCCCCGCCGTTCCGCCCACTGCTCCTGCTCGTGTGGCTCGCCTGCCTCGGACTCGCCACCGCCGCACACGCCGGCACGCGCCCGAACATTCTCCTCGCCATCGGCGACAACTGGGCGTGGCCGCACTCCTCGGCCCTCGGGGATCCGGTCGCGCGCACGCCCGTGTTCGACCGCATCGCGCGCGAGGGCGTGCTCTTCACGCATGCGTTCTGCCCGGTGCCGTCGTGCTCGCCCACGCGCTCGTCGCTGCTCACGGGGCGCGCCGCACACCAGCTCGAGGATGCGGCGAGCCTGTGGAGCGCGTTTCCGAAAAAATGGACCGTCTTCACCGACATGCTGCGCGACGCGGGCTATGAGGTTGGCTTCACCGGCAAGGGCTGGGCGCCGGGCAACTTCAAGGACTTCGGCCGCGACGAGAATCCGGCGGGCAGGCAATACGCGAGCTTCGAGGAGTTCATGGAGAAGCGCGACCAGTCGAAGCCCTTCTTCTTCTGGCACGGCAACGTGGACACCGCGCTGCACAAGTGGCGCCACGGCCCCGACGGCGCGCCCGGTCTCGATGCGGCGAAAGTCGTCGTGCCACCGATGCTCCCCGACGCACCCGAAGTCCGTGCGGACATGCTCGCCTACTACGGCGGCGTGGAGCGCATGGACAAAACATTCGGCGACGCGATCGCGCTCATCGAAAAGAGCGGTGCGCTCGACAACACCGTCGTGGTCTTCACGAGCGACAACGGCTGGCAGATGCCGCGCGGCCTCGCGAACTGCTACGACACCGGCACGCGCGTGCCGCTGGCGATTCGCTGGGGTGGCAAGGTCACCGCAGGCCGCAGGGTGGACGACTTCATCAGCCTCACTGACTTCGCTCCGACGTTCCTCGAACTCGCGGGGCTCAAGCCCACGGCGGAAATGACCGGCCGCAGCTTCGCCGGCGTGCTGCTGGGGAAACTATCCGAGCCGCCGCGCGATCACGTTTTCCTCGAGCGCGAGCGCCACGCGAATGTCCGCCGCGGTGACCTCAGCTATCCCATCCGCGGCATCCGCACGAAGGATTTCCTGTATCTCCGGAACATGCGCCCCGACCGCTGGGCCGCTGGTGATCCGGAGGTATATTTTGCCGTGGGCGAATACGGTGACGTGGATGGATCGAAGACGAAGGAGTTCATCCTCGCGCATCAGTCCGAGCCGGGGATGAAGCGCTTTTTTGAACTCAGTTTCGCCAAGCGCCCCGCGGAGGAACTCTACGATCTCCGCAAGGATCCGCATCAGCTTGTGAATGTGGCCGACCGCGCCGAATACGCCGAGTCGCGCAGGGAACTCCGCGGGCGTGTCGAGCAGTGGATGCGGGATACTGCGGACCCACGCGTGGATCCCGCCTGGGACGCGTGGGACAAGTATCCGTATTTCGGCGGCCCGGCGAAGAAGAAGGATCGGGCCAGATGAGATGCCGACGCTGCGCGCTCAGCACGCGCGTGGCAAAGGCACCGTCATTGCGCCTTCGGCAGCAGGTCCCGCATCGATGCGATGAACTCGTCGCGTTGAAGCGAGAGCGCCGCGCCCTCGCCGCCGCTCGTCGCGCCACCCGCGTAGGAATAGATCCAGTCCTCCGCCTTCTTCGCCGCGGCTTGCGAACCGGCGATGTCACCCTCATTGCGCAGGCGCACCGCGCGCAGCCGATACATCTCAGCGACCGACGCGAGCGCGCCGAGTTCCCGGACGTTGTCCGTGATCATTTTCTCCGCGGCCTCGAATGCGCCGCTTTTCTCGAGTTCGACCGCCTTCTCCCACCAGTTCTCAACGCGAATGGGCTGCGCGCCTTCCACCCACGACTGCTCGTCGTAATGCTCGTCCGCAGGCAGCTCACCCGGTGTGTCGCCGGGAGGCACGGCGTCCGCCTGCGCCGCCGCCATCGCCGCATTCCGGCGCTCCCGGCTGCTCGCCTTGCGCCTCCGCTCCGGCTCCGCAGCACGTGCCGCGGGCTCGGGCTCCGGCTCGGGCTCCGGTGCGGGCTGCGGAGGCTCGGGCGCAGGGTGCAGGGCGACGGTCGTCCCGCGTGGAGTTTCAAGGGTGAAGGACTCGACCGCTTTGAACCACACACCCCGCACCGCCGAGTCGAGCTGCTCGGGCGCGGTGAAGGTGATGTTGAGCAGCCGCTGCCCATCCTCGCAGAACGCAAAGCGCACGACCATCGGACCAAGGTCGGAGTCCTGCACCGCCTCGCCCATGATCGCCGGCATCGTCCCCATCGCGCCCGCGCCCATCGCGCGGAGCTGCAGCCCGCTTTCACCAGCGAGATACCGCGCCCAGTCCGACAGCGTGCCGTCCTCGTAGGCCGGGCGCGCGCCCACGGCGAAGACGACCACCGAGTGCGGCGCCGTGACGATCGCGAGCGGATAGCAGAACGACGGGTTGGAAAAATCGGCGTCCTCATCCGGCAGCGTGTGCGAGATCCATTCGGCGGGAAGCTGCACGCGGAAGCCGAGGTCGGCGATGCGCGATGGGAAGGTGCGGAGTGCGGTGGAGTCGGAGGACATGGAGTCGTTGGAACCGGCCGCGCATCCTATCGGTGATCGCCGCGCGGTTGGCGAGCGCGATGCACCGCCGCGTTTTCCTTGACTCATTTTCCCCCACATCGTTTGCAGGGGCATGACTCCTCAGCAAAAGGCGGAAAGCCTCGGCATCCAGTTCAAGAAAGTCGCACCCGGCTACCTCAACCTCTGCATCCGCAGCGGCTCGCAGCTCATCACCTCCGGGCACGTGAGCGACCTCAAGGGCAAGCTCGGCGCGGACCTCACCGTGGAGCAGGGCTACGCGGCGGCGAAGAACTGCGCGGAAAAAATCCTCCGCTCCGTCTGGGACACGCACGGCACGCTCGACGGCCTGCGCGTGATCAAAGTGCTCGGCTGCGTGAACTCCACCCTCGATTTCACCGACCAGCACCTCGTCATCAACGGCGCGTCCGACCTGCTGCACGAGATCTTCGGCAAGGAAGGCAACGGCTTCCACGCGCGCAGCGCGCTCGGCTTCGCGCAACTCCCCACCGGCGCGGCCGTCGAGGTCGAGGCGATCCTCGAAATCCGCTGACGCAGAATCATCGGGCAGCGCGGAATCGGGGCGTAGCTCTCCTTAGCTGCGCCACGTTCGTGCGCATCACCAGTTGTCCGTGCGGAACGGCTGCGCGGGCAGGCCTTCCTTGTTGAAGAGGTTCGCCCACTGGAAGGCATTGCTCCACGCGTAGCGCACCGCGGCGGGCTGCGGCACGTCCTTGCTGGAGACGACGACTGTGTCGCCGACGATCTGCGCGTCGGCCCACACGAACTTCCTGTCCTCGCCTGCGATCGCGAATCCCTGCAGCGCCGTTCCATTCGCAAACGCGAGCCCTTTGCCGGTGTGCTTGAAGGTGAGCGTCGCCTTGCCGCCGCTGATGCTGTGCTTCGCGAGCTGCGGCCCGAGGTATTCGTTGCCGCGGCCATACGCGACCGCCAGCGCCACCTGCGCGGCGCGCTCGCCGTAGCCGGACTTGTTCGCGGGATGCGTGTCCCGGCCGAGGTCGCTCGCAGTGACCATGTGCGTGTTCGGGTATTTCATGATCTCCGCAAACGCGACGTGTGAATACTCGCGGTCGGGGTTGTTCGGCATCGTCTTCGGCAGCGCCGCAAATTTCTCCGCGAGCCGGTTCATCGGCCGCGTGTAGTCGAACGCACAACCGCCGCCGCTCGGCTTCGCCACATAGAGGAACGGGAAGTCGCCCTGGCCCCAGTCCTTCCGCCAGCCTCGAATGAGCGCGCCCATGAGCGTGACCTGATCGACGCCGACGATGTTTGTGCGGCTCTCGCCCTGATCCCAAAGCACTCCCTTGATCGCGTAGCCAACATATGGGCGGATGAACGCCTCGAAGAGCTGGCCGACCCTGCCACCGCTCGTCTCCCCTGCCTTGCCCGGGACCTGCGGTGCGCGGGGGCCGCGCGGCTGCGGCTTGCCCTCCTTCTTCGCGGCGTCGGCGAGCGGCTTCCACGCGGCGAGCTCCGCCTCGTATTTCTTCTTCGCCTCCTCGTATTTCGCGAGCGCCTCGGCGTGGTTGTAGGTCACGGCGAATTTCTTCACGGCCTCCGCGCACGCCGCGTCGCTGCGATACATCTCCTCGCTGAGCCAGTAGCCCGACGGCGTCCCGCCCACCGCGCCGACCATGATGCCGATGGGCACATCGACATCCTTCTGCAGCGCGTAGCCGAATGAAAACAGCAGCGCGCTCATCTTGATGTTCGCCTCGGGCGACGACACCTCCCACACGTCGCCCGGTCCCTTGCGCAGCAGGCGCAGTTTCGGAAAGGACTCCTTCACCGCGGCGGCGAGCACCGGATCGTTCTCCACGTAGCTCTGCGCGGGCATGTCCATGTTCGACTGCCCCGAGCCAACCCACACGTCTCCGACGAGCACATCGTCGATCTTCCTGTCACCGACGGTGAGCACCTGCGGCTGCGCGCTCGCGGAAAGCGGCGTGAGCTTCACGCGCCACGCGCCCTTGGCATCGGCCGTCGCCGTCTTCGTCTGGCCGGCAAAGGAAACCGTCACCTTCTCCCCCGGCGAAGCCGTGCCCCAGATCGGCACCTCCATGCTCCGCTGCAGCACCATGTGCGGCGTGAAGACCTTCGGGAGCTTCACCTCCGCATGGAGCGGGGCGGCGATGAGGCAGAAAAGGGCGGAGGAGGATGCGAGGATGCGGGTCATGGGATCGGGGTTGGCTGGTCCTGTGATGGACCCACGGACGCGCGGGAAATTAGCGCATGCGCCACCGCAGTAGTTCGGCGGGGCTGAGCTTGCCATGGGATTCCCCGACAGCTTCGAGCGCCTCTCGCGCGGTGCCGCGCCGTCCGCTTCCACGGCTTCGAAGAGAAATGCGCGATACGCCTTCTCTTGCCTCAGTTCCGTGCCGCGGTGTAGGCGCATGGGTCGAGCGCAGCGGCCATTTCCGAATGGCGTCAATCACAATAGTCAGTCTGTCCCTGTTCCAGTCCCTCGCTTCCAAGCAAGGACAAACTTGGCCTTCTCCGCCCCCAGCAAATCTGTAGGTGGCATGCGGTCGCTGTTGGTTGCCTCTATTTGGCTCCCTTTCACTTCACTCGAATCGTCCCCCCGTTGCCGGGCTCCGTTCTGCCTGGAACAAGGGGGTATCCGTCTGTCTCAATCATCCTCTGCAGCCACGCTGTGAAGCTCTCATCGGTAACGAATTCGTCTCCTCCCGGCCCGAGCAAGACTTCTTCTGAGATTCGCGCAAAGTTCGAATGAACGACTTCTGGCGCTTCCCGATTGGGTTTCCAGCGGAAAGAAAAGTCCTCGCACCTCTCCTCGGGAAGAAGCGGACCGTGTGTAGGAACTGACTGGGCAAAGGTAAAAAGCCGGTGTGGCAGGGATCTGGGAATATGCCAGTAGTAGCGCCGCTTCCAGGTTGTCTGGCTCTCGATTCTTCCGGCATCCAGTATCGAGATGGGATTCCGCATTGAAAGCAGGTAGTAATCAAAAGCCTCGCAAAACGCAATGTAGTCAGCAGGCAGTCGAAGCCCCCATTGTTTCGCCAGTTCTTCCTGGCCGCCCCGTCGCATGATGGCCATATCCACCACCTCCATGGCGGTCCATTCCTTGTTTACCTTTGGCTTGAATCGCTTCACCTTGGGATCGATCACAGGGTATAGGTCAAACTCGTGAAAAGGAAAGTTGACGCGTGTGCCTGGCTTGGAGCTGTAGTTACGAGTCTCCACGAGACGCCGCTTCAAATCCTCAATCAATTCGCCGATGTGTCTTTGTTGGCCCATGGGGGGCGATTCAAAATTCTCGCAAGTTCACAGCATGGGGGATCATTTCACTCTTTCCAAGGCGTCAAACTCGGGTTCGGTGCGCCCCGGCATCAAGGGATAGCCATCTGTTTCAATCATTCGAACCAACCACGCCGAAAAGCTCGCATCTGCGACCAAGGAATCTCCATCCGGCCCGAGTAGCTCCGGCTCGCTGAAGAGGGCGGTATCCTCCAAAAGGAGGACTTCAGGCAACTGCACGCCCGGTTTCCAGCGAAACAGAAAATACCCTGACACCCCAACGATCTCTGCAAAATGGACGATACGGTGCGGGTGACTCAGGGGGTAATTCCAGCTTTTCCTCAACCCGATCGCAGTTTCTTCAATAAATTGAAGGTCCAAAATATGAATCGGATTGCGTCCCGCTAGGACATACTCCCTGAACACGCTGCAGAAGGCGAGATAGTCTGGCGGCAGGTTAACCCCCCATTTTTTCGCGAGCTTTGACTGCTTTCCGCACCCCATGATCGCTATATCGGCCATTTCCACGCGGGTTCCGGAGGGGTTTTCTTTCGGGGCAATTCGCGTAGGCTGCGGGTCAGATTCTTGGAACATCTCGTATTCGGTATCCGGAACCGCGAAACAACCATCGGGTCTAACCCGATACTTGCGGACTTCAGTCAGTCGCCGCTTCAGTGTGAAGATCAACTCTTCGATGGCCGTAGGTTTGCTCATGATTGGATGCTATTTCAATCATTTCTAACGCGAGGCAGGCGGCAGTGGCCAGCCCTCTACTGCTTCCTCAGACTTCAAGCGGATGAGATTCACGGCAGGCCTCGCTTTCGCCCCCGTTACTCCGCCGCGCCGCCGTCCTTCTCGTCCTTTTCTTTCTGCTCCTCGCGCGCGCGCTCCACGGCCTTCTTGCCGTCGGGCTTCGGAAACTTCGAGAGCTTCGAGCGGATGATGTCCGCGCGCAGCGTGTCGCGCTCCTCTGCCTGCAGCTTCTGCTGCGAGCTCTTCTGCAAATGCGCGGGCTGCGTCTCCATGAAGAGCTGGTCCACGAGCAGGCGGCAGTCCTCCGGGAAGAAGCCGAGGTCCGTGCCGAGCTTCAGCGCGCTGAGGAGGTTCAGCGCCTCCTTGCTCGCCATGCTGTGCGCGTGGCGCAGGATGCCGTAGGCGCGGCCGATGTTGTCCAGCAGCAGCACGGAGCGCTTCTCCAGCAGGCGCGCGCGGGCGTTCACCTCGTTCTGGAGGATGCGCTCGATGACCTTGTTCAGCCGTGTGAGGATCTCCTCCTCGCTCTCGCCGAGCGTGATCTGGTTCGAGATTTGGAAGAGGTTCCCCAGCGCCTCGGTGCCCTCGCCGTAGAGCCCGCGCACCGCGAGGCCCACCTTGTTCACGGCCTGGATCACCTGGTTGATCTCCTCGCTCAGCACGAGGCCGGGCAGATGCATCATCGCGCTCGCCCGCATGCCGGTGCCGACGTTCGTCGGGCACGCGGTAAGGAAGCCGTATTCCGAGTGGAACGCAAAATCGAGCTTCTCCCCGAGAGCCGTGTCCACCTTGTCCACGAGCTTGAAGACATTCTTCAACTGCAGCCCCGCGCGGATGCCCTGGATGCGCAGGTGGTCCTCCTCGTTGATCATGATGGAGAGCGTCTGCTTGCGGTTCATCACCACGCCCGAGCCCACGCCCTTCGCCGCGTGCTCGCGCGAGATGAGGTGCCGCTCCACGAGCACCTGCTTCTCCAGCGCGCTCAGGTCCTGCGAATACGCCGCGTAGGCGTCCGCCATGTCCGGCAGCGACTCCACCTGCGGCTTCACGCACTCCAGCACCGCGATGCGGTCCGCCTTCTTCGCCCAGCCGGGGAAGGAGAAGTTCCGAAGGTTGCGCGCGAGGCGCACGCGGCTGCTGATCACGATGTGGCTCTGCGGGCCCTCGCCGCTGAGCCACTCGCCGGATTCCGTCAGGATGTTGTGCAGCGCCATTTTGGAAAAATCAGTTCGCCGCGCTGCCCGGCTCGTAGTGCTTGATCTTGTCGCGCAGCGCCGCGGCCTCCTCGTATTTCTCGCTCTCCACCGCCTTGCGCAGGTCGCGCTGCAGCCGCTTCAGCTCCTCGTCGCGCTGGCGCGCCTTCACCAGCCGCGCGGGCACCTTCCCCTTGTGCGTCGTCCCCTTGTGCATCCCCTTCAGCATCGCATCGAGCCCCTCGGCGAACACCTCGTAGCAGTTCGAGCAGCCGAAGCGCCCCGTCTTCTTGAAGTCCGCCTGGCTGAACCCGCACATCGGGCACTTCGTCCCCGTCCCCGTCCCCGTGCTCTCCACCTCCTCCGACGCGCCCAGCCCGAGCAGCATGTCCGCGAGCGCGAACCCCTTCGGGTCCGTCACGCCCTTCTCCTTCGAGCACGCCTCGCAGAGGTTCACCTTCTGCATCTTGCCGTCCACGATCTGGGTGAGGAAAACCGTGGCTGTCTTCTGTTTGCAGACGTCGCAGTTCATTCGGTCAATGGTGGTTCTTCCCGCGCGCCCGCGCCTCGTCCGCCACCGACACGATGTGCAGCGCATCCAGCGTGTGCGTGATGTCCTTCGCATCGATCACCGACACCACGCCGCGTCCCACTGCGATGAAATCGGGATGCGGGATGCGGAACTTCCGTCCGTCGGACAGATGAATCACGAAGGGCCTGAACTGCTGCGCGAGCCGCTCGCGGATGTGGTTGAGGTTCAGCATGGGAGGAAACTCCACTTCACGCGCCCGCCGGTCAAGCCGGGGAGCGCCCGCGTGCTCACGCGTACCCCGCCGTCCCCGTCGCGTTCGCGATCTCGCGGAACTTCGCGCTGATCCGCTGCGTCAGCGGGCCCGGCTTGCCCGTGCCGATGATGCGCTGGTCCAGCTTCACCGCCGCGATCACCTCCGCCGCCGTGCCCGTCAGGAAGCACTCGTCCGCCGTGAAAATGTCGTGCCGCGTCAGGTCGCGCTCCACGATCGGAATCTGCAGGAAGTCCGCGACCTCAAACACCACGCGCCGCGTGATCCCGTCCAGCGCCCCCGCGCTCAGCGGCGGCGTCGCGATCCTCCCGTCGCGGATGATGAAGATGTTGTCCCCCGTGCACTC
>JBGAPU010000171.1:0-6769 GCA_044221035.1 Chthoniobacteraceae bacterium | reverse complement strand
GAGGAGAAGATGCAGCCGTGGGTGCAGCCGGCATTCGACGCGCTCGAGCTGCTGCTCACGCGCCCGCGCCGCCCGGAGCAGTTTGAAAACAAGCGGCAAAGCCAGCGCAAGGCCGGCGACATGCAGCCGCAGCAGCAACCGCAGAATTCGCAGCCGCAGAATTCACCGCAGAAGCCGATGCGCCCGTGGGAGCCGCTCACCGCGAGCGGACGGCTGGAGATCGAGGCCATCACGCACATCCGCGGCCGCAGCATTCCGAACGCCGTCTTCATCGTGGACGAGGCGCAGCAGCTCACGCCGCACGAGGCGAAGACGCTCATCACGCGCATGGGCCGCGGCAGCAAGATGATCCTCATCGGCGACCTCGGCCAGATCGACAACCCCTACGTGGACGCGCACACGAACGGCCTCGTCTATGCGCGCAACCGCCTGCAGGGCCAGCCGTGGATGGCGCACGTGAACCTCTTCAAGGGCGAGCGCAGCGAGATGGCGGAGGTCGCGGCGAACCTGATGTAACGCATGAGCACGCCAGACGGACGCTACATTCCCACACCGCCGCAGCCGGGCATGTCGCCGGCAAAGAAGGCGCTCATCGCGGTGGGCCTCGCGATTTTCGCGGGCACCGTCACCTTCGAGGTCATGCAGGGTGTCAGGAAGAAGCGGGAGGAGCGGCGGGAGATGGAGAGCTTTGACGCGGCGCGGCGCGAACTCGCCAACGACATGAAGCGCGAGATCGATCAGACTGGCTCCATCTCGGCCGACACCGCTGCGCGGACGATGGAGAAGATGCGCGGCCAGATGGAGAAGATGTCCGGCAAGGGCTGGGCCGAGGACAAGCAGATGAAGGCCGCCTCGGAGATGATCGCGGCGATTCAGGAGAAGTCCGCGCCTTACCTGAAGCTCATCAAGGAGATCGAGTCCGACAACCCGATGGACATGACGACGGTGAAGGACAAGGCCGACCTCGGAAAGCGGAGGAAGTTCGGCCAGGAGATGCTGCGGCTGAACAGGGAGCTGCTCGCCTT
Source organism: Chthoniobacteraceae bacterium (assembly GCA_044221035.1). GTDB lineage: Bacteria > Verrucomicrobiota > Verrucomicrobiia > Chthoniobacterales > Chthoniobacteraceae > SXWH01. The sequence continues at coordinate 5,744 of JBGAPU010000171.1, read as the reverse complement.
CGTGGACGGCGTGGAGCCGATGCTCCGCGACAAGGCGCTGAAGCTCGGCGTCGAGAAGGCGGCCGCCGAGCGGTTCGTCTCGGGATTCATGAAGGGATTCGGCAAGAGCGCGGCGATCCAGCGGCGGATCCGCATGACGGATGAGACGATGGCGAAGGGGCTCATCTCGATGACGAACCTGCTGGAGGCGGAATGGGGGAAATGGAAGCTCGAGAAGGGTGAGCTCATTTTCGAAAGCAACGACACCCTGGCGCGCTACAACAAGATGGTGGAGGAAAGCGCGAAGGCCGCCGACGAGCAGGCCGCCGCGCAGCGCGAGCTGGTCGATCTCCAGCAGCGCGGCGTCCGGTGAAGGAGCCGCGCGTCCTCGTCATCCGCGGCGGAGCCATCGGCGACTTCGTCCTCACGCTGCCCGCCATCCGCGCCATCCGGAAAACCCTGCCCGCGTGCCGGGTGGAGATTCTCGGCTACAAACACATCACCGCACTCGCGCTCCACGGCGGCCCCGAACCCGGCACGACCTACGCCGACTCCGTCCGCAGCATCGAGTACGGCCCGCTCGCGGCATTCTTCGCCCGCGGAGGGCAGCTCGCGAAGGACCTCTGCGAATACTTCGCCGGCTTCCAGCAAATCGTGAGCTGGCTCTTCGATCCCGACGGCATCTTCGCCGCAAACCTCCAGCGCGCCGGCGTGAAGAATTTCCTCGGCGTGTATTCGAAGCTCTCCGACGGCGAGCACGCCAGCGCACAGCTCGCCCGCGGACTCGAGCGCATGGCGATCTTCCTCGATGAACCAGCCGCGCGCATCTTTCCCGACGCCGAAAGCACCGGCGCCGCGCACGCATGGCTCGCCGAGCATCGCGCAAATGCAGACGACCGCCCGCTCGTCGCCATCCATCCCGGCTCCGGCAGCCCCCGCAAAAACTGGCCCGTCGGCAACTGGCAGCGCCTCGCGGACCGCATCGCCAGCGCGGGCTCCCGCCTGCTGCTCATCGGCGGCGAGGCCGACGGCCCCGCCCTCGATTCGCTCGCAAAGGTGCTGGCCGTCCACGAGCCGCTAGTCGCCCGCAACCTCCCCCTGCCCACGCTCGCCGCGCTGCTCGCGCGCTGCGCCGCGCATTTCGGCCACGACACCGGCATCTCGCACATCGCCGCCGCGACGGGCATCCCCTGCACGCTCCTCTTCGGCCCCACCGACCCGCGCACCTGGGCGCCCCTCGGCGAGAATGTGCGCGTCATCCGCGCACCCACAGGCGACCTGACCGCGCTCGCACCCGACGCCATCCCGCTGCCGCCGTGACCACGGCTGCGTCCTCTTGGCCGCATCCTCGCAATTCTTACGCGCTCCCCCCAATTTCCCCGGCACTCGCCCGAACTACTCCGCGCCCCGCTCCGGCCGGATGAATAGGAAATCCACTCCGCCAGCCTGGATGAAATCGCCGTCGCACAGCTCGCGGCGCTGGATTTTGCCGCTGGCGCCGTTCACCGCCGTGCCGTTCGACGACCCAATATCCTCGACGACAAACCCCTCCCCTTCCGGCCGCACGGTGAAATGGCGGCGGCTGAACTCCTGCCGGTCCTGAAAGCGAATCCCACACCCTTCACCGCGCCCGACGACGACACCCGCACTCACGGGGACACATTCGATCCTGCCGCCGGGCCTGCTGAATACCAGCGACGCGACCACGGGCATCTCCGGCAGCGCCTTGAGCAACTGCGCCGTCTGCGAAAGCTGCCTGCGCAGCAGGTCGGTCGCGAACGTCGTGCAGCGCACGGTCTGTTCTGCGGCGGACAATTCCGCGGAGGAAATCTCGTCAGGCATCATGGTTCTGTGGTCGGCTCAGCGCCGTCCTCCAGCTCGGCGAGTAGCGCCTTGAGCCGGTTCATCAGGCGGTTTTTGATCTGATACACCGCGTTGTCCTTCAGCCCGAACTGCGCGGCGACTTCGCCCACCGCGCGGCCCTCCATCGCCACGGCGCGGAAAACCTCGACCGTCTCGGGCTTCGTGTAGGGATCCTCCAGCAGCCGGCGGAACGCCTCCTCCAGCAGGCTCTGCCGCCAGCTCGCCTCGACATCCTCCGCGGCGCTCGACGCCACCGCGGGCTCGCGGATTTTCTCCCCCGTCTCGGTCTCCGCGTCGAGCGACACAAAGCGCCCCGGCTTCGCGCGCTTGCGGGCCTCGCGCACCTTGTTCGCCACGATGCCCAGCAGCCAGTTGCGGAAGCGCCCCTGCGCCGGGTCGTAGCGGAACTGCGGCATCTTGCGGATCACCATGAGCATCGTCTCCTGCAGCACGTCGCGCGCGCCGTGCTCGTCGAGCCCCTGCTTCTGCGCGAAGCTCACGATCGCCGCCGCATACTTCGCGTAGAAAACCTCCCAGTCGCCATCCTGCGACGCATCGCTCAGGCGCTGGAGGAGGCTTTTCTGCGTGGCGAGATCCATCGCCGGGGAAGCTACCCGGGCGGCACACAGGATGGCAATTCCACAGGCCGTGAGAAGAAGGACACGCCGCGCCTCCCGCAAATGGCAGCGCAGGCCCCCGATCGGGAGCCTGCGTGCCTGTCGCTCGGAACTGTTAGGTTCGCATCATCTCACTCGCTTGCCCAATTCGCGCGGAAGACCCGGCTCAGCGCAGGCGCCAGTCGCCCAAGCCGACACTGCTGATCATTGCAGAGCCAGTCGCCTTGCCGCTCCCGTTCATGTGCCACACCGAGATCTGGCCGGCACCATTCTGGAACATCAGGTCTGCATCACCGTCGCCGTTCATGTCTGCGATGGCCGCCACTCGCCAGTCGCCCAGGCCCACGCCGCTGGCCACACCGAGATCTGGCCCGCACCGTTCTGGAATACAAGGTCCGGCCTGCCGTCCCCGTTCATGTCCGCGGCACCCGCCACGCGCCAGCCGCCGAGGCCCGCGCTGCTGATCATCGCCGAGCCCGTCGCCTTGCCGCTCCCATTCATGTGCCACACGGAGATCTGGCCCGCGCCGTTCTGGAACACGAGGTCTGCATTCCCGTCGCCATTCATGTCTGCGATTCCCGAAACCCGCCAGTCACCCAGACCAGCACTGCTGATCATCGCGGAGCCAGTCGCCTTGCCGCTCGCATTCATGTGCCACACGGAGATCTGGCCAGCACCGTTCTGGAACACGAGATCCGCCCTGCCGTCCCCGTTCATGTCGGCCCGTCCCACCATGCGCCAGTCACCGAGACCGATGCTCGACACCATCGCCGAGCTGGTGGCCTTGCCGCTCCCGTTCATGTGCCACACCGAGATCTGGCCGGCGTTGTTTTGAAAGAAAACATCGGGAGCATTGTTGCTGCTCGCCGTGGAGTTCTGCGATGTGCTAGTCGTCGAGCTGGTGCTTGAAGAGCCGGCGCTTGAGGAACTGGCGTTTGAAGAGGCCCCGCTGGTCGCGCTGCTGCTCGAAGAAACGCTGTCAACCGCCGTCGTCACTGTGATGCTCTCGACGTAGCCGCCCACGTAGGTTTTCAAAGGGGAATAGAGGTAGGAGAACAGCGAGGTGGTCGGCTTTGTCGGCGGCTCGACAAAGATGGTCAGGTTCCCGTCGTTCCTGAGCAAATACCTCAGCGTCGCGCCGGCGTTGAAATCCTGCACACGCAATGTGGTGCTCCAGGTGAAAATGGTGGGCAGACCCGGGTCTGTGAGGTTGCTGATCGGCGACAGCGCCGTATTCACCATGTTCGACAGAAGAGCCTCATTCGGCGAGTAGGCGCCCACGTTCTGCTGGTAGATTTTGTAGCCGCTCTCTGCGTAACCCGAAGGCGGAGTGAGCCGGCCCCAGAAAATCGCCGGGCTCCAGGAGTCGTATCCCGTGTCGATGAAGAAGCCGCCGTTGTAAGCACCGAATGTGTTGGGCGAGCCGACGACCAGCCGGCCATTGTCGTATTTGCGAACCTTCACGCCGAACCTCAGCGTGGAGCTGCGCGACCAGTCGGTCGGATTCGAGACCGTGACTGCGGCAGTGCCATTGTATTCGTAGTAGCCGGAACCGCGGACTTGGGCGGACGCGTCAGCCGGGGCGAATGCCGCAAAGCCGACGAGGACCGGGCAGAGGAGCTTTGCGAGTATGGAGCGGTGATTCGTGTTCATGGTGTGCTTTGGAGTTGGAAGTTTTGGTCTTTGCCGCCGCTCGGAATGACCGGCGACACCCGCTCTTGGCCGCCCTTCAGGACTTTCTTACGCGCATGCCGCGAATTTTTTCCGTCACCGCGGTCAGCGGATTCCCACGCTCGAAATGCGGCGCCCGCCCCCATCCCTCCCACCACGATCTGCCATGCGGCGCAAAACCTGTCAGGGCAGTTTGCCGAGTAAGTCTCCGATGGTTTCCAAATGTTCCAGTGCCTTGGCGGAAAGAGTCCGGCCCCGCTGTATCTTCAATAGCGGCGCCCGCCCAGCCTCGAGGATTCCCCGCAGGGTCTCCGCTGGCGTGTCCGGCTCAACCCTCGGCAGTATCTGCGCCTCGCGGGAGCACTCGAAGGCCAGAATCTCGGCAGCATGCATGTTTTCCGGATTGGCCTTCAGGATTGCGGCGGCGAGTTCCTTGCTGCCGCGGCAGAACTGCAGGGCCTTTACAAAATCGCGAGCGTCAATGGACAGCTCGCTCGCATTTTCATACGCGAGGCTGAGTTCCTCCTGAATGTAGGCATTCCCGGGATCTTTCTCCACCTCCTGCCGGTAGATGGCGATGGCCTGCCCGACGGCATCCTGGCCAGGCTGCGCCTCGTGCTGTGCGAGATGGAGCTGGCCTATTCGGAGAAAGCACATGGCCAGGGCGCGACGGGCCAGGGCATCGTCGGGCAGCGCCCGCGCCACATGCTGCGCGACGGCGAGCGCCTTCCCTGCGGCATCGTGAGCCGCTGGGAAGTCGCGCTGCTTGCGCGCCACGTCGCCCAGATTGCTGTAGCTGATGCACAGATCCCGCTGCGCCCGAACTGATCCTGGATCCAGTCTGACCAGGCTGCGACGGCTCTCCACCACGCGCGCGCAGGCATCGCGCGCGGCAGCAAAGTCACCTTCCATCTTCGCCACCTCGGCGAGCCTTGCGTAGCCGATGGAGATCTGGCGCTCGATGTCGGCGTCGTCCGGATGGCTGCTGGCGAGTGTCTCCCGAATCTCCAGACTCCTCCGATATGCCTCGCGAGCTGCCGCCGAATCCTTCGCGCGCAGCGCGACATCACCCAGAAAGCTGTGGGTCAGGCTCAGGGCCATCATGGGCTCGACGGCGCCGGGTTCCGCCGCAGTCCAGAGCGCGGCTGTGTCCGCCGACAACAGGAACGCAGCACGCGCGGCGTCGAACTTCCCCTGAGCCAGCAGCACCTCGCCCCGGTTGCGATGCACGACGGTCTTGTTGCGCAGGTTTGCTGCGGGGTTCTCGCTCTCGGGGAACTTCCGGTAGTATTCCTCGGCCTGCAGGGAGACGTCGTCCATCAAGTCCAGACGCCCGAGCGGCAAGAGCTTGTCGCGCAAATCGAAAAGCATGGAATTCACCAGCCCTTCGGACGCCTCGCGCGCGCGCTGCGTGAGTGCCAGCGCATTTTCCGCACGCGTCTCGCCCCTCACCGCCCGATCGCGCTCGCGCAGCAGGCGCAGCGCGAACACTGCGGACAGCGCTGCGACCACCAACAGGCTCGCGGCGACGGACGCAGCCAGCGCGCGGTGACGGCGGAGGAAGAGGGTGAACTGCTTCAATGCGCCGGCGTCCTCCGCGCCGGTGGCGAAGCC
>JBGAPU010000041.1:0-45723 GCA_044221035.1 Chthoniobacteraceae bacterium | reverse complement strand
GATCATCCGATACACGTCGTGATCCTCGCCATCCTTCCATCCGGCAAACGCCGGCGTGATGTTGTGCGTGGTGAAGTGCAGCAGGTGAAACACGATGTAGCTCAGCAGGATGATCCCGCTCAGCGCCATGAGCCGCGTCGCGATCTTCGCCTGCACGCCCGCCTTCTTCACGTAGCCCTGCCCCTTCGCCGCGCGGTTTTCCTTCACGAGCATCAGCGTCGTCGCGATGTGCAGCAGCACCGCACCAAGCATCACGGCGCGGAAAATCCACAGGCCTCCAAACGGCAGGTGCCGCAGCTTGGTGCCGTATTCATTGATGGCGCGGGGGCCGGCGAAAAACTGCAGGTTTCCAGCGAGATGTCCGATGACGAAGACGATGAGCATCACGCCGGTCACCGCGACGAGGAGCTTTTTCCCGATGGAGGATCTTAAAAATGAGCAGCAGCTATTCACAGGTGATTTTCAAAAATGTGCGCCAACTCCGCCAGCCTGCGCGCCGAAAACCGGAGGGGTCCGCGCAGCCGCGCCGCCCGCGTTGGCATGGGGCGGCGGGAAAGTGATACGCGGAAATGTCGCCGGGATGCAACTGGCGCGACGGCAAATTTTTGCCCGCACGATTGGCGCGGGACGTCTCCGCGCTGCTTTTCGCGGCAGCAAGAAGGGCGGAAGGCATGTGCCTCCCGCCCTTTTGAGATTGCTTGGAGTTTCGGTTACTTGCTCTCCGGCTTCTTCTCGCCGGGCTTGTCGCCACCGCCGCGGCGCGGGCCGCCTTCGGGTCCACCGGGACGGCGGTTCGCCATCTCAGTCTTCCACTTTTCCTTCTGCTCGGGAGTGAGGACTGCGCCGACTTCCTCCATCTGTTTCGTGATGAATTCGCGCATCTTCGTCTTGTCCTCCTCAGTCAGATTGTCGCGGCCCTTTTCGCGGATCGCCTTCATCTCATCGGAGCCCTTGGCGAAGATGGCCTTGATTTTGTCCTGCTGCTCCTGCGTCAGGCCGAGGGCGTCGGTCATGCGCTTGAGGCGCTCCTCGGGACTGAAGCGTCCACCGGGACCGCCAGGGCCTCCAGGTCCACCGGGGCGGCGGCCTTCGGGTTTCTTTTCGTCAGCGGCGAAGCTGAGGGTAGGGAGGGTGAGCAGCGCCGTGGCGGCGATGCCGAGTGTGAGTGTGAAGTGTTTCATACGGTGCGGGGAAACACGTGTGCGCCGGAGGAGTTGCGCGGGTTCAGAATTTTTTTCGTGGTGCGTCTCCCGCGATGCGCCACAAAAAAGAAGACCCAGCCTTCCGGCTGGGTCTTCTGGTTGTTGGGAAATTTGATCCGTGAGGCGCTTACTTGGTCGTCTTCTTCTCGATATACTCGATGACGTTGCCAACGGTCTGCAGCTTCTCGGCGTCCTCGTCGGGCACCTCCACGCCAAACTCCTCCTCGAAGGCCATGACGAGTTCGACGGTGTCGAGTGAATCGGCGCCGAGATCCTCGATGAACGACGCGGATTCCGTGACCTGTTCGGGGTTCACGCCGAGCTGCTCGACGATGATGTCTTTGACCTTTTCTGAGATGGATTTTTCGGACATGGCTTGAGTGGTTGTTTTCGAAACGGGCGGTTGCTTTATGGCTCACTCCACGGGTTGGCAACAACGAAAGTGCGAAAAATATTTCCGAGCGGAGAAAGCACTTTCGCGCGTGCTGGCGGTTGCATTTCGCACGCGAACGCCTAAACCCTCGCGCTTCACATGAGCGACTCGCCACTGGAACTTGATCTGAAATTTTTGCCCGACTGGCTCAAGGAAGCGCCGTCGCCCAACCGATATGCCGACTTCGCCGGCGAGGAGCCGCGCCGCGAGCGCGACGACCGCCGCGGGCCCGGCCGGGGTCCGCGTCCCCCGGGTGGCGACCGTGGTCCGCGCCGTGATGACCGTGGCGAGCGCCGGGGCGGCCCCGGTGGTCGCGGACCGGGACCGGGCGGACGGCCCGGTGGCGGAAAATTCGGCGGTCCCCGCGGGCCGCGTGATGAGCGCGGCGGTCGTGATTTCCGCGGGCCTCGCGATCAGCGTGAGACTCGGGAGCCGCGCGCACCCGAGCCGCCACGCGTGCCGATGGTGAAGGTCGAGATTCTTCCCGAGCCCGCCGCCGCCGCGGGAATCGCGAAGCAGATCAAAGCCAGCTCGCGCGCGTGCGGTGTCTTCCGCGTCGCGAACATGTTCATGGATCGCTTCGACCGGTTCCGCGTGCGTGTCACGGCGCTCGATCCGAGTGCGGTGCTTTACCGCGTCGGCGACGGCCCGCTGTCGTTCGACCGCGCTGTGGCCGAGCGCGGCGCGTTCAAGGCGAATTTCGACAAGCACTATGTGACCGAGACCACGCAGGGCGAGGGGCCGAAGGGCAACTTCACCAGCGTCGCGCGCGACCGCATCAGCGGCGCGCTGCTCGGGCCGTCGAGCCACCACGGCTTCCAGCTCGCGCTGCGCAAGCTTCACGAGGAGCGCTACGCGCGCCGCATGTCGTTCGAGGACTTCAAGCGCAACATCGAGAACGTGAGCGATCCCGCGGTCGTCGAGCAGTGGAAGCAGCAGGCCAGCAGCGTCACCATCTACAAGACGAAGGTCGCCGAGGGCGAGGAGCCCGTCACTTTCAAGACCGAGCAGGAGGCCGAGGAGCACTTCCGCACCACGCATCTGCCGGCGCTGGTTCAAAGCGGCAACTCCATCGAGGTTGGCGCGGCTGTCGCCGGGTCGCTGGTCGACAAGAGCATCGGCTTCACCGTGCGCGACGCGGTCGAGCGCGAGCGGCAGGTGCCCGTGCAGATGGTGAATGCGCTGCGCCCGTATTTCAACGAGGCCGGCCTCCAGCTCTTCAAGTGGAAGCGAAAGATCCTCTACGCGTCCGCCATCCGCCCGCAGCGGCATCCGGAGGGGCAGGCGTTCTCCGATGGCATCAGCGCGATCCTCACCGCCGTGAGCGAGCATCCCGGGATGAAGCGCCCGCAACTCGCCGCGAAGCTCATTGGTGCGCTCGCCGCCGACGCGGACGAGGCGACGCAGAAGGCGCACGCCGAGAAAGTCGCCGCGCTTGCCTCGGACCTGCATTATCTCGTGCATCTCGGCCACGTCGTGGAATTCCAAAACGGCTGCCTCGAGCTTCCGCCCGGGCGGAAGGACGCGGCGCAGTCCGAGCAGGGCGACGACGCGAGGCACGATCTCGCCGCGGAAGCTGCAGGGCTCCGCGAGAATCCAGCGGGTGAGTCCCAGGCACAGCAGCAGAAAAAGGAGCGTCCGCAGCAACAGCCCCAGCAGCAGCGCGAGCCGCGTCCACCAAAGCCTCGCCGCGACTCCCGCTACGCGCTGCTTCCGCTCACGATCGCTGCTTCCGCTGCGTCGCTCGGGTAAGGCGCGAAGCTCATCCGCAGATTGCGAAGACTTTCGCAGACGGAGGCGAACGGCGTGCCGCTTCGCATGCGAACTTGCGGAGCTGTTCTCGGATTTGCGCTTTCCCTTCGCATGATGAACTGAATCCGAGCCGCTGCTCAATCACATGAGGCCGAGTTCCGTCTTCAGTCTGCGTCCATCGGCGCAATCTGCGGATCCCCGCGTGACGGGCAGCAAAAAAGCCCGGCTGCCGTTAGACAGCCGGGCATTTTTAAAATGCGCGATTCTTTTGCCGCGCGTCGGGCTACTTCGCCGCGGCGAAGTTCTCCTCAGCCTGCGCCCAATTCACGACGTTCCACCACGCCTTCACGTAGTCGGGGCGGCGGTTCTGGTAGTTGAGGTAGTAGGCGTGCTCCCACACGTCGAGTCCGAGCACGGGCGTGCCGCCGCAGGTGCCGGCTGCTTCACCCATGAGCGGGTTGTCCTGATTGGCCGTCGAGCAGATCGCGAGCTTGCCGTCCTTCACGCAGAGCCACGCCCAGCCGCTGCCGAAGCGCGTCGCCGCAGCCGCCGCGAACTTCTCCTGGAATGCCTCGAAGCTGCCGAAGTCCCGCGTGATCGCTTCCGCCAGCTTGCCAAGCGGCTTGCCCTCGGCGTTGGGCTTCATGAGCTTCCAGAAAAAGGAATGGTTCCAGTGGCCGCCGCCGTTGTTGCGCACCGCGGTGCGGATCGCCTCGGGCACGGAGCCGATGTTTTTGCAGAGATCCTCAGCGCTCTTTGACGCGAGGTCGGCGTGATCTTTCAGCGCGTTGTTGAGGTTCGTCACGTAGGCGTTGTGGTGCTTGCCGTGATGGATCTCCATGGTGCGCGCGTCGATGTGCGGCTCAAGGGCGGTCGGGGCGTAAGGAAGAGGAGGCAGTTCGTGTGGCATGGGTTTCGTTGGTTGGATTTCTCTTGGTGGAGGATGTCCAGTATTTGGAAGCGCCCGCGCAATGCAAGCGCGGTCATGGTGCGTGCGGTTTCGCGCAGTCGCAAATCCGTGACGCGCCAAGGGAGCATCGCACCGCCGCGCTCCCGCTGTTTTTTCCCGTGCGCGAATTCCGCCGCGTGCGCCGAGTCCGCATCCCCCTCCATTCACCGCAGGATCTTGCTGCGGAAAAAGAAATCCCTTTTCGCCATGGGCAATGACCCCTAGTTTCCGCGCCCCTATGACAGAAGACATCAAGAAGGCGGTCGAATCCGGCAAGCTCACCTCCGCCGCCGGCGCTGCCCTCGCCAAGCTCTCCCCGGGAACATTCGTCCAGCACAAGAGCTGGGGTTACGGCGTGATTGTCTCGCACGACTTCCTGCTCAGCCAGACGACGATCGATTTCCGCTCGAAGAAGGGCCACTCCATGCAGCTCCAGTATGCGGGCGAATCGCTCACGCCGCTCGCGCCGGACCACATCGCAGCGAAGAAATTCCAGGATCTCGACGGCGTGAAGAAGCTCGCGCAGGCCGACCCCGCGGCGCTCGTGCGGGCCGTGCTCCAGAGTCTCGGAGGCCGCGCTTCCGCGGATCAAATCGCGGGCCAGCTCGTGCCGGATGTCTTCAACGAGGCGGGGATTAAGAAGTGGTGGGAGTCCGCGAAGCGCGCATTGAAGTCCGACCCGCTCGTCGGCGTCCCTCAGAAGAAGACCGATCCCTTTGTCCTCCGCGAGGAGGCGCTGTCGCAGACCGACGAACTGCTCCAGGCTTTCAAGGCCGCGCGCACGCTGAAGGACCAGATCGGTGCGCTCGACAACCTCACGAAGGCTCTCGGCCAGTTCAGCGACGTGTCGAAGCTCCAGCCGGTCGTCGCCGCCATCGAGGACGCTGCGAGGAAGAACGTGAAGCTGAAGACCGGCGAGGCGCTCCAGCTTCTCGCGCAGCGCGATGAAATCGTCGCGCGCCATTCATCGCTCGCAGTCGGCGCGGACGTGCCGACCATCGCTGCCATTCTCCGCGAGAACGACCGCAACCTCCTCGCGCTCCTCGGCGAGCTGCCTGTCTCGAAGCTGAAGAAGGTGATGCTCGCGCTGCCCGAGGCATTCAGCGACCACTGGGGAGCGAAGGCCATCACGCTCTTCATGCGCGGCAACTCCAAGGTCGTCCCCGAGGCCGCGCGCCTCCTCATCGAGAAGGGCCGCATGGACGAGTTCGGCCTCGCCCTCGACAAGATGCTCCGCGAGCACTCCATCGAGGCCGAGGGACTCCAGTGGCTCTGCGCCGAGCGCCATGGCCCCTATGCGGAAATCGCGCAGCACCCGCGCGTGCTCAGCGCCATCCTCGGAACCATGGAGCGCGACCAATTCAAGGAAAAGCGCGACCGCCGCCTGCAGGACATGCTCGCGAACGACCAGGAGCTCATCATCGACCTCCTCGCAGTCGCCACCGACGAGGAACTGCGCGAAGTCATGCGCAAGCTCATCCTCTCGCCGACCTTCGAGGAACTGAACAAGCGCTCGCTACTCGGACGCATCGTCCGCGCCTATCCCGAACTCGAGTCGCTCATCACCGGCAAGGCCGACGACGACAAAAAGAACGAACTCATCGTCTCGTGGAAGAGCCTCGAGACCCGCAAGGCCGAATACGACGACCTCGTGAGCAAGAAGATCCCGCAGAACCGGCAGGACATCCAGATCGCCCGCAGCTACGGCGACCTCCGCGAGAACTTCGAATACAAGAGCGCCAAGGAGCAGCAGCGCGTGCTCACCCGCCGCAAGAGCGAGCTCGAGCGCGACCTCGCCCGCGCGCGCGGCACCGACTTCGCCGGCGTGACAAACAGCCAGGTTGCCATCGGCACCACCGTGAAGCTCCGGCGCATGAAGGACGGCGGGGAGGAAACCTACACGATCCTCGGCGCATGGGACACCGACCCGGCGCAGCACATCATCAGCTACCTCTCTCAGATGGCGCAGGCCCTCATCGGCCACGCCGCCGGCGAGCGTGTCACCGTCCCCACCGAGACGGGTGAGCACGACGTGGAGATCCTGTCGATCGAAGTCGCCAAACTTTAGCGTGCCCCTCCCGGCCGGCGTGGCGACGATCCAGCCTCACAGCGGCAGCGTGCGCCTGTCGTGCGTCCCAATGCCGTGGCGGCTCAGCGGATGCGCCCCTTTAAGATCCTGCATGGACGGGCCGGGACGCTTCGGCCTCGTGAGGATGTGTTCCTCAATGAGGACGCCGCATTCACCTAGCTGCGCGGATGCATTGCCCTGAAGACTCCGCGGGGAACGGCTGCGGCTAGCTGAGCTTCAGCACCACGATGAGCGCGGTGACGGTGACCATGCTGAAGAGGGTGCTCCAGAAGACGGCGCCGGTGGCGTATTCGGTGTCGGCCTTGAACTCGTGGGCGATGAGGGCGGTGTTCACCGCGGTGGGGAAGGCGGTGCTGAGGATCATGGTCTGGAGCAGCTCGCCCTTGAAGCCGAAGAGCAGCGCGATGCGCCCGACGAGGAGGCGCAGCGCGAGGGCCCAGCCGAGGCGCGGCAGGGCGGAGCGGGCGGCGGTCTTGAGAGCTGGACGCCGAGGGTAACAAGGGCGACGGCGACGAGGCCGTGATGCAGACCTGGACGGTCTTTCACGCGGAACGATTCTTTTTGACGATGACGCAGGCGAACAAGCGGGTTGCGCGCAAGACGCTGGCTTACAGCAAGCGGTGGGACGATCACGCGCTGATGCCCTCGATCCGCGCTTTCGTTTACAACACGGTGCGGAAGCATGAATCGCTCAAAACGACGCCAGCCGCAGGCGTCGCGGATCACGCGTGAACGATTTGCCGTGGTATCTGCGCACGGATGGGGAACCGCCGTTAGAATTGTCATCGCCCATCTGAAACAACGCCGTCGTATTGGTGCTGGGCCAGTCTGATTATGGAAATTATCGAGAGGATTTAGAGCAATCCGATGGAATGAAGATGGGCCTTCCCCTCAATGGTAAGTCTCCAAGCGAGCGAACACTGCGAGATAAAGCCTCTTTTTTCCAATACCTCGCAGTAGACCAAAACAATCGAGTCTTTAAATCCTTCGAGCGGGACAACGTGGGCAAATCCTCGAGTGTCAGCCGCAATCGTTTTCATGATTTCGACTTCGACAACATCAAGCGGCCCCTCCCAAGGCTTTCCTTGCTTGGAGTCGCTTTCAGATTTGTGCCCATTTCTGGCTTTCTGTCTTTCGTCGCCTGCGCCGGTGATTTGGATTGCATAGGCAAACGCATTCCACTTGGGCGTCCTAATCCATCCGTTGTAACGGTCGAACAGGTCTGTCGTTCTTTTGGCGCATTCGTTGGCTTCGAGCCTTTCCAAGTGATAATAAACCACTCCTTCATCGAGTTTCAGGCGACTGGCCAAGTCGCCAATTTCGACGGGATGGCCCTCAGGATACGACAGCCCCAAAAGTATTCGCTGTTCAGTTTCGGGCCATTCTTCTGCGGTGGTTTTGGGGCTTTGCGCCTTCGCTTCCTCAAGTTGTTTTTTGAGGTTCGATATCGTTTTGAGGGCCTCCTGATGCTTCTGCGCCTCCGCTTGCGCTTTCGCTTTATGCGCTTCAAGGTCCGATTGCAGCGCTGCAAGCTCCGCGTTCAATTTTTTTGCCTCTTCCTCAAAAGCCGATTCCATCTTCTTGGAAAGCGTCTTCTGATTGCGCAACTTTATTTGAAGCTCCAATGCCTCCGCTTGGTCGCGAAGGCTCGCAAGGTGAGGCTTGATCGCCGAAACCGACGCCTGCTCAGTCACGAGCAGGTCAATTCGATCAATAATCGTGGTGAGTGGCATGGCCAGAATGGAAAGGCGTCATACGAAAAGACCGCTTGCCAACGCAAGCCAGAATCGCCATGATGCCTCATGCCGAATCGAAAAGAGCCGGGCAAGGGCCAGCGCAAACGCTCGGAGCGCAAGCGTGCTCCGCGCCCGGAATCCGGCGTGGAATCCGCGCAGCGGGTCTATGCCAAATTCTTGGCGAAGGCCGATCCAGCTGCTACCCGTTAGCTGAGGCAGCAAGCAATTTTTCGCGCGCCCATTGGGTGACTGGCTTGCCGCTGCGCTTGGCGGCGGAATCAATCTGCCGCTGGTCCTCGGAGGACAAACGGAGGGAGAACACGGCTTTGGCTTTTCCCTTTGGCAGCTTGGGGCGTCCAATCTTTTTTGTTTTCGTCATACGATTTCTGTTGACGCACCCTGCTTTCCGTAATACGAGAAGTCAAATGAAAAAGCTGAGCACCCAAAAGCGCGCCGCGATTCTCCGTTGCCTCATTGAAGGAAACTCCGTGCGCGCAACGGTTCGCATCACTGGCGCCGCGAAGGACACAGTGCTCGCGCTTCTCGCGCGAGCTGGGGAGGCGTGCCTCGCATTCATGGATGAGAAGATGCGCGATCTTCCGTGCGACGAGCTGCAAATGGATGAGATTTGGTCGTTCGTCGGATGCCGTGAGGGGGTGAAGGATAAAGCGAGCGGCAAGCATCCCGGCGACGTGTGGACATGGACGGCGCTTTGCCCAAAAACGAAAGTCATTCCAGCGTGGCGCGTGGGCGACCGTTCCCACCGCACCGCGTTCGCGTTCTGCGCAGACCTTTCCAAGCGCATCGCCAATCAGGCGCTTCAAATCACAACCGACGGCCATCCGGCTTACCAGTGGGCGATTGGCGCGAATTTCAAGCGGGCGAATTACGCGCGGCTTGTCAAAATCTACGGCAAGGATGAGACCACGGGCCGCGACAGGGTGCTTGGGGTAAAGCCGGAGGCGGTTTTTGGAACGCCTGACATGAACCGCGTGAGCACCAGCTACGCGGAACGCTCAAATCTCACGATTCGCATGGGCAACCGCCGCTTTACGCGCCTCACGAACGCTTTCAGCAAAAAGCTGGAGAATCACAGGCACCAGCTCGCGATTACGTTCATGCACTACAATTTTGTGCGCCGCCACATGAGCCTCAAAAAGACGCCAGCGCAGGCCGCCGGAGTCGCAAACCACGAATGGACGATGGAGAACGTGGTGGAGATGATGGACGCCTATTTCGAGGCCAAGCTGGTTGCCGAGTTCAACCGCGCATTTGACGAGAAATATACACCACAGCGCACGTCGCCGAAAACCTACGCGCCAGTGGTCAAGCAGGCTGAACTCCCGTGGTATTTGGACATGAGCAGGGAGACGCCGCCGGACGGTCTAAACCTATAATTATCACAACGCATGTCGCCCACCACCGTCGTATTTCATATGACATACATTGCGGGATGTTTGTGATATACGCATGGATTTGATCGATTTAGCTCGCTGTGAACAACTTGTGGAAAAATGGAACCTGTGACCCATCGGGCGCTCGAAGCGCCCGATTTATTCACCTATTCGAGCAGGCTGTGGATTTCATCCATGCTCAATCCATCCATCACCGGCTCCTCGCTCTCCAGTGTCGCGGCGATGACTTCGCGTTTTTTCGCCTGAAGATTCAGGATTTTCTCCTCCACGGTGCCCCGCGCGATCAGTTTGTAGCTCGTCACCACACGCTTTTGCCCGATTCGGTGTGCGCGGTCGGTCGCCTGCGCCTCCACGGCGGGATTCCACCACGGGTCGAAATGGATCACGGTATCGGCCGCTGTCAGGTTGAGTCCGGTTCCGCCAGCCTTCAGGCTGACTAGGAATACCGGCGCGCGGCCGCCCTGGAACCTCGAAACCTCCGCGGCGCGGTCCCTAGTGCTGCCGTCCAGGTAGCAATAGTCAACCTTCATGCGCTGTAGTCGCTCGCGGATTCGGCCAAGCATCGTCACAAACTGGCTGAAGACCAGCACCCGATGCCCCCCGTCGATGGCCTCAGAAAGCAGCTCCTCTAGGAGATCCAGCTTCGCTGAGGCCTCGAATTCGTCCATGGACGCTTGTGAACCACCAAGTAACCGGACGTCGCAGGCTGCCTGCCGAAGCCTCAAAAGCGCCGTCAAGACCGCCATCCTAGCCTTTCCAGCATCGGCGGTCCCGGCTAGTTCGGAAATCCGTTGTCTTACACCCTTCAGGAGCAATGAATAGATTTCTGACTGCGTCGCAGTCATCTCGCAATAAGCGACTTGCTGTAGTTTGTCCGGAATATCCGATGAGACGACCTGCTTCGTCCGCCTCAACAGAAATGGCTTAATCCGACGCGCCAGTCGCTTCTGTTCCGGCCCGTTTTCGGCATTTTGGATGGCCTTTTCATAGCGATCGAGGAACTCCGAGCGGGTCCCCAAGTAGCCCGGCATGAGGAAGTGCATGAGCGACCAGATGTCCCGGACGGAGTTCTCGATCGGCGTTCCGGTCAGCGCGAGACGGCACTTCGCGCTGAGCGCAGACGCAGTCTGGGCGTTCTGGCTTTCAGGATTCTTGATGTGCTGAGCCTCGTCGAGGATGACGGCTTTGAACTGCTTCCCCTGATAGACCTCCGCGTCACGCCTCAGCAGCGCGTAGCTGGTTATCACAAGGTCCGATTTTTCGATGTCTCCAAATGCCTCCGAGCGCCGCGGCCCGTCGAGTCGGAGCACCCGGAAGCCCGGCACCCATTTTTCCGCCTCCGCCTGCCAGTTGAACACGAGTGACGACGGGCAGACAACGAGGCTCGGCCCCTGCCCGCCCAATGTGCGCAGAAATGCGAGCGCCTGCAGCGTCTTCCCGAGGCCCATTTCGTCGGCGAGGATGCCGCCGAAGCCATTTCCGGCAAGGAAGTGCAGCCAATAGACGCCGAACTTCTGGTAGTCCCGGAGCACGGGCTCCAGCGCGCCCAGCGGGACCGGCTTCAGGCTTTCCTGATTCCGGGCGGCCGTCGCCCAATCCCGCCAGCGGGATTCGCCGCTGATGGACAGGCTGTTTTCGGCGGCGAACGCATCGAGGCTGCCCGCGTGCTTGTGGCCGAGGCGGTAAAGACCGGGTTGCTTCTGCTGCGGATTGCTGTCCCGGAGGAACTGGCCGAATTCATCGAGGAGGCCGGAATCGAAGACGGCGATTTTGCCGTTGCTGCGCCGCACGTGATTCTGCCCGCCCTGGAGCAGCCGCGCGATGTCCGCGCTGGAAAAGCGCTCCCCACCCTTCGTTGCGAGGTCGTAGGAAAGCTCGAACCACTGCTCGCCGGACGAGCGAATCTCCAGCCGCGGCTCGATGCGCTCGACGTCGCGGGTCACGTGCTGGAACCGCTCGCCGATGATCACGGTCCATTCGCGCTGCAGCCGCGGCAGGCCCGTGGCGAAGAATGACAGGATGCGCTGCTCGCCCTTGAGGGTCAGCGAGCCGCCGGTGTCCGGTCCAGTGAAGCCGAACCCGCGCACGCGCTCGACGGCGGCCTGCTCGAGTGCGCGATTCCGCGAGAATTTCGCGAGCGCGGCGCCCGTGGTGTCGAGCGTCACGCGGCGCGCGCCATAAACCGCCTCAATGCGCGCGGTGAGGAAATTCAGCGAGCCCTCGATGTGCGCCGCGAATTCCGGGCGCGGCAGTTCCTCTGGTGCGCCGGGCGCCGCGTCGCCCTCGATTTCAAAGAACTCCGCGAGCACCGGCATCTCCCGCGCGACGAACGATTCCGCGGCATCGGCGGGAATGGAAATCGCCTGGCGGAAAACCGCGAAATACGCCGGCGACAGCCCTCGGGCCACCGGGCGGAATGTCGAGCCCTTGAGCCGCCACGCTGCGTCGTCGGAAATCAGCAGCAGCCCTTCCGTCGGCAGGTGCCTGACGTGAAGCGAGCCATCGTCGCGGCGCTCGACGCTCAGGGACTCGCGCTTCCCCTGCTCTTCCACGGTCACGCGCTGCGCCTTGCCAAATGTGATGCCTGGATGACCGGCAAGCATAGTGAGCAGCTTGGTGAACTGTGCGGGCGTGAGTGTGACCATTGACGGTAATTTGCCATCCGCGAACGTTCGCAGGTGTGCCGCGAGTCGAACATCCGCCTCGCTCGCGCGATGGCGCTTTGTGCGGTCGAGTGCGCCGAGCGGTTTGCGCATTCCGCCGACTTCGGCTTCGCACACGACCATCACCGATTTCTTCTCCCATGCCGCCGGGAAATTCGGCGGGAGAATGAGGTGTAGCTTCGCCTCGGGGCCGTCGGCATCGGTGCCAAAATTCGGGTCGCCATCCACCTTCACCTCCGCAGAGGCAGACGGCTTCGCCGGGGCGCTGCTCGAGGTTGCGGGTGCGGTGGGCTGCTTCAAACCGCGGATCAGAGCGACGCCCACCGCCAGCGAGTGCGCGCAGATCAATCCACGCCGTCGGCTGTCCACGCACGTGCAGGTGTTCTCGATGTCGCCGCGCGAGAGAATGCGCAGCCCCGAGCGAAACTCCGTCTCACCGGCGCGCACGCGGCCGCTCAGCACAGGCGGCGCATACGCGGCCTCGATGACTTTTCCCGCATCATAGAGCGAACGCGCCTCCTTCATCGCCTGCCAGCCCCCCGCGTCCATCAGCAGCTTCTCGGTCAGTTCGATCATTCTCCCTCGATGATGCTCCGGGATTTCGCCGGCGAAACTTGGTTGCGCGCCGCCCGCGTCACTTCAGCCACTCGGCGCACTGGCGCGCCCAATACGTGATGATCAAATCGGCGCCCGCGCGCTTGAAGGCGGTCATCTGCTCCAGCACGCACGCTTTCTCATCGAGCCAGCCGTTCGCGGCGGCGGCCTTGAGCATCGCATATTCGCCGCTGACGTTATACACGGCGGTGGGCAGACCGAAGCGCTCGCGAATGCGCCACACGAGGTCGAGATACGGCAGGCCCGGCTTCACCATCACGATATCCGCGCCCTCGGCGACATCGAGTTCCACCTCGCGCAGCGCCTCTCGCGCATTGGCGGCGTCCATCTGGTAGCTGCGGCGGTCGCCCGACTGCGGCGCGCTCTCCGCCGCATCGCGGAACGGTCCGTAAAACGCGGACGCAAATTTTGCGGCGTAGCTCATCAGGATCGTGTCCTGAAAGCCCGCGGCATCGAGCCCGCTGCGGATTGCGCCGACGCGGCCGTCCATCATGTCGCTCGGCGCGACCACGTCGGCGCCCGCCTCTGCATGGGAAACGGCGGTCTTCGCGATCAGATCCACGCTGGCGTCGTTGTGGACATGCGGCGCGCCGTCGTGAAAGTCGGTCACTCCGCAGTGGCCGTGGCTCATGTATTCGCACAGGCAGACGTCGGTCATCACGACGAGCTTGGGCAGTTCGCGCTTCAGCCGCCGCACCGCGCGCTGCACCACGCCATTTTCTGCATAAGCCTGCGTCGCTTTTTCATCACGCTGCGCGGGAATGCCGAAGAGCAACACGGCGCGCACCCCAGCATCACTCGCGGCGCGGGCCTCGGCCACGAGCGAGTCTTCGTCGAGCTGCGCCACACCCGGCATCGACGCCACCGGCTGGCGGCCCTTCACTTTCTCGGAGACGAACAGCGGCAGCACGAAGTCATCAACCGAAAGCGAGACCTCGCGGACGAGATCACGGATTTGCGGGGTCGCACGGAGGCGGCGGGGACGGCGTGTCAGGTTCATGCGCAGCTTTTTGAGTGGCGGGAAATGAACAGCATTCGATAAGCAGTGGCCAGTCGTCAGTCGCATGGCGAGAAAAGCCTGCGACGACGGTGAAATTCTCCACGAGTGCCAAAGCCCGCCCATGCCCACAAAGTCACCGCAGCGCAGACGGTCGCGTCCTTTTTCGGGGGCGGCGTGCTGAAGCTGCTGGCGCGGACGCTGAGCATCAAATACGAGGATCGCGCGCACGCCTACGAGCGGGCACGCGAGGAGCCCTTGATCGCATGCATCTGGCACAACCGCCTGCTCGGTGCGCTGCTCGCCGATTACCGCATCGGGCTGCGGTGCAGGCCGGCGAAGGTGCTGACGAGTGCGAGCAAGGACGGTGGCTGGATCGCGGCGATGTGCAGCCGCTTCGGCTACGGTGCTGCGCGGGGTTCCAGTTCGCGCCGCGGCGCTGCCGCTCTGCTCGACCTCGTGCGTGCGCTCGAGGCCGGCACCGATGTGGTGATTACCCCGGATGGTCCTCGAGGTCCAAACTACCAGATCGCGCCAGGGATCGTTCAACTCGCTGGCCGCTCGAAAGCCCGCGTGATGCCGGTTCGCATTGGCATCAACCGCTTCTGGCGGGTAGGAAAACGATGGGACGCGCTTTGGATTCCGAAGCCATTTGCCAAGATCGAGCTGACCCTTTTGGAGCCAGTCGAGTGTTCCGGCGAAGACGATGCGCTGGATGCGGAAATCGCGCGGCTGACCGAAATCATGGGCCGGGAGTAACGCCGCGATCCTCCTTCCCGCTTGCCTCGCGCACCGCGTCCCGCCACTCGTGGGCGCATGACTTTGATCGACGGGAAGGCAATCGCACAGCGCATCAACGAGCAGACCCGCACCGCAGTCGCGGAACTCACCGCACGCGGAGTGAAGCCGGGCCTCGCCGTCGTGATTGTCGGCGACGATCCCGCATCGCACGCCTACGTGCGCAGCAAGGAGAAGACATCGCGCGAACTCGGCATGCACAGCGTGAAGCGCGAGATGCCGCGGGAGACCACGGAGGCGCAGTTGCTCGACGTCGTGCGCGAATTGAACGCCGATCCCGCGGTCCACGGCATCCTCGTGCAGTCGCCGCCGCCGAAGCACATCGACGAGCGCGCCATCGTGGAGGCCATCGACCCGCGCAAGGATGTGGACGGCTTCCATCCTGTGAACGTCGCGAGGCTCGCGCTCGGCGATCCCGGTGCCTTTGTGCCGTGCACCCCGCTCGGCTGCCAGCGGCTGCTCATTGAGAGCGGAATCGAGACTGCGGGCGCAAATGTCGTTGTGCTTGGCCGCTCGATGATTGTCGGAAAACCGATGGCGCTTCTCCTGATGAACAAGGGCCTCGGAGGCGATGCCACCGTGACTGTCGCGCATTCGCGCACGCGCAACCTCCCGGAAGTGTGCAGCCGCGCCGACATCCTCATCGCCGCGATCGGCCAGCCGGAGTTTGTGAAGGCGAACTTCGTGCGCGAGGGCGCGGTGGTCATCGATGTGGGCATCAACCGCGTCGCCGATCCATCGACGCCGAAGGGTGCGAAACTCGTCGGCGATGTCGCCTTTGCCGAAGTCGCGCCGAAGTGCAGGGCAATCACGCCCGTGCCCGGGGGCGTCGGCCCGATGACTATCGCGATGCTGATGCACAACACCGTGCTCGCCGCCCAGCGCATCGGCCGATGAGCGGCGGACAAACGCGCACAGCCGTCTGGCGGCTGATGCTCGCGACTGCCGCATGGGGGCTCAGCTTTCCCGCCGCAAAAGCCGTGATGCAGGCACAGGCAGCATCCGCGCCGGGGCATCCGGAGTGGTTCCATGCCGCGCTGATTCTCTTCAACCGCATGGCGCTCGCGACGCTGGTGATGCTCGCGCTGCTCGGTTCGCGCTGGCGCGACCTCACGCGGCTCGAAGTGAGGCAGGGCCTGGAACTCGGCCTCTTCGGCGGTCTCGGAATGATGCTGCAAACCGACGCCCAAAACTACCTCGCAGCGAGCACGTCGGCGTTCTTCACGCAGTTCACGTGTGTCTTCGTGCCGCTCGCTGTCGCGCTTCGGTCCCGACGCCTCCCGTCGCTGCTCGTCGTCACAGCGAGCGCGCTTGTGATGACCGGCTGCATCATCCTCAGCGGCGTGGAACTCGGAAAGATCCGCCTCGGCCGCGGTGAGTGGGAGACGATTCTGAGCGCGCTGCTTTTCACAGGGCAGATCCTCTGCCTCGAGCGAGCGCGCTTCCATGTGAACGAATCGCGCAGGACCGCAACCGTCATGTTTGCGGTGAAGGGCGCGCTGCTCTCCGTGTTTGTCGTTGCCGGCGGCACCGCCTCCGCGGCGCGGGTGTATGCATCGCCTGCCGTCGTGTCCCTCACGGTCGTGCTCGCGCTCGTCTGCACCGTGTATTCCTACGGTGCGATGACGCACTGGCAGCCCCATGTGACGGCAACGCAGGCCGGGCTCATCTATGCGACGGAGCCGGTGTTTGCCTCAGCGTGGGCGCTCTTCCTTCCGGCCCTGTTCTCCAGCCTCTCGGGAATCTCGTATGAGAACGAGCGTCTCTCGTGGCAGCTCTTCGCCGGCGGCGGACTCATCCTCGCGGCAAACTTCCTCCTGCTCGCACGGCCCGACAAACCCGCGCACGGCGACCCTCCGCCAATCGCGTGAGTTGCGCCTGAATTGGGCGCCCTGAACGGCCATTTTGTCATGGACGTGCCGATGGGTGAAATCGAGATTCGCCGCCGATGAAGTTCGTCCCGCATGCCCAGCCGCTGCTTCTCGCTGCCTCGTTCCTGTTGCACGCCACGCTCGGCGCCGCTCCAAAGCCAACGGCGGCGAGCCAGCCTACTTTTCTGGAGAGCCACTGCACGGACTGCCACGACTCCGCGGACAAAAAAGGCGGCCTCGATCTCACGGCGCTGAAATGGGATCCGACGACGCGAGGGAACTTCGATGAGTGGGTGAAAATCATGGACCGCGTGGTCAAAGGTGAGATGCCGCCGCCGAAAAAGGCGCGCCCCGATGCAACGGCGCAGCGGACCTTCGTCACGGCGCTCGACAAGGCGCTGCATGATTTCGACGCCAAGCGCGCCGTCGCAGGCGGTCGCACGGTGCTGCGACGCCTGAATCGCGTCGAATACGAGAACACCGTGCGCGACCTGCTCAGCATCTCCACCTCGCTGGCAAACATCCTGCCCGAGGACACGCCGATGCATGGCTTCGACACCGTCGCGGAGGGCCTGCGATTTTCGCAGCTCCAGATGGAGAAATATCTGGAGGCCGCCGACGCCGCGCTGGATGACGCGATCAACTTCGGACCCGAGCCCGAGCACGGAACGAACCGCTTCTTTTTCAAGGACGAACAGAACGTGCGGCGCAACCTCGACACGCCTGTCGGCACGGTGACGGACAGGAACAACCCGAAGCAGACGCACCGGCACCTGATGCGGCAGTTGGAGGATGGCACGATCGTGTTTTTCAACGAGGGATACCCACCGGCGGAGGTGCGGCAGTTCCGCCACCGCGGCGGCACGTTCCGCGTCCGCATCAGCGCGTATGCGTATCAGACCGAGGGGCGCGCGGTGCCGATGCGCGTGTATGTGGATAACTTCCGCGAGAAGCGGCTCGTCGGTTGGTTCGAAATGCCGCCGGACAAGCCGCGCGTGGTTGAGTTCACCGCGACTCTGCGCAACAACGAATACCTGCTCATCGCGCCGACGGAGACGGGCATCGATAAGAAGGGCCAGGGCATCTACAATGTCGGTGCGGAGGAGTTCACCGGCAGCGGGCTCGCGCTCCAGTGGTGCGAGACGGATGGCCCGCTCTACCCGAGTTGGCCGCTGCCGAGCGTGAAGCAGGTCTTCGGCGACACGCCGCTGAAGAAGTTCGACAGGACGACGCGCAAATATTCGCGGGGAAAGGAAGTCTGGTTCGAGCCCGCCCCCACCGACGCGAAGGCGCAGGTGAAAGCAGTCGTCGAGAGCTTTGTCACGCGCGCCTTCCGCCGTCCGCTGGAGCGTGGTGAGGCGGACAGCTTCGTGAAGCTCGCGACGGATGCCCTCGATGCGAACGCGACCTTTGAGGATGCGGTGCGCATCGCGCTGCGGGGCGTTCTCACTTCGCCGCAGTTCCTTCTCTTCGACGAAAAGCCGGGGCCTCTCAGCGACTACGCACTTGCCACGCGCCTCTCCTATTTTCTCTGGAGCACGATGCCCGACGCGGAACTGCTCGCCCTCGCGGCGCAGAAGAAGCTCGGCCAGCCGGCGATGCTCCGCGCGCAGGTGCAGCGCATGATGAAAGACCCGCGTTCGCACGCGTTTGTCGCGAATTTCACCGGGCAATGGCTCGAACTGCGGAACATCGACGCGACCACGCCGGACAAGCGGCTGTATCCGGAATTCGATGAATTGCTCAGGCATTCGATGGTCGGCGAGACTGAGGCGTTTTTTACGGAGCTGCTCGCGAAGAACCTGCCGGTGATGAACATCGTGCAGTCCGACTTCGCGATGCTGAACTCGCGCATTGCCCTGCACTACGGAATCGACGGTGTGCGCGGCGAGGAGTTCCAGCGCGTCGCACTGAAGCCCGGCAGCGAGCGCGGCGGCGTGCTCACCCAGGCGAGTGTCTGCAAGGTGACTGCCAACGGCACGGTGACGTCCCCCGTCCTCCGCGGGTCATGGGTGATGAAGCGCATTCTCGGCCTTCCCCCGCCACCGCCGCCGCCAAACGCAGGGAGCATCGAGCCGGACACGCGCGGCGCGACGACCATTCGCGAACAGCTCGCAAAGCACCGCACCTCGGAAAACTGCGCGGGCTGCCATGTGAAGATCGATCCACCCGGTTTCGCGCTGGAAAGTTTCGATGTCATTGGCGGGTTCCGCGACCGCTACCGTTCACAGGAAAAAGGCGACCGTGTGGACAGGCACACGCCCGGCGGGCGCTACTACCGCATCATGCTCGGCCTCCCCGTGGATGCGAGCGGCGAGATGGATGGCCGGAAGTTTGCCGGCATTTCCGATTTCAAAAAGCTGCTGCTCGACCAGAAGGCGCAGGTCACCCGCGCGCTCACCTCGAACCTCGTCACCTACGCCACGGGCGCCGGCATCACCTACGCCGACCGCCGCGAAATCGATGCGATTGTCCGCCGCGCCGAACAGGGCGGCGGCGGGCTGCGCACATTGATCGAAGAAGTCGTCACCAGCCCGATTTTCAGAAACAAGTAACGCCGCACCCATGAACCCAACCCGCAATCCCATCTCACGCCGCGCATTTCTCCGCGGCACCGGCGTCTCGCTCGCGCTGCCGTTCCTCGACGCCATGCTGCCGAGGAGCCTCTTCGCCGCCAGCGCGAAGGCCCCGCAGCGGCTTGTCACCGTGTGCTGCAGCCTCGGCATCTACGGGCCGGACTTCTTCCCGAAGGAGAGCGGGCGAGCTTACACGCCGTCCCCCTACCTCGACCTCCTCAAGGAGCATCGGAATGACTTCACGATCTTCTCAGGCATCTCGCATCCCGAGCAGGCGGGCGCAAACGGGCACACGTCTGAGATGACGTGGCTCACCTCGGCGAAGGGGCCGGGGCTCGGCGGCTTTCGCAACACCGTCTCCATCGACCAGCTTGTCGCGGAAAAGGTCGGCTTTGAGACGCGCTTCCCGTCGCTCGTGCTCGGGTCGAATTCCACAAGCCAGAGCTACACGCGCGGCGGTGTGATGATTCCCGCCGACAGCCGTCCGTCGCAGATTTTCGCAAAGCTCTTCCTCGATGGTTCGCCGGACGAGGTGAAGCGGCAGATGCAGAAGCTGCGCGAAGGCCGCAGCGTGATGGACGTGGTGAATGGCGAGGCGAAGCGATTTGGCGCGCGCATCGGCGCGGCGGACCGGGACAAGCTCAACGAGTATTTCACCTCGGTGCGTGAGATGGAGCAGCGGCTCGCGAAGGCCGAGGAGTGGGTGCAGAGGCCGAAGCCGAAGGTGGACGCGAAGCCGCCCAAGGACATCACGGACAACGCCGACACGATCGGGAAGATGGAGCTGCTGTTTGAACTCGTGCCGCTCGCATTGCAGACGGACAGCACGCGGCTCATCACGATTTTGATCCAGGGCACCAACTCCGTGCCGCCGGTGCAGGGCGTGAGCATCGACCACCACAACCTCTCCCACCACGGGCAGGATCCGGAAAAAATCAAACAGCTCGAACTCATCGAAAAGGCGGAATTCGCGGCGCTCAACCGGCTGCTCACAGCATTGAAGCAGAAGAAGGAGGGAGCGCGCTCGCTGCTCGACAGCACGCAGGTTTTCTTCGGCAGCAACCTCGGCAACGCCAACGCACATGACACGCGCAACCTGCCGATCATCCTCGCAGGCGGCGGCTTCAAGCACGGCCAGCACCTCGTGCTCGACGAGAAGAACAACACGCCGATGTGCAATCTCTTCGTCCAGATGCTCCGCCAGCTCGGCGTCGAGGCCGAGTCCTTTGGCTCCAGCACAAAGACAGGCCTGCCGGGCTTCGATGCCGCCTGACGCGGCGCGGGTCAGGGTTTTGCGAACTGCACGTCGGTCGTCACTATCGCGTCGCGATCATCGGTCACGGAGATGAACCACGTGTTCGCGTCGGCGGGCGGGCGCGGGACCGTGATGAGAAATTGCAGCGAGAGTGTCGCAGCCCCGCTGTTGTCGAGTTGCGTGATCTTCGCGGGTAGCGTTTTCCACTGGCGCTTGGAACGGAGGCCGGTGTCGGTTGTGTAGGTCAGCTCGGCCTTTTTCAAAGTGCCGTGCGCTGTGCAATGGGCCTCGACTGTGTCGCCTTTGGTCTCGGGTTTGAAAACCTCCGGCAGCGGCGTGCAGTTCGGGATGCAAAACGCATCAATGAAAAGGCCGATTTCCTTCGGCGCCCAGCCGGGCGGATGGCCGTGCGGCATGTTCACCTGGATGCGCATCTGCTTCCTGCCGGGCACGCGATCGAAGGACTTCTGATAGCTGTCGAGTGGGTAGTGGACGTCGTTGGTGCCGTTCACGAAAAGGATGGGCACCCGGCAGCGCGGCAGCAGGCTCGATGGGTCGTATTTTTCCACCCAGCGGCGTGCGAGGTCGCCGAGCTTGTCGATGGACGGCTTTTGCACCGACTCCCCCTCGTGGAGAAAGCCGCAGCCATACACCGGCACCGCGGCTTTGAAGCGGTCATCGAGTGACGCGACGAGGCATGTCGTGTAGCCGCCCCAGCTGATTCCCGTCACCGCCGTGTGGTCGGCATCCACTTCGGGAAAGCTGCGCAGCAGCGAATGCGCGCGGATGACCGCCGCCGCCGCGTGAAACGGCCACTGCTCGCTTGTGTCGCCGCCGATGGTGTCAAACTTCTCGCCGTGGCCCTGGTCGGGGCCGCCGTTTGCGAGGCGCGTGCGGGTCTCCTTCTTCGCTGTCTGATTCAAGGCCGGGATGCCTGTCTTCGGGTCATACACCGGCGCAATCGGCCGCGAGCCCGAGAGGTCCATCGCGATTGCTGCATAGCCGCGCTGCGCCCACAGCCAGGCCCACTCGGCAAACGCAGTGCCACCACCCCCGTGAATGAGAACCACACCCGGAAACTTCCTCCCCTTCTCCGCTTTCCCGACCGTCGCGGGCGAAGCGTAAAACGCGAACACCTCCGTCGCGCGCCCCTTGTATGGCTCCCCTGTGTAGAAGAGCGAATGCACGGGCCCGGTCCGCTCCACCCAGCGCATCGCAGGTGCCTTCTTCAGCTCGGCCAAATTCCACGGACCCGCCTGCGAGTCGTCGGCGCTGGCGCCGACAGCACAGAGGATCCACAGCAGGAAGAAGGACGGGAGGTGTTTCATGCGAACGCCTTTGAGCGCCAAAGCGCGGCTGCGCGCAAGCTGGTCCTTTCGCGCCGACATTCAGGCAGCCGCGCAGAGGTTGCGTCTTTCCAGCCGCTCCTGCTAGTCGTCTCGGACTGCATTCTCATGCGACATCCTCAGCCGCCCCGAGTTTTGAATCACCGCCATCCCCTCGGCCCTTTCTCGGAGTTTTCCAAAGCGAACTATGCCTGATCTTCCTGTCGCCATTCTCGCGGGCGGGCTTGCGACGCGGCTGCGCCCCATCACGGAGAAAATCCCGAAGGCGCTCGTGGATGTCGCGGGCGAGCCGTTCCTCGCGCACCAGCTCCGGCTGCTGCGGTCGCACGGGATTCGGCGCGCGGTCCTCTGCGTGGGATACCTCGGCGAGATGATCGAGCGCGATTTCGGCGACGGCTCGGCGTTCGGGATCGAACTGCGGTATTCCTTCGATGGCCCGGTGCTGCTCGGCACGGGCGGTGCGCTCCGGCTCGCGCTGCCGCTGCTCGGCGACGCCTTCTTTGTCCTCTACGGCGACTCGTATCTGCCCGTGGACTACGCGGCCATCGGCGAGGCTTGGCGGGCGAGCGGAAAGGCCGCGCTGATGACCGTCTTCAGGAACGAGGGCGCATGGGACACGAGCAATGTCGAGTTCACCGGCGGCAGGCTGCTCCGCTACGACAAGCGCGACCGCACCCCCGCGATGCAGCACATCGACTACGGGCTTTCCGTTTTCAAAGCGGAGGTCTTCGCGGACCGCGCGAGCGGCGAGAAGTTTGATCTCGCCGACGTGCAGCGGGATTTGGTCGCGCAGGGCCGCATGGCCGGCTACGAGGTGCACCAACGCTTTTATGAAGTCGGCTCGCACGCCGGCCTTGCGGAACTCAGCGCACTCCTTTCAAAGAAACCATGAGCTATTCCAAGCAACACATCGGCGAGGCCATCAGCATCCTCGGACAACTCAACCTGGACACCCTCGAAAAGATGGTCGCCCTTCTTGCGGAGACACGAGAGCGCGGCGGAAGGCTCTTTATCCTCGGAGTCGGCGGCAGTGCCGGGAATGCGTCGCACGCGGTGAACGACTTCCGCAAGATCTGCGGCTTCGAGGCGTATGCACCGACGGACAACGTCTCCGAGCTGACCGCGCGGACGAATGACGAGGGCTGGAGCACCGTCTTCGCCGAATGGCTGCGCGGCTCGCGGCTCCGCAAGGAGGACGCGCTCCTCGTGCTCAGCGTCGGCGGTGGCAATCTCGAGAAGAACGTGAGCCCGAACCTCGTCGAGGCGCTGAAGCTCGCGAAGGAGCGGGGCGCAACCGTGCTCGGCATCATCGGCAAAGACGGCGGCTACACCGCGCAAGTCGCGGACGCCTGCTGCGTCGTGCCGACGGTGAATCCGGCCACCATCACGCCGCACTCGGAGGCGTTCCAAGCGGTCGTGTGGCACCTTTTCGTTTCGCATCCCTCGCTGAAAATCCGGGAGACGAAGTGGGAGAGCACGAAGTGAATTTCAGATTTAAGATTTAGAAATTCAGATTTGGCCCTCGTGAAACGCGCAGTGTTCCTCGACCGCGATGGAGTGATCAACCGGCCCATCGTCCGCGATGGCAAGCCGTTCCCGCCGATGCGCGTGGAGGAATTTGAAATGTTCCCCGGCGTCTTGGAGGCATGCACGCGGCTGAAGGATGCCGGCTTCCTGCTCGTCGTTGCGACGAACCAGCCGGATGTCGGGCGCGGAACGCTCGCGCGGGAAGTGGTGGAGGCGATGCACGCGAAGATGAGCGCGGCCTTGCCGCTGGATCGCGTCGAGGTGTGCTATGACGGCGGTGCGGCGCACGGCCAGCCGAGTGAATTCCGCAAACCTGCGCCTGGGATGCTCCTGCACGCCGCGCGGGAACTCGGCATCGACCTCACACAAAGCTGGATGGTGGGCGACCGGTGGCGCGACGTGGACTGCGGTGCGGCTGCCGGATGCCGCACGGTGTTCATCGACCTCGGCCATGCCGAGGAACTGCGCGCAAAGCCGGACTTCATCGTGCCGGATTTGCCCGCTGCCGTGGACGCCATCCTGCGCGCTTTCTTTCAGCGCGTGTAGGCCTCGACGCGGCGCACCCAGCCGGGCAGCCACTTCTGCTCGTCGCGCTCGGGCGGTGAATTCTTCACCCGGCGCGTGAGGACGCGCGCGGCGGAATCGCTGAAGGCATGCACGGGCTGGCCGTCGTCCTCCATGCCCTCGATGACTTGGAGCAGGCCCCAGCCCTGGCCGTTGTAGCGTTCGGCGGGGTTGGTGCCCTCGCCCTTGAAATTGACGTAGTCGATCAGCGCGAAGGTCCCCTTCTCCGAATTCTGCAGCCGCTCAAACTGCTTCTTCACATGTGCGCGTTTCGCGGTGGACGCGGCGGTGAGCAGCTTCGGCAGCGCCCGCTCCATGCGCTGCGCAAGGAACCGGCTCTGAAGCCCCACGGTCGCGGCGAGGATGTCGCGCAGCTCGCCCATCTGCTTGCCCTTCGATGCGGCGAGAAACTCCGCGCGCGTCCGCCACGGGCACGGACCGCCGGCCTTCAGCCATGCGGGGAGAGACACGCCATTGTCGGCGAGAAAGCGCACAAGGCTCGGAAAACTCTCCTCAAACGGGCCGCGCGAGCCTTTCGGATACCAGATGAAATGACCGATGCCGAGCGAGGCGAAGTTCTCCCCCGAGTTCCACGAAGTGAGCCCCTCGCGCGTGCCGCCGCATTCATTCTGCCACACGCGCCGGCCGATGGAGGCGAGCTCGCGGTCGCTGAGCGCGTGGGCGTTCACGATGGGCAGCGCGAGAAGGACGAGGGCGAAAAGGCATTTCATGCGGGTGTTGATAGCGCGCACGCCATCGGAGACTCACGCTGAAAATGTCGCGCATGACAGCATTCTTCGCGCTGGCATTTCGCGGCGGGGCACGGAACTCTCCGCGCCCATGTCCGCACCCAAGCAAGGCACGATGTCCCTCTACACCGCGACGTGCCTCGTCGTCGCCAACATGATTGGCACCGGCGTCTTCACCAGCCTCGGCTTCCAGCTCGACGGAGGGCTCACGCCGTTTGTGATTCTCATGCTGTGGTTTGTCGGCGGCGTTTGCGCCTTCTGCGGGAGCGTGGCCTACGCGGAGCTTGCGGCGGCGCTTCCGCGGAGCGGCGGGGAATATCACTTCCTCGCGCGCGTCTTCCATCCGTCCGTCGGATTCCTGGCGGGATGGGTCGCGGTCACTGCAGGTTTTGCTGCGCCGGTCGCGCTAGCGGCGATGGCCTTTGGAAAATACATGCACGAGATCAATCCGAAGCTGCCCGAACTGCCGATGGCCTTCGCGGCACTCGGCGCGGTCACCATCGCATTTCTCGCAAGCGCGCGGCTCCGGAGGTGGTTCCAGGATTTCTCCACCTCACTGAAGCTGCTGACCATCGGTGCGTTCATCATCGCGGGGCTCTTTGCAGCCGACAAAGGAGGCTCGCTTGGTCCCCAGGCGGGTGATGGCGGCCGGATGTTCAGCCACACCTTCGCGACGAGCCTGATCTACGTGATGTATGCCTACACCGGCTGGAATGCCTCCTCCTACATCATCGGCGAGGTGAAAAACGCGCCGCGCAATGTGCCGCTCTCGATGGCCATCGGAACGGTCATCGTCACCGTGCTCTACATCGCCATCAATGCGATCTTCCTCCGAGTCGCGCCGGCCGCCGACCTGAGCGGCAAGATCGAAGTCGGGCTCGTCGCCGGCACGCACGCGCTGGGTGCCTCCGGTGGGAAATGGATGGCAATGCTGATCGCATTCGGCCTGCTCTCGACCGTCGGTGCGATGCAGTGGATCGGCCCGCGGGTGCTCGTGACGATGGGCGAGGATCTGCGCGCGCTGCAGCCTTTCTCAAGGGTGAACTCCAGCGGCATCCCCATCTTCGCCACACTCGCGCAGACGGCAGTAGTCGTCATCATGCTCTGGACCGGGACGTTCAGCGCCGTGCTCAAGTATGTGCAGTTCACGCTCACGCTCTGCTCCTCGCTCGCCGTCCTCGGCGTATATGTGCTGCGCGTCCGCGAGCCTCATCTCCCGCGTCCCGTCCGGGCATGGGGCTACCCTCTCACGCCCGCAATTTTCCTCATCGTGAACGGCTGGATGATGTGGCACGTCCTGCGCGAGGACACCAAGGAGTCGCTTGCCGGTCTCACGACGATGCTCCTCGGCCTCGCGGTGTTCTTCCTGTTTGAGCGCCGACCGCCCGAGCAGCAGCCCGGGCGCTGAACGCTGCATCGAGGCCCGCCACGTTTCCGCATTTTTCAAACCAAACATGATCCGCACACCTGCAATCCTCACCCTATGCATCACCCTCACCGCCGCTGCCGCCCAAGCCGCTCCGAAGAAGGCGGGCGCGAAAGCTGACCAGCCAGCGGAGGCGGCTGCTGAAAAGAGCGCTGAGAAGGCCGATGAGAAGGCCGATGAGAAGGCCGATGAGAAGGCCGATGAGAAGGCTCCCGCTCCGAAGCCCGCGCATTCTGACAATGATGTGGCGCGCTGGCTCGCAGGACTTCCCGCGGAGGGCGGCGCGCTCGAGGGATTCTCCGCCGCCACCGCTTGGAAGAACCACGCGAAGGCGCTCGATGCCGCGTGGGCCAATAGCGAGAAGCACCGCATCGCCAAGGTGCGCGAATGGGCGCCCGAGGCCCTCGGTGCCGTGAACACCTCCGACTCGCCGGTGTTCTACTTTTTCAGCGGCGCGGACTTCCTCTATCCGCACGCGCTTTTCCCAAATGCGAAGACCTACGTGATGTGCGCGCGGGAGCCCGTCGGCGTCCAACCCGACCCAACGCGCATCCCGCCGGGCGAGTTGTCCGGCGCGCTCGCGGGCTTCCGCGGGTCGGTGGACGCATTGCTCGGGCTCAGCTTCTTCCGGACGATCGACCTGCGCAAAGACGTCACACAGCGCCACATTCCCGGCATCCTGCCTGTGATCGAAATGCTCCTCGCCCGCGATGGTGGCAAGGTGTCGAGCGTGGAGCTCATCCACTGCAACGATGCCGGTGAGATCGACGATGACTTCAAGGCGAAGAAGGGCTCGCCTGGTGCGCGCATCAAGTTCAGATCCGGCGACAAGCCCGAGCAGACGATCTGCTACTTTTACGGCGACATCTCGAATGACGGACTGAAGACACACGGCGGCGTGCTGAAATTCGCCGCGACATTTGGCAAAGGCCGCAGCCTCCTGAAGGCCGCGAGCTATCTCCCGCACGAGGCCTACTTCTCTCGCATCAACGAGTGGATCCTCGCGAACAGCACCGCAATCGTGCAGGATCCGAGCGGCATCCCGATGCGCGGATTCCCGAAGGGCGAATGGACGTTCAAGTTCTGGGGCCGCAACGCCACGCCAATCAAACTCTTCGCCAACAAAGCCGAGGGCGCGCTGCGTGAGGCTGTTGCCGCCGCGCCCGCGCAAAAGATTCCCTTCGGCTTTGGCTATCAGCACGAGTCTTCGAACTCGCTCCTGATCCTCGCCGAGAAAAAGTAGCCCACGCAGAGACGGCGCGGGCCTTCTTCCGCTGAACACTTTTCCACGGCGCGCCGCGGAAAGCTGGCTAGCATTCATGCAGTCCAACGACACGTGAACATGCTCCGCATATTCTTTCTCCTCACGTTCCTGCTCACGGGCGGGGCGTTCGCACAGGATGCCGCAGTCCCCGAGCCCGATGCACCGCCGCGCCCGGCTGTGGCAAAGCCACCGCCAGCACCGTCGGACGACGACATCGCCCGCTGGCTGGCTGGCTTGCCGCCGCGCAGCCCGGCGCTGAAGGCTTATTCCCTCGTGCCCGCGTGGAATGAGCACTGCACGGAACTCGACAAGGCGTGGGCGCAGAGTGAGCGCGAGCGGCTGATGAAAGTGCGCGCATGGGCGCCGGCAGCGCTCGGCGCGGTCTGCACGTCGGATTCGCCGGTGTTCTATTTTTTCAGCGGCGCGGACTTCCTCTACCCGCACGCGCTTTTCCCAAATGCAAAGACCTACGTGATGTGCGCGCGCGAGCCCGTCGGGAGCCAGCCCGACCCGACTCGCATCACCGCCGGCGAATTGCCCGCCGCACTCACGACGTTCCGCAACTCGCTCAGCACGCTCCTCGACTTCAGCTACTTCATCACCACCGACCTGCGCCGCGATGTCGGGCAGCGGCAAATTCCCGGTATCCTTCCCGTGCTTGAGCTGATCATCGCGCGGCAGGGCTATCAGGTCGTCGATGTCGCACTCGTCCACTGTGACGCAGGCGGAAACATCTCGGTGAATCCCAAGGCCAAGGGCGGCTCGCCCGGCGCGCGCATCCGCTTCAAGCGCGACAACCAGCCGGAGCAGACACTCTTCTATTTCTACGGCGACATCTCCAACGCCGGGCTGAAGTCGAGCGGCGGCGTGCTGAGATTCTGCGAATCATTCGGGCGCGGACGCAGCCTGCTGAAGGCCGCGAGTTTTCTCCCTCACGAGGGCGGATTCAGCCGCATCAACGAGTGGCTGCTCAACAACAGCACGGCCATCGTGCAGGATCCGAGCGGCATTCCCGTGCGCCAGTTTCCCGCGGCGCAGTGGACCCTGCGTTTCTGGGGCCGCAATCCGGAGCCGATCGAGCTCTTCGCAAAATACGGACAGCAGGAGTTGCGCGATGCGGTCGCCGCCGCAACGCCGCTGAGGATTCCGTTTGGCTTCGGCTACCAGTATGAGCCGGAGAAATCGCTGCTCATTCTCGCGGAGCGGAAGTGAGCAACGCGGCCCGCGGTGGTTGACGCACACCGGGCTGCTCCCTACACCGCGCGCACGATGACAGACGAGAAACAAGGCATCCGCTGGTGGCCCGGCATCGCAATCGCGATTCTGGGAGCCGCCGCGTTCGTGGTCCTCCGCAAACTGGAAATCTGGCCCTACGAGCAGGCCCGCTCGCTGGCAGTGCTGGCGACTGCGCTCATCAGCGGCACGCTGCTGCTGGTGTGGTGGCTCTTTCTGTCCCGCGCTCCTGGCAAGTTGCGCATCGCGCCGCTCATCCTGTTCGCGCTTGTCCCCGTGTTCTTCAAATACCGCGGCATGACCGGCGACTTCATCCCGCTGTTCGAGTTCCGCTTTGGAAAAGGCGGCGCACAAGCGGCGGCTGGAGGAAAGTCCGCGATGGCCTCGGCGCGCGGCGATTTCCCGCAGGCATTCGGTCCGAACCGCGATGCTCGCCTCGACGGTCCCGCTCTCGACGGCGACTGGAATGCGCATCCGCCGCAGGTGCTTTGGCGGCAGCCTGTCGGCGCGGCGTGGTCGGGTTTTTCGATTGTCGGCAACCGGGCGCTGACGATGGAGCAGCAGGGCGAAAGCGAGGCTGTCACATGCCGTGACATCATTACCGGCTCCGTGCTTTGGACGAGCACCAGCGCTGGGCACTTCAACACCGCCATCGCCGGAGAAGGTCCGCGCACGACGCCGACGGTCGATGGTTCCCGCGTCTTCGCGCTCGGTGCAAACGGTGCGCTGCGCTGCCTCGAACTCGAGACCGGAAAGGAAATCTGGTCGCGCGACATCGCGAAGGACGCCGGAGTGCCGGTCCCCGTGTGGGGATTCGCATCCTCGCCGCTCGTGCATGACGGTCGGGTGATTGTGAGCACGGGCGTGAAGACGGAGGACAACAAGCCCGTTCCCGGCGCCGCAGCGACTTCGCTGCTCGCCTTCGATGCGCAGACCGGCAAACCCGCGTGGCAGGCCGGCAAGCGCCCCGTAAATTACAGCTCGCCTTTCGTCGTCCCGCTCGCCGGCCGCGCGCAGATCGTGATGTTCAACAGCGAAGCGCTCACCGCGCACGACCCCGTGACTGGTGCCGTGCTTTGGGAATACCCGTGGGGCAAGGGCCTGCCGCACGTCGCGCGGCCGATTCCCGTCGGCGCAAACCGCCTCCTCCTCTCCAGCGGATACGGCGTCGGCAGCGCGCTCCTCGAAATTGCACCGGGCACGGACGGCAAGTTCACCGCAACGGAGGTTTGGAAGACGATCAAATTTCAGGCGAAGTTCTCCAACCCCATTGAGCGCGGCGGCTTCGTTTATGGTGTGAGCGACGGCATCTTCGCGTGCCTCGATTTGAATGACGGCGCCGTGCGCTGGAAGGGCGGCCGCTATGGACACGGTCAGGGCCTGCTCGTCGGCGAACACTACCTGCAGATGACAGAGCTTCCCGGCGAACTCGTGCTGCTCCGCCCGACACCCGGAGCGCCGAACGAACTCGCGCGCTTCCGCGTGTTCGACGAGAAGACTTGGAATCCCATCGCGCTCAGCGGCGACCTTCTCCTCGTGCGCAACGACCGCGAGGCCGCGTGCATTCGCCTCCCGCTCGCGGCGGCGAAGAAGTAGGCAGTGCTCAGTGCTCGGACAAGCAAGCGCGACGCTTCCAAACTGAGCACTGAGAACCGAGAACTGCCCCCAGCACCCGCGCTTGCCGCGCGCACCCGCCTCAGCCAATCTCCGCCGCCTTTCCCATGAAAACACGACTGTCTCCTGCTCTCCTCGCATATCTCGGCTGCTCCATCACCGCGCACGCCGACGTGAAGCTCCCCGCACTCATCAGCGACAACATGGTGCTGATGCAGGACGCGAAGGCGAACGTGTGGGGAACCGCGGAGCCCGGCGAGAAAGTGACCGTCACTCTCGGCGACAAAAGCGCCAGCACGACCGCCGCCGAAAACGGCAGGTGGAGCGTGAAGCTCGAGGGCCTGAAACCCGGCGCGGGCCGCGACATGACCATCGCTGGCAAAAGCTCGCTCACCGTGAAGAACGTCGCCGTTGGCGAGGTGTGGGTCGCGAGCGGTCAGTCGAACATGGAGTGGCCTCTCGACAAAGCAAAGGAGGCCGACAAGGAAAAGGCCGCCGCGAATTTCCCGGACATCCGCGTCTTCACCGTCGCGAAGAAGGGCAGCAAGACGCCGCTCGATGACTGCTCCGGCAAGTGGGAGGTCGCCACGCCGGAGACTGCGGGGCGCTTCAGCGCGGTAGGATATTTCTTCGTGCGCGAGCTGCACCAGAAGCTGAAGCAGCCCGTCGGCCTCATCCACACCTCGTGGGGCGGCACGCCGTGCGAGACGTGGATTCCCGAAAGCGGCATGCGGGCGAACCCGCGCTTCGGCGAGCACTGGGCGAAGAAGATGGCCGACTATCCGAAGGCGAAGGAGGAATTCGACAAGCGGATGGCGGAGTTCAAAGCCGCATCCGAAAAAGCGAAGGCCGAAGGCAAGCCCTTGCCTGCAGGAGCGCGTCCGCCGCGCGCGCCCGAGGGGCCAGACTCGCTGAACGGCATGCCGGGCGGACTCTACAACGGCATGATTGCGCCCGTCGCGCCCTACACGATCCGCGGCGCGATTTGGTATCAGGGCGAGAGCAACGCCGGCCCGACGAACCGCGGTAACATGGACCTCTACGGCCAGCTCTTCCCCACGATGATTCTCTCCTGGCGCTACGAGTTCGCAAAGGCGCAGGGCGTGCCGCGCGAGGAGTCGGAGTTCCCGTTCCTCTTTGTGCAGCTCGCGAATTTCTTCCCGCGCCGTGAGCAGCCCGCAGACAGCTATTGGGCGCAAATCCGCGAGGCACAGCTCGGCACGCTGGAGATTCCGCGCACGGGAATGGCTGTGGCCATCGACATCGGCGAGGCGAACGACATCCACCCGAAGAACAAGCAGGAGGTCGGACGCCGCCTCTCTCTGTGCGCGCTCGCGCAGGTCTATTTCCAGGAAGTCGAATACGCCGGCCCGACCTACGGCGGCATGCAGGTCGAGGACGGGAAAGTTCGCCTCAACCTCGCGAACGCGCAGGGCCTGAAGACAACCGACGGCGGCCCCATCAAGGGATTCGCGCTCGCGGGCGAGGATCGGAAGTTCCACTGGGCGCAGGCCGTCATCGAGCACGACCACGTCGTCGTGTCGTCGCCGAACGTGCCGAACCCCGTCGCCGTCCGCTACGGCTGGGCGGACAACCCGGACGTCAATCTCGTGAACGAAGCCGGTCTCCCCGCGAGCCCCTTCCGCAGTGACAAGTGGAAGCAGGAGCCGCCGCCCGGCTCCGCAGGCAACTAGCGCATGGAGTTTCCGCCGCTCGATTTCTCGAAAATCCGCACCTACCCGGTCGCCGACCGCGCGAACAAGGTCGCCGTCGAGGCATTCGCGAAGCCGCACACTGCAGGAGCGAGCTTCGCGTCATTCCTCGATTCGCTGCCGGACTTCCTCGCCGTGCAGGACTTCAAGCTCGTCGCCGGTGCCATCGCCGCCGCGGTGAAGGCGAAGCGCCCCGTGCTCCTCATGATGGGCGCGCACGCCATCAAGGTCGGCCTGAACCCGCTCATCGTGGACGCCATGCGCTGCGGCATCGTCAACGCGGTCGCCTTCAACGGCGCTGGCGCCATCCACGACTTCGAGCTGTGCTATCAGGGCGAGACGAGCGAGGACGTGCAGCGCGGGCTGAATGACGGCACCTTCGGCATGGTGGACGAGACGGGCCGCATGATGAACGCCGCGCTCGCCGACGGAATCACGCGCGGTCTCGGCGCCGGACGCGCGCTCGGGGAAAAGGCGCTCACTTTTCCAAACCGGCACCTCTCCATCATGGCCACCGGCGCGGAGCTGGGCGTGCCCGTCACCGTGCACATCGGCATCGGCACGGACATCATCCATCAGCACCCCACGACAAACGGCGCGCACCTCGGCGAGGCAAGCTACCGCGATTTCCAGACGTTCGCCGCCGTGTGCGCGCAGCTCGAAGGCGGCGTGGTGCTCAATGTCGGCAGCGCCGTGATCATGCCCGAGGTCTTCCTCAAGGCACTCACCGTCGCGCGCAACCTCGGCAACAAAGTCGAGAAGTTCACCACAGCCACGTTCGACATGACGCGCCACTACCGCCCCGCGGAAAACGTCCAGCGCCGCCCCACTGCGCTCGGCGGCAAGGGCGTCTACATCGTCGGCCATCACGAAATCAACCTGCCGCTCCTCTTCGCCGCGGTGAAGGAGGCGCTGGGGTGAAAGAAGTGCCCGGTGCTCAGTTCCCAGTGCACAGAGATGCCACGCACGCACTTCTTTGCTGGACTGAGCACTGAGCACTGAGCACTGAGCACTTCCAATGACCCGCTCCCGCGTCTCCCAGCTCCTCAATCCCACCCGCCGCGTCGCCGTCGTCGGCGAGATGATGCTCGATGAATTCATCTGGGGTAAAGTCAGCCGCATTTCGCCCGAGGCCCCGGTGCCTGTCGTCGATGTCCTCCGCGAAACCTTCAATGCGGGCGGCGCGGCCAACGTGGCGCGCAACCTCCGCGAGTTTTGCGACCACGTGCATCTCATCAGCCTCGCCGGCACGGGGCACGACGCCGAGACGCTCCGCGGCATCCTCGATGCGCGCGGCATCGACCTCGGCGGAGCGGTCTTCGACCCCGCCTACACCACGATCCGCAAGACCCGCATCGTCGCGCGCAACCAACAGGTCGTCCGCGTGGACCGCGAGCAGCGCCGCGGCTTCACCGACGCCCAGCGCGCGCAGGTCCTCACAAACTTCGAGCGCCTGCTGCCCTCGCTCGATGCGATCATCTTGGAAGACTACGACAAGGGCCTGCTCGACCAGCCCCTCGTGGATGCGCTCGTGAAAGCTGCGCGCACCGCGGGCAAGATCGTCACCGTGGACCCGAAGCCCTCCAACGCTGTCCGCTGGCACGACGTCACCTGCATCACCCCGAACCGCGGCGAAGCCTTCCGCTTCGCCGGACGCAAGGACACCGAGCCCGCGGATGTCGTCCTCGAGGACCGCCCGCTCCTCGAGGTCGGCGCGCAGCTCCTTGAACAATGGCGCTGCGATCACCTGCTCATCACGCTGAGCGAGCACGGCATGATCCTCTTCCACCCCGGTCAGCCGCCGCACCACATCCCCACGCGCGCGCAGGAGGTCATCGACGTGAGCGGCGCGGGCGACACCGCCATCGCGCTCTTCACTGCCGCGCTCGCCGGAGGTGCCGCCGCCCGCGAGGCCGCGGAAATCGCCAACCACGCCAGCGGCATCGTCGTTGCCAAGACCGGCACCGCCATCACCACGCGCGAGGAATTGCTGGAGAGTTTCGGAGAATAGCGCGGCTGCGCGAACATTTGCGCGGAGCAGAGCCGCGGCGCTGAAAGCGCGAGGGTGTGCCCGGCGGCGCTTACAGCCAACTGCGCCACGCCCTGATGAGCGTGCGCCACTCCTTCACCTCGGCGGGCAGGAGGTCGTTCAGCGGAGGGCGGACGCTGCCGCCGACCTGGCCGGTGAGTTCCATCATGGTCTTCATCACGCTCACCTCGTAGCCCTTTCTCCGGGCGCGATAGGCGTAGAGCGGAGTGACGAGCTCGCGCATGAGCTTGGTGAGTTCGGCATCGGTCTCGGGTGTGCGCGCGGAGGCCAGCTCATGGAGGCGGTGAGAGAGGCGGGGGGCGACATTCGCGATGCTGCTCGTGTAGGTGCGCACGCCGAGGCTGTAGTAGGCGGGCACGCAGTCGTCGCCCGCACCGCCGATCCAGTGGAGGCGGTCGCCCACCCGGGCGATGATCTGCTGGAATTTGCGGATGTCCCCCTGCCCGTCCTTGTAGGCGATGAAGTTTGGGATTGTGGCGAGTCGCGCGACGGCGGCGGGCGAGAAGTTCGCGTGGTCGCGGCTGTAGATGAGGACGCCGCGCTTCGTGGCGGCGGCGACGTTGCGGTAATAGGCGAACATGCCCTCGTCATTCGGGTCACCGGGATAATACGGCGGGAAGATGAGGATGCCGTCCACTCCGGCGGCCGTGCAGGCGCGGGCCATGTCGACTGCGGTCTGCGGGCTGAAGCCAACGCCCGCGAGGACGGGATGGCGTCCCTTCACTTCCTCGAGCGTGGCCTTCACCACGGCGAGGTGCTCATCGGGCGAAAGTGAATGCAACTCGCCCGTCCCGGCGCCGGCGACGATCGCGCAGACGGGCTGGCCGACGAGCTTGCGGATGTTCCTCCGGAGGCCGGCGAGGTCGAGGACGAGGTTCTTTTTGAACGGCGTGACGGGAAACGCGATGACGCCGCCGAGGCGGGCGCGGAGCTGTGTGGGTGTGAGTGGCATGTGGTGAAATGACGGATGACGAATGCGGAATGACGAAGGGGCGCGGAGTTCGGTGTCGGCGCTCAGTTCTCAGTGCTCAGTGCTCGGTGATGCAAGCCTTGTGATATTCCGGAAGTCGATTTTCCAAGCACATGGCGAAGCACCGCAGGCTGCGGACTGAGGTTTGAGCACCGGGCGCCGGG
Organism: Chthoniobacteraceae bacterium; assembly: GCA_044221035.1. Lineage (GTDB taxonomy): Bacteria > Verrucomicrobiota > Verrucomicrobiia > Chthoniobacterales > Chthoniobacteraceae > SXWH01. The sequence continues at coordinate 10,753 of JBGAPU010000041.1, read as the reverse complement.
AACTGCGCGCTTGCTCCACGGCCTCACAGCGCTGGCATTTCCAGCCAGAGCGCCCGCCCGCGGAAGTCGAAGGTCGTGCGCCAGCGTTCGAGAAGCTCCGAGCCGATGCGCACGGTCCACGGGCCGGTGCTGCTGTCCACGGTGACATCGGGCACGGGCATTGCGCCGAGGTAGATGATGGGCAGGCGGAATGTGCGCCCGCGGATCATGCCGCCAAGTCCGGCGGCCCGGAAACGTCCGCCGGATTTCGCGTCGTCGTCCAGGCCGAGTTCGGCGAGGATCTTCTCGTTGATGAACACTTGGTCGCGCGCACCGGTGTCCACGAGCGCCTGGTAGGTGCGGCCCTGAATCTGCACGGGCACGTATGGGAGCGAGTCGCGGACTTCCATCGGCACACGCACTGCCCCGCGCGAGGGCACAAAGGGCGTGCCTCCGGAGAACATCATGCGCTTTGCCCGGAAATCGAAAGTCACGAACGAGAACGCGGTGAGAACCGGCGCGCCGAGGAGATTCACATCCACGCCGCCGACATGGACATTTGCAAAGTGCAGTGTCGAGGTCGCCCGCCGCAGGACGGTGACGAGATCCTGAAACTCCAGCGGTCCCACCGTGGCGCTCCCGAAGCGTGCGAGCCATGCGGGCTCCTCGCCGCCGATGCCGGAGACGCGGATGGTGCCGTCCGTCGGCGCGAAGACATCCGCCTTCGCATTGAGCGCGAGACTCGCCTCGACGACGCTGAGCTGTGCGCCGGTGTCGGCGATGAAAGCCACCGGCTTGAGGCCATTCAGGCTCATGGCGACCGCCGGCAGGCGTGAGGAATGGCGCAGCATCGGAACCTCGACCGGCTGCCGGGGGAGGTTTGCGCGGAAAAGCTGGAGGCGGAAGCGCTCTCCACCGGTGAGGACGTGGAAGCCGAGTTTCTCCCCTGAAATCGCACGCGCGCGCAGTTTCGTCTCGAGGCCCCGGGCGAGCGGCTCCGAGTTCACCGAGCAGCCTGCGGCCAGCACCGCGAGCAGTGCAGCGGCCAGCGCGGGGATGTGGTTTGCAAATCGGCGCATCACCAGCGCGGCAGCAGCCGCTCCCAGTTGGGGTCCACGTGCCTGCGCATCTCGGCTGTGTCGTCGCGTTTGCGGTAGGGGCATTTCTCGTAGCGTTCGCGCCCGCGGGCGAGCTGGTCGTAGTCGAGCTCGACGCCGAGGCCGGGCTTGTCGGGGATCGGCACGCTTCCCTCCACAAACTTGATGCGCCCGCCCACGACCACCTCGTCCTTTGCCTGGCTCCACGGATAGTGCGTGTCGCAGGCGTAGGTGAGGTGCGGCGTGGCCGCGGCGACGTGCGCCATCGCCATGAGTGAGACGCCGAGGTGCGAGTTGCTGTGCATCGAAAGGCCGACGCCCCAGGTCGCGCAGATTTTTGCAAGGTGCTGCACCTGCCGCATGCCGCCCCAGTAGTGGTGGTCGCAAAGGACGATCTGCACGGCATCCTCGCGGAATGCCTGCGGGAGATCCGCGAAGCACGTCACGGCGACATTGCTTGCGAGCGGCACATTGCAGCCGGCATCCACCAGTGCCCGCCGAACGGAGGCCATCCCCGGGATGCCCGCGGTGGGATCCTCGAGATAGCCGCCGGTCGCGGAGCCGAGCTCCTCGCGGAGCGTCTTGCCGACGCGGATGCTGGTCTCGACGCTCCACGCGCAGTTCGGGTCCATGCGCACCGGCAGGCCGAATTCCCTCCGGAGCGCGCGCACGCTCTCGATCTCGATGTCCGGGTCCAGCACGCCGGTCTTGAACTTGATGTCCTTGAATCCGTATTTCGCGATGAGCTGGCGCACCTGCTCCACGATGCCCTCCGGCGACAGCGCCTCGCCATATTCATCCTCGCGCGCGTCGTCCCCCTCCCCGCCGCCGCCTGCGTGTTTGTAGAATGGATACGCGCTGAACGGGACCGCGTCGCGCACCCGCCCGCCGATGAGGTCGCACACGGGCTGGCCGACGGCCTTTCCGATGAGATCGAAGCACGCGGTCTCCACCGCGGAATACGTGCGCGCCGTCGCATCGAGCGGATTCTCCCCCGGCACGAGCATCGTCTGCGAGCGCGCATCTCCGCTGCCGCGCCCCTCGACCATGTCCACGAGCGAGCCCGTGAGGCGGAAGGGACTCGCGCCGATGAGGCGCGGGCGCAGATCCTCGAGAGCCTTCGCGGGCGCCTCGCCTCCATACGTCTCCGCGATGCCCACGAGGCCGTCCTCGCTCTTCACCTCGAGGATCGTGCGGAGCGCATACGGCGCGTGCAGCCCGTAGCTCGACCGCAGCGGCGGATCGGCGATGGCGATGCGGTGAACGGCGATGTCGGAGATTCGCATGAGGCGCGCACAGTCAGCGAAGCCGGGCGCGGGCGCGAGCACATTCAGCGGCGCGCGCCGTTCGCTGGCAAATCCGGCGCGGCTGTGTTTCCCTGTGATGCCTTGAACCCGCGCATCCTCCGCCTCCTCCTCTCCGCGCTCGCCGCCCTGTCACTCCGCGTCTCCGCGGATGAATGGATCTCCGAGGAATACCGGTGTGCCCTGACGCTCCCGACGCAGGAGCCGTGGGCGCCGGGGCTGCGCCAGCCGCTCCCGTTCGGCGAAATGATTTTTCATTCCGTCTCCATGGTTTCGCAGCAGGGCATCATCATCACTTTCGTGAGGGACATGCCTTCGAGCGACATTCGCAACCCCGCGGTGGTCAAGCGCGTGACGGAGCTGATCGAGACGCAGGGATGGTCCGTGGACGAGCCGACACGGATCGTCTGGAAGGAGCGGCCCTTTCTGCAATTCATCGGCTATCGGAAGAGCGACGTCGCGGGCAGGCTCGTGGGCGTCTCCCGCGTCACGCCCCGCGGGCAGAATCTCTACATCATCACGGCATACGGAAACGGCGCCGCCGACCGCGCCGAGAGCGCCGAGTTCATGCGGGTGATGGAGACCTTCCGGTTCATCGACCATGCGATCGTCCGTGATGCGCGGGCCGCCGGACCGCCGGTGCAGGCGCTTCGTTTTGCAATGCTCGGGTCGGCAGGCGCGGCCGCGCTGCTTGTGCTCGCATTCGGCCTTGTCTTCTTCATTTCGCATCGCAGGCGGCAGAGGGAGCTTGAGCAGCCCCTCTGAATCCTCTTCGCTCCGCAGTCATGCGCATCCTCCCTGCCATCATCTTCCTCTGTCTCGCGTTCGCCGCACTCGGGCGCGAGTGGAAGTCCGAGCTTTTCCGATGCACGGCGAACATCCCCGAATCCGTCGGGTGGCAGATCGTCGAGCCCCCGCAGGTGCCCGGCATCGCCGTCGCCCTCGCGATGCAGCAGCCGGCGAAGCAGGCGGTGTTCGGCATCAATATCGTCGAGAAATTCCGCGACGTGAGCATCGCGGACCCCGCCGTGAGGAAGGAGCTGGAGGGGATGCTCCGGCAGTTCGGCTATCAGTTCTTCGGCTATTCGACCGTGAAGGCGGGCGGATTTGACTGGCTGCAGTATCCGGTGAGGGCGGGCGCGGGCGCGCAGCAGGTCAGCGGCCTCATCCGCTTCACTTCCGCGGGCGGATATGTCTTCAGCATCACGATGCTGCGCGGCGGAGGCGTCGAAGCCGCGCAGGATGCCGAGTTGCAGGCAGCCGCCGCGAGCTTCCGGATCCTGCCCGCGATCAAGGTCGAGGCTCCTCCGCAAACCGCCGCGGCAAGTCCGGCAGGCCCGTCCGAGCCGGGGACACCGCAGAAGTCCGCCGCGGATGGAAAGCCCGGGGAGGATGCTGCGGAGGAGAAGCCCAGCAACCCCTACCTGCGTTACGTCTGGATCGCGTTCGGCGTGCTTTTCATCCTCTCGATGTTCTTCGGCATCATCGGACCGAGCCAGAAAAAGCGCTGAGCCACCGTCCGGCCCGCTCCTATGGGATGCGCTCGAGTTTCAGCCGCAGAAACACCTTTGCCGCCGAACTGACGGGATGCCGGTAACGGAAAGCCTGCCGTGTCGGCGGGATTGGATTTGGAAGGACGACGGTCTCCACATCGTCTGCGCTCCATGTCGTGAGATCGGTTGAGGCCTCGACGGTGTAGAGGATGTCGGCCGCGCCGGGATTCGGGACGAACGACAAGGTGAGGTGCCCATCGACGACAGTGGCCTGCGGCACCGCATCGACATCGCTGGCCTTTGGATCGAGCGACAGCCCATACTCGGCGAGGTTCCTGATGCCGTCCTGCTCCCAGTCTCCGTCGTCGGCTGCGGCGGGCGTGTTCGCATCCGCTCCGAATTTCTGAAGGCGCCATGCGTCCGCCGGCTTGTCGTGAACCGTCACGGTTGCCGCCGCGGCGGCGCCGATGTTGAGCGCGGACGACGATGCGAGTGTGAGCACGACCGTGCGATCCCCTTCCGCGAGATTGTTGGGAACGGGGGTCACCGTGATGTTCGCCGAGGCTGCTCCGCTGGGAATGGTGACGGTCGGTGCGATTGCGGCGAACGCACCGCCGTTCACCGCGGTTCCGCCGATTGAAAAATTCACCGTGAGCGGAATGCCGTCGCCGCCCGTCCGCGTGACCGCAAACGCGCCGGCCACCGGTCCGAACTCCCCCGCATCCGGTGTGGTCGCCGCGATCGTCACGACCGGCGAGAGCACCGTGAAGGACGCGGGCACCAGACTGTCCCCGGCGAGAAGATCGGCGCCGCCCTTCACGGTGAGCGTGCAGTGGTAGTCCCCCGGGGCTGCCGTGGAATCGAGCGCGGCGGAGAAGATCGGCCCGACGTAGCTCTCACCCGGGAGCAGGATGCCGGGGACATTTGCGAAGAAGGTGTTCGGCTGCGGCGAAAGCCCGGCGGGAACTGAGAACTGCAGATCATTCAGGAAGACTTTCTCCACGGCGTCCGTGTTGGTGAGCGTGCCCGTGAAAGTCACCGCGGTCCCCGTCGCCGCGTTCACGACGGGCGCGTCGAGCGTGAGCATCACGGCGGGAAGCGCGCGGCCCGCGCCGAGGATGAACCACGCTGCCGCGAGGAAAAGGAGGCGCTTCATGGCTGTTCGCCGACGGCAAAAAGGACGCCGTTTGAAATTGCATACACCGTCCCGTCCACACCGATCACCGTCGGCGTGTAGGCCTGGCCGATCCCGGCAGTCAGTGTGACGGCCTGGATGAGGGTGTTCGTGGTGAAATCCCAGCGGTAGATCTTCCCGTCCTCGTTGTTCACAAATGCGCAGCGGCCGGCGGCGTCCACCGCGGCCGTGTTGATGCACCATTCGCGCACCGCATCCGGGTGGGCGGCGGAGACATTTCCCGGGTCCGGCGTCGGGCCGGCCTTCGTGAGCACCTCCTTCATCACCGTCGCGCCGCTCACCGCATCCGTCTGCGAATCGTTCGGATCGAGCACCGCGATCCTGTTCACCCCGTCGCCGCCGCCCTCCACGTAGTTGTTGTATTTGGTCAGCAGCAGATACTTCGAGGTGCCCGTGTAGGACGGCACCGCCGACGCCGGCACCACGGATGGCGTCACATCCCAGCCAAACGCCCCCGGCGTCTTCGTCTGCGTGAGCGTGCTGTCGAAATGCAGCAGCCATCCGCGGAAATGGTTGGAGAAAAGCGGGCTCTCCAGCACGCCGAAATACACATCCCCGTCCGGCCCGACCATCGGCGAGGCCGTCCCCTCGTCGGGAATCATCGAATCATTCGCGGTGTTCAGCGCGTCCTTCAGCCGCACCCGCGCCACGGGCGCAAGCGTCCGGCTGTCGAGCGCCACGAGCCATCCGCTGGAGAAGCCCCCGCTGTTCAGGCTCACGTAGAGCGTGCGGTGATCATTGCTGAGCGCCGGCGCGGAGTTGTGCGCGACCTTCGTCACCGAGGAATCCCCCTGCGCCGCCGCGCCCGCCGCGATCCAGCTTCCCGTCCCGTCCTCCGAGATGCGCGCGATGCCGCCCTGCAGCGCGGGATTCGTCGCGCCGTTCACCACGAAGCCGAAGAAGATGTTCCCATACCGGTCGCTCGTGATCGGCGTGTTGATCTTCACATTCGCGTCGAAGTTCGCCTGCTCCGCCACGTAGCTCGCCAGCCCGTAAAACGCGAGGCGCCCGCTGGACCCCGTCGCCGCATCCGGCGTGTCGCGCCACAGCACCGTCCCGCCCGCACCGGGAAAATACAGCCGGTTCTTCGGTGTCAGCGTCATGCCAAACGAAGGCACCCAGTTGTGCGGCGGCAGCGAGTAGTCGCTGGTCTGCATCCATTGCAGCAGCCCATCCGAGCCCCTGCGCGCCTCCACGCGGAAGCCGTCGTGGCTCCCCGTCTTCACCGGAAAGATGACCGTGTTCGCCCGCGTCACCAGCGGCGAGCCGTAGTGGATCAGCAGGCTCGTGCCGGTGTATTGCGGCGCGAGATCGATCGGCGCCTGCCAGCGGACGGCGCTCATCGGGACCGCCGCCGTGGCCGAAACCGCCGTGTGCTGCGGGTCGTGCCCATGCCCGCTCCACGGCGTCGCGATGCTCTGCGAATGCCCCCGCTCGGGAAAGAGCGGCAGCGCGGCGATCAGCAGGAGGGCGCGGGAGGGAAACGGCGGACGCATCGTGGAAGGGAAAGCGCCCGCACCCTATCACCGGCAGATATTTCCTCAACCACCGAGCGGAGGTCCGTCCGGCACTTTCCAAACGTCATTCGTCATTCGCCATCCCGTCACCTTCTCCCGTTCACGATCAGCTCATTCAGCTTCGCGCGCAGCAGCTCCCCCTCGGCGAGTGAGAGCGGATCGCTCGAGAACGGCACATCCAGCGTCGCAACGCTGTTCGTGTTCGGGCTCGTCCCCGAGATCGCGTCGTCGAGATTCTGCGGCGTCACCGCACCCATCGGGCACTGCGGACCCTGCGGGCCGTCGGCGCCGTTGGTCCCGTTCGATAGTTTTAAGCTATCCGCGCACCCGGATCCCGAACCGGCAGCGCCAGTCCACCCTGATTCATCGCTCCCCCGCAAACGGCGGCCCTAAAGAACCCTTTTTTAGTCGTGCCACAGCCGTGGCAACGCCAGAAAACCCTTTTTTGATCCTGCCACAGCCGTGGCCGCACCGGAAAACCCTTTTTTGGTCGTGCCACAGCCGTGGCAGCACCAGAAAACCGGTAGTGTCCTAATTTGGCTGTGGAACAAGCGCGGCGCTCATTTTTGTTTTCTGCACCGTTTGATGATTGCGCTCATGGCGTATGCCACCAATACGCAGGCCATATTCCAAAGAATGGAGAGCAAGACATTTAGAATCCCCTGTGGCATTTTGAACAGAAACTCAAATGTCATTATACCGACGGCGAGGCCGATCCATAACTCAGGGAGCTTTTTCATTTGCCGCCCGCTGAAACAATCCATGCCCGCACCGCGTCAATCGCCGAGTTGATCGGCGGAGTGCCGAGCACGGCAACGTATTCGGTGCCACCGCTGCCGCTCTCCACGGCCCACGCATAGGCTTTATCTGGCGGCGGCTTGGTTACGCCATAGACTTCCACCATGCCTTGCCAGATGATTTGCCCACGAAACGTCTCCACGACAGGCACGGACTCCAGATGAGTCACGGCGCTGCCCGTGGCGCGCTCTGCGGCCTGCTGTGCGCTCTCCACGCTCACTTTGCGGCCTCCAGCAACTCAGGCACCGTCCAGACGTGATTCGTCACGCCGCCAGCCATTGCGGGCGTCTGGCGGAGGCTCTTGTGGACTCGGCAGAAGTTGTAGTAGCCGAAATGGAGCGCGACCGCAGCGCGGAAGTTTTCGATCTTCTTGCTGAATCCGTTCGTGAGGCGGGTGAGTCGGCGCATGTGCATCCGCATGGTGAGATTCTGGCGCTCCGCGTAGGACGTGGAAATCAAATCCCTCTGCGGCTCGCCAATCTTCGCAACGCGGCGGATGGCAACCAGCTTGGGCGGGCTGTAACGGCCCAGTGTGTGAGTCTCAGGCTTGGAGTAAACTTTTACCACTTGGCCGTAGTCCACATTGCCACCGAACCCCGCTTCCACGGCCTGCCGATACGGGCGGAACGCATCGCTGGAAATCTGCGGGCGTCCGTTCAAGCGCGACGCGAGATCGTCAATAAACTCCTGCGTTGCCTGCGGGTCGCGCTTGCCGACGAGGAATGCGGGAACCATGCGGCTCTCAACGTCCACGGCAACGAACGTATAGGCGTCGCCAAAGCCTGCGGCCTGTTCCGCCTTCGTCGCGTTCTTCTGCTTCTTGCCGACGAAGCCCCAAATCTCGTCCATCTGGATCAGTCGGCAGTCGAGATTGCGCATCGTGGAGTCCATCACTGCGGCGCATCCCTCGCCGACACGAAGCCCGAGGCGCATGATCGTATCGCGGTGGATTCCAGTCTGGCGCTCAATACTGCGGATGCTGCTGCCTTCCGCGAGGGAATGAACGACCGCTGCCTGCTTTTCTGGAGTGAGATTGTTGCTCATGTCTTTTTGGATTTGACTTCTTGTGCCACAGAAAGCAGATTGGGTCAACATCTATTTTTGTGGCACAGAAAGAAAAAACTCAGAAGTCAAAGATTGGACGCCCGAAGCTGCCAAAGGGTGAGGCGAAAAGCTGCATGGTGCGGGCGCGTGTGACACCCGCTGAATTGAAGGCGATTGAGCGGGCCGCGAATGGCGAAGGGATTTCCGAGTGGGCGCGCAACGTCATGTTGAAGGCATCCAGTTAGGGCACCAGCTTGAATTGGTGCTGCCACTCCCCCCACACCTTATCGAACGGTCGCAACTGCTCTACCCTGTATGCCATTTCGTAATGCGGCGAAATGCTATTCTTTACGTCGTGAATCTTCACCTTGCTCTTTAGATCACGCTTGTAGTCAAATTCTTCACCACGCTCCTTTCGTTGCTCAAGAAGTGCTGCAACGATCTTGGCAAGATATTCAACGTATGGGCGCATTGTGTCCCTTATGCGCTCGCGCGCCCTCGGTTCGCTCATAAATAGACTTGGGTTCTCACAGAATCCGCGCGCACCGCATTCGTTTGTTTCCAGCATGTTTCTCAGCAAGAAGAGAAACAGATACGGCGTTAATGAATAGGACGCAAAGCCTCTATCTTTCATCGTTTCCAATACCTCTCGAATCGTTAATTCCAAATCACGAACCATCACGATCCTATCCGCGTTGACGTGTTCCGCGGCAAAAATTTTGGAGTGAAATTCTTCAAACAGCTTGTAATGCTGATGGCAGCTCTCCGGTTCCTTGCAATCGAACGCGAGCAATGCTTTTGCTGCCGCGTCATTCTCGATAACAAGAGCCGCAGGCCATTCACTGTGTTCCCCGCGAGCGATGCGGTAATAAACCTGACCCTTGTATTTCTCGTGAATTTCGGTCTGCAATCGGGACTGGATTGAGTTGTTCGATTGTAAGTCTCGCCCCGTAATTCCATTCTGGCGGTTGGTGCGGTCTGTAATCGTCTGCGCGAGCGCCCCCTTGGGAGATACCGCGACGAATTTCGTAAGAATCTGAAGGTCCGGCGTAAGCAGCCCGCGCTTGTGATAAAGAGCGTTCAAGCTCTGGCATCCATTCACAACAGAATACCCGTTTATGGTCAGCTTCTTTTTGTCTCTGGATAACTTCACAGAATTTGCCAGCACCGTAAGCCCGTTGTGGAATGCTGGAAAATTCTTGTGCTGTTTCGGGTCGTCTATTGTGTCGTCAATGGCTTTATTCACCGACGTAGTGCGCAAACTGTATCGCAGATTCCAAGCGAACAGCTCTTGATTTTGAATGCCACCCATACGCACAAGGTCGGACGCAGGAACAAGAGCGATATACATCTTCGGCCCGCCTTCTATTTGGTGCGCCAATGGCCTTGCAATAGATACGTCAAAGGTAATTGGTTTGCTAATCGGTTCGGCTTTCTCGATCGGGAGAAACTGCGATTGCAACTCGTTGAAATCGTAACAAACCACGTTCGGGCTGCTCGCAAGAGTTGATTTTAGGTTTTTGTGACTGAATCGCGTCGTTACAAATACGCCCCGCACCTCAAATCCTTGTGCCACGCGTGCCTCTACATTGAGCCGCTCCAAAAGCCTGCGCAGTCTTGGGCTTGCCTCAGCAGTCATGCGAGCAACCGACTCAGGTGTGTCAAACTGCTTTAATGTAGCGATGAACTCTTTGAGTTTGCCCTCTTCGATTCCGCGCGTAGGAGTGGTTTGCCCCTTTTCATGACCTAATGCCGTTTGAAATACATCAATTTGTTCGCGGAGAACGCTGACATAGATTCCATCCACGCCCTTATCTCCAGCTCCGTCACAAATGGCGTCATCTACCTCCACGCTGTCCAAGTGGTAAAAGTTTTCCAAAAACCACGCTAGAAACGCTTCGGATTCCGTTCGCCCCTTCATCGCAAAATCTCCGAACAATTTAAGGACGTTTGGATACGACAGGTCGAGTGTTGCCATACCGAGGCAGGCTGACGCTCAAGCGCGAGCCGGTCAACGCCGTTTGCGTGGCACGAAAACGCGCTTGTTCCATTCGTTCCACGGCAGCCCCCTGTCTGTGGAACATTCAAATTAGGACACCACCAGAAAACCCTTTTTCAGTCCTGTCACAGCCGTGGCACCATCGGAAAACCCTTTTTTAGTCCTGCCACGACCGAGGCACCATCGGAAAACCCTTATTTGGTCCTGCCACGGCCGTGGCACCACCAGAAGACCCTTTTTCAGTCCTGCCACGGCCGTGACACTATCGGAAAACCCTTTTTTGGTCCTGCCACAGCCGTGGCAGCACCGGAAGGCATGCCTATCCGG
>JBGAPU010000170.1:0-7008 GCA_044221035.1 Chthoniobacteraceae bacterium | reverse complement strand
CTACGGGGCTACTTCGGCCGCTCGGTGGTGAAGCGCCACTGCTCGTCGAAGAATCCCGCGTCCACGATCTTGCCGGGGAACTTGTCATCCGGCGGCACGGTCGTGTCCACGATGGCCCAGTCGGGCAGCTTCGGGGTCTGGAGGGAGTTCGTCCCGCTCGCGCAGGCGCGGCTGAAGGTGAAACCGCTGTTGAGCACGACGTAGTGATCGTCATTCAGCGGGTTTGGGAAGATGAGAATCGGCACGTGCGTCGCGGCGTCGTATTTCTGGCCGCCGAATTCGAGGCCGTCCTTCGTCCACTTCACGGGAAGCTTGTCGGCGATCTTTTTCAGCACGGCGTTTGACGAGGGATCGCCCCAGAGGACGAGGTTGCTGTTTTGAATCTGCGCGTCGGTGAGCTTCGAGTCGTCCACGCTCGGCGCATCGCCGCGGAAAATCGCGCGCCACTGCTTCGTCGCGTGCGCGAGTTCGCTCTGCGTCCACTCGCCGAGCTTCGAGTTCAGCGGCGCGCCGGTGGGCTTCACGAAGACAAAGCTGTTCATGAAGGCGTGATCAATTGGGCCGCATGAGCCGTATCCCTTCTTCTTTGAAGCGATGACAGCGAGAGTTTCGGGTGAGGGCGAAATTTTCCCCAGCGCCTCCCATGAACCCCGGACTTTAACTAACGACATTCCTACGTCTGCGGGAATGCGAACATCATGTCCGTCCACGGACACTCGTTGAACCTTGGGATTCGCATACCACTCAAGCCCCATTGCAAACCTTGCCACGTTCTCGGTTTCCACAACGAAGGAGCCGTCGTCTTTGAGTTCGTATTTCAGTTCAGTCCTTTCCCAACACCGCTCCGGAACCACAAAGTGGACGGCGGTCATCCCATCGAAGACTGGATGCACTGGCGCGTAGGTAACGAGTCTTCCTTTGCGGGGTGGCTTCGTCCGATCCTTTTTCAGCAACTCCTCAATCCTCTCCGCGATCTTCTTCTTCGTCTCCGGCTCGTATTTGTGGCCGACGCCGGGGCCGATGAACTCCTCGATTTTCACGCCCTCCTTTTCCGCGTAGCGGTTCATCACCACGGTGGCCTGCGTCTGCTTGTCCTCGCTGCCGTGGTAGGCGAGCACGGGGTGGTTGGCGAAATTGGCGACGGCGACGGTGGCGTCATACCAGCGGTAGAGGATGACTTCCCACCACGGCGGCGGGGTCTTGCCCGCGGCGAAGACGCCCGCGTATTCCGCCGTCTCGGCAAAGCCCGCGCCGGTGTGCGTGACGGCCCACAGCCCGCTGTGATGCACGCCGAGGTGCCACGCACTCGCGCCGCCCATCGAGAAGCCGGCGTTCACGAGGCGGCTGCGGTCCACGGGATACGCGCGCGCCGCGGCGTCGAGCGCCTCGAAGACGTCCACCTCGCCGGCGAATTTCGTGGCGTTGCAGTAGCGGCCGTAGGGGTGGATGACGATGTTCGTGTCGGTCGCGAATTCGCCCGCGGATTTCATGCGTCCGGCGATGAAGGCAAGCTCGCTGAGCGTGTCGCCGCGGCCGTGATTCCAGATCCACGTCGGGCGCGGCGTCTTGTCGGCGGGGCCGGTCCAAGTCTTCGGCACGACGACGCCGAAGGGCTGCACGCTGCCGTCAATCCTCGAGCGGTAGCCGCGCACGACCGGCCCGGTCTGTGTGGTCCACGGCGCCTTGCCCTCGCGCAAGGATTTGGCGCGCGACATTCCCTCGGCGAGCAAAGTGCGCGCAGTGGCGACTTCCTTCACGTTGTAGAATTCGTCGTAACGCAGCGCCCAGTCCACGGCCTTGTGGAAGACCTCCACGTCGGGAAGCAGCGCGGCGAACTCGGGCTTGAGCTTCGCGGATTTCAGCGCGGCGATTTCCTTTCCAAGCTCCGCAGCGCCCGCGGTGAGTTCTGCGCGATCCTTCTCGGGAATCTCGACGCCCTTCGGCGGGAATTGCTTCTGCGCGCGGTTCATCGCCGGTGACGATGCGGGGGCGTTTGCGTCCGGGTCCGCGGCGGCGGGCTTTGCCTTCGGCTGCGCGAAGGCGGTGACGCAGGTGATGCTGAAGGCGAGAAAAGCGAGGGGATGTTTCATCATTTGGAGAGTGGCGCGTGGATGATCGAACTCGGCAGTGGATGCGAGCTTTGAAAGTGAAAACCGCACCGGACGCCCAAGGCTGGGCATCCGGTGAAACTTATTCCGCAGTTGCTGCTGGAAATGAGGACGGCCACGCGCGAGGAAACCGGCAAGCAGCCCATGCAAACGAGGCTCCACATCAACGGCGAATGGATCGAGACCGGCACGACGATGCCCGTGGTGAACCCGTTCACCGGGCTCGAAATCGGGCGCGTGCCAGTCGGAGACGAGCGCACTCTGGATGCCGCCATCACCGCTGCGGCCGCGGCATTTCCAAAGGCGCGCGCCATTCCCGCCCACGAGCGCGCGGAGATGCTGCAACGCGTCGCGCGCGGAATCGAGGCGCGGCGGGCCGAGTTTGCCGCGATGATCGTCGCGGAGGCCGGCAAGCCGATCACGCTCGCGGAGGCGGAGGTCGCCCGCGCGGTGAGCACCTTCACCATCGCCGCCGACGAGGCGCGGCGGTGGAATGGCGACGGAGGCGAGGTGCTGGCGCTCGATGCGACGCCCGCCGGTGCCGGCCACACGGGCATCGCACGGCGGTTCCCCATCGGCGTCATCAGTGCGATCACACCGTTCAATTTCCCGCTGAACCTCGTCGCACACAAAGTCGCGCCGTGCATCGCGACGGGGAACACGATGGTCGTGAAGCCGGCGCCGAAGACTCCGCTGACGGCGCTGATGCTCGCAGAGGTCATCGCCAGCGCAGGTGTGCCGGCCGGCCAGGTGAACTTCGTCACTTGCGCGAATGAGCATGCCGCCCGGCTGGTGACGGATGCGCGGGTGGCGATGGTCAGCTTCACCGGCAGTCCGGATGTCGGCTGGCCGCTGAAGACGCTCGCGGGAAAAAAGCGCGTGTGCCTCGAACTCGGCGGCAACGCCGGCGTCATCGTCCACGAGGATGCGGACCTAGCTGCGGCAGTTCCGATGATCGCGTCCGGCGCCTTCGGCAATGCCGGGCAGTCGTGCATCAGCGTGCAGCGGATCTTTGCCCACGAGAAAATCCGCGGTGAGTTCCGCGAGCTGCTCGTCGCGCACACGCGGGACAAGGTGAGGACCGGCGACCCTGCGGAAAGGGCGACAATCGTCGGGCCGATGATCAGCGCCGACGCCCTCGAACGCACGCGCCGGCGCATCGCGGGCGCGGTCGCCGCCGGCGCGCGAATCCTCGCCGGAGGGGAAGTGCGCGGGCCATGCCTGGAGGCAACGCTGCTGGAGGGCGTCCCCCTTTCCCACGAGGCATGCCGCGAGGAGCTCTTCGCCCCGGTCGCGACGCTGCACAGCTACCGCGATTTCGACGAGGCGCTGCGGCTCGTGAACGACGGACGCTTCGGACTGCAGGCCGGTGTCTTCACGCGCGACATGGCGCTCGCGCACCGTGCGTTCGAGGTGCTCGATGTCGGCGGTGTGCTCATCAACCAAGTCCCGACTTGGCGCGTGGAGAACATGCCCTACGGCGGCATCAAGGACAGCGGCTTCGGCCGCGAGGGTGTGCGGTGGGCGATGGAGGAGATGACGGAGATCAAGACGCTCATCATCCGGCAGACGTAGCAGGGCGCGGCTGCGGGCCGCTTGCGAAGCGCCGACGGCAGGCGATATTCCGGCATGAAAACGCTCCCCATGTTTCTCGGTGGCGAATGGGTGACGGCAGTCGAGGGCGGCTCGCGCACAATCATCAATCCCGCGGACAACGAACCCATCGCGGAGGTCGCCGACGGCAGCGCCGCGGACGCGGAAATCGCAATCTCGCACGCGCGGCGCGCGTTCGATTCCGGCCCGTGGCCGAGGATGCGGGCGCAGGAGCGCGCGTCGCATCTGTTCAAGCTCGCCGACCTCATCGACAAAAGCGCGGACGAACTGGCGACGACGGAGACGCGCAACAACGGCAAGCCGCTTCGCGAGGCGAAATATGATGCGGCCGATGCCGCGAACTGCTTCCGCTATTACGCCGGCCTGATCACGAAGCCGCTCGGGCAGACCTTCGAGACGCCGGATGCGAACATGCAGACGCTCGTCGTGCGCGAGCCGGTCGGAGTGTGCGGGCAGATCATCCCGTGGAATTACCCCCTGCTCATGGCGGCATGGAAGCTCGCGCCCGGGCTCGCCGCGGGAAACTGCTGCATCCTGAAGCCTGCGGAGGCGACGCCGCTCACGGCGATCCGGCTGTTCGAGCTGATCGCGGAGGCGGGGTTCCCGTCCGGCAGCGCGCAACTTCTCACGGGGGCCGGCTCCGTCGTTGGCAACGCGCTCGCGGCGTCGCTGCTTGTGGACAAGGTGGCGTTCACCGGCGGCACGGAGACCGGGCGCAAGATCATCGGCGCGGCGATGGGGAACATCAAGAAGGTCACCCTGGAACTCGGCGGCAAGTCGCCGTGCATCGTCTTCGCGGATGCCGACCCCGATGTCGCGCTGGAGTTCGCGATGTTCGCGATCTTCGCCGGGCAGGGAGAAGTGTGCAGCGCCGGTTCACGGCTGATCCTGGAAAGGAAAATCGCGGACAAATTCCTGCCGCGCCTCGCTGCGGCATCGCGGGGGATCGTGGTCGGCGACGGTCTTGCACCCGACACGGAGATGGGGCCGCTCATCACGCGCGCGCACATGGAGCGCGTGCTCGGGTATATCGAGTCCGGCAAGGCGGAGGGCGCGCAACTCCTCTGCGGCGGGGACCGCCTCACGGACCCAGCCCGCGCGCGCGGCAACTTTGTCGCGCCGACGATCTTCGCCGAGACGAGCCCGGAAATGCGGATCGTCCGCGAGGAGATTTTCGGCCCCGTGCAGTGCGTGCAGCTCTTCGACACCGAGGAGGAGGCCGTGCGCCTGGCGAACGACACCGACTACGGACTCGCGGGCGGAGTGTTCACGACGGACGGCGCGAAGGGGCTGCGCGTGCTGCGGCAGCTCCGGGCGGGCATCACCTGGCTGAACAGCTACCACCCCACTTTCAACGAGGCGCCGTGGGGCGGCTACAAGCGGAGCGGCTGGGGCCGCGAGCTCGGCACCTGGGGCCTCGACGAGTATCTGGAGACGAAACAAATCAACATCTCGCTCGCCCCGCAGAAGCCCGGATGGTTCCGCAGCGCATCATAGCGCGGGCGGCGCGGGTGAGCAGCTACGGCTGGCTGATGAGCTTGTCGAAATCCTCGCGCGACTGCACGAGGTCGGGGAATTCCGCGGAGGCATATTCCACGGCGAACGCAGCCGGGAGCGGCTCGGTCGCCTTGCCGCACTTCTCGCAGAACGACACGAACGCGTGCATCGAATGGTGGCACGCCTCGCAGTAGCGGAGTTCGCGGTATTCGAGGCAGCGCGCACGCGCGGCGGCGACGTATTCGCGCCGCTGGCGCTCCTGCTCGGCGTCGGCCGGATTCTTCTTCCGGTCGTCGAAGAGCCCGCCCGCCAGCTTGAGCAAATCACGCGGCTTCATTCCGCAAACGATGTGAGGCGTTCAAATCGCACGGAACACTCCTGCGCCTGCTCCGCGGCGCGGTCAAGACTGCGCTGGCTTCCGCCGTGGCGGGGTGACCGCCTGGAGTGCCGCTACTCCTTCCCCTTGCGGTTGCGCGGGCCGGGCCTGTTTGAGCGCTCCTCGAACTTCTTTGGATCCATCCGATCCAGCGTCTCCTGATCGGGCTGCTCGTTGAACTGCTTCCAGTAGAGTTCCTTGAACGGGTTCATCTTCGGGCCGACGGCGTCCTCGTTCACGAGCAGCGGCTGCGTGGCGTTCCACCACTGGTCGTAGGCGGCGCGCAGCTTTGCGGCGGCCTCCGGGTGCTGGTCGAGCACGTTTGTTTTTTCGCCGGGATCGGCGGCGAGGTCGTAGAGTTCGGCGTTGTTGACCAGCGTGAAGCGCGCGTCGCGGATCGAGCAGTTGGAAAACTTCGCATCCTCAGCCTTGCCGCGCGGCCAGCGGCCCACGTGCGTGACCAGCGTGCGGTCGGGCCATTCTGCCTTGTCCTGCGTGAGCAGCGGCATGAGGGAGCGGCCGTCGGGCTGCTTGGAAACTTCCGCGTCGAGTGTGGCACCCGCGGCCTCGGCGAGCGTGCGGAAGATGTCCAGATGCGCCGTCAGTGCGGCGACGTCGCGTCCGCCGGAGAATTTCGCCGGCCAGCGCAGGAACGCCGGCACCCGCGTGCCACCCTGATACGGCGTGCCCTTGGAACCGCGCATTCCGGCATTGAAGACCTTCACGCCCGCCGTGCCGCCATTGTCGCTGCCGAGGTATATCACCAGCGTGTTCTTCGCGATGCCCCACTCGTCGAGTTTCGCCAGCACGTGGCCGAAGTTGTCGTCGATGTTTTCGATCATCCCGTAAAACTTCGCGACATCCGGCGCGACCTTGCCCGCCCAGTGCTGCTCGTATTCCTCCGGGCATTGCAGCGGCGCGTGCGCGGCGTTCGGCGTGATGTAGGCGAAGAACGGGATCCCCTTGTCGAGCTTCTCGTCCATCCACTCGATGGCGTGGGAGAAAAAGAGATCCGTGCAGTAGCCCTCGGTCTTCTCGAACTTGCCGTTATGGAGCAGCGCCGGGTTCGCATACATGTTGTGCGGCGCGTCGCCGCAGGAGCCGGGATACGTCTGCCCGATGCCGCCGCCGCCGTGGATGAACACCTCGTCGAAGCCGCGCTTGTTCGGCTGATACTCCGCCTCGTCGCCGAGGTGCCATTTGACGAAAATCCCGGTCGCATAGCCCGCGGACTTCAGCACCTGCGCGATGGTCGTCGCCTTCAGCGTCATGCGCTCGCGCTCGAGGATCGTGTGCGTCACACCGTTGCGGAACTCATGCCGGCCAGTCAGCAGCGCCGACCGCGTGGGCGCGCACGTCGGGCTCACGTGGAAGTCCGTCAGCCGCACGCTCTGCTTCCAGAAGGCATCCACG
>JBGAPU010000040.1:0-46686 GCA_044221035.1 Chthoniobacteraceae bacterium | reverse complement strand
GGCGGATGTGCCCGGCAGGCTAGGGCAAGCCTGGCCGTGTTCACCGGCAACTGGGCGATCGCGCTCCGCGATGTAGGCCACCTGGACGCAGCGCGCCAGCGGCAGCTCGATTCCGCGGAGGCAGAGAAGCAGGCGGGCCGCCCGCTCGTTAATGTCATCGGCAGTGAGTTGGAGGCGCTGCGGATTGACATCATGCAGGGCCGGGTGGAGGCGGCAGTGCCGCAGGTCGAGGCGCGGCTGGCGCAGGTGGAGCAATGGTGGCAAGCGCACCGCTCCGGCCAGCCCGTCCCCGAGGCCCCGGACGCCGAGTTCCTCGCCCGCGCGTTCACCGGCGCGCTCGACATCGCTCGGCAAGCCGACTATGCCCGGCAAGACTGGCCATCCGCCCTGCGCCGGCTTGATGCCACGCTGGAGGTCGAGCGGGCCTTGGAGCGCCCGGCGGAAGACATCGGTGCCACGCGGTTCAACCGGGCCAACGTGCTGATGCAGATGCCGGGCCGCATCGGCGAGGCCCGCGCGGAGCTGGAGGCTTGCCTCGCGCTTTTCCAGAACAAGCCCGACTGGAGCGCCAAGGTGCTCAGCGCACTCGCCGACGTGTTCCGCCACCAAGGCGACATGGCCCAGGCCATCACCCAGCAGCGCCGCTCCCTCACGCTGCGCGAACAGTTGCCCGATCCCTCCGACCGTGCCATCTCGCACAACAACCTGGCCAACTACCTCGAACGCCACGGCACCCCGCCCGCTCTCGCCGAATCGCCCCGGCACGGGCTCGCCGCCCTGATTTACGACCTCCTCACGGGTGCCGGCCAGAACGTCCAGACCTCGCTGCACAACTATGCCATTCGTTTCCGCCGCGCCCACGCCGCAGGCGCCGAGCTGGCTGTGCCCCGCGTGGCACAGCTCCTCTCCGACCCCGCCTTCGCCCCGCTCGATCAATGGCTCCGCCAGCGCCAAGTGCCCGTGGCTGAGTTGCAGTCCGCCGTGGATGAAATCCTCGCCCAAGCCCGCCAAGCTGCCACCTCCGCATGACCCTCCCGCAACTCCTCCAAGACCTCGCCGCCGCCGTGCATCGCGGTGAACGCCTGCGGGCCCTGGAACTGGCCCGCCAGATCCAGCAGCGACTCGCCACCGAGGCCGCCGACCACGCCGCCGTGGAGCGTCAGGTGCGCGCCCTGCTGGCGGAGCTGGGCGCGGCCAGCCCGGCCATGACCCGGATCGAGTCTTTCGATCCGTTCGCCGAACGCAGTGCCCCGGCACTGGCCGCCGATGACCGGCTGTATCCCCTGTGGTTCGGCACCAACCGCCGCCCCAGCGCCGACGGGAAAGGCTTCACCGGGGAGCGCCACTCCCGCACGACACTCGGCCAAGTGACCGTGCGCGTGCCTGAGGCGCACCGCTTTGGCGAAACCGGCAGCAGCTTCTGGAGCAAGCTGAAGCGGCTCGATTTCCGCGACGACAAGTTGCGACTGCATCACGTGGAGGTGCAGGACGCGGACGGCTTCTACGCTAGCCTCCAGACTGCCATGCAGCAGGAGGGAGCCCGGCACGCGTTGTTCTTCCTGCACGGGTTCAACGTGAGCTTCGAGGACGCCGCCATCCGTGCCGCGCAGCTCGGCTGCGATCTGGCGGTGCCGGGCGCCACGGCGTTCTTCAGCTGGCCCTCGCGTGGCAACGTGGTCGCCTACCCGGCGGATGAGGCCAGCATCGAGGCCAGCGAGCGGGCGATCACGGACTTTCTCGTGGATTTCGCCGCCAGGTCCGGCGCGGCGAAGATCCACGTCATCGCCCACAGCATGGGCAATCGCGGACTGCTGCGCGCGCTGCAACGCATCGCCGCGAACGCCGAGACGCGGGGCCAGGTGAAGTTTGGCCAGATCTTCCTCGCCGCGCCGGATGTGGACCGCGACCTCTTCCTCGACCTCGCCCGCCTTTACCCTGAGCACAGCGAGCGGACGACGCTCTACGCCTCCGATGGCGACCTGCCGGTGCATCTCTCATCGAAGCTGCACGACGCCCCACGCGCCGGCTACTTCACGCCCTACACGGTGACTCCCGGCGTGGACACCATCGCCGTGCCGGACTTTGACCTGGACCTGCTCGGTCACAGCTACTTCGCCCAGGCGGAGGCGCTGCTGCACGACATGTTTGACCTGATGCGCCACGGCGAAGCCCCGGCCAAGCGCCAGCGGATCACGCCCGCCACGCATGGCGGTGAGTCCTTCTGGAAACTGAGGCTGTAGCCGGACAGTCCCGCCGGGAGGCTCGCTCGGGCAAAGCTGCTTCGCCGTCACGGGCGCACTCGACACCTGCCGCTGGTGGTCATCGAGTCGAAGAAGCCCGGCGTGCCCGCGCGCGCGGCGTTCGACGAGAACCTGACGCACTACAAGGCGGAGATTCCGCAGCTCTTCTGGTTCAACGCACTGCTCATCGCCTCGAACGGCACGGACAGCCATGCCTATCCGGTTGGTTGATAAAGCGCGAGGCGGGAAGGTGGAGCGTGACCTCCGGGCACGCTTCTGCCGGGTAAAACTCCAGGAAACGCGCCCGGAGGTCGCGTTCCACCCCGGCTTGGCAAGCAACCGGATAGGCGTGCGGACAGCCGCGTCGTCATGGGTGACATCGGCCGGCTACTGGACGCCTCCATCACCGGCGTGGACATGCCCGCGAAGCTCGCGCCGGTCATGGATTAGTCAAAGATTGATTTCGAGGTGTTGCGTAGCCGGTTCAAGGAATCCAAGCACAAGAACACCGACTTGGAAGTCCTCAAAGCCGCCATCCGCGCCCAACTGGAGAAGCTGATTCGCCTGAACAAGACCCGGGCGGACTTTGCGGAGAAATTCGAGGAACTCATTTAGAGCTACAACGCCGGCAGCCAGAACATCGAGCAACTGTTCGAAGAACTGCTGAAATTGAGCCGGAACCTGAGCGACGAGCAGCAGCGCCACGTCCGCGAAAGCATGACCGAGGAAGAGTTGGTCATCTTCGACATCCTCACGCGCCCCGCGCCGGAGCTGAGCGGCGAGGAGCGCGCCGAGGTGAAGAAGGTCGCGAGGGAAGTCCTCGCGCGAATCAAGCAACTGCTCGTGATTAACTGGCGGCAAAAAGCCGGCGCACGCGCCCAGATCAAGCTCGCGATCGAAGATGCGCTGGACACCGGGCTTCCCCGCGCATTCGACAAGGCGCGCTACGAGCAGAAATGCTCGGCGCTCTTCGAGCATCTCCATGAGAGCTACGCGGAGGGGCCGCGGGAATCATTCCCGCTGGCGGGCTAGGGGAGGAACCGCGGTGTGCGGGCGGTCATGGCGCTGTGCAGCGCGCCGCGCTCATGCCTGCGAGGAGGCGAGGGAGTCCTCGAGGTCGGCGAGCATCTGTCGCTGGCGTTGCTTGGAGCTGGCGGAGAAACCGGTGGTGCGGGTGGCATTGAGTTTCGCGAGGATGGTTTCCAAGCGGTGGACATCGAAGGTTCCGTGCTGGGTGAGCCAGCGGATGATCTTCCGCATGAATGCCTCCCCGATTGTCGGCTGCCACTCCACGAGTTGTTCGAGATGTGACCGGACTATTGCGAAATAGCGAAGCCACTGCTCCATGCCCTCGACGGTGCCCGCGAGGGCCTCCGCGAGGCGGCGTTCCTCCTTCAGCAGGTCACCGAACTGCCGGCGGCAGGCGGCTATTGCGTCCAGCGCGCGCACCAGCCTTTCGCACCGGCTCAGCGCATCAGCTTCATCGGCCCATTTGCGGAGCGCGCGTGCGTTCGCACCGGGAACTCCGGCCTCGCGCATGGCTTTCTCGATGCGACGGGCCGCGTCTTTTTCGGCGCCGGGGGAGTGGGGTTCGCCAGCGTCAAGAAACTGCGACCAATCGGGAAGCCCGGCCGAGTTCTCGCGCTTCATTCCGAGCGCGGCGCTGTCGGATCCTGGAGGGCGGGGGCTCAAGGCGAATCTACGGGGGGAGTAGAGCACCGTTGGGGGAGCTGCGGCTGAAACGCCGGAGGAGGCCCCAATGATGCGCCGCCACAAAGACATCACCGGCTGGGCGATGTCTTCCTCCGCGATTGCGACCTGCTCCTGTTCGTCCCACGCGATGAAGGCCGCGCCCTCGCAGAGGATGTTGTGGGCTTTGGCGAGTGTGATGGCCTCGTGCGTGAGCCCGGCTGCGAGGAGGGCAGTGATGCGCTCGCGCGCCCAGAGGAGCTTCACGGCCTCGCTGCCGGCGGCGCCGAGGGGAATGATGACGGTGCGTGTGGTGCCGCCGGGAGTGAGGCCCGTCACTTCCACCGACTCACCCGCCGTGCCGCGGATGGTGACTGCGACCACGTCGCGGGCGTGGAGGTCCGGCACGCTGCCGGTCGCGGATTCCCACGTGCCGCCGACAGTGATGCGTTCGAGAACCGGCCGACGGAGGCGGTCTCCGAGGGCGGAGACGGTGCCGGCGATGTCGTCGTCGGGCGTCTGCAGCCAGCAGCCGCCGCGATGCTGGCGTGCGAGGGATTTGAGAAAGGCGTCGTTGACGGCGGTGTCGATGCCGAAGGTGTGGACGGAGACGTGAGGGGCCTTCGCGAACTCGAGGAGGACTTCACTCTCGTTGCCGACCTGGCCGTCGGTGATGAGGATCACGCTCGCGCGGCGTTCCCCGGAGTGGGCGGCGATTTTTCCCAGGACGTGCCGCGCGGCCGGCAGCAGCTCCGTCCCGCCCGCCGTGCCGAGCGCCCGCATGTGGCGGAAGCCTTCGTCGGCCAGAACGGCGGGAGCCCGCATCGGCGCCGAACCAAAGTCCATGAACTCGGACTCGAAGACGGTGATCCACACGCGGTCCTCCCGCCCCAGCAGCTTCACGAAACCGTGCAGCGCATCGCAGGACTTCTCCCATTTCTCCCCCGCCATGCTGCCGGAGCGGTCGAGGAGGAAATAGAAGTCCTGCGAGAGACGGCTGTCCACCTCCATGTCATGCGGAGCGCGGAGCTGCACGAGGGCGTAGGTGTGGCGGCCGTCGTTCCACCGCCAGCCGCGCGGCGCGAGCCGAAGGGAAGCCGGCTCCCTCCAAGCGAGGACGAAATCACGGTCGGGAACGGTCGATTGGTCCCCGAGTTCGACCGCGAGCGCCTGTTCTTCCTGCCGCACGAGAACGCTGTGGCTCGGGGAGGAAAGCGTCCCGGGCTCGACTTCGGACAAGGCGAGCCGCCCGGTGACTGCGAAATACGCGGCGTCCGGGTGCAGCGCGTCCATGCGCGGGGGGGTGATGCGGGAGGCGTCGGGCACCTGGTCCGTGTCGTCCGCGCTGCCGCGTCCCGACTGCGCCCGGAACAGCGGCTTGCCGGGAATGTAGCGGACGCCGGGGCAGGTGGGCACTAGGAGCCTGAGATGCCCTGCCGCGCGGTCGAGCACCTGAAACCATGCGAACCGGACAATGACGAGGTCGCCGGGCTGGACGTTGCCGAGGGTGAGGGTGAAGAGATTCTCCCGCTCGGTCTCAACCAGGGTCGTGCGGCGCCCGGCGGCCTTGTGCGTGCGGTGAAGGTCCCGGGCGGCATTCCTCTCCTCGACCCTGCCACGGATCACACGGCCATTGATGTGGACTTCGCAGCGGTGGACGGCCGCGCCGGCAGGCAGGGGGAATGTGTAGGTGCAATCGAGAGCCTTCGCGCTCGCTTGGTGATAAATCTGGTCGAGTTCGACGCAGGCCACCGCGCCCGTGATGTGGAAGCGGCATTCGACGCCCTTCAGGGGAAGGACGAGGCGGGTCTGTTCAAGCCACGCGACGAGGCCGAAGGCGTGCTGTGAGGAGGAGGGCAGGGGATTGCGGGGTTTCATGGGCGTTTGCTGCTTTGTGCTGATTGGGTTGATGTGCCCGCACCCAGCGCCCGGAGCACCGCGGCACGCTGATGCGGCGTGAGCGGCGTCCCGCGGCGCGAGACGAGCATGAAGTCTTCGTTGAGCGGAATCATGCGCCACAATTCATCCACTGCCGGGACCGCCACCCGCGCGGCGGCGCGCGCCGATTCCGCCTCGTCCAGTCCGCGCCGGCGGATTTCGCGCAGGTCGGCGAGGGAGCGGCCGTAGAGCAGCTCGCGGATGCGGCGGAGAGGAAGGCCGCGGGCCTGCAGGAGGCGGATGGCGATGAGCTGGAGAAGGTGCTTCTCGCCGTAGGCCCCCGCCACTGGTGCATCCACGAGGCCGAGCGTGCGGTAGTAGCGGATGTTGCGCTCGGAGACACTTTCACCGGCCTGCCCGCTGGCGGGTGAGATTTCGTTGTCCTCGCACCACGAGGTCACCTGCCGGGAAAGGTCTTCGAGGGTCAGGGTTGCGCTCATGGCAGCAAAAAAACAGTAAGACAGTGTTGCTGTCAACCAGCATCTTTTGAAGCTCGTGGATCGCGTGGCTTCATCGCCTCCGACTGCCCCAAGTGACGGCGTTCGCGCCCACACCCTTGGGTTCATCGAAGACCATCCTGCAGGGGTGAGCCGTATCTGCACGGCTCCGGTGGCGGCGGGGTCTTTGGCGGTCGTGCAATCTTCAGCTTCGGCGCGAGTTCCTCGTGAAGGAGCGCCTCCGACAGCAGGCCGCGGCAGAGCCGGACGATCTCATCGGGTGCCAGGGGTGAATCGCCGAGCCACGCCTCTATGCCCGCGTCGTCGAGCACCACGGGCATGCGGTCATGATAGCGGTGCACAAAGTCGTTCGGCTCCGTCGTGACCATCGTGAACTCGCGGCCGTCCTTGCCCGTGTCCCAGAGGCCGGCGAAGAAAAACGCCGGGCGATCCGTCACGGTGAAGAGGATCTCGCCGCGCGCGCCGACGGGGCCGAGGCCGGGCTCGAAATACCCCGTGGCGGGAATCAGGCAGCGCCGCGTCTCCGTGCAGGTCTTCCAGGTGCGCGAGCCGAGCTTGTCGTTGCGCGCATTCGTGACCGGCTTCGTCCTGCCCTCGCCGATGAACCGCTCCACGCCCCAGCGCGCCTCGACGAGCAGCCGTTCGCCACCCTCCGCGATGACGAGCGGTGCCGGATACTTCGGGAACGTGTGTTCGTGGATCTCCGCGATCGGCACGGGAGTCCGCAGGCCGCGGATCCGCCGAACGCCCAGATCCAGAACCGCAGGCGATTTCCGGTAGTGGTTGCACATGGGGAGGAACGATAGCGAGCCTCCGGTGTGGATTTCCACTGGCTAAGCGCGGAGGCCAAACGAGGAAGCGGGCTGGATCGCGGGCCAGCTTTCGGATGGCCGCCGAGCGCGGGCATGGCGACGTTTGTCACCCCGATTCGGTTGCGAGCCAAATGACTACATCGGCCCCTGCATGGCAGCGTGCGCCAAGGGCGCGTCGCAATCGTCGTCAATCTCCGGAGTGAGCGGCTGGATGGCCGCGATGCCCATGGCGAGGTGCAGCGGTTCTCGGGCGTGTGCGCGCGCGGCGGGCCGACGGATGCCGTGGCCCTTGAGGGCATCGAGGATTTTCTGGTTTTGTGCTGGATACCACCACGCGATGATCTCGATGCCGTGCTTCTGCATCGCCTCGATTTTATACGGCACCTTCGCCAGCGCGCTATGCGATGACGCCGCGGCGCGAGTCCACAAAGCCATTGCTGACCTTTCAGCAGGCCGCGGAAATCTTTTTCACGAAGTAGAACCGCAAGTCACTTTCGGACCGGGCGAGATCGCCGCGAATATTCATGTCCCAACCATCGGAGATCGCCGCCCACTGCATGCGGATCGGCACGCCCCGTCCGAGCGAAGATTTCATAAAGTGATTAGCGAACAGAATCAGCGGCCGAATGCCACGAAAGACTGAAAAGCCGCGCCTTCGTCATCTGAATGACGACGCGCACATCACGATCGGTCGGCGCGGATGCCAGCCCCTTCCACTTCACCGGCGAGCGTGTGGCGTCGGCTTGCAGGGGTTCGCATTCTTCAGCGCTGAAGCCGAGGATGGGACGTCCATCGGCTTCGAGCAAGGCCAAGCGCACTTCGCCACCCTTTGCGTCGGCATTCACCATCAGTGACGAGGAGCCAAGGCGCAGCGGTTTAGTCCGCACGAGGCCGGATTCCGCCGCGTCGAGCGAGACGAAGCCGTGCCTTCGCCATTCGGCACGACCGATTGCGATGCGTTTCGGCGGCATGGGCGCGCCGTGAGTGGTATTGATGCCGGTGTAATAGACCCAAGTCTCGTCATTGGTGTGAACGACGGTGCTGCACACGCCGAAGATCGATCCGCCATCAAAGCCACCAGGTGCGCCGCGCGGGATGATGGCCTCGCGTTTCTCGGTTCGCTGCCACTTGCGGCCATCGGCGCTGGTGACGAGTTGCACGTCGAGCGTGCCATCCGTGCTGCTTTGACCGTGGCCGAGCTCGGCAGCGGGGCGATCCGTGGCGGTGACGCGGAACATCGTGGGAAAGGCAATAAAACCGGCCGCATGAGGAAACACGGACATGTTGTTCACCTCTGTGCGATGGCCGGGCGCGGTAGCCCAGACGTCATCCTGCTCATCAGGTGCGAAGACGAGCTCCGGCTTGCTCCAGGTGATGAAATCCTTGCTGCGCGATAGCCACACGGTGCGCCGTGGCAGATCGCGGATGATCGTGGGCCACTTGCGCAGGTAGGCGAGGTATTCGCCCGTAACTGGATCGCGGGTGAGCGTGATGTTGTCCTGGGTTTTGAGGAAGGGCTCGTTTGGACCGGTCCAGCGGAGCCCATCGGGTGAGGTCGCTGAATGATACGCGCCACGCAGCGAGCCGAGCATCTTGTAGCGATGCGCTGGATCGGGATCGGCCTCGTCCAAGAGCACGCTGGGGCTGTGGAAGTCGTAGAGGATGTTGTTCGCCTTCGATCCTTGGAATGCATGCAAACCGAGCGCGGGCCGCTCCCAGGTCACGCCGTCTTTGGAGGTCGCGTAAAGCACGAAGTTGCCTTTGCCGCTGCGAAACCCTGCCACCTTCGGTTTCGCTCCACCGGGCAGGTCGGGATGGCCCGCATACCACATGCGCAGCAGGCCCGTGGTCTCATCGCGATGCACCGTGCCGCTGAGATACACGCGGCTGCCTTCCGTCGGCAAAGTGCCCTCCAGCACAGGCTGTGGTCGTGTGCGGGCCACATGCACAGTGCGCACGACACCGGATTTTTCCGCCACGCCGCTGTCATCGGCAAACAGCAGCGGCAGATCGCGCAGCACGATGGGACGCGGCGTTTCTGCCTGCACGAGCGCAGCGGTCAGCAGAAGAAGAAACATCGCGTTCATGCTACTCCTCAGCCTCCGGCACGAGCTTCAGCGCGAGGCTGCGGAAGTTTTTCACGCGATGGAAAGTGGCGTGATCAGCATCATGCTGGTTCGGTGCGTTGATGCTGCTGCGGGCGATGATGGCGAGGTCGTCGCCGTCGATCACGGGCCGCGCATACATGAAGGACTGCGAGATCTTGCCCGCCTGCGCCACGCAGCCGGCCTGGAACCAGTTCAGCCCATCGACGCTGTATTGCAGCATCAGAAAGCGGCGGTCATTGCCGCCGAGACCACTTGCATAGCGCACGTTGCCGCGCTTTTCGCCGTCGCGGAACCAATCGAACGCGCCCTGGCCATCGACAACGAGATTCGCCGTGGCCCAGAACAGCTTGGTCTGCTCGTCCCAGATCACGCAGAACTTCAACTGCCCGCCGGGCATGGGATGAAACTGCGTGAACTTCAAATCGATCGGCCCGCCCTTGTCCTCAAAGTCGAGCACGGCGCACATGCCGGCGGTGGACTGCCGTTTGGGCTTCACGGTCATCAGCACTCGCAGCCTGCCGCGCACATCGATCACGTTCGGCTCCAGATACTGGCTGCTGAGCTTTTCATACTGCGGATTCGTCATCGCCTCCGGCACGCCGGGAAAGGGCACCGGCTCTGAAAGTCGCCACGCGCTCGGATGCATCACCTCGCCGGACAAATCACCCGCGATGATGCGCGGCCCGCGTTTGCTGCCGAGCGCGAGGTCGTCCGTGGCCCAGTAGAGCTTGTTGTCGCGCTGCACCATGCCCGTGTGGCAGTTCCAGAAGTGCCCGGTGAAAAGCGTCACTGGCTCCGACCACGTTTTGCCGCCATCGGTGCTCTTGAGCAGCAGCAGGTCGTCATTGCGCACCTTCGTGCCGCCCTTGTTCACGAACAAATACAGCGCACCACCATGCGTCCACGGCGCGGCGGAGTAGTAGGGCAAATCGGATGCCTTCTGCCACGTCTGTCCGCCATCGCTGCTGCGCAGGATGTGCGTCACGCTTTGCGTGGCCCGCCTTTCCTTGCTCCACTCCTCACGCGGCACCACCGGCACCACGGCGACGAGCGTGCCGTCATTCAATCGCGCCAAGCCAGGCCCCTCGACATAAAACTCCGGGTTCGGATTGTGAAACACCACGCGGTAATCCTGCGCGAGCGGCTTTGCCTGTGCATGGAGCATGAGCGGCATCAAGGCGAGGCATGAAGCCATAACGAGACGGCACATATTGGAACGAAGCTTTGATCTCACGGTCGTGGTTGCGGTTTGGTTTTCACTTCCTTGCCTTCAATCAATCCGGTAGCTGAACAGGTCTCCATTCTGCAGATGAAAGCGGAGGCGGATGGGAATGCCCGCCGGGAGCGCCGCCGAGTTTTTCCAGCGGATGGGCAGCTTCACGGCGTCTTGGTTTTCGATCATGGAGGCTTCCTTTTCAAAGCCTGGGACTGTTTTGCCATCCGCATCGAGCACCTCCACCATGAGGCGGCCTTTCCTGAAATCAGCATTCACCGAGAGATGCGTTCCTTCCGGGATGAAGTCGTGTGTTTCGATGCTTCCGGGTTTGTCCTTCGCCTGCATGGAAGCGAGACCATCGACGCGCCACTTGGCCAGCGCGATGGATTGTTCCTTTTCCGGCGCCAGGCCTCCGTGGGGCGTGGTCGCGGCGGTGTAATACATCCACATCTCATCACCGACGAAGACGGGGGCGTTGCAAAGTCCGAAGATGCTCCCCGCATCATACGCATGAGGCCCCAGCGGGATCACCGGGCTGCGATCCGAGCAGCGATCCCAATGACGACCATCGCGGCTGGTGACGAGTTGGACATCGATGATGCCCGTCGCGGACCTTTTCTGGCCGTTGACCTCGTCATTGCCGAACAACGCGGACGGCGGCTCGACGCGGCGGAAATGCGTGACAAACCCCAGCCACTGCCCGGCGTAGGCGAAAGCAGAAAGGTTGTAGTATTCCGAGTAAGTGCCGCCCTTCAGCTTTCGCGTGGCCTTGTTGTCGATCTCATCGGCTACATGCACCGGATGCGGCTCGGACCAGTGTTTCATGTCCTTGCTGACTGATAGGAACACATGGCGGATGCCCACCACGCGCGGATCACCCTGGCGTTTGTGAAAGGCCAGGTATTCGCCCGTCACCGGGTCTTGCGACAGCGTGATGGTGTCGCAACCGAGCAGGATCGGTTCTGGCTCAATCGTCCATCGCCAACCGTCGGCCGAATAAGCCGCGTAATACAAGCGGTGATCCTTGTCGCGATACCAATCCACCAGCTCAAACTTGTCCTTGAGCCGTTGCAGCTTGGCATCGTCCACACCCCGGCCCGCACTGCCGACCGCCTTGTAGCGCTTCGCGGGATCAGTCTCAAACTTGTCCTCAATGATGCTGGGGCTGTGCAGATGCAGATCGGTCTCGTTGTTCTCGCCCGCGACCTTCAGCATGGGCCGCTCCCAGCTGATGCCGTCGGCGGAGGTGGCGAAAAGCACGCTGCCTGCATCCGCATACCACATCCTGAAGGAGCCGGCCTTCGCATCACGCAACACCGTTCCATAAATGTTCACCCGCTTGTCGATGATGCCATCCTTGGTCTTCACTTCCCAGGGCATCTCAGCGGTGAGCACAGGTTTCTCGAGTTTCTTGGCGGGATGGATGACTCGCGTGACGCCTTGCTTGCTGCGGATCATCACGCTGTCCACGAAGAGCTGTTTCTCGCCCTTTTTCAGCAGCGGTGCGGGCGGGCGCTCCCGGGTGGCTTCTTGAGCGAGCAACGGTGCAGCCATCGTCAGTGCGCCAAGACACAAGAGAAACGATGGGAAGGGCTGATGGCGATGATTCATGAGTGTGTTGGCCGGCTGGATCGTTCACTGGGCATTGAGTTGCTTCCACATCGTCAGCAGCGCCGCGCCGCGTGTTTCCTTCGTCTTTGATGTAACACTTGTTTCCGCTTCATGAACCGCCTTCGCGAGCTGCATCGGCTCTAGACTGCCTTTTTGGAGTTTTTCGAAGCCGTCCTGCCATACGGCCTTCACCGCTTCGGTGAGCGGTTGGTCGAGTTTGGCGTCGTAGCTGGCGAAGAAGCCTCTCGTGGCGAAAAACTGCGCGGCTGCGACTTGGGGATCATTGCTGGTCACATCCACGTCGTTGAAGAAGCTGATCATCACGCGGCTTGCGGCGAGTTTGCGGATCAAATCATCCGGATGGAGCTTGGCGGGTGTTGTTTGGCCCTTCACGGCCAGCGCGGCGGCGTGGCCGGCGCTTTCGCCGAGCTGCATCCAGACGGGTTCGAGGCGGATGCTGCCCCAGCCGACGTGCGAGGCGCTGATGGCGACGGGGACGAGGAGGTTGTCGATTTCCTTTGCGAGGATGCTGCGATACGGCACCTGCGCGGGGCGGGATTCTTCGCCGAGGAAGAGGATGCCGTCGGTGTTGCCGCCGGGCGCTTTGCGCGGCAGGCAGGCGACGGAATCGACCGGCCAGTCCGTCATGGCGATGCTGTCCGAATGGATCGGCGTGCGGGCGATGCCTTCGGCGATGACGTTGTCCTGCTCTTTGAAAACGTAGCGCCCGACGAGTCGCCGTGCCTCGCGGACGTAGATCTCGTAAGGCGCGTGGCCGTTGTCGGGGAACTCATCGGCGGCGAGGGCATAGCCTTCGAACTGCTTGCGCTCCTTCTCCGGCGCCTCGGGATCGTTCTGCACCCACCACAGGCGCATGAGCATGGCGTCGAGGTAGCGCTTCGAAATGGCTTCACGCGTCGGCCAGTCGGCGGCGGGATATTCGTTTTGCGGGCCGATGAGGCGACCGCCATTCCACGCGACCTTCTTGTTTGGCAGGTTCGGCACGAAACCGCCGCCGATGGCTTGCTTGGCGATGGCGGGATCGAAGTTCGCAGGCTTCGACAGCATGATTTGGTTCGCCGGATCACGCGTGAGGATGAGGCGGTAGTTGTAAGCCATCACGCTGCCGTCCGCCTCGCCGCTTTGCGGGCCTTCGACGATGTCGGCGGTGGCGTGGCTGTTGTAGCGGATGTTCAGCGTGCCTTCGTCGGCCGCTTTCGGGAAGCCGCGCTGGCCGGGTTCCTTGTGACCTTCCTGCGTGTAGATGACGCCCGCATGCTTCTCGCCGTATTGCGCACGGGATTCGCGGCCGATCTGCGTCTTCACACCCGCGACGGCCATCAAATCGCCTTCATACATGCCATCGGCGAAGATCTGACCGCGCACGGTGATCGCCTTGTCGCCATGCATCGGCTTCAAGGTCACGCTTTGGAGCAAAGCACCGTCGCGTTCCGCTTTCGTGACGATGTGACCGAGCAGGACGGTGAGCGTCTTCTCCTTTTCAACCATCTGATTGAAAAGCAGCTCCGCGATGCGCGGCTCGACCTTCGGACGGTCAATGTGCGCACGGCTCGTTTTGCTCGGCATGGACGCGATGTGCTGCGGCGAGCCTTCACCATAGGTCTTCGCGTAATACTGCGCCGCGCCGGTGAGCATCTCGCCATAGATCGGCGAGCGCAGGCCGTCATACGGTGCCTCCCAGCCACCTGCTCCACTCGTGACGAAGCCGCCAAGGTGCTGGGTGTGATTTACGAGCAGCACGGTGAGGCCCGCGTGCCGCACGCACCGCACAGGCGATCCCGCCCGGTGTGCCGCCGATGACGACGAGTTCATACGATTTACCATCCACGTCCTGCGGACTCGCGGCGCTCTTCAAAAGCATCGGCGGTGGAATGACGATCGGTGTGGTCTCTGCGCTCGTCTTGACGGGAAATCCGGCATCCGCACGCGTGTTGCGCTCGGCGATGGCCTCGGCCTCTGGCACGATTTGCAGACCATCGACCGCCACATAGCCATCCGCGCCCGTATTCGAGATTTCGATGCTGCCCGATTTGCCCTTCGTGAAGGCAAACACGCCCAACGATCGCGGAATGCCATCCTCCAGGCAGTCGAGGCGCTGATTCAGCTCGACGACCTTTTCGCCATCGGCACTGCGAATGGTGATCTGCGCCTTTTGAGCACGGTTCGAAGCATGGAGGTAGAGCAAACGCACCTCGTAGTTGCCATCGGCAGGAATGTCCGGCGTGAACGTCGCCACCGCGTCCGACTTCTTCGCGCGATCATCGTGCCGATACGCTGAACCAACGAGCGGCGTGAGCTTATCGCTGACTTTCCAAGCGCCGGTGTATTTCGCCGCATCGTCGTCGAGCACGATGCCTGCTGTTTTTCGCATAGAAGCCGCTGCCGTGGTCTTTTCGGCCTTGTCCGTCTCCGCGAGCGTGAAGCGCGTGCTCATGACGGAGTTCTGCTCCACGCCGGGACGATATTTGATGTAAGTCGTGGCGACGAACGTGCCGTCGGGCAGCAGTTCGAGGCCCGGATAGCCGCAATCGCTGCTTTTGTGGCTGTGCAGCAGCTTGATTTTGTATTCGCCATCCTTGCCACTGATGATGTCCTCGTAACGACCGACCCATGCGACGAAATGCGTGCGTGTGGGGCTGTCCTTGCCCATGTCGCGGAAGGTGACGATGAGTCGGCCATCCTTTGCATAGACGGCTTTGTGACGATCACCATGCAACCCCGGCGGCAGCGCTTTCACCTCCGACCACGTCTTGCCCTCGTCATCGCTCGTGATGAAGTGCGCGGGCTCGGTGCGGATGTTTTCACGCATGAGGCAGAGCAGTTGTTTGCCATCCGGCGAGCGCACCACCTCTGGCTCGCAGGGCTTCAAATCGCCGAGATCGACGAGGATGCGCCACGGGCTCCAGGTCAGCCCGCCATCGGTGGACTCGCTCTGCGTGACGACGTTCGACTTCGTGTCCTTCGTCTCGCCGGGCCGGCGGATGTTGGACAGGCCGATGAGCTTCTTCCCACCTTCCACCGGCAAGATCGTGCAAAACGGCATCACGCACACGAGGCCGTTGCTCTGCATCGGCGACCACGTTTTGCCTTCATCCGTCGAAACCGACTGCTGCATCGTGCCATCGGTGCCTTGCCCGGCATACACGACGAGCCGCGACACACCCTGCGGATCGGTGAGGCGGTAGATCGCGGGGCAATTTTTCACCTTCCACCAGTTCTCCGGCACCGGCAGCTCCTCGCTCCACGTTTTGCCACCATCATCGCTGCGCTTCAACGGCCCCGCCGTGCCACCGTGACCATGCGTCCACACGCAGAACATCGTATTGCCATCCGGCATCAAAAGCGTCGTCGGATGCCCCTGGTAAACTTTCTCGGTGCCGCGCGCGATGATGACGTGGCGTGCGGTGTCTTGTGAAAGATCTACGACGGGGATTGAGGCGGCCCGGAGGAAACCACCGAGGGCGCCGAGCAGCACAGAGACTGGAATGAGGTGACGAAGCATGGTTTGTCAGGGTATGGGATTCGATTGGCAATCGAACCTACTTTGTCGGCCAGGTGAGCACTTGCTTGTGCTTGAGGAGGAGGGGCTTGAGCGCCTCGTAATCCACGTCCTGCACGTTTTGGCCGTTCTCGATGGCCATCACAGCGGCCGTGGCAGCACTTTGGCTCGTCACCATGAAGACAGGCTCCATGCGGATGCTGGCGAAGGCGACGTGGCTGCAGCTCATGGCGAAAGTGACGAGGAGGTTTTCACACTCGGCCTTCCTCGGCACGATGGCGTCGTAGCCCACGGCATATGGCGGCGCGCCATCGCGACCGGTGGCGATCTTGCCTTCGCGGATCACGACGCCGTCCTTCACGATGCGGCGGATCTCATGCGCATCCGTGCCGTAGCTGCCGAGTCCGATGGACTTCGGGACGGGCTGCCTGCCAAAAGTGTGGTTCTCCGTCATCACGAGGCCGCTGATCATGCGCCTGGCTTCACGCACATAGATTTGATGCGGCCAGCCGCCGTTGTCGGTGAACTCGTCCTTCGGCAAACCGAAGCGCTGCATGTCCTCGCGCACCTTTTTCGGCACACGCGGATCGGTGGCGAGGAAGTGCAGCAGGCCGCGGTGGTAGTTCTCGTGCTTTTTGGCGATCTTTTCGCGCTCGGCATAGCTCGCCGCAGGCCAAGCGTGCGAGGCACCCGGCAGATTGCCGCCGAAGGTCGCGGTGTTGAAGTCCCACTTGTCGTTTGGCAGCGGATCGTGCTTCGAGAACCAGCGCAGGTCCATCTCGTCGCCGATGGCAAGGCATGCCTCGATGAAGCGTGCCACGAGTTCGTAGCGCTTCGGATCATAGCCCGGCGGCGGCGTGATCGGGATCATGTTCGCCGGATTCGTGGTGAGGCAGAGGCGGTAGCAATAGGCCTGCACGCCTGGAGCAGCATCACCGGGCGTGCCTCGATCGCCTTCTTGAATCAATGGCAGCAGCCCGCTCTTCGGATCACCTTTCACGACGTATGGATCGAGCGGGAAGTCGCGATCCCACACGCCCTGACCTCCGGGCACGCGGCCATGCGGCCCAGGCTTGAGGTGGTTCGTGCGCGGCTGGTATTTCTCCTCGTAAATGATGCCCGCATACTTTTCGCCATACTGCCCGCGACCTTCGCGAATCAGCGTGTGGCTCACGCCTGTCTTTGCCATCAGATCGCCCTCGTAAGTGGTGTCGATAAACACCTTGGCGCGAAACACATCGCCGCTTTCCATGACAAGTTCGGTGATGCGAGTGCCGTCTTTTTTCACCAAGGCGAGACGGGCGTCGAAATGCACTCTCACACCTGCTTCCTTTGCCAGGTCGGTGAAGACCTGCTCCGCCTTGTGAGGCTCGATGGCATAGGCGCCGCCCGTGGCGGGGCCGCCGCCTTCGCTCTTGAAAGCCTTGTCCCACGCTAGCGTGACACCCACCGTGGCCGCGAGCTTCGTGAAATACTCCCGCGCGATGCCGCCAACACTGCGCGGATCGCCGATGTCCACCGCGCTGAGCCCGCCGCTCGTCATGCCACCGAGATGACGCCCAGGCTCGGCCAAAATGACCGTTTTGCCCATTCGAGCCACCTGCACTGCCGCACTCACGCCACCGGAGGTGCCGCCAAAGACACACACATCCGCCTCATGCACGGCAGCGGACGCGGAAGTAGCCAAAAGGATGAGGAGGAGTTCTTTCATAGGAGGGCTAAACGCACTATGCGAAGTAGTTCTTCTTTACGATAATTCGCATACATCGTGGCAACCCAGGCGATGAAGCCGCCTTTGTCCTGCGACTTCGGCGAGGCGTTGCGGAAGACAATCACCATGCGGCCATCAGGCAAGGTGATGCCGTGATGGCGATCACCGGTGAGGCCCCAGGGCGCGTCCACGGCCTGTGACCATATCTTGCCTTCATCGGGGCTGAACATGACGAGGCTGGTGCCGCTGCGGCGGTTTTCGCGCATGAGGCAGCAGAGTTCGTTGCCATCGGGCGAGCGGAAGACATACGGCTCGGCGGAAGCGGTGAGTGCCTCGAGCTTCACTGTCCATTTGCCATCAGCCGCTGAGATCGCCGACTTCGACTGCCTGACGAAGGAGACGGTCGCGGATTCTCCCGCATCCGCCCATTCCCAAATCGAGACGGGCTTGTCCCGCTGAAGCACCACCTGATCCGAGATCGCCGAGGCGAGCCGGAAGTCGGCGGCGGAAAGGCAGGCGCTGCCGAGAGTGAGACACGCGAGGACTGTGGAGAGGCAGGTGCGTTTCATGATTCAGCGAATCCAGATGCCTTTCCCCGTGCCGCCTTTCGGGGTGGTTTTCGGGTAGTCGAGGTTGGGTTTTTGCTCGATGACCTTCACGGCCTGCCCGATGGGCAAATCGGCCTGCGAGCCACGGAGGCGAACGCCGGTGATGCTGACGTTGCGCACGGTGCAATCGAGATCGGGGGAAAAGATTTCCGTCCATCGCGACGGATCAGTGCCGGGCGCACCTTTGTAGGTCATGGACTTCGGGCCAATGGCCAGCAGGTGCCAGTCGAGCGTGAGTGAATGATTCAGCTTCACGTTTTGAACGACGAGCGTTTCGGCGTCGGCGTGGACTTCGATCTTGCCCGGCACGTTGAAGGTGAGGTCTTCAAAGCGCAGGTTCCTCAGCGTGCCGATGCGCTGGCTGAAATCCTTGTCGCGACCGAGTTCGAGATTCGGCTGGTCGTAAAGTTTGAACTCGCGGATGTCGGTGATGCGACGGAGGGTGATGTTGGAGACGGGACAATCGAGCGTGGTGCCATCGGCGAAGCGTTTCACGCCGGGGAGCAGGCGGATGGAATTGGCTGCGGGCACACATTCGGCGGCTCCAGTGACATCTTCGATGAGGATGCGACCAATGGGGCCGTAGCTGGGCGCGTAGTTGCTCCACTCCCAGGCATTCAGCGCGACGTTGTCGTCATGAGGATCACCACGCACGCCGCGGATGATGCCATCGCTCGCGGGGCCATTCACATGCACGCCATCACGGTAGTGCTCTTGAAGCGTGATGTTCTCGACGGTGAACTCATGCGCATTCGCCAGATGCACGCCGAAGGGCCGGCTCTGCCGGATGGTGAGGTTCTTCACAGATGCGCCGCGCACGTTCTGCAGCAAGATGACGCCGTGCGTGCCAAACGCAGCGGCTTGCTCGGACGACGCGCCGCGCAAGTTGCCGTTCGACTCGGTGCGCGAGACTGCCAGCGTGCTCCAGATGCCGCCTTCGATGGTGATGCCGGTGTCCAGCGGCTGATTTGGCGGCACGGGCTCGGTGTTCAAGGTCGCGACATGCTCGTTGCGCACCATGCAGGTGTTGGTTCCGGGTTTGAGACGGATCTCGGCTTGGGCATCAGCGGTGATCTTTTGGCCGGATTTCAGCACCAGAGGCCCGTCGAGGTAATAGGGCTTCTCACGCGCGGGGATGTGCAGTTGGCCATCGGCATCCAGGTCAGCCTGGAAGGCCGCTGTCCATACTTCGGCTGTGACGCTCAGGGTTTGAATCTGCCCGGCCTTGTCCGGCCACTTTTCGGTCCAGGTCTCGGTGCGGACATCCGCTGCGCTCAAAAGGGTCAGCGGCGCGAGCAGAAGGGCGGTGAGCTTGGTATTCATGGATGCCATTCAGCGGGATGGTTTAATCTCGCCGGTGCTGTGAAACTGCTGCCAATCTGCCGCGTAGGCCACGTTGAGGAGCTAGGAAGCGGTGGATTTGTCGCCGGGGAAATCGGTGAAGGGGGCGGTGGGGGGCTTCTGGTAGCCGCCGGTCTGCCCCGCGATGGAGACACTCACCTCCTCCCCCGGCCCCGCCCAGCCCCAAACCGGAGCCGCCGCATCCGCCTCGAGAATCATGTGTTCCGAAAACGTCGCCGGCAGCGTGACGTCGGCCTGGGCGGTGGTGATGAAGGAGAGGGGGAGAACAGGAATTGAGCGTTTCATAATTGAGCGAGCCAGCCAATACGCCCGCAAGGAGAGGAATGGTTCGCGCTGCGGAATGCAAAGCTCCTCCCGACACATTTGCGGCGGCTCGCAGATGCGCTCGGCGTAGTCGTAGGCGTCGTAGTTGCGAGTGGCCTCGGGCATTTCACGCCAGAACTTCGCGGATCACCTTCCCCTCCACATTCGTGAGGCGGCGCTGGATGCCGTTGTGCTCGAAGCTCAGCTTTTCGTAGTCGAGTCCGAGGAGGTGAAGGATGGTGGCGTTGAAATGGTAGAGCGGGTGGATGTCTTCAACGGCCTTCTGTCCGAGGTCGTCGGTGCCGCCGTGGCTCACGCCTGGCTTCACGCCTGCGCCTGCCATCCAGCAGGTGAAGCCATCGGGGTTGTGGTCGCGGCCTTTGGCTCCTTTTTGGAAGAAGGGCATGCGGCCGAACTCGGTGCACCAGACGACGAGGGTGTCTTGCAGCAGGCCTCGTTGCTTGAGGTCGCGGATGAGCGCGGCGGCGGGCTGGTCGAGGATGCGGGCGTGAATGTCGTATTGTTCCTTGAGCTTGCTGTGGCCGTCCCAGTTCAGCGCGCCCCCGCTCGCGTAGGCGCCGTTGAAGAGCTGAACGAAACGCACGCCGCGCTCAATGAGGCGGCGGGCGAGGATGCAGTTTTTGGCGAAGGCGGCCTTGTTGGCGTCCTGCGTGTCGTCGGCGCCATACATTTTCAAAATGTGCGCGGGCTCTGTGCTGAGGTCGTTGATCTCGGGCACGCTGAGCTGCATGCGCGCGGCGAGTTCGTAGCTGGCGATGCGCGCGGCAAGCTTGCTGTCGCCGGGATGCGCCTCGAGATGGCGGGCGTTCATCTTTTGCAAGAGCGAACGGGCGGCTTGGTCGGCATCCGCGGAGACGCCTGCCGCTGCGAGGTGGCGCACGGGACTTTTGGAACTCATCGTGGTGCCTTGGAAGGCGGCGGGGAGGAAGCCGGGACCCCAGTTGTTTGCGCCGTTCTGAGGCACGCCGCGTGGGTCGGGAATGGCCACATAGGAGGGCAGTTCATGGCTCTCGCTGCCGAGGGCATACGTGACCCATGACCCGAGCGAGGGGAACCCATCGAGCGTGAAGCCGGTGGAGAGGAAATTCTCGGCAGGGCCATGCGTGTTCGACTTGCTGGTGAGTGAATGCACGAACGCGATGTCATCGGTCAGCTCCGCGAGATGCGGGATCATGTCGCTGACCCATTTGCCGGTCTGTCCTCGCTGGCGAAACTCATACTGTGGTCGCGCGAGATTGCCCGCCGGTCCCTGAAAGGTGACGCTCGGTCCGCCAGGCAGCGGTTTGTCGTCCCACTTGATCAGTTCGGGCTTGTAGTCCCACGTCTCAAGCTGGCTGACAGCGCCAGCGCAGAAGATGACGACGACGTTCTTTGCCTTCCCTGGAAAATGGGGCGGCCTCGGCGCAAACGGTCGAGCTGGGTCGATGATGGGACCGGGATTATCCGCTGCGAGCAGGCCATCGAGACCTAGCAGATTCGTCAGCGCGATGGAGCCGAGCGCGGTGGCGCTGTTCGATAGAAACTGGCGGCGATCAAGCAGGGCCCGGCCTGCGAGGGTGAGATGCTCGGCGCGATTTCTCATGGCTGGAAAAGGAACTCGTTGCTGTTGAAGAGGGCGCGACAGAGAACGGTGAGT
Organism: Chthoniobacteraceae bacterium; assembly: GCA_044221035.1. Taxonomy (GTDB): domain Bacteria; phylum Verrucomicrobiota; class Verrucomicrobiia; order Chthoniobacterales; family Chthoniobacteraceae; genus SXWH01. The sequence goes on along the minus strand of JBGAPU010000040.1, from coordinate 25,453 downwards.
CCATGCCCTTTGACAATGGGCATGGTGTCCTCGATCTCCCTGGCGCTAGGATCGCGGGTGAGCGCGAGCTGATAGGCGCGGCGTATTTGTCCCGCTGTTTCGCCGCCTGCTTCCTTTTTCACGCGGGCAGCGAAGGCTTCCGACTGCGCGAGGGTGAAGCGGCTGTTGAAAAGATTGAGCGCCTGGATGGGCGTGGTGCTCGTGCGACGTGCGGCGGTGCTTTGGCCGGCATCGGGGCAATCAAACGCTCCAAACACGGCCTCCGGTTCGCGACGGACTTTGTGCGCGTAAATCATGCGGCGCTGATTCTCCGGCGAGAATGTCTCCACGGGACTAAAGCCGCTGAGGCCGCCGCGTTTGTCAAAGAGATCGAAGCCGCGGCCATACATCGTGAAGTTAAGCTGCCCGCTGACGGCGAGCATGGAATCACGAACCGCTTCAGCTTCGAGTCGGCGGGAGGGGAAGCGCCACAGAAATCGCGCATCAGCATCGGATTCAGCAGCGCGGCTGTTGGATGCGGAAGACTGCCTATACGTCTCACTCAGCACGATAAGCCGGTGCAGGTGCTTCACGCTCCATCCGCTGCGGATGAACTCGCCGGCGAGCCAGTCGAGCAGTTCGGGATGCGTGGGCTTTGCGCCGTTGTTGCCAAAGTCACTCGGCGTCTGCACCAGTCCCGCGCCGAAGTGGCCTTGCCAGATGCGGTTCACCATCACGCGCGCGGTGAGAGGGTTCTGAGGGCTGGCGATCCATTGTGCCAAAGCGATGCGGCGCTGCTGCTCAGTCGCTTCCCTTGTCATCTTCAAATCGCCGAGCGCACTGAGCGCGGCCGGTGTGACGGGCTCCTTCGGCTGCTCGGGATCACCGCGATTGAGCAGATGAATCATGTCCGGTTCACGGAAGGTGCCAGCAAAGACGAGCTGTCCTTGCTCACCGGCTTTTATCTTCGCGGCGAGGGCGCCGCGCTCATTGAGAAGGGTGCGCACTTCTATCGCCTGGTCTTCCGGCAGGCCTTTAAAGATGAACTCGGGACCTGCGCCGAGTCCGACGACATGAGAACCGCGATCACTGGCATCTGCCACGACTCGCCATGTGTCCGCATGGGCCACTTCGATGCTGTAGTCGAGTGCCACGCGGTCCACGAGCTTGCCCAGACGGTCGCGGCTCCAGACGACGCGCGTGATTTCCTCCTCGCGTGCAAACTCCAGCTCCACCCAGCCCTTGCCGCGCTCGGACGACATCCAGCTCCGCTCATTTCCGTAGCGTCCATCGTGGATGAACTGCGGCTCATGCCGATTGCGCGAGATCTTGTCGCCAGAAGTCTTCAACTTGGCCCCGGCGCCGGCGAGCGCCACATTCACGCCCGCCGTGTTGAAGACCTCCAGCTCATCAATGCATGGCTCCAGGCTGTTCGTTTCGCGAATGGTGAAACGCACGCGATTCGTGCGCACGGGCGTGATGCGGTCGATATTCGTCGTCGCACGCACGGTGGGGCGTTTCACGCCGTCGTTGCGGCCTGGTGTGGCCACGGGCGAGAGCTGCGTGAGCCGCTCGACGATCTTCACATCGCGCTCGCGTGCCTCGGCGGCTTCCCTTTTCCTCGCCAAAGCCTCCGGCGTCCTCAGCTCGCGGTCCCCGTATTCCACGCCGGCCACGAAGGCCTGCATGGCGTAGTAGTCTCTGGCGCTGATGGGATCAAACTTGTGATCGTGGCAGCGCGCGCAGCCGATGCTCAGCCCGAGAAACGTCTGGCCGATGTTCACGACCATCTCATCGAGCGAATCCTGACGTGCGAGTCGAATGGACGGCGCATCTTTTCCGATCTGGCCCGGCAACAACACGGACGCGGTGACGAGAAAGCCCGTCGCTTCGTCCGCGCCCCGCGCATCACCAGCGATCTGCTGGCGGATGAACTCATCGTAAGGGAGGTCGGCATTGAAGGCACGGATGACGTAGTCGCGGTAGGGCCATGCGTGCGGACGCTCCGTGTTCACTTCAAAACCATGCGTGTCGGCGTAGCGCACCACGTCGAGCCAGTGCTGCGCCCAGCGTTCACCGTAGCGTGGCGAAGCCAGCAGACGATCCACGGTGGAAGCGTGGTCTGGCTTCTTCACGAACGCTGCAACCTCCTCCGGCGTAGGCGGCAGCCCCGTGAGATCAAAGGTCACCCGTCGCAGCCACGAAGCGGGATCAGCGGGCGGCGAACGATGCAGTCCATGCCCTGCGAGTTTGGCGTCAATGAATGTGTCGATGGAAAGCTGCTCCGGCTTCAGTCGCATCGATTCGGCTAATGCCGAAACCGCTTTGACTGGCTTGAAGCTCCAGTGATCGCGCGTGTCCCTCAGCTTCACCGCGTCCACACCATCGGGCCATGCGGCGCCCTCATTGATCCACGCTTTGAGCGTGGCGATCTGTGCTGAACTGAGCCGCTCGCCTTTCGGCGGCATCACCTCATCCTCGTCACTCGAAGTGACGAGATGAATCAGGGAGCTTTCCATGGCCTTTCCCGGAATGATGTTCGGCCCATGGTTGTCGCCGCCCTTCATCGCCGCCGCCTTCACGTCGAGACGGAGGCCGCCTTTGTGCTTCGTCTCGCCGTGGCACTCATGGCAGTGCTTTTCAAAGATGGGCCGCACGTCGCGAACGAAGTCCACCGGCGCGGCAGCGGCAGCCGTGGCAAGGAACAGGTGGATGGTGCAGCGCCTGAATCTCATGGGGTGGATGGCTTTAGGAACACTCAACGGTAGGGATTGCCGGCTTCAAAAAGAGCACGCACTTCGGCATCACTCATTGTGCGGCCGAGCAGGAGCAGCTCATCCACGCGACCACTCAACTTGCGGTCCTGGCGGTCCCAATTGCCGATTTGAGCGGGGCCGAGTCTTGCGGGATATGCGATGGCTTGATGGGTCTCCTTGTCGAACCTGCCATTGAGATAAAACCGCACTGTCTTTGCTGCGGAGTCATAGACGGTGGTGAGATGCATCCAGCGCCCTTGCTCGGGAAGCACCGAAGTGCGTGAGTCCGGGAACATCTCGTGTTCGTCAGCATCAGGCGCGAGCGTGTTCCCACGCAGCGCGAGCCGCATCGTCGTATGACGTGTGACCATCCAGTGGACCTGGCCGGGACTGTCTTGGTTCCAGCCGTCTGTGTGCAGCAGCGATTGATATGGAGCGCCGAGCCGGTCGAGACGCACCCAGGCCGCGAGCGTGAGCTGCGGCCACGCGCGATCACCGCCCACATCGAGCTTCAAATGATCGCCCACATTCACAAACTCCGGCGCACGTGAGCCGGGCCAGCGCCCCTGCACCATGCGAAACACGCCGGGCTGCGACTCGCCCGATTCAAATTCCAGCAGCGCAATAAGCGCCGGGTCATTCCTCAAAGCCGCGAGCGCCGCCTCCGATCGCGCGCGCTGTCCCGCCGCCAGACCGGCGCTCAGCCCCCTCATCTCATCGGGCTGGATGAAGGCCGACGAGCGCAACTCGCGCGCCGTGCTCGCGCCTCCATCCATCGACACCGCATCGCCGCCACGCAGGCTTTGCTTGTTCGTGTTGCCCGATGCTTTCGCGATGACCTCGCCCTGAAACACATGAATCTCTGCCGCACCGTTCAATGGCACATCCACACCAAACCGCGTGCCCAGATCCACCGCATCACCCGAGGGCGTGACGACCGTAAACCCTTTCGCCGCCGGTGGAACTTCGGCGGAAAGCCGGCCTTTCATCAGCCGCAAACGTTGCACCGACTCGAACCGAAACTCCGCCGGTGCCTCGATCACAATGCGTGCGCCGCGGGCACTGACGAGTTCCACACTTCCAGCTTTGAGCGAATGCGTCTCGCTCCCGAGCGTCGCGCCGCTCGAGAGTTCCACCACACCGGCATCATTCACCACCGTGGCGAACACGCGCTGGCTGGCGTGCCACCACCAGCCCCCAGCGGCCATCAGCGCGAGGCAAGCCGCAGCAGCCAGCCGGACGGCAACCGATCGCATTTTCTGCCGGGAGGATTTTGAAATCGTGACAGAGTTGGCGAAATGGGCCGGAGTATCCTGTGTAGTTTTTTCGTCGAGGGATGCTTCCGAGCCCGCCGCTGCCGCCGCGAGCGCCGAGTCAACATTCAGGATTTCCGCGAACTCGCGCCGCGCCTCCGCGTCAATGCGCAGCAGGGCGTTGAGCCGCTCCATTTCGTCGCTTTGAATCCCCCCATCGACATAACGCTGCATCAGCGTGTCAAATTCCGCCTTCATGGGGAAGCCTCCCCGGTTAGCGAACGCCGGATGCAGTCCAATAGCATCTTCCTCATGCGATGGAGCCATTGGTAAAACCCCGTCACCGAGCGCCCGCTGCTATGCGCCAAATCGTGAATGCGGCCATTATCGCTGTAGGCCCGCATGAGCAGTTCTCGCTGCTCTCTCGGCACCTCCTCCATGCACTGATCGAGCGCCTCCCGTTGCCGAGCCAGCGCCGACTCCACCGCACCTGCCTCATCGGCGAGTCTCAGCGCCACGTCCTCATCCAGCACCAGCCGGTCACGCCCCTTGTCCCGCAGCCAGGCGAGCACTTCAAACCGCGCGACTCCAAACGCCCAGAGCTTGAAGTCGGCCCCTTCTCGAAAGGTCTCCAATTTCTCCCAAAGCACCACTGACACCTCCTGCATCACATCATCCGCATCGGCGCGTGAAGGCACCATCCGTCTCACAAAAGCGCGGATAGCAGGCTCGTGCGTCGTGTAAGTGCGCAGGAATCGGCGGTGGCGTTCGCTTTCAATCGGAGACATGAGTGCTTTCCAAACCATCTCCAGACTCCGCCCGCATTTAACGAATTTCTTTTCGCCCGTCGCTAGTTCTCCGCAAGAGATGAGTCGGCGTTCAGGGGCAGAGACCGTGGTGCAGAGCGTGCGCGGCCTGAGGATTTGGGTCGATGTCCTTGTCGCCCGGATCGCGATTCGGTGGAGGAGTTCCAACCGCTGAGCCTCATCGGCCTCGTGCCAGACTGGCTTGGAGACCAGTTCCAGTCCGCCATCGCTCGGCCGCAGCCAACCCCAGTCCTCGTAGCTCGCAGATGCGATGATGCCGCGCCGCTCGCCGCCGACCGCCACCGGCCTGCCACGCAGTTTCGGGTCGGCGGCCTGCTCGACGGACGCGAAGAATGCGTTGGCGTCGAGGTGGACAATCATTTCCGCCGATGTCGTGGATAGCGCAGAGGAAGCAGGAGTTGTTCAGCCACTGGACGACGAAGCAGCCGGCACCCGCGCAGAATCCGGGCTAAGATGAAGCGCAGCGCCCTCACCGCTTGAGCACCCGCAGGAGGGCCACTTGAACGCCTTGGATGACGAGTTCCTGGGCCGGGATGAGATCCCGGTATTTCGGATTCTCGGCTTTCAGAAACGGCTTGCCCCGCTGGACGACGAATCGCTTTCTGCGCAGGGTGTGGTCGGGCTGGCGGGTTCAAGTCCCGCCGAGCACTTCTTTCCAAGGCGGAGGGAAGGGCCTTTCCGCTTCAGTCCCCCGATTCCCGACTCCCGCTCCCCGTGCCCGGACCATGCGTGGCCGGATTCCGGCACAAGACGCTTGTCCGCGGCGTGCGTGCGTGCGAAGCGGCGCGGCGGAAATGCACGAATCCGACGCCAGCTTCTCGCTTGTCACCGTGGCCTCCGGCGCGCGGAGCCTGCGCTCGCTGGAGCACGGCGAGACGTTCCATCCCGTCGTCGGGCCGATGGCCGAGGCGCGCGGGCTGCACGTGGCGCAGTCGCGGCTTGCGGAAAGGGCGGGGGAATGCGCGCGGCCCTTCGTGGTCTGGGATGTCGGCCTCGGCGCGGGCGCGAATGCAGTCGCGGCCATCGAGGCGCTCACGGCGGCTCCGCTGCCGGCGCGCGCGGAACTGCACAGCTTCGACTGCACGGCGGCCCCGCTGGAGTTCGCGCTGCGGCACGCGGCGGAACTCGCCTATTTCGGCGCGCTGACCGGTGCGGCGACGCGCCTGCTGGCGGAGGGACGCGCCGCGGTGGCGAATGTGGACTGGCACCTGCACCTCGGCGATTTCCGGGAGGCAGCCCGCGGGCGGCGCATCGCCGCGCCCGCGCCCGACGCCATCCTCTACGATCCCTATTCGCCCGCGGCGAATCCCGGCATGTGGTCCCTCGGACACTTCACGCGGCTCCACGCCTGCCTCGATCCCGCGCGGCCCTGCACGCTCACGAGCTACAGCCGCTCCACGTCCGTCCGCGTCACGCTTGCGCTCGCGGGGTTCTTCATCGGGCGCGGCGGCGCCACGGGGGAAAAGGAGGAGACCACCGTGGCTGCGACGCACCGGGAGCTGCTCGCGCACCCGCTCGGCCCCGAATGGCTCCCGCGCGTGGAGCGCTCCACCCGCGCGGCGCCGCTCCGCGAAGGCGCGGATGCCGGGCCGATTTCCCCGGCGGACCTCGCGGCGCTGCGGGAACGGCTCTCGCACCGGTAGCAGTCCCGCCCGCGGGGAGCGCCCCGCCGCGGCTCCGGGCCCGCGCCTCACATCGGGCCACTGCCGGGTTGTGCGCCGGGCGGGAAGGCGTCACTGTCCGCCCATGAAATTCCTCGCCCGCATCCTCCTCCTCGCCGTCCTCGCGTGCTCGCTCCCGGCGTGCCTGCTCCGCGAGCCCGTCTTCACCGAGGGCTTCGCAAAGGCGGACGACTCCCTCGGCGGCGTCTGGGAGAACGAGCCCGACGAGGGCGACTCCCGCAAGGTCGAGTTTGCCGTCTGCGCCCCGCTCGACGACACCCGCCAGATGGTGAACTACCCCGCCGGTGGCAAGGACGGCCTCTACTACGAGGTGAGAAGCCTCGCCGTCCGCGGCCGCACCGTCCTCCAGCTCCGCGCCATCGCCTCCTTCTCCGACGGCGTCCCGAAGCCCGGCTCCGAGGTTTACACGCTGCTCTGGATCGAGAAGGAGGACGGCGGGAAGAAGCTCCGCATCCGCGCCCTCGGCGGCGAAGCGGTGAAGGACAGGACGCCCGCCCAGCTCCGCAAGGCCCTCGAGACCCAGTCCACCGACTGGACCAAGCTCTTCGGCCCGTCCACCGTCTTCCGCAGGCTGAAGGACCGCTGAGGCAACGCACCCGCAGACCCATGGCACGCTTCTCCATGACCACCGCACCGAAGGCCGCGCGCCTCCTCCTCACCCTCGCGCTCATCACCCTCGCCGGCCCGCTCGCAGCACCGGCCCCGGCCGCCGACGCCCCGCCCCGCGAACCCCGCGTCCGCAACCCCGCACTCGCCGCCGCGCTCCCGCTCCTCCGCGAGGGCGACCTCATCTTCATCCGCCCCTTCATCAATCCCATGCTCCGCCTCGTCGCCCGCACGACGAACAGCTGGGAATCCCACGTCGGCATCCTCTTCCGCGACCCGCGCGGCGGCTGGACGGTCGCCGAGGGCGCCGTGCCCCTCTCAAAGTTCACCCCCGTCACCACCTTCGTCGCCCGCTCCGAGAAGGACCGCTTCGAGGTCCGCCGCGTGAAGGCCCCGCTCAAGCCCGACGCCGTCGCCCGTCTCCGCGCCGCCGCCGAGCGCCGCATGGGCGTCCTCTTCGACACCGGCTACGACTACGACTCCACCCGCACCTTCTGCGCAAAGCTCGTCCACGACTGCTACCGCGAGGCCACCGGCATCGCCATCGGGAACATCGTCACCTTCCGCGACATCGCCGAGGCAAACCCCGACGCCCCGATGGGCTTCTGGCGCGCATGGTTCGTCGGCCGCATCCCGTGGGAGCGCCGCGTCATCACCACCACCAGCCAGATCCGCTCCCCCGCGCTCGTCTCCGTCTTCGACTCCACGAAGTTCGCCCCCGCCTCCGGGCAGTAGCCCCGGCGCGCCCCCGCACCCCCGGCTCAGCAGGGAGGCCAGCACGCGTCCTTCAGCGGCGGGAACTGCTCCCGCCACGCCGCCGCATCGGCCTGGGAAATCTCCGCCGTCATCACGGTCTCCGCCGTCCCCGCATCCGCGAGCACCTTCCCGTGCGGGTCCACCACGACGCTCCTCCCGCCGCAGGTGTGGCCCGGCTCGCGGCCCGTCCGGTTCACCCCCACGACAAACGCCAGGTTCTCGATCGCCCGCGCCCGCAGCAGCGTCACCCAGTGGTCGATGCGGATCTCCGGCCACGCCGCGATCACCACCATCAGGTCCGCCCCCCGCCGCGCCGCCTCCCGGAACAGCTCCGGAAAGCGCAGGTCGTAGCAGATCAGCGGCGCCACCGTGAACTCCCCCAGCCGGAAGACCACCGGCTCCGTCCCCGCCTCATGCACCCCCGTCTCCCCGCCCGCACCCGGCTCGCCGGGCTGCCGCGGCCCGAGCCCGCTGAACGGCCTCTGCTTGAGATACCGCCCCAGCAGCGCGCCGTCCGCCCCGAACGTCACCGACTCATTCCGCCCGCGCCCGTTCGTCCCCGGGCTGATCACCCCGCCCGTCACCGCGCACGCGTGCCGCACCGCGAGCCCGCGCAGGAACTCCTCCGCCCCCCGCGCCTCCCCGTGCATCGTCTTGGAAAGGTCCACGCTGAACCCGGTGGAGAACATCTCCGGCAGCACGATGAGCGAGCCCGCCGGCGGCGGCGACCCCGCGAGGAGGCTCTCCACTTTCGCAAAGTTCGCGCGGGGATCCTCCCACACGCTGTCGAGCTGGACGGCGCAGATGTGCATCCCCGACGCTGCCCCGCCGCGCCCGCGATGTCAAAGCGCCGCCACGCCCGCCCGTCCCGGCACCCGCTCCTCCGAATCCGCCGCCGCCATGCCCGGACGCCGCGGCCCGAGGGCAGCGGGCTCCTTTCAAAGGACGAAACAGGCAGCCATGAAACCACGGAGCCGGAACTCATGTTCTCCCGGTTTCCTGCTTCAAACGATCCCACCCCCGACCCGAAGCGCGCTTGCGTCCCGGAATCCGTTTCCCTCCAGTCCTCCCCATCCCATGCCCGACATCCCCATGCCCGACGACGATCCCATCCTCGCCGAACTCGCCGCGAAGCTCGCGGAGACGGAGACGTGGGACGAGGAGAGCCGGGAAAAGCTGGGGAGGACGTTTGAGGCGATGCGCGGGGTCTTTGCGAAAATGGCGGCGAAGGCGGACATCCCACCGGAGGAGCGGGAGCGCCTGCGCCGGGATGCGCGGGAGAAGTGGCTGGAGGTGTTTGAAGTGTGCCGGAAGATCGAGGCGGTGCAGGACACCCTGCTGCACAAGGGCGCCGACCTCGCGGAGGCGATGCGCAAGTCGTCCATGGCCACCGTGCGCATCATGCACCAGATGAAGACGGCGATTGATGCGGGCGAATTCACCGGCACATGGGAGCAGCGCGAGGAGATGCTCGGGAGCATCCGCGAATTCGAGGAGCACAAGCAGTCCTTCCTCGAAGACCTCACCGCCGACGACATCCAGCAGCTCCGCGAAGAGGGAGTGCTTTAGGCGCAGAGGGACGGGCGCAGCGTAGCTCTTTTATTTTGGAAAAGTTCGTGTCCATCGCGCGAGGTTCGAGATGAAAACGATGCGGGTGTCGGCGATGCATGCCCGGCAGCGGTGAATCCGGCAGCAGTCCCGCCGCGGATCGCATCATTCCTCGCCAATCATCCCGCGGGTTGCTACTCCCCCGCGATGACCGAGCCCTCCACGCCACCACCCGCGGACGCGCCCGTCTTCATCTCCTACACCCGCGCCGACAACGCCGGCGGCTGGGTCACCGCATTCGTCGAACAGCTTAAGGCCCAATACCTCGCCGGCGGATCGCCCGATCCGCTCCATCTCTTCTTTGACATGGACTCCATCCGCGAGGGCGACGACTGGGAGCGCACCATCCTCACCGGCTTGCGGAATTGCCGCGCCTTCATCGCGGTTCTTTCTCCCCGCTATTTCGCCAGCGACTGGTGCCGGCGCGAGTGGGAATGGTGGACGCGCCACGAGATGCATCGCCACTGCCTGCGCGACGGCGCTGCGCCCATCTACTACGTCACCGTCGAGGGTTTCCCCGCCCCGAAGTCCCCCGACGAAATCGCCGCATGGGTCGTTGCACAAGACCTGCGCCCCGGCGATCCCACTGCGGGGGACAGCGCCGCCATCGCGCGCGCCGTCACCGGCCTGCTGCCGAGGCAGGCCTACGACCTGCGCCCCTTCCAGCCCGCCGACCTCCGCGCCATGGCCGCCGACGCGCTGCGCGAAAAGCTCGCGCGCCTCAGCCGGCAAGTCCGCGAGCTGCTCGACCGAGCCGCGCGTGCCGAGCGCAGCCCAACGGACCTGCCCGACTACAACCCGGCTTTCACCGGCCGAGTCGGCGACCTCGTTCAGCTCCGCCAAGACCTCGCCCTCGGCGCGACGGGCATCACCGCCGTCGTCCATGGGCTTGGCGGCATCGGCAAGACCGAACTCGCCCTCGCCTACGCGCACGCTTACGCCCACGAATACCCCGGCGGGCGCTACCTCGTGCCGTGCGCCGGCGCGGTTAACTGGCGCGGCGCCCTTGAGCGCTTTGCCGCTCTGCAGGGATGGACTTTCGAAGACGAGGTGAAGAAGAGTGCCGACCTCCACTTCGCGCAGCTCGTTGCGAAGCTCCACGACTTCGCCGGCGCGCGCGGCCGCTGCCTCCTCGTGTGCGACAACGTGGACAGCCTCGACCTCCTGCGCCCCGGCAACATCGCCCGGCTCCGCCTCCGGGACGACCGCTTCCACCTCCTCTTCACCACGCGCCTCCCCGCGCCGCCTGACGCCGGCCCCACGGCAAACCTCCACTGGCACGCGCTGGACTCCCTTCCGCACGAGGACGCCGTCGTGCTCCTCGAGACCATCGTCCACGCCTGCCCCGCCGCAGAACGCGGCGCGTTCACCGAGCTGGCGACGGAACTAGGCGGCTTCACCATCGCCGTCGAGCTCGCCGGCCGCTATCTCGCCGGCAACCCCGCCGACTCACCGAGCGCGTTCCTTGCCCGCCTTCGCGCCGCTGCGCTACCCGAACTCGACGACAAGGCCGAGCGCACCGGCGCCGACCTCTTCCGCCACGGCGAGGAGGCGCGGCTCGAATTCATCCTCGGCCAGACCCTCGCCACGCTCGCGCCCGAGGAAATCCGCGCCCTCGAATACGCCGCCCAATTCGCGCCCGACGCCGTCCCCCTCACATGGGTGCGCCAGCTCCTCGCAGCCGACTTTCCGAGCTTCGTGCCAACCGCCGGCGCCGACGCTGATGCGAAATGGATCGCCCTCGTCGAGCACCTTTCAGCCCTGCGCCTGCTCATGCGGAAGAGGAAACCCGCCGAGCCCGGCCAGCAAGTTTCAAAAGCCGACGTCGAACCCACCGCTCCCGCGGCCCTCGCCTCCATCCACCGCCTCGTGCAGGAAGTCCTCCGCAAGCGCTACGAGGAGGAAGTCGATATGCGCCGTGAGTCAGCATACAGACTCATCGAGCAAGCCTGCCTTTTCCTCCGTGAGCACCGTCACGAGCAAGGGCAACGCTGGATGTTCCAAGTGTTTGAGGCCACTGCGGATGCATGGCTAGCTCGCTGCGAGCGCGGCGAAGTCACGCTTGCGAAGGCCGCCCCTTTGATTGCCAATGACGCCCACGCGGTTCTGAGGGATCGCGCCGAATGGGGTCGCGCAGAATCCCTTCTCCGCCGCGCGAAGGCGCTGATCGAACGACACCTCGACTCGGGAGGCCACGAACTCGCGAGCACCATCAACAACCTCTCGGTGGTGTTGCAAGACACCAATCGGCTCCCCGAAGCCGAGGCACTGATGCGCGAGGCACTTGCGATTGATGAACGAAGGTTAGGCCCGGAACATCCCGAAGTAGCCATTCGCCTCAATCACCTCGCGACCTTGCTGGAACACACCAACCGGGTGGCGGAGGCTGAGCCGCTGATGCGCAGGGCGCTGGCGATTGCCGAGAGCAGCTTTGGCCCGGAGCATCCCGATGTCGTCGCCAGCCTCAACAATCTCGCTCGGCTGCTGCAAGCCACCGCCAGACATTCGCAGGCTGAGCCGCTGATGCGGCGCGCGCTGACAATCATAGAGATGAACTTGGGTTACGAGCATCCCAAGAATGCCACCTGCCTCAACAATCTTGCGCAACTGCTCCAAGCTACCAACCGCCTCGCGGAAGCGGAGCCGCTCATGCGGCGTGCGCTGGAAATTGAAGAGAATGTTCTCGGTCCACAACATCCCAACGTCGCCATAGCCCTCAATAATCTCGGGCAACTGCTGCAAGATACCAACCGGCTCGCAGAGGCCGAGCCGCTGATACAGCGCGCACTGGAAATTGATGAGCGGACCCTCGGTCCGGAGCATACCAATGTCGCCATCCGCCTAAATAATCTGGCGCACTTGCTGGAGAATACCGGCAGACTTGACGAGGCCGAGCCGCTCATGAGGCGCGCGCTCGCGATCGACGAGAAGGCATCAGGTCCAGAACACCCAAGCGTTGCCATCCGTCTCAGCAATCTTGCAGGCTTGTTGTATCACCTCAGACGACTGCCGGAGGCCGAGCCGCTCATGAGGCGCGCGCTCGCCATTGATGAGAACAGCCTCGGTCCGGATCATCCGAACGTCGCCATCCGCCTCAACAACCTCGCGGCACTGCTGCAAGCCACCCGCCGACTCGCTGAGGCGGAGCCGCTCGCCCGGCGCGCGGTGGAGATCGATGAGCGCAACCTCGGTCCAACGCATCCAAACCTCGCTGCCCGTCTTAACTGCCTTGCGACGCTGCTGTATGCTCTCAACCGTTATGGAGAAGCCGCGCCGCTCATGCGGCGGGCGGTGAACATTTTGGCAAAGTCAACCGCTGCTACGGGCCACGAACACCCTCGTCTGCGCGACGCCATGACAAACTACATGAACATCCTCATGAAAACCGGCCTGACGAATGCGCAGGCACGCGAACGCGTTATCTCCGCACTACGCGAAAGCGGGATGAATGTTTCGGACTGAGCTTCTCGGATTCTCCTTTTCCCTCTTGACTCGCCGTTCCCGGGTCTCAGCCTCGCGGGCACTCATCTCGTTAGAAAGGTTCCCCAATGAAGCACTTCGAGAAACCATCATCCCTGCCGGCGACTTGCCCTGACCTCCACTGCCTGCCTGCGCGCCGCGCGGGGCGGCGTGCGAAGATTCCCGGGGCTGCGTAGCGGGGCGGCGACGGCGGAGGGCGGGACGTGGAAGAGCGGGCGGCGCTCGCGGTGGTCGTTTCGATCACGGGCACGGTCGTGCCGTGGAGGGGCGTGGAGGGATTCCCGGCGGGGACGGTTGCTGCGCCGTGCGGGGCGAAGCGCGGAGGCTGCGGGGTGTGGCGAATGGTGGCGGTGCGGCGGGGAGTTGCGGCGTCGCCAGCGCGGCCCGGGGCGGCGGGGCGGCGGATGCGGAGGCGCGGTGCATGAAGGGGCCGGCGAAGGAGGACGGAAAGCCGGAGCGCCCGTGGACGCCGAAGACGGCGCTGAAGCTCTGGCCGGAGATGTGCGGCATCCTCGCGTCGCTCCCGATGCCATCGCCGGAGCATGTGAATGAAAGGGAGCCGGTCCGGGAAAAGATGCAGGAGATCGTCGTGGAGATTCTGGAGACCTTCCCGGAGAAGAGCTTCACCAAGCGCGGGCGGCGCCTGCGGCTCTCGAAGGAATTTGTGCGCCTTGAAGGGGCCGGCGAAGGAGGACGGAAAGCCGGAGCGCCCGTGGACGCCGAAGACGGCGCTGAAGCTCTGGCCGGAGATGTGCGGCATCCTCGCGTCGCTCCCGATGCCATCGCCGGAGCACGTGAATGAAAGGGAGCCGGTCCGGGAAAAGATGCAGGACATTGTCGTGGAGATTCTGGCGACCTTCCCGGAGAAGAGCTTCACCAAGCGCGGGCGGCGCCTGCGGCTCTCGAAGGAATTTGTGCGCATGCTCATGAGGAAGGAAGTCCACGCGGGCGAGGACACGCTGGTGAAACTCGCGCGTGCCGTGGGCTCGAATCTCCTCGAGCTGTATGTGGAGGCGCATGCGCGCTGCAGGGCGCCCACGGCCTGAAAAAACGGCCACAAAGCTGGTCTAACGGGATCGCGCGGACGTGTGCTTTCCTGCGCGCATGAACACGGCCCCCTTCGTCACTTCAGCGGCGGTATTCGCGCGCGGTGGTGCGGGCGCGGGCGGGAGGAGCGCCGCGGGCCGGAGCCTTTTTCGCGCAGTGGGTCCGGATAAATCGACCGGGGATTTTTCAGGGGCGGTGTGGCAGAAAATTGCCACAGGCATTTTTCCAGAGAGGCCAAGCGGGTGCGCGTCGGCGAACGCGATCCGTGCAGAGCGGAGGAGCGATGGGGAGGCGTCCGCGATGGTTGGCACGGCGGGCGGGAGGCCCGGCGAATTTTCAAACACGGCGTCGCGGACTTGGGGGAGACTCCCCGGGTTTCAAAACGTCGCGTCAGAGACTTGGGGGAGACTCCTTGGGGTTCAAAACGTGGCGTCGCAGACTTGGGGGAGACTCCCCGGGTTTCAAAACGTCGCGTCAGAGGCTTGGGGGAGACTCCCCGGGTTTCAAAACGTGGCGTCGCGGACTTTGGGGAGACTCCTCGGGTTGCAAAACGTGGCGTCGCAGACTTGGGGGAGACTCCTTGGGGTTCAAAACGTGGCGTCGCAGACTTGGGGGAGACTCCTTGGGTTCCAAAACGTCGCGTCGCGGACTTTGGGGAGACTCCTCGGGTTGCAAAACGTGGCGTCGCAGACTTGGGGGAGACTCCTTGGGGTTCAAAACGTGGCGTCGCGGACTTGGGGGAGACTCCTTGGGGTTCAAAACGTGGCGTCGGAGATTTTGAGGAACCTCCTTCGCCTCGGGAAATGCCTGTTTTCCGGCCTATCCCCCCAATCCGCACCGGTGGCGATGGCACCGTGGGACGAGGGGACTTGGGATTCCGGATTTTGGGACAGCCCGCCCGCCTTTCAGCCCATCCCACAAAAGAAAAAACCCATCAACCGACGAACTATGGCCACCAACCCCACCCCTGACGACGATGACGTGCTCATCTCCCTCACCGAAGAACTCGCCGACGGCTGCCACACGCATGAGGCCAGCCTCGGCATCAAGGCGCAGACCGAAGCCGTGATGCGCGCGGCGCTGCTCGCTGCCAAAACCGCGCTGATGAACCTCGGCGCCGCCAAGGTGCTCCGCGACCAGAAGGAGACGCAGCTCGACGCGGCGGACGCCGCCGGCACGCTGGTGCTGAAAAACTGCCGGATGCGGATGGTGAAGCTCTACGGCCCGGACTTTGACGCCAACTGGGAGACGGCCGGCTGGCCGAACCACTCGACCGCCGTGCCTCGGACGCCGGACGAACGCTTCACGCTGCTCGGCGCGATGGACCTCTACTTCACCGCGAACCCGGCGGCGGAGCATGTGGCGTTCGATGCCACGGCCGCGATCTGCCATGCGGCGCATGAGGCGGTGAGCGATGCGCGCTCCGCGCTGAACTCCGCGGAGTCCGGCGTGAGTGTCGCCAAGAGTGCGTTGCCGACGGTGATGCGCACCCTGCGCCGGCGGGTGCGCGCGCTCATCGTGGAACTGGGCACGCTGCTCGCCGAGGACGACGCGCGCTGGGAGGATTTCGGCCTGAACATCCCGGCGAACCCGACCGCGCCTGAGCCCATCGAGGACCTCACGCTCACCGCACTCGGCGGCGGAAAGGTGTTTGCCCAGTGGCCCTATGCGACGCGCATGACGGGCACGCGCATCATGCTCAAGCGCATCGGCGTGGACGACGAGCCGGCGTCCGCGGGGAGCGTGGGCGGGCTGGAGAAGCTGCTCACCGGCCTGACCGCCGGGCAGACGGTGGAGGTCTTCGTCATCGCCACCAACGACGGCGGCGACGCCGCGCCCAGCCCGACGAGGAGCGTGGCCGTGACGTAGTCGCGGCCAATTCTGAATGATGAATTCTGAATTCTGAATTCGGAGCTTCCACGGCCCCGGAGGAATCGCCGCCGCCCGTCATTCAACATTCAAAATTTCACATTCAAAATTCGAGCACCACGCCATGCCCTACGATCCCGCCAAACCCGCCGACCATTCCCCCAACTCCAGCGCCGAGATGCGCGCGCAGCTCAATGCGCTGCACGATGAAATCCTCGCCGTCCCGCAGGGTCCGCCCGGGCCGCCCGGACCGCAGGGGCCGCAGGGCCCCGAGGGGGTGCAGGGGCCGGCGGGACCGGCCGGGCCGCAGGGCGGCGACGGTGCGCAGGGAGCGCAGGGGGTGCCCGGAGAGCAGGGTCCGCAGGGTCCGGCGGGGCCCCAGGGGGAGCAGGGTCCGCAGGGGGCGCAGGGCCCGCAGGGCGATGTGAGCAATACGGCAATGATGGCCGCGATCGCCGCCGCCATCGCGGGGACGAGCAGCAACACGAACGGGGTCGCGACGCTGGACACGCCGTTCGCCGACCCGGATTCGGAGGCGATCCGGGTGAAGCTGAATGAGCTGATTATGAATGGACGGCGGTAGCGAATGAGGGAATGACGAATGACGAAGGGTGTGGGCGGTGGGCGGGCAGCTTCTGCGGGGTGGAACGCGACCTCCGGGCGCGTTTTCTGGCGCTTCGCCCGGCAGAAGCGTGCCCGGAGGTCACGCTCCACCTTCCCGCCTCGCGCTTTGTCAACCAACCGATAGGCATGGATTCAGCGCTCCGCCTGCCTGTGGCTCTCTTTCCGCATCAATCGCAGGGATGCGGCGCTGCGCAGGAACGTGGTGCCATGCGGGGGCGCGGCGCTATGCGGGGAGATAGGCGGCGAGGATGCCGGTGATTTCCTCGTTCTGTTTCCAGTCGGAGAGGAAGAGGGCGCGGGCGGTGTCGAGGGCGCGGGTGAAGGTGCGCAGGGCGGTGTCGAAGGGCGTGTGCGGGGCCAGCGTGGGGGCGTCGGCGAGGTCGCGGCAGAAGGCCTCGGGGGAGCGGCCGGGGAAGAAGCGGAGGATGCCGGCGAGGACGCGGGACCAGACTTCGAGGGGGAGGGTGCCGGCGACGACGGCGGCTTCGCCTTCCTTTGACGGGCGGATGAGGTGCTGCGGGCCGAGGTTGGCGAGCCAGCGTTCGTCGGCCTTGAGCAAGTCGAGGATGCGCGACTCGAGGGTGGCGTCCGCTTTTCCCGCGCCGGAATCGTCGGGCGTGGATGCGGCGTTGGCGGCGCGGAGGAGGCTGAGCGCGGTGTCGAGGACGATGGGGAGTGTGAGCTCCGAGCCGGCGTAGAGGACGCGCAGGGCGAGGACGCCGAGCGAGTAGAGGTCGCACGGGCTGCTGAGGGGCTGGAGGACTTCAAAGGGGACCTGGCTGAAGGGGATGCCCTCGTAGCTGCGGAGCGTGGCGGTGCGGGCTTCGTCGAAGTGCAGCGGGATGGTGCGGAAGGCGGCTTCGCCGGGGGCCATCGCGGCCTTCGTGTCGATGTAGCCGATGAGCTCGACGCTGCCGGCGTCCTTGAGCGGGAGGCGGAGGCGGAGGAGTTCGTTCGGCTGCACGCTGAGGCGTTCGTGCGAGGAGAGCGTGCCTTCCAGGGCGATGCCGCCGTCGGCGGGCGAGAGCGTGCGGCGAATGCGGACATTGCCGAGCCCGGCGCGCGGGACGCCGAGTTCCTCGGGGCGGTAGATGGATGCCGCGGGTGCGACGCGGGTGGTGAAGTAGCGGGTGGAGGAGGCGGGGATGTCGAGCGCGACGGCGTCGCCGGGCTGCACGAGCGTGACGCGGGAGGCCCAGCAGAAGGGCAGGTTGCCGCCGGTCGCGGCGAGGCTCACGCGGAGGCTGTCGGGCGTGAGGTTCAGGAGCGGGAGCGAGGTGCGGCGGACTTCGTCGGCGGCGGCGCGGATGCACTGGTCCACGAGGAGGAGCTTCAGGCAGAGCACCTCGGCGAGGCGTCCGGCCTGGTCGCGTCGCGCGCCGTAGTAGTGCTGCCCCGCGGCGCGCATCTCGGTTTCGTCCTCGAGGTGCTGATACACGCCGCTGAGGCGGAAGGGACGCCTCGCATTCACGATGCCGCTCCATGGGCGTCCGCCGAGCAGCTCGGCGAATTCCTCGAGCGCGAGCGGGGCGAAGCGGCGCGCGAAGATCATGCCGCCGCCGGGGTTCAGCGGGAGGAGCTTCGCGCCCGCGGGGAGCAGCGTGCGCAGCTCGTGGGCGTTCACGTTGCTGAAGGCGGAGCTGCCCGCCTCGTCGTTGAGCTTCACGAAGAGCCCGCCCGCGGCGGCGCGGCCGAAGCGCGCGGTGCTCTCGGAGTATTTCGGCAGGCCGGCGGCGGAGAGTGCGGCGTCGTCGCATGCGACTTCGACGGGGCCGGACTCGGTCGCGGGATGCCACGGAGCCCACGCAGACAGATCGATGAAGGCCGGGCGCGGCGGTGTCCTTTCGCTGCGCGAGGAAAATGCGCCGTCGGGGTCCGCGCCGCGGAGGCGTGCGACGAGCTGCTGCCACGCGGCGTCGCGCGCGGTGTTTGAAATCACGAGCGTCTCGCCCTGCGGCTTCGCGTCCACGTCCTGAATCCACAGCTCGAGCCATTCGCGAACGGCGCCGCCGGCGTCGCACGCCGCGCCGAGAATCACGCGCGCCTCGGACGTCTGGCGCAGGAGGATGAGGTGGCCGGTGACGGCGTCGGGCTGCTCGCGCAGGACGGCGCAGAGGCGGAGATTCGCGGCGGCCTCCTCGGCGGAGAGGGGAACGCACCGGATGGCGGTGTCCTGCGCGGGGGTGGGTTTCTTGGCGGTGGCCGTGCTCATGCTCGTGCGGCGCACTCTCTGCCAGTTCCGCCCGCGCGCCGCAACTCCCGTCGCTGCTCATTCGGCGCGGGAGGTTTTTCCTTGCCGCTCCGCGCCGCCCTGCGAAACAGCGGCGATGCGCCTGACCGCCGCGATTTTCGCCGCCATCCTCCTCGCCGCGCCCGCGCACGCGGAGAGGAAGGCGCCGAAGGCGGGCGACAAGAAGGAGGGCGCGAAGCCGGAGAAGCGCGGGGAAGCGCAGGGCTCGAAGGAGGTGAAGGATGGGAAGGCGCCGAAAGGCGCGGCGGCGGCGGGGAAGGATGCGCCCGGCGGCGAGGCGTTCGGTGCGCGCGAGGCGCTGGCGAAGCTGCAGGCGATGGACATCTTCCCCGAGATGGAGGACGGGGAGTCCGAATTCGCGAAGGCCGTCGCGGCGGAGGTGAAGCGCCTGGAGCAGGAGGAGCCGGAATTCTTCAAGTCACCCGCGTGGCCGCTGCGTGCGGCGCGCAGGGTGGCGGCGGACCTCGGCGCCATGCCCCGCACGGTCGCGCAGATCCGCGAGCATGTGGCGAAGACCTTCGATCTCGACGACGACGCGTTCCAGCAGGTCCACGGCATCCAGATCACCTCGGCGCAGATCACGCTCGGCGGCGAGCCGCTTGATGTGACTCCGCAGCTCGCGTCGCGCGTGACTGCGCGGGGGCTCGAGGTGGACTGCGGCTGGTCGCTCGCGACGGCGCTCGCGGACGAGGCGCAGTTTGAGCGCAATGCCGACGAGAGCAAAGCCGACTACTGGAAGCGGCAGCGCAGGCTGCTCGGCGCCGCGGCGTCGCCCGTGCGCGGCACGATGAGCCTGCTGATCGCGTTCGAGTTCCACAGCGAGCAGCTCACGGCATCAGCGAAGGAGGGCGAGCGGATCGTCATCTCCGAGGAGGGCGAGGTGACGGTGTCGAAGATTGCGCCGGCGGCGCGCCCGGTGCGCGGACCCGCCGCGGAGGTTTCCGGGAAGAAGGAGCGCCCGCCGGCGAAGCCCGCTCCGACGAAGCGCTGAGCGCGCCGCGCGGCACGGGTCACTTCGCGTCGAGGAACGCCTGCCAGCGTTTCGCGGCGGCGGTCCTCGCGGGCTCGGAGAGAGTGAAGGGGATGTGGTGCGCGGGAGGCAGCGCCTTTTCTCCGGCGCGCAGGCAGAAGAGCTGCCGCGATGTCGGCAGGCCGACGATGATGTCGAGCCACGGCGACGATGCTGGCGCGATGCAGAGCGTCGGCGCGCCGGACGGGATGCGCTCGCCGATGAACTCGCGCCAGAACCGCTGCGAGATGAGCGGCCGCGCCGGGTCCGCGGGAAGCCGGATGGCGGAGGCGGCGCCCTTGAACTGGCCGAGCCGCAGATTGATCCGCACCTTGCCCGCGCCGTTCGAAGCGGCGGAGGCGAAGTCATTCTCCACGGCGTAGGCGATGCGCGCGGCATTCTCGGAGGCGGGCTCGATGGAAAGTGCGCGGAGGAACTCCGCCCTCCCGCCCAGCGCGGGTTCCGGCGCCTCGGTGAGAAGCGCGGCGGCGTTGCGCGACTGAGCCACGGAGTTGCGCACGGCGTCGGGCGAACCTGTGGCGCGGCACGTTTCGGCGAGCTGCTCGAGCAGCGGCACGGCGTCGGGGATGCCGGCTGCGGCGCGGTTCGAGAAGTGCGCGCAGACGACCATCGGATACTTCGTGCGGCCCTTGCCGTCACTGGAGGCCCACATTTTCCCGACGAGAATTTCGCGGTCGTCGGTCCATGTGAAGGTGTGGCGGAACTCGGGGAGCGCGTCGCCATTCGGCAGCGCCTCCCACTGGCCGGCGTCGATCACGCCGCCGATGCCCTGCACGTAGAGGTATTGCTTCGCCGCGATGAGCGGCTCGGTGTCGAGGCCGATGTCGTCGAGGTGATCGTTCCAGCCGGGGTGCTTGCCGAAGGCACCGAGGTGCGCGCTGCCCGGGCGCCTGCTGATCAAGCTGCCGAGCTTTGAGCCGAGATCGCTGAGCCAGCCGGCCATGACGGTTCAGCGCAGCTTGTCGCTGATGGTCTGCTTCACGGGCGCCTTGGGCAGGGTGCCGGGCGGCGGCGGGCGCTCGCCCTTGTATTTCACCTCGAAGGTGAGCGTGGAGCCGCCGGCGCGCACGCGCACGTCGCCCTCCTCGGCGAAGGGAATCCGCACGGTGGCGGCGAAGGGCGCGTTGGCGTCGTCGCGCAGGCTGATGGTGAGCGAGCCGGCGCTGTAGGAGGCGGTCTTGCTGAAGTCGATCGAGTTGAAGATGTCCGCGCCGTCGGCGGTCTTCCACTTGAAGGGCGTCTGCGACTTGAAGGTCACGGTGACCTTGAGCGCGGCGAGCTTCGCGTTGAAGTCATCCGCGGCGGCGGCCGCGATCTTCATCTGGTCGAGCTGGCTGAAGAGCGCGGTGAGCTTCGCCTTCACGGCGGGGTCCACCTTCTGGAAGTCGGGCGAGTCGCGGTCGAGCTTCCACAGCTCGATGAGCGCCTCGGCGGCCTGGCGTTCGGCCTTCGGCATCGCGTATTTGCGCCCGGTGCCGGTGACGAGCGGCTCGAAGATGCCCGCGTCGAACTTCTGCGCCGTCTGCCGGAGGTATTCGTTCGCGATGGCGCTGAGGCGGCGCTCCTGCGCGACTTGGAGGAAGGCGGACGCCGTGTTCTCGATGCCGGGGTTCTCCTTCGCGTTCGGCGACGCGAGGAGCTTGATCTGAATCTTCGGCAGCAGCCCGCGCAGGCTCTCGATTTCCTTCACCACCGCGCCGTAGGACGACCAGCTCTTGCCGACGAGGTCGGTGGTCGGGTCGGTCTTCGTCGCGGCCGCGGCGGCGTCCTGGTAGGTGGAGTAGCGCACTTCGTAGATGCGGCGGCGGTCGCCGAAATCCTCGAGGTAGCTGTCGAGCTGCGCGAGCTCCTCGATGTCCTGCTTGTTGAAGATGCCCTTCACCTGCTCGCTGAGGTTCGCGAGGGTCTTGGAAAGGTCGTCGTCCACCTCCTTGAAGAGCTTCGCCGTCGGGTGCGCGAGGTTCGGCTTCACCGCGTCGCGCAGGAGCTGGAAGTTCGCATCCGACTGCGACTGGCTGGCGGAGACGACCTGATTGTAGGCGCCGCTGAGCGAGGACTTGTCCTCCGCGACGAGCTTGGATGCCTTCGCGGCCTTCAGCTTCACGTCGAATGCCGTCTTCACCGTTCCGAGCTGCGCGAGAAGTGCGGTGAGCTTCTCCTCCTTCGCCTTCGTCTCGCCGGGGCCGGTGGCAGTCGCCTCCATCTCGCGCTCGATCCTGCGAAACTCGCGCAGGTCGTCGCGCATCTGGGTGATCTTCGCCGCGCTTTCGAGCTGCGAGCGGATGCTTTCGCCGGCGAGCGAGCGCAGGCGGGCGAGGCCGGCCTGGATCGGAGCGTTCTGCTCGAGCGTGAGCGCGCCGAGGGCGAGGCGCTCGGGAACCCACTTGGCGGACGGATTCGAGCCGTAGGTGGATTCAAAGCCGGCGCGGAGCTGCTTCAGCTTCTCGTCGTCCGCGGGAGCCTTGCTGGCGGTGACATACTGGAGCAGGGGAATGAGCACGGCGTCGGAGACTTCGCCGACGCGCTTCTCGCCGTTCACCTTGTCCGACTCGATGCGCAGCAGCGCGGCAAGCGCATGGGCCTCGCGGTCGAGGCGCGCATCCTGGTTCTCGCCCGCGTCCACCGCGTCGGCGGCCTTCTCATTCTGCATGCGCGTGCGCGCGGCCTCCACGAGCGGGAAGACGACGCTGCCTTCGTAAACGATCCGCTGCGCCTTCAGCCGGTCCTCGTCGAGGCTCACGGCCTTCAGCATCGGGCGGTAAACCCATGCCGTCTCGACGGGCTGCGTCGCCACGGCGCGCAGTTCGTCGTGGTATTGCAGCAGCGGCATGCGGCGGTCGCCGACGGTGATGGGCGGCTCGCTGCCGCGGAACTTCAGCACCGTGTCCGCGGCCTTGTCGCCCTGCACGAGGGGCTTCCAGTTGTTCGCCTTCCAGTCGTCCGGATTCTTCGCCGTGGACCACAGGTCGCTGTGGCGTTTGATGCTGTCGGAGAACTGCTGGTAGGCGTAAACGGTGAAGCCGACGAAGGTGAGCGCAAGGAACGTCGCCGTGCCCCACAGCAGCAGGCCGCGCTTGCGGAGCATCTTCTTGGTGTTCGTCGCGCGGGTCACGAGGCCGCGCTCGCGGAAGACTTTCTCGGTGAAGATGTCGCGGAGGAAATAGGCGCGCTCCTTTTCCCACACCTTCGCCTCGGAGAGCTGGTCGGCGCTGAGGCCGAGCGCCTGGGCGAGTTCCTGGTCGAGCGCCGCGCCCTCGCGCATGGAGCTGGTGAAGTAGATGCCGCGGAGGAAGAGCGGCTTCGGAGACCACGGGCCGGCGACGAAAATCTTCTCCAGATACTGCCGCAGCCGAGGCGCGATGAGCTGGATGCTCTGCGGCAGCGAATACAGCGCGTCCACCTCGTCGGTGCGGCGCTCCTCGCCTTTGCTCGGCACCGGGTCGCGGAGCAGGCTGAGGCGGCGCTTCTTGATGCGCTGCACGACGGTCGCGAGGTGATCAGTCACGCGGTCGGGCTGGAAAGGCGCGTCGCGGTCGTCGGGGTTCGACCAGCCGAGCATCTGGTTCACGCTGGCGGCGTCGGCGAAGTCGTCGAAGAACTCGCGGAATCCGCTCATCATGTCGCATTTCGTCACCATCACGAAGACGGGGAAGCGGATGTCGAGCGTGCGCTGGATGAGCTCGAACTGCGCGGCGATCTTGCCGGCCTTCTCGTTCAGCTTCGCGTCGCTGTCCTTGATGAGGGCATCGGTGGGGATGATGAGCAGCAGGCCGTTGACGGGGCAGTTGTGGCGGTTGCGGACGAGGAGCTGGAGGAACTCCTTCCATTCGTTGTTCTCGCCGGGGCGCACTTCCTCGAACATGAGGCGGCCGGCGGTGTCGAGGAACACGGCCTGGTTGGTGAACCACCAGTTCATGTTGATGGTGCCGCCGACGCCCTGCAGCTCATTCTGCAGGCCGGGCGGGAAGCCGACGTTGCAATGGCGGATGGCCTCCGTCTTTCCCGAGCCGGGCTCGCCGACGATGAGATACCACGGGAATTTGTAGATGTTCTCCGCGTCGCCGAACTTCGTCAGGCCTTCGCTGAACGTGCGGCGCATGTCGTCGAGGCGCGCGCGCTTCGCCGCGTCGTTCACCCCCGCGGGAGCGGCGGAGGAGTGCATGGACAGCTCGTTCGCCATGGACTGCGCCTTCCGCTTCCGGCCCCACGAGCGGAGCATGAAGAAGAGCGCGACGGCGGCGACGAGCACCGCGAAGCCGATGGCGACGATGACGGCGAGCTTCGGGTCGATCATCGCGACTGCACCCACGATGCTGGTGCCGGTGAGCAGGGCGAGCACTGCCTTGACCGGGGTCGGGAGGTTGAAGAGCTGTTCCATGGCTTGCGTGGCTTACTTGGGGGCGGGGGTTCCGATTTTCGATTCCTGCTCGAGGATCACCTTCAGGGATTCCTTCAGCGATCCTGCGGCTTTCGAGAAGAGATACATGTTGCAGCCGAGCGCGGTGACGGCGCTGATGATGAAGATGACCACCATCAGCCACACGCGGCCCGTCGGCGGCTCGATGAGGTCGCGCGTGTCCGTGTGCTCATAAGCCTCCGGGCAGATGCGCGCCTGCGAGTCGCTCTCCATGTGGCCTCGGATGCGCAGCGCGATGTCCTGCATTTTCTTCCGCAGATACTCCGGCTGGGAAAAATAGAACCCGGAGAAGCCGAGGCCGACGCAGGTGTAGTAAACCGTGAGCCGCTCCGAAGCCTCGTCGCTCGGGTCCTTCATCGTGTCGTCGAGCAGATCGAAGAACTTCTCGTCGCCCGCGAGCTCGTCGCGCTTGAAGGCGAGGCGCTCCTTGTTCCACTGCTTTGCGCACGGCAGCTTGCTCTCGGCGATGAGCGAATCGACGAAGAACACGAGCGGCAGCTCCATCGCCTTGAACTGGCTCGCGAGTTTGAAGTCATTCGCCGAGCGGTTGCGCAGCTCCTCAAAAAGGCCCAGCACTTCCGAGCGCACCGTCGTGAACTCGACGTGGCCACCCTTGCGCCCGGCGCGGTTGAGGCGGCAGATGTATTGAAAGAGCGGATCGCAGAGTTCGAGGAGCGTCATTTCTGTGCGGCTGCTTCGGGCGGAACGACCATGTAGAGCGTCACCTGGTAGTCGGCGGAATCAATGTCCGTCCACCGGATGCACGCGGACTTTTCCTTGCTCAGCAAATCCCAGTGGCGCGCACCCTCGGTGCGGTTCAGGCGGAAATAGTGCAGGTCCGCCGAGGCGGGCAGTTCCAGCGGCGGGTGGCGCTCCTCCTTCAGCGGCAGGCCGAAATATGCGCGCTCGATCATGCTCTTCGGCATCAGTTTGAACTCGTCGCGGTTCTCCACCAGCGTCGCGAGGCCGCGCGCGTCCTGCTTGGTGCGGACGCCGAGGAAGTATTCGGAAGGCACGGTAAAGTGCTTGTCCTCCAGCGTCGCCGCGAGCCACTGGCCGTCGCGCTTGAAGTCCACCTTCCAAAAGCTCGGCGCCACGGAGCCGCGGAGATACTTCCGAATCTTTGCGCACACGTCGCGGAAGCAGGGCAGGGGATTGTCGTGGTCGTAGGGCAGCGAGTCGAAGTCTCCCGAGCCCGGATAAAGCGCCACGAGGTCGCCGAGCAGCTCGCGGAGCTGCAGATACCACTCGAACGGGGTGATCGACGG
>JBGAPU010000039.1:0-46489 GCA_044221035.1 Chthoniobacteraceae bacterium | reverse complement strand
CCGGCCGGTGGCTTCGTGAAGCTGCCGCAGCTCGCGCCGATGGAGGCGCTCGAGGGGCAGACGGAGATTCCGAAGGAGCAGCTAAAGCCCATCTCCGCGCTCGATAAAATCATCGTCGCATTCGCGGGGCCGCTGTTCTCGTTCCTCCTCGCGTGCGTCTTTGCCGTGCTGCTTTGGCAGGTCGGCAAGCCGATGAGCGAGCGCGAGAGCACGCGAGTCGTCGGGGTGGTGGAAAAGGGCTCACCGGCGGAGAAGGCGGGGTTGCAGCCGGGCGACGAGATTTTGGAAGTGGATGGCCAGCCCGTCGAGCGGTTCCTCGGAATGAGCAACGACAGCATTCTCTGGAACATCGTGCGCAGCGAAGGCGCGACTGTGAAGCTGCGGATCCGCCGGGGGAGTGGACTGACGGAATTGGAGGTCGTTCCGCGTATTCCTGAAACAAAGGCGTGGCAGCGGAGCGGCACGCGGCAGATCGGCTACGAGCCCGCGCTGACGCCGCTGGTCGGCGAGGTGAAGCCCGGGAGCGCGATGGCCGCGGCCGGGGTGCAGAAGGGGGATTTCATCACCGCGATCAACGGCCAGCATCTCTACAGCCCTCTCGGCATTTCCGACTACATCCGCGACCATCCCGCCGACGAATACAAGCTCACCATCGAGCGCGGTGCCGGGAAGCAAATCAAGGAGCTGCCGTATCGTCCGGGTGGTGTCGTGGTGGCGTTTGTCCAAGGCGACAGCCCGGCGGAGAAGGCGGGCCTAAAAGCTGATGACCGAATCGTCACCGTGAACGGGGCGAAGCTCCTTTCGCAGACTGCGGCGATCAAATTCATCGAGGAGAACAACACGAAGCCGCTGGCATTTGTGGTCGAGCGCGGCGGAAAGGAGATCGCGATCACGATCACGCCGGCGCTTTCGCCCGACGCGAGCGATCCGAAGGTCGCCAAGCCGAGAATCGGGGTTGGCTTTGACGACCGGGATGGCCTCACGCTCGACGGATATGGTCGAGGACAAGTGCGCTACCCGTCGCCGCGCGAGCAGATCGTCACGAGCGCGATGTCCATTTTCAACACGATCAGCGTCATCAGTTCGCGCAAGAGCGACGTGAAGCTCCAGCACATGGGCGGCCCGATCATGATGATGAGGAGCTATTTTCACCTGCTCAGCCAGTCGGATGGCTGGAAGCTGGCGCTGTGGTTCAGCGTGCTCATCAATGTGAACCTCGCCCTGCTCAACATGCTGCCCATTCCCGTGCTTGATGGCGGCCACATCACGCTCGCGATTGTCGAGGCTGTGCGTCGCAAACCGGTGAACATCCGCTTGCTCGAATGGGTGCAGACCGCGTGCGCGCTGCTCGTGATCGGTTTCATGCTCTACATCACGTTCTTTGACGCGCAGGACTTGTTCGGCGGAAAGAGCAACAAGTTCCGCTACGCGGCGCCTGCTGCGGAGAATGCCAAGTGACGCGCGCGCCGATGAAATACTGCGATTCGCCCTACGTGTTTAAGCGCCGCGTTTCGCGTGAGGTGCGCGTCGGGAACATCGGCATCGGCGGCGGAAATCCGATCCGCGTCCAGAGCATGATCACCTGCGACACGATGGACACCGAGGCGTCGATCAAGCAGACGATGGAACTGGCTGCAGTTGGCTGCGAGATCGTGCGCATCACCGCCCCGACGGTGAAGGATGCAGCGAATTTGCAGCACATTGTAGCCGGCCTGCGTTCGCGCGGGTGCGATGTGCCGATTGTGGCGGACATTCATTTCAAACCCGAGGCCGCGATGGAGGCGGCGAAATGGGTGGAGAAGATCCGCGTGAATCCCGGCAATTACGCCGACTCGAAAAAATTCGCGGTGAAGGAATACACCGACGATCAGTATGCGTCCGAATTGGAGCGCATCCGCGAGCGGTTTTCGCCGCTGGTGGAGTTTTGCAAGGAGCACGGCCGCGCCATGCGCATCGGCACGAATCACGGATCGCTGAGCGACCGAATCATGAACCGCTACGGCGACACACCGCTCGGCATGGTGGAGAGCGCGCTGGAATTTGCCCGCATCGCGCGCGAACTCGGTTACCACGAGTTTGTTTTTTCGATGAAGGCGAGCAACCCAAAGGTGATGATCGAAGCGTATCGCCTGCTCGTTGCGCGCCTCACGCAGGAGGGTGCCGACTGGAATTATCCGATCCATCTCGGGGTGACGGAGGCTGGTGATGGAGAGGATGGGCGCATCAAGTCCGCCATCGGCATCGGATCGCTTCTGAATGATGGAATCGGCGACACAATTCGAGTTTCTCTCACCGAGGACAGTGTGCATGAAATCCCTGTGGCAAAGGCGCTCTTGGCGCTCCCACGGGGCGGCGGGGAATCGAATTTGGTTTTGGGAAAGGACGAGCCAGCGCTGTCTTTTGACCCGTTTACATACCGGCGGCGTGCCGCGGTGCGAATTGAGGTTCCCGCGGCTGCGCAGGACGATGGCGACCGAGACGCTGCGGTTGTCCGCGTCGGAGGTGAGGAAGTTCCTCGTGTGGCGATTCGTCAGGCCAAGTTTGAGAAGATTGCACACAAGGTGCGTTCGCTCGGGGATTTTCAGCCAGATTTCATCTGCGAAAAGGCTGACATCATGGAGGTGGATCCGCGCGACGAGCATGTGCTCGCGTTGTTGAACGCCACCGTCGAGCCGCGCCTTGTGACCGTAAAGAATGGGCTCGCGTTGCCGGCTGCGGCGGCCTTCCGCGTGCTCGCTGCGCGTCTGGCGCCGTGGCACCCAATTTTGCTCAAGGACACGCTGTTGCCCTCGTCCGACGCGACAAGGCCATTTGTGGAAACATTGCTAGAGAGTTCCGCCAATATCGGCTCGCTTCTTTGTGACGGAATCGGAGATGCGATTCTCGTGCAAGGGGAGGAAGCGCCGGGGCAGTCGCTGCGCGTTGCGTTCAACATTCTGCAAGCTGCGGGAGCCCGCATTTTCAAGACCGACTACGTCGCATGCCCGAGCTGCGGAAGGACGTTGTTCAACCTCCAGGAGACCACTGCGCGAATCAAGGCGGCCACGCTGCATCTCAAGGGCGTGAAGATCGCCATCATGGGCTGCATCGTGAACGGGCCGGGAGAGATGGCGGATGCAGATTTCGGCTACGTGGGAGGGGCGCCGGGCAAAATCAATCTCTATGTCGGCAAGCAGCCTGTGAAGTTCAACATTCCCGAGCGCGAGGCCGTGGAGCGACTCAAGGACCTCATCCGCGAACATGGCAGGTGGGTGGAACCTAGTGCAGCGGTCGTCAATTGAGTCTGCGCCCCTTGGTGCTTTTGCCGTTTGGCGGGGCGCGGGCGATGCGAGCGCGCAATTTTTTCAAAAAGACTGTTGACCCAAAAACACTTCTCGCTATTAACCCCGCCCCGCAAAAGCGACGGCTGCGAAGCAGTAGTCGACAGTGCAATGATTCCGCAAAAAAATTTGCAGAAAACAATTGACGACTCCGGGCGAGTGATTAAAGTCCTTGCCCCGCTGAAATCGGGATAGACGCCAAGAAGCGTCTAGGCGCCAGTGATTCAACACTGAGCAAAAGCCAAAAGCTTGATGCTCAGCGAGTGAGGCACCCAGCAAGTTCCTTGAAAGTTTGGTTTTGAGTTCAATCGCATCCGTGAAACTGGATGCGCGAAAATTCAAAAACGGTCAAAACAGCAAAAATTGAATTGTGCGTTGCACGTCAGCTCTTTGATATAAAAATTAAGAGCCGAAAGCCCTCCTGCAAAAGAAGGGCTAATACGGCCAGATGTGAAGATCTAGCCATCTTCACCAAACTTTCTACGGAGAGTTTGATTCTGGCTCAGAACGAACGGTGGCGGCGTGGATAAGACATGCAAGTCGAACGGAACTCTCATTGTAGCAATATAATGAAAGTTCAGTGGCGCAAGGGTGCGTAACACGTGGGAAATCTGCCGAGAAGTGGGGGATAGCTCGCCGAAAGGCGAATTAATACCGCATGTGGTTAGCGAGGAAATCCTCGCGACACCAAAGCCGGGGCAACCTGGTGCTTCTTGATGATCCCGCGGCCTATCAGCTAGTTGGCGGGGTAAAAGCCCACCAAGGCTATGACGGGTAGCTGGTCTGAGAGGACGACCAGCCACACTGGAACTGAGACACGGTCCAGACACCTACGGGTGGCAGCAGTCGAGAATTTTTCTCAATGGGCGCAAGCCTGAAGGAGCGACGCCGCGTGGAGGATGAAGGTCTTCGGATTGTAAACTCCTGTCATTTGGGAACAAACCTCCCGGTTAACTGCCGGAGAGCTGATAGTACCAGAAGAGGAAGAGACGGCTAACTCTGTGCCAGCAGCCGCGGTAATACAGAGGTCTCAACCGTTGTTCGGATTCATTGGGCGTAAAGGGTGCGTAGGCTGCGAGATAAGTCAGGTGTGAAATCTTGGGGCTCAACCCCGAAACTGCACTTGATACTGCCTTGCTCGAGTACTGGAGAGGAGACTGGAATTTACGGTGTAGCAGTGAAATGCGTAGATATCGTAAGGAAGACCAGTGGCGAAGGCGAGTCTCTGGACAGTTACTGACGCTGAGGCACGAAGGCCAGGGGAGCAAACGGGATTAGATACCCCGGTAGTCCTGGCAGTAAACGGTGCACGTTTGGTGTGGGAGGATTCGACCCCTTCCGTGCCGGAGCTAACGCGTTAAACGTGCCGCCTGGGAAGTACGGTCGCAAGATTAAAACTCAAAGAAATTGACGGGGGCCCGCACAAGCGGTGGAGTATGTGGCTTAATTCGATGCAACGCGAAGAACCTTACCAGGGTTTGACATGCATTGTGTCGGGGATGAAAGTCCCCTAGCTGTAGCAATACAGCGCTTTGCACAGGTGCTGCATGGCTGTCGTCAGCTCGTGTCGTGAGATGTTGGGTTAAGTCCCGCAACGAGCGCAACCCCTGTGTCCTGTTGCCAACCGCGCAAGCGGAGCACTCTGGACAGACTGCCCTGTGAAACGGGGAGGAAGGTGGGGATGACGTCAAGTCAGCATGGCCCTTACACCCTGGGCTGCACACGTACTACAATGCTCAGTACAGAATGAGCCGAAGCCGCGAGGCGGAGGTAATCTACAAAACTGAGCCCAATTCGGATTGCAGGCTGCAACTCGCCTGCATGAAGCCGGAATCGCTAGTAATGGCGCATCAGCTACGGCGCCGTGAATACGTTCCCGGGCCTTGTACACACCGCCCGTCACATCATGGAAGTCACTTGTTCCCGAAGTGCGTGCGCCAACCGCAAGGAGGCAGCGCCCTAAGGAATGAGTGGTAACTGGGATGAAGTCGTAACAAGGTAGCCGTAGGGGAACCTGCGGCTGGATCACCTCCTTTCTAAGGAGAAATGCCTGCACCTCTCACAAGGAAGGCATAGGTCGAACGCTAAAGTTCTTAGGAACAACGCGTTTTAAATCCCTGCAAGCGAAAGCAAGCAGGGTTCAAGTGAACTGATACGGCAGCGCACAATTCAGTTTTTGCTTCAATTTCCGAAGTTGGAAGTAAGTGGAAAATCGAATCAAAAATGACTGGGGGCATAGCTCAGTTGGTAGAGCGGTAGCTTTGCAAGCTATAGGTCAGGGGTTCGAATCCCCTTGCCTCCACCAAAGGGCGAACCTCCGAGTAGGTGCGCTGGACATTTGTCCCGGGCGTGTAGCTCAGTTGGTTAGAGCATGCGCTTGATAAGCGCAGGGTCACAGGTTCGAATCCTGTCACGCCCACTGATATGGAAATACAAGCAAAAGATCGTTTTTGAAATTGGAATGCGGAGGAAACTCCAAAAACCAAACGTAAGCGTGCCAGACTTGGCTATGCTAGTTCTTTGACATCTGCATACATGGTAGTAAAAACAACAAGAATGCTGAGTCTGAATTCTGTCTATTGACGAGAATTCAGTTATCACAAATTTCCAAATCGACGATTTTAATGTCGTCGAAGGAACAGATTGATCAAGCTACAAAGGGCACACGATGAATGCCTTGGTGCCAGCAGGCGATGAAGGACGTGACAAGCTGCGATAAGCCACGGATAGCGGCAAATACGCTTTGACCCGTGGATTTCCGAATGGGGTAACCTGATCGGGTGAATGCCCGATCGTCGCCGCGTGAATACATAGCGCGGCGTGCGCAATACCTGGTGAAGTGAAACATCTCAGTAACCAGAGGAATAGAAAGTGAAAACGATTCCGTCAGTAGCGGCGAGCGAAAGCGGAAAAGCCCAAACCACCGGCTTGCCGGTGGGGTTGTAGGATCCCGACATGGCAGTGCGGAAGTTAGGTGAAGCGAATGGAAAATCGCTCCATAGAGGGTGAGAGACCCGTAACCGAAAACCGATGCACGCCTAGGGAATTCCTGAGTAACACGATATAAGTGAAGTCTCGTGTGAAGCTGCGCGGACCACCGCGTAAGGCTAAATACTAGTTGGCGACCGATAGTGAACAAGTACCGCGAGGGAAAGGTGAAAAGCACCGCTGTGAGCGGAGTGAAATAGAACCTGCAATCGTGTGCCTACAAGGTGTCAAAGCCCCGCAAGGGGTGATGGCGTGCCTTTTGCTTAATGAGTCTGCGAGTTATTGTCAGCGGCGAGCCTAAGCTCCTTTGGGGCGGAGGCGCAGCGAAAGCGAGTCCGAAACGGGCAACTAGTCGCTGGCAGTAGACCCGAAGCGGAGGTGATCTACCCATGGCCAGGCTGAAACGCGGGTAACACCGCGTGAAGGGCCGAACTGGTGGACCTTGAGAAGTCCTCGGATGAGCTGTGGGTAGGAGCGAAAGACTAATCAAACCCCGTGATAGCTGGTTCTCCCCGAAATAGCTTGAGGGCTAGCCTCGTGTGCTTATCGATGGAGGTAGAGCACTGGATGAACTAGAGCCCACACCCGGGTATCGAATTCAATCAAACTCCGAATGCCATCGAATGTAACACGGGAGTCAGTGCGTGAGGGATAAGCTTCACGCGCGAGAGGCAAACATGCCAGATCAGCAGCTAAGGTGCCTAAACGGCGTTCAGTGGAAAGGATGTGGAGATACTTAGACAATGAGGATGTTGGCTTAGAGGCAGCCATCATTTAAACAGTGCGTAATAGCTGACTCATCGAGTGTTTCCGCGCCGAAAATGATTGGCGATAAGCGTCGTACCGAAGCTCTGGAATGAATTGAAACACGTTTTGATTCATTGGTAGGGGAGCGTTGTAGCGGCGTTGAAGCGGGAGCGAAAGCAACCGTGGAGCTTCTACAAGTGAGAATGCAGACATGAGTAGCGAAAAGACTGGTTGAATTCCAGTCCGCCGTAAACCCAAGGTTTCCTGGGGAAGGTTCGTCCTCCCAGGGTTAGTCGGGACCTAAGTCGAGGCCAAGAGGCGTAGACGATGGAGAGCAGGTTCAATATTCCTGCACCGCCGAAATTTAAACCAGAAAGACGTATATTCAGAAAAAGGCCGGGTGTTGATTGCCCCGGTCCCGCAAGGGGACGTGAAAGCTCCGGCTGAAGCGGATCTATTAAACAATATACCAAGAAAATCTCTGGTGTATACTAAGGCGCCCGTACCGTAAACCGACACAGGTGGGTGGGCATAAATGTGCCAAGGCGCAAGAGTGAAACCTCGTTAAGGAACTCGGCAATCTAGCCCCGTAACTTCGGAAGAAGGGGTGCCCTGCAAAGGGCCGCAGTGAAATGGGTCAACCGACTGTTTAACAAAAACACAGCACTCTGCTAACTCGCAAGAGAACGTATAGGGTGTGACACGTGACCAATGCGGAAAGATTACGGTAAGTGGTTAGCGCAAGCGAAGCTACGAGCCCAAGTCCCCGTGAATGTCGGCCGTAACTATAACGGTCCTAAGGTAGCGAAATTCCTTGTCGGGTAAGTTCCGACCTGCACGAATCGTGTAACGAGTTGACCGCTGTCTCAACGAGGAGCTCAGCGAAGTTGTAATGGCGGTGAAGATGCCGCCTACCCGCAGCAGGACGGAAAGACCCTATGCACCTTTACTGTACGCTGTTACTGTGTTTTCGGTTTTCATGCTTAGCGTAAGTGGGAGACTTTGATACCTCTCTTTCGGGGGAGGTTGAGTCGCCAATGAAACACCACCCTTGGGAACTGGAAACTCTAACCCTTGCCCGTAATCCGGGAAGGGAACACTGGCAGCCGGTCAGTTTTACTGGGGCGGTATCCTCCCAAAGAGTAACGGAGGAGTGCGAAGGTTGGCTCAGCCTGGTTGGCAATCAGGTGACGAGTATATGGATATAAGCCAGCCTAACTGTGAGACCTACAAGTCGAGCAGATGCGAAAGCAGGCCCAAGTGATCCGGTGGTTGAAAGTGGAATCGCCATCGCTCAACGGACAAAAGGTACGCTAGGGATAACAGGCTGATCGAGTCCAAGAGCTCATATCGACGACTCGGTTTGGCACCTCGATGTCGGCTCATCACATCCTGGGGCTGGAGAAGGTCCCAAGGGTCCGGCTGTTCGCCGGTTAAAGTGGTACGCGAGCTGGGTTCAGAACGTCGCGAGACAGTTCGGTCCTTATCCGCTGTGGGCGCAGGAAAATTGAGGGGCTCAAACCTTAGTACGAGAGGACCGGGTTTGACGGACCTCTGGTGTTCCAGTTGTCGTGTCAACGGCAATGCTGGGCAGCTACGTCCGGAAAGGATAAGCGCTGAAAGCATCTAAGCGCCAAGCCTCTCCCAAGATTGATTTTCCCTGAAGGGTCGTGGCAGACCACCACGTTGATAGGTCGCAAGTGCAAGTGCGGTAACGCACTGAGCTTAGCGATACTAATATCCCGCTTGGCTTGATCTATTTCTTCCTAGTCATTTTGAGATGGGAAGCCAGATCATCGAAATCTGAAAAAAACTTCAGCAAAAATTGCTACTACCATTGTATGCAGATGTCAGAGAGCTAGCTTGTTATTTGAAAAGGTAAACGAACAATCAGATGGAAAACTGACTGTCGCCAGAAATTGAAGCTTTCTTTGAGCTTCACATTCTGGTGACCTCAGCGCAGTGGTCCCACCCGTTCCCATTCCGAACACGGAAGTGAAACGCTGCAGCCCCGATGATAGTGCCTCTATAGGTTGCGCGAAAGTAGGACGTCGCCAGAGTCATGAGCCCGCCATGGTAATGCCATGGCGGGCTCCTTTCTTTTCGGGAGTCGAGCGACAACGATGCGGCAAAAAGAAATCACGAGCTCGAAAAGGATCTTGTGCCTGAGGCTAAAATCAAGTCGGTTGCATCAAGATTGCCCCGAGTTCAACTAGGTGACATCCTTCTGAAAGGTGGCCTTCGGAAAAGTGGAATCAGGGTGCCAATTTGATTCCCTGCCCAGATGATCCAAGAATCGCGGGAGGTTGACGCTCAATGCTGGGCATCGCTCCGTTTGGGGGGTCGAGCGGATTTACTGTGAATTGGATCTCCCTGCCACCGCGCGAAATTCGCATCGGAATTGGCTCTGTCGCCGTTATGAAGAATGCAGCGCTCATCGCGTCTTCCGGGTTCTTGACTTTGCAAGGGCCAACCTTCAGAAGGATGTCACCTGGTCGAACTCCGGCCGCGTATGCTGGCCCGTCTTCACGTAGTCCGAGGATGCGAGCGGAACTGCCATGTTCGGGCTTCTCGGCGAGTCGGACATCGACTCCAATCCAACCCTGTCGCACTCGGCGGTGGGTGCGAAAATCATGCAGGACTTTCCCAGCAGCTTCAATCGGCAAGGCAAAAATCCCTCCCCCACCCTCGAACATGCTAATGAGAACCCCGATGACTTCGCCTTGAAGGTTCAAGACAGGCGAACCTCCTTGACCGCGTTGGACGGGCAGGTTCGCACGGATGTGCTTTGTGGCGAAAAAGCGGCCCTCAAAACCTGATTCCATGCCCGCGACAGATCCGAAGCTGGGTGAGAGTGGTAGATCAAGTGGATATCCGGCCGTAACAACGATCGAAGCGAGCGCGAGTTCGGTGGATTTGCCGAATTTCAGAAACCGGACTGGGCGTTCCGCGAAAATTTTCAAAACTGCGATTCCAGATCGTTCATCCGCAACAAGCCGTGTCGCTGGATAGCGCTGTTCGCCAATCGTCACCACAATATCCTGACACGCTCCGCCGACACTGTAGCTTGTAAGAACGGTGCCATCGGCATCAATGAAGAACCCGGTGCCCCGCAGATGACCGTGCTCATCATCAGCTTCAATGCGACAGATTGCGTCGCCGGCCCTTCGCATCACTTCACGCACATCGCGCTCCAGAGCCTCCACCTGTGAGGGGGGGGGGGGCGCTAGATCTTCAGAGGCGGAGCGGTTAGCATCCGCACCGCGGGACCGGAGTGTGACTGCGGCCGCGAGTGCTGAAGCGCAGAATAAGCTAAAAGTGAATCTGCGTTGTTTCATAGCTGGCAGGCTGCGTGTCTATGATGAACCGGACAGGTGCATCAGGATCATGCTGGATCCTGCGGTTCGTGTTGGACACGATCGAGGGCATCTTCCCCGGTTGCAGGCTGATTAGCGGGCCTTCCTCCGAAGCTGGAATGCTGGACTTCGCGGCGGCCTGCGCGACTTGCGACGGCCCCGCCGAACGTTCGGGAATGGCGATGCGAATGGCAAAAACGCCAGCGACGAGCAATGCGGCCATCGAGCCTGCATGGCGCCAGTCCATGCGCAGCGGTGCAAAGAATGCGCGGATGCGCTCGAAGGCAATCTGCCACGCGGGACGACGCAGGAGTTCCTCGCGCTGGCGGCGGTGAACCCGGTCGAGGAGGTTTTCATAATAGCCTGGCGGCGGCTGCTCGTGGCGCTTGAGACGCAGGAGTGCCTGGAGCTGGGATTCGTTGAGCGGCTGTGGCATGGCTAGTTGGTTGTTGAGTGAGTGGTGGGCGCGAATTCGGAGAGCCACGCCTGAAGCTGTTTGTGCGCGTAGAAGAGTCGGGAACGGACGGTGCCCTCGCTGACTCGCAGAATTTTCGCGATGTCGGCGTGCGGCATTCCCTGGATGTCGAACATCGTTACGACCGCACGGTGGTCCGGCGTGAGACGCATGATGGCTTCGTTGATTTTCCTCTGAATCTCCCCGAGGTCGGCTTCGCGCACCGGTGTGCTGGTCGCCTGAAGCTCGACGAACTCCTTGTCCTGCATGATGCCGTTGTCCACGTCATCAAGGCTCATCGTCCAGCGCCGACCGCGTTTCTTCAAGAAGTTGAGCGTCGTATTTGCCGCGATGGAGTGGAGCCAAGTGTAAAACTGCGACTGGCCGCGGAAGCCTCCGATGCTGCGATACACCTTCGCCCAAACGTCCTGAAGCAGATCATCGGTGTCCTCATGGTTTGCCGTCATGTTGTAGACGAGCGCGTAAAGCCGCGGGCTGTGCTTTGTGACGAGCGCATCGAACGCAGCCGCATCCCCGGTTTGGGCGCGGGCGACAAAGTCTTCGTCTTCGCGGCGGCTTTTCTCCTGCTCGTCCATTTCGCGTGCATCCCTCTTACCAACCAAGGCGGCGGCGGGGAAGGCCGATTGAGCTGGTAGTGGTGAGGACACGAGGGAGGGCAGTGTTAAGGTGGTGCCAGTCATTTAATCGCGGTCGCGTCCCGACTGAAGCATGATCCAAAACCGGATGAGGTGGAAAAGAGTGGCTGCGAACGCTGCGACGTAAGTCAGTGCGGCACTGTCGAGCACCTTGCTCACGCCGGCCGCCTCAGATTGCTGGCGGACGATGCCCATTTCAGAGAGGATGAGTTTCGCTCGGCGAGTCGCATCAAACTCCACGGGCAGCGTGATGAATTGGAAGAGAGCGATGGCGAAGTAGCACCAAAAGCCGAGGTGAATGAGGAACATCCCCTGACCTCCTCTGCCGAAGCCGCCAAAGAGGAAGCCACCCAGAAACAGAAAGAAGAACAGCACTTTGTCCGCGACGACGGCCGCGGGAAGAACCATCGCACGCACCTTTAACGGTGCGTAACCGACCTTGTGCTGAATGGCGTGCCCGCACTCGTGGGCGGCGACGCCGACCGCTGCGACGGAGGGTGTATGATAGACGGCGCTGGAAAGGCACAGCGTCTTCGTCGTGGGGTTGTAGTGGTCGCCGAGAAAGCCATTTGTTTCCTCGATGCTCACATCGGTGATCCCGGCTGCGTCCAATATTTTCGCGGCAGTCTCCGCGCCGGTCATCCCGGACGCCACCGGCACCGCGGAATATTCGGTAAAGGCCCGCTTCACGCGCCACTGCGCGTAGAGCGAGACGACGATGATCAGGATGAATCCGATGATCAAAAACGGTGTCATTATTTCAGCGAAAATACCGGAGGTCGGTGGAGTCAGACAAGGTCGTGCCTGGGACGTTCAAATTTAATCACCCGGCTTTTTGGGGAAGTTGCGGGATTTTAGGCGCTTGCGTTGTGGTTCTACGGTCGATTCCGAACCTGTTTCCGATCGCGCTCGCCAACTCACCGCATCGCCTGCACCTTCCGCCTCCAATGTCCCGCACCGTCGCCATCGTTGGCCGTCCGAATGTCGGCAAGTCCGCACTCTTCAACCGGCTCGCCGGCCGGAAAATCGCGATCGTCCACGATCAACCGGGTGTCACCCGGGACCGAATCTCGGCGACGTGCAAACTCGGCGGGGCGCCGTTCACCATCTTCGATACCGGCGGCATTGGCGCGGATGTGGACCTCTCATTTACCGAACAGGTGCGCACAGAAGTCGAAATCGCCATCGAAACGAGTGATGTGATCGTCTTTGTCGTGGACGGTCAGGATGGGCTTACGGCGATCGACGACGACCTCGCGCGCAAACTCCGCCGGGCGAAAAAGCCGATCATTCTGGCGGTGAACAAGATCGACCACGCCAAGCACGGTCCGAACGCGAATGAGTTCACAGAACTCGGATTTGACCGCCTGCTCACCATCAGTGCGGAGCACGACCTCGGCATCGGGAGACTCGTCGAGGAAATTGAGGAACTGCTTCCGCCGCCGCCCGATGAGGCTGCGGAGGAAAAGAAGGGGCCGCCGCTGCGAATCGCCATCGTCGGCAGGCCGAATGTCGGCAAGTCCTCGCTCACCAATGCCATCCTTGGCGACGATCGCACGCTGGTCTCGCCCATCAGTGGGACGACTCGGGACGCGGTGGATGTCGCCTACGCGCGCGGCGGGCAGGACTATATCCTCATCGACACCGCCGGCATCCGCCCTCGCGGCAAGCGCGACAACTCCGTGGAGATATTCAGCGTCATGCGCAGCGAGTCGAGCATCGAGCGCGCGGACCTGTGCTGCCTCGTCATCGACGCCACCGAGGGCGTGACCGCGCAGGACAAGAAGATCGCGGGCCTTATCTGCGAAGCGAAGAAGCCGTGCGTGGTCGCCGTGAACAAGTGGGACCTCATCAAGGAGAAGACGGAGGACAAGGAGACGCTGAAGGCCGTGCTCGCGGAGATTGAGGCCGAGCTCTTTTTCGTGAGCTATGCGCCGGTGCTCCTTCTCAGCGCAAAGACAGGCGAGGCGCTCGGCCGCCTTTTCAAGACCATCGACAAGGTGCGCCGTGGCGCGAAACAGCGCCTGGCGACCGGTCCGCTGAACCGCCTCCTCTCCGAGGCGCTCACTGCACATCCGCCCGGGCGCCGCGGCGGACGTCGCTTCAAGATCGTTTACGCCACGCAGCCAGAGCCGAAGTTCAGCCACGCGATCCAAGTGCCCGAAGTCGTCCTTTTCGTGAACGCCCAGGAACTGCTCGACGAGAGCTACGCGCGCTACCTGGATGCGCAAATCCGCTCGCTTGCCCCGTATCCCGGCCTGCCGCTGCTCTTCCACTTCCGCAGTCGCGAAAAGCGCGGGCGCAAATGACCGAAGCCCTCCTGAAGCTCTGCGGGCTCAGGGTGGAAAATGCGGCGCATGTCACAGGTGCGGAGTTCGTCCTCCGCAACAAGCAGTGGCTCGGCTGGATCCTCGCCGTTGGCCTCGCGCTGGCGGTGCTCACATGGTTTTCCTACCGGCGGGATGCGCGTGAATTGCTCAGCGACCGGAAGCGGCGCGTGCTCACGGCGCTGCGCATCGCGCTGCTCGTGCTCCTGGCGCTGCTGCTGCTGAGACCAGTCGTGGCATTCACCGTCGAGTCGGCGATCCGCCGCACGCTGCTCGTCCTCGTGGATGCGAGTGGCAGCATGAAAATCCAGGACCCGCGCGTGGACTCTGCCGACATCAAGCGCGCCGCCATCGCAAAGGGCATCCTCGATCCGCAGAAAGGCCTCGACCAACCGCTCGACGCCACGCTCAGCGCGAACCTCAAGCTCCTCCCACGCGCAGAAGTGATGCGCTCGATGCTCGCAAACGGGCAGCTCGATCTCTGGCCGCAGCTCGCGCGGAACATGGACATCGCCGCATTCAGCTTTGGCGCGGCACTGGAGAATTCCGGGGAATCCGGCGACGCCGCGGCGCTCTCGGCTTGGCTTGCGCAGCTCGACCCGAAATCCACATCCTCCGCGCTCGGCGACGCCGTCCGCGATCTCATCCAGCGGAAGCGCGGCCAGCCGCTTGCGGGCATCTTCCTCGTCACCGACGGCGCGAACAACCACGGTTCCCCGCCGCTCGACGCTGCACGACTTGCGAAACAGGAAAACATTCCTCTCCACATCTACGGAGTCGGCATCACATCGCCGCGTGACATCATCGTCGGCAGCCTGCTCGCGCAGGAGGTTGCCTTCGTGAAGGACGAGCTGCCCGTGACCGTCCGTGTGCGCGGCCAGGGGCTGAAGGGTGAAAGTGCTAGGCTCGTCGTGCGGCTCGTGCCGGCGAACTCGGCCGGCGAAGGCGAGGTCGTTGCGACGAAGGACATCGTTTTCAGCGCCGGAGAGGACACCGTGGTGCCGGTGCCATTCACGCCGAAGGCGACTGGTGAATTCGAGCTGCGCGCGGGCATCGCGCCGCGCGCCGACGAGGCATCGAAGGACAACAACGCCGCCTCGCAGCGCCTGCGCGTGATGGATGCGAAAGTGAAGGTGCTCTACGTGGAGACCACGCCGCGCTGGGAGTTCCGCTACATTCAGAGCGCACTCATGCGCGACCGGAGGCTCGATGCAAGATTCGTGCTGCTGGAAGGCGACGAGAGCATCGCCGCTGGCGAAGCCACGCCCTACCTCGCGAAGGTGCCGGGGAAAAAGGAGGATCTGTTCAAGTTCGACCTGATCATTGTGGGCGACGTGGACCCGCGTGTCTTCACACCCGAGCACCTCGCGGCCTTCGATGAGTTTGTGCAGAAGTTTGGAGGCTCGATGCTCTTCCTCGCCGGGCCGCGTGCGAACCCGGGCGCGTATCGCGGCACCGCGCTGGAGAAAATCCTGCCCGTCGAGCTCGACACCATGCAGCCGCAGGCCGCGCAGAGCCTCACCGTGGAGCTCACTCCGCAGGGCCGCACGCATCCGCTGCTGCGGCTCGCCGCGAGCGACGACGAGAACGCCGCCATCTGGAAGCGCTTCGGCAAACTTTTCTGGAGCGCACGCGTGCTTCGCGCCAAGCCCGCCGCACAAGTGCTGCTCGTGGATTCGGAGCAGTCGCGCGCGAACCGCCACGGCAAGCAAGTCGTCGCCGCCATTCAGCAATACGGCCTCGGCCAGGTGCTCTACATGGGCACGGATAACACGTGGCGCTGGCGCCGCAATTCAGGTGATCCGTTTCACACCCAGCTCTGGGGCCAGATCGCGCAGAAGCTCGGCCTGCACCATCTGCTCGGCGGCTCGAAGCGCACACAGCTCAGCGTGGAGCGCCAGAACTACACGACCGGCGAGCGCGTCACCGTCTATGCGCGCCTCTACGCCCCGGATTTCACTCCGCTCCGCGAGCAGCAGGTCGCCGCGGGCTACACCGTGCTCGCCGCTGGCGCGCCCGGCCCTGCGCACGAGGTGCCGCTGCGCGCCGTGCCCGAGCAGCCCGGGATGTATCGCGGCGACTTCATCGCGCTGGAGCCCGGCACACACCGCTTCGCGGTGAAAAGCGATCCGACCACCGTGCTCGAACTCGGCGTCACCGAGCCGAAATTTGAAACCGGCGAAACCGCGATGAACGAGGCGCTTCTCAGGCAGATGGCCGACGCCAGCGGCGGCGCCTATTTTCGCGAGGAAAACCTCGCTGAGTTTCCAAAGACCATCTCCGCAAAATCCGAACGCATCCAAGGCACGCTCGACGGGGAACTCTGGTCCTCGCCGATCGCTTTTCTTCTGCTGCTCACCATCACCACGCTCGAGTGGGCGCTGCGAAAAAAATGGCAGCTCAAGTGAGGTGAAAGCACGCCGCTTCCGTTTCGCGCGCATTCGACTAGCGTGCGCGCGATGAAGCTTCTTCTCAGCAACGACGACGGCATCGACGCTCCGGGCCTGGCCGCCTTGCTGGATGCCGCCCGCGGCATCGGCGAGCCGGTTGTCGTCGCACCGGCGACTCCGCAATCCGGCATGAGCCACACGGTCACGTGGGAACGCTCCGTCCGCCTCGAGCGACGCAGCGCGAATCGCGCGGCCGTGCATGGCACGCCGGCCGACTGCGCGCGGCTCGGATTGCTCCGAGTGGTGCCCGACGCGAAGTGGGTGCTCAGCGGCATCAACGACGGCGGCAATCTCGGCGCGGATGTCTATTACTCGGGCACTGTCGCCGCCGTTCGCGAAGCCGTGCTGCACGGCTGGCCCGGCGCCGCGTTCTCGCAATACCGCCGCCGGGGTATGGAGCCCGACTGGCCGCGCGCGTCCCGCTGGACCTCGCGGGTGCTTGCCGAATTGCTCCCGCGCCCGGTCGAGCCCGGGCTTTTCTACAACGTCAATTTTCCGAACCTCACACCCGACGAGCCCGAGCCGG
The DNA here is from genome assembly GCA_044221035.1 of Chthoniobacteraceae bacterium. Taxonomy (GTDB): domain Bacteria; phylum Verrucomicrobiota; class Verrucomicrobiia; order Chthoniobacterales; family Chthoniobacteraceae; genus SXWH01. Next base: position 29,665 of record JBGAPU010000039.1, on the reverse strand, counting down.
ACATCGTATTTTGCCCGCTCGATCCGCACCCGCTCCCGCTTAGCTACCGGCACGAGGAACACGATCACCACTTCTACGATGGCGACTATCAGGCGCGTCAGCGCAGGCCCGGCGCGGATGTGGACGTCTGCTTTGGCGGCCGCATCTCCGTCACGGCCATCCGGCTGTTTTGATTCGCGGAGGCGAATGTGCAGTGGAGAGCGCAGCGTGCCTGCGACCGATTACTCCGCCTTGTGGGCGAGCACGAAATCCACCAGCTCCCTGCATTCGAAGAACGACGGGGAAACTTTGTGCCCTTCGCCCGGAATCACCTTCACGGTGATTTTCCCGCCGCCGGCCTCGTAGCGTTCTTTCAGCAGGCGCGTGTTTTCATCGAACGGCACCACCGCATCGGAGTCGCCGTGCACGACGAACATCGGCACGTTGGCCGCGAGCAGGCCGTTCAAATTGTCCACGGGATTGAACTCCCGCAGCTTTGCGGTGAGTTCCTCCTCGGAAATCGCAAAATCTGCGAGCGTGAGCTTCTTCGAGTTTTTCAGCGGCCAGCTCGCGAGGTTGCAGACGGGGTAGATGCCCACAAAGGCGCGCGTCTTGTCCGGATTCCGCATCGCCCACGCGAGCATCATCATCCCGCCGCGGCTTTGGCCGAGCAGGATGGGCTTCGGCGACCAGCCGCGGCGCACCATCTCTCCGTAAAAGAGCGAAAATTTTGCCGTGCTGCCCGGAGCGCCGCGCACTTCGCCGAGGTCGAATCCCGCGATGCCGATGCCTGCCCGGAGGAAGCTCTCGAAATACATCTTCCGCTGCGCCAGCGACACACCCTTGAGAGTCGGCGCATACCAGACCCATGGTTTTCCGTTCGCGGGCTCCGGTGATGCGTAGACGAACGCCTTGCGACCGTCGATTTCGAAAGTCTCCGCAGTGCGCGGCAGCGCGTCCTCCGCGAGAGCGGAGAGGGCGAACAGGCATGGCAGGGCGAGCAGGAGTCGGAGGGCAGGGAAATTCATCGCCTCATTCTCTAGCGTCCTCTCGTGCGCAGACTCAATTCGCTTTCGCGCGGTCCGTTCCGCCGAGCGAAGTGCTTGCGTGATTCGTCTGCAGCGCGTCGAATGCGCGGCGCATGATCCGCTCCCTCGTCCTCCTGTGTGCGCTGCTGATGGCGCACTTCGCCTCCGCGCAGAACACCCAGCTTCCGCCGCGCGATAAATTCCACCTCATCCTGCTCGTCGGCCAGTCGAACATGGCCGGGCGCGGCACCGTGGAGGAGCAGGACAGGACGCCGCATCCTCGGGTGCTCATGCTGAACAAGGCAGGCGAGTGGGCGCCCGCGATCGATCCACTCCATTTCGACAAGGCGGCTGCGGGCGTCGGGCTCGGGAAGACTTTCGGCACGCTCTACGCCGAGGCGCATCCCGGCGTCATCGTCGGCCTCATTCCCTGCGCAGTCGGCGGGTCGCCGATTGACGCGTGGAAGCCGGGCGAGTTTTACAAGCCGACGAACAGCCACCCGTGGGACGACGCGATTCGCCGTGCGCACCTCGCGCAGAAATCCGGCACGATCGTCGGCATCCTGTGGCATCAGGGAGAGTCGGACTCGAACGCGAAGCTCGCGCCAGGCTACGAGGCGAAGTTGCATGACCTCATCGCGCGCATGCGGAAGGAACTCGAGGTGCCGGGCGTCCCTTTCATCGTCGGGCAGATGGGGAAATTCGCCGAGGTGCCGTGGGATGACGCGCACGTGCAGGTGGACAAGGCGCATCAGGAACTGGCGAAGAAGGTGAAGCTCACGGCCTACGTCAGCGCCGAGGGGCTGAAACACCGCGGTGACAAGGTCCACTTCGATTCGCCGTCGTATCGCGAGTTCGGCAAGCGCTACTACGAGGCGTTCCAGTCGCTCGTGAAAGCCGCGAAATAATCCGAGGCTTCCCATGAAGAGCACGCGCGTTCTCCTTGTCCTGACGGCATTTTTCTCCAGCGGCCTAGCGCTGTTGCGGAGCGCCGAGCCCCTCACGCTGAAACTCTGGCCCGATGGCCCGCCGAGCAGCGCGGCGCCGGTGAGTGAGGCGACGGCGAAGCTCATCAAATCGTATGGCCCCATCACGGCGACGCATGTCTCGGATGTGACCGACCCGACCATCACCATCTACCGCCCGGAGAAACCGAATGGCACCAGTGTCGTCGTCGCGCCGGGCGGCGGCTTCATGTTCCTGTCGTATTCGTTCGAGGGCACGCAGGTGTGCGAGTGGCTGAACACGCTCGGCGTCACCGCCGTGCTGCTGAAATACCGCACGCCGACGCGCGACGAGAAGGAGCCGTTTATGCTTCCGGTGCAGGATGCGCAACGCGCGATGGGCATGGTGCGGCATCGCGCGGCGGAGTGGTCGCTCGACCCGAAGCGCGTCGGCCTGCTCGGCTTTTCCGCGGGTGGAAATCTCACCGGCCATGCCGCGTGGGATCGCGGCGCGCGCACGTATCCGCAGAATCCGGAACTCGACGACCCTCGCGGGCCGGATTTCATCGTGTTCGTCTATGGCGGCGGTTTTCTGGAGCAGAACGACAAGACCAAATTCCGCGTCGGCTTCAGCGTGCCCACCGATGCACCGCCTGCGTTTTTCGTCGTGGCCCACGACGATAGGACGAACCCCATCGAGGCCACGCGGCTCTATCTCGAATATAAGAGGCACAACCTTCCCGCCGAACTGCACATCATGACGAAGGGCGGCCACGGCTTCGGCATGCGCCGCGCGGGCAACCCCGTCAACGACTGGCCCGCGCGTTGCGGCGAGTGGATGAAGGCGATGGGCTGGCTCGGCAACTGAACCTCTTCACAAGCACTCCCCATGAAACACACGCGCAGGCAATTCATCCAACAACTCGGGCTCGGCGCCGGTGCCGTGGCGATGGGCGGCAACACTTGGGCGGCGCCCTCGAATGCCGAGAAGGCGTCTTTTTTCCTCGTGGGCGACACGCACTACCGCGCGGAGGACGACGACTATTCGAAAATGGATGCCGTGTCCGCGGACTACAACGCGCGCCTCGTCGGCTGGCTGAACAAGCTGCCGGGAACGGCGTTCACCGCCGAGGCGGGCGGCGGCAGTGTGCCGGTGCCGCACGGCGTCATCCACGCGGGCGACCTCATCGACAACGGCGACAAGGGCAAGGCGAAGCAGCGCATGGCGGAGACGGAAGCCGCGGCGTTTTTTGCCGACTGGGGGCTGGATGGCGGCGACGGTCGCCTGCGCTGGCCGGTGCGCGAAGTCCACGGCAACCACGACGCGCCGCACGGCGACACGCCGGTGATCAGCGAGATCGTCGCGCGCAACAAGCGCCGCGAGGGGCTCACGAACATTTCCGAGAACGGGCTGCACTATTCGTGGGACTGGGCGGGAGTGCATTTCGTCGCGCTCGGCATTGTCGTCGGCGACGCGCCGGAGGTGAAGCGCCCGCGCCGCTACGCCCCGCTCGGCAGCCTGCCGTTCCTCCAGCGCGATCTCCGCGAGCATGTCGGCAGCAGCGGGCGGCCGGTCGTCTTCGTGCATCATGTGGATGTCCACCGCTACTCCACGGAACTGCCGGACGAGAAGGTGAAGAGCAGCGAGTGGGACTACGGCGACACGCACGCCTTCTACGAAACCATCAAACCCTACCGCGTGGCCGCGTCGCTCTGCGGCCACACGCACGTGCGCAAAATCATGAAGTGGAACGGCACGAAGGACGAGCGCGCCACGGAAGGCGTGCCTTTCCTGAACACCGACAACGCCGGCCACTTCAGCGGTCCGGCGCAGGCATTTCTGAATGTCGAAGTCACGCACGACGCCGTGCTCGTGCGCGAGTTTGGCACGAAAGACGGCTGGCAGACGGGCACATGGACGCCGCAGGCCTGGAAGTTCGCGCTCGGCGCGTAATCGCGGCAACAAGTGGTGCTACTGCGGCGGTGGTGGTGGAGGACGGCGACCGTCGCGTGGCGGCGGGTCGCCGGGACCGCCGAAACCCCCAGGACCGCGTCCGCCGGGAGGTGGGCCGCCGGGGCCACGGTCATCGCTCGGCGTCGCGCCGAGCACGATGTCCCAGGAGGCGACGAGTTCGTCGTTGCTGCCGGGCATCGCTTTGAATTCACGGATGACGGAGAGGCGCTGTGCTTCGTCGCGGATGCCGCGGAGGATGCCGTCGCGGTCGTTCTGCGGTTCGCCGGCGAGGTAGAGTTGCGTGGTGAGCACACGCTTGCCGCCCTGCACGACGGCGATGTGGTAGTGCCGCGTGCGGCCGGTGTAGAGGCCGGGTTTGATGGTGCGGAAGCGGTATTCGCCCTTCGCGTTGGTCGTGATTTTTCCGAAGCCCTGAAAATGCGCGTCGCGCTTTTTCCCGCGCTGCTCGCCGCGGCTGTGGATGTAGCAGCCGCTGTCGTCCGCCTGCCAGAGTTCGACGTTCGCACCCTCGATCGGCTTGCCGTCGGCATTGAGCAGGCGTCCGCCGAAATTCGTGATGCTGCCCGCGGCGTGCTGGCTGTCGCCGCTGATTTGGAGCAGGTCATTGTCCTGATCGAGCGGCAGGTGGTCGGGGTAATACGGCCCCTCGGTCTGCCGCGGCGTGCGCGTGAGCGCGGTGGCTTCGGCGAAGAGGTCGCCGGTGAGCGCGCCGCCGGTGGCGAGCAGGAGGCTGCGCAGGAGCGTGCGGCGGTCGAGGCGGATGTGAAAGGCGGGTGCGGAGTTCATTGCGGGATCTGTGTGATGCGTTCGGAAGCGTCGCATGCGCCCGTTAAGGCCGTGTGTCTAATTTTTGGGAGAATTGTTAAGAAAGGGTTCGTGCGCCGCGCCAATCGGCGGCGCCGATCTCCCACCTCGCGGACTTTTTCTCACTCCATCGCTACGAGATTTGTGATTGGACGCCGCGCCTCGCGCCGCTCAACTGCGCGCCATGAAGCTCCTCCTGTCCACGCTGCTGCCCGTCGCCTTCACCGCCTCCCTCTCCGCTGCCGAGCCGCTCACGCTGAAGCTCTGGCCCAAGGGCGCGCCGGAGCCGGCGGGGTTCAAGATCGAGGCGGAGAAGGAAATCCCGAAGAAGAGCGACGCCGACGTGAAGCGCGTGACGAATGTCTCGGAGCCGACCATCACCATTTACAAGGCGGAGAAGCCGAACGGCACGTGCGTCATCGTCGCGCCGGGCGGCGGATACAGCATCCTTGCGAGCGAACACGAGGGTTCGCAGGTGTGCGAGTATCTGAACACCATCGGCGTCACTTGCGCGCTGCTGAAATACCGCGTCCCGGCGCGCGACCGGAACGACCCTTCCAAGGAACCGCTGCAGGACGCGCAGCGCGCCATCGGCCTCGTGCGGCACCACGCGGCGGAGTGGGGCATCAAGCCCAACCGCGTCGGCATCCTCGGCTTTTCCGCCGGCGGGCACCTCACGGTGATGGCCACGCTGCATGCGAACGACCGCACTTACACCACCGACCCCGCGCTCGACGTCGCCGACGCCACACCGAATTTTTCCATCCCCGTCTATCCCGCATATCTCGTCACGAAGGAGGACACCTTCACGCTGAAGCCCGAGATCAAAGTGACCGAGAAGGCGCCGCCGATGTGCCTCATCCACGCGCACGACGACAAGGGCGTGACCAGCGCCAGCGGCAGCGCGCTGCTCTACCTCGAATACAAGAAGCTGAACCTCCCCGCCGAACTGCACATCTACGCGAAGGGCGGCCACGGCTTCGGCATGCGCAAGACCGGCCTGCCCACCGCCGACTGGCTCGTGCGCGTCGGCGAATGGCTCGCCAGCATGGGCTGGCTGAAGCCGTAGGCTCAACGCACTTCCCGTTCCTCACGACCGATGAAACGCATCCTCCCGCTGTTCGCCCTCGTCGCCGCAATTTGCGGTGCCACCGCCGCTGAAACAAGACCCGCCTCCCGCCCGAACATCCTCGTCATCGTCGCCGACGATCTCGGCTATGCGGACATCGGCGTGCATGGCGGGAAGGAAGTCCCCACGCCGAACATCGACGCCCTCGCGGCCAGCGGCGTGCGCTGCACGAGCGGCTACGTCTCCGCGCCGTATTGCAGCCCGTCGCGCGCGGGCTTCCTCACCGGGCGCTGCCAGACGCGCTTCGGGCATGAGTTCAATCCCCACGTCGGCAACGAGGAGACGCTCGGCCTCCCGCTCACCGAGCGCACCATCGCGAACGTCCTCCACGACGCCGGCTACGCCACGGGCCTCATCGGCAAATGGCACCAGGGCTACAGCGCCTCGCACCACCCGCAGTCGCGCGGGTTCGACGACTACTTCGGCTTCCTCGTCGGCGGGCACAATTACCTCCTCCACCACGACGCCGAGGCGAAGTTCGGCTCCGCGCATTCGCACGACATGATTTACCGCAGCCGCGAACTCCAGAAGCTCGACGGCTACACCACCGACCTCTTCACCGACGAGGCCCTCGCCTTCATGGACAGGCACAGCGCGAAGCCGTGGTTCCTCTACCTCGCCTACAACGCCGTCCACACGCCCCTCGAGGTGCTGGAAAAATACGGCGCGCGCGTCCCGGCCAGCGTCACCGACCCCGCGCGGCGCGGCTACCTTTCCCTCCTCATCGGGCTCGACGACGACATCGGCCGCATCACCTCCAGCCTGCGGGAAAAGGGGCGCGACAAGGACACCCTCATCTTCTTCTTCAGCGACAACGGCGGCTCGGGCCGCAAGCCCTTCCTCGCCTACAACACCGGCGTGAACACCCCGCTCCGAGGCGACAAGGGGCAGACCCTCGAGGGCGGCATCCGCGTCCCTTACCTCGTCTCATGGCCCGGCAAGTTGCCCGCGGGGAAAACCTACGCCCACCCCGTCACGACACTCGACATTCTCCCCACGGCCTGCGCCGTCAGCGGTGCCAGCGCGCCCGCCAGCCTCGACGGTGTGAACATTCTCCCGCACCTCACCGGCGAAAACGCCGCGGCCCCGCACGACACGCTCGCGTGGCGCTTCGGCCCGCAGAAAGCCATCCGCAAGGGCAAGTGGAAGCTCGTCGTCTCCCGCGACTTCGCCGCCAAGACCGAGACCGCATGGCAGCTCTTCGACCTCGATGCCGACATCGGCGAAAAGAACGACCTCGCCGCCGCTCACCCCGACATCGTCGCCGAACTCACCCGCGCCTGGGACACTTGGAACGCCCGCAACGTCGCCCCGCTCTGGCACGGCAGCCCCACCGAAGACCCCACCGCCCCGGCGCCGGCGAAGGGGAAATAGCTACGGCACGTTTTCAGGCCTGACCTTGCGACTGGCTTTGCGGCTCAAGGCCGTGGTGATCAGTAGCGCCAGCAAAGCCATGGAGCCAAGCGCTCCCCAATACGGCGAAATCGGTTTGCTGGACACCACAAGGAGCGCCATGACGACCAGTCCTGCGAGCACGATGAGCGCCGCCACACCCCAAGCGACCAGGGATTCGATCCATGTCGGCGCATCGCTCCTCAGGAACGTAACCGCACCGCCACCAAGGCCGAAGGAGAGCACGTAGAGCGGGAGCAGCGATAGGCCGCTGTTTGGTAAATGGGTTGTCTCAAGTCCCATCAAGGTTACTATCCCCCATTCGAGCAGGCCAACGACGATCAGTAGGCAACCCACCCGACTACCGGTAAGAAAACCTTTGGAGAACTTCGTCCAAGAATGCGCAGTCATGGGCTTCATGGCTGACTCCAAGTTACGCATCGGGAGGTTTCTGCCAATCGCATAACCGGAATGGTCGAAATGGGACTCTGCCTCCCTTTCGGAAGGTGGATGCGGGGATAAGCGAGGAAAATCGCCATTTTCGAGGCTTTTTCATCGCTTTTCCGGTGTTCGAGAGTTCTCGGAGAGGCGACGGGGGTTCTCGGAGAGGCGACGGGGGTTCTCGGAGAGGCGACGGGGGTTCTCGGAGAGGCGACGGGGGTTCTCGGAGAGGCGACGGGGGTTCTCGGAGAGGCGACGGGGGTTCTCGGAGAGGTGACGGGGGTTCTCGGAGAGTCGACGGAGGTTCTCAGAGAGTCGACGGAGGTTCTCAGAGAGTCGGCGGGGGTTTTCAGGGAGTCGGCGGGGATCGCCGGCGAACCGCGATCCTGCGCGGCGATCTCGCCATGCCGGGTTTTACCGTCGCTTCACACATTTCCCCATTCCTGCGCATGACTCCTTTGCAAATTGGGTGTTCATTTTCATCACCTCACCGCGCGCCGCGCCGCACCGGCAATGACCGAGAGAGCCTTCCGTAGTTTCCACAGCAACCCAGCAGCCGAAACCCCAAGCACCATGAAAAAGCAGCACCTCATCCTCGCGCTTTCCATCAGCGCGCTCACCAGTGTCCTCCACGCGCAGGGTGGCAGGCCTCCCGGCGGTCAAGGCTCCGGCGGACAAGGCGGCCCCGGCGGCATGCGTCCTCCGCCGATGCCTGTGTTTGAGGCGCTGGATCTGAGCCGCGACGGCTCGCTCAGCGCGAGCGAGATCGAGAAGGCGCCGAAGTCGCTGCTGAAGCTCGACAAAAATCACGACGGCAGGCTCACCGAGGACGAGATGCGTCCGAAGCCCATGGGAATGGGCGGCGGTCCCGGCGGCGGCGGGCAGGGTGGTCCGCCGAGGGGTGGTCCCGGTGGTGGAAATGGCGCCGGTGGACAGGGTGGACCCGGTGGTCCGGATGGCCACCGCCCGCCGCCTTCGCCGCTCATCGAGGCGCTGGATGCGAACCACGACGGGGTCATCGACGCCAGCGAGATCGCGAAGGCCGCGGAGTCGCTCAAGACGCTCGACAAAAATGGCGACGGCAAATTGAGCGACGACGAAATCCGCCCGCCGCGTCCCGACGGTCCTCCCGGCGGAGGTCCGGGCGGCAATGGCGGGCAGGGTGGAAAAGCCGGCAAAGGCCAGAAGCAGCAGTAGCTCGCGTTGGAGATCGCAGGGCCGCCGCTCTTGCCGCGGAAAGACACTGGCAGTCGCGTCATCCGCGGGTTGTCATGGGCGCCCCGCATGAGCCACCGCATTTCCCGCCCCGCACCCATCGCCCGCACTGCTGCCGTGCTCGCGCTTTGCGTCGCGGCGATGTCGCCTCAGGCGCAGGCGGAGGACGGCGCGGCGTTTTTCGATTCGCAGGTGCTGCCGCTGCTGCGGAAGCGCTGCTACGAGTGCCACTCGCACGAGAAGAAGATCAAAGGAGGCCTCGCGCTCGACTCGAAGCGCGGATGGGAAGCCGGCGGCGACAACGGCGCGGCGATCCTCCCCGGCCAGCCGGACCGGAGCCGGTTCGTGCAGGCCGTGCGCTACACAAATCCCGACGTGGAGATGCCGCCGAAGGGCAAGCTCGACGCTGCGGAAATTGCGGTCTTTGAAAAATGGGTCGCGATGGGCGCGCCGGACACGCGCGTCGCGACCGCTGCGAATTCGAAGGCGCGCACGATCGACATTGAGGAGGGCAGGAAGTTCTGGGCGTTCCAGCCGGTGAAGGACCCGCCGGTGCCCGAGGTGCGCGATGCATCCTGGCCGCGCGATGCCGTGGACCGCTTCATCCTTTCCAAGCTCGAGGCCGCATCGCTGCGCCCCGCGCCGGACGCGGATCTCCACACATGGTTGCGCCGCGTGAGCTTCGACCTCACCGGCCTGCCGCCGACACCCGCGGAGATTCAGGCCTTCACCCAATCCGCGACCCGCGACCCGCGATCCGCGATGGCGGCCGTCGTGGACCGGCTGCTCGCCTCTCGCGCGTTCGGCGAGCGCTGGGCGCGGCACTGGCTCGACCTCACTGGCTACGCGGACCAGATGGGCACCTCGAACAATGTCTTCGCCGAGCACGCGTGGCGCTACCGCGACTACGTCATCGCAGCGTTCAATGCGGACAAGCCGTTCGACCGTTTCATCCGCGAACAGGTCGCCGGCGACCTCCTGCCGCTCGCCACCGCGGAGGAGCGCGCGGACGCGATCACGGCCACGGGTTTCCTCGTGCTCGGCGACGTGGAGATCGTCGCGGTGGACAAGCTGAAGATGGAGGTGGACCTCGTGGACCAGCAGGTGAGCAAGGTCGGCACCGCATTCCTCGGCATGACGCTCGGCTGCGTGCGCTGCCACGACCACAAGTTCGACCCCGTCGCGCTGCAGGACTACTACGGCATCGCGGGGATGTTCCGCAGCACCGACTCGACCTACAAGACCGACAACGGTGTGTGGAGCCGCGTGAATTCCAGCGCGCTCCCCGAGACCGCGCAGCAGCAGGCGGAGCGCGCGCGGCGGGAACTGGGGCACGCGGAGAAATTGAAGTCGCTGAAGGCCGAGCGCGAGGCGGTGGAAAAAGAGAAGGCCGCGCTCGATCCGCAGATCACCGCGGCACAGGGCGGGGACAAGGCTTCGCTGGAAAAGAAGCGCGACGCCCTGGCCGCGCGCGTGAAGGAGCTCGGCGCCGAGATTGAGCACGCGAACTTTTTCGCGCCCGCCGTGCCGAGGGCATTCGCCGTCCACGACCGGGAGAAGCCCGCCGACATGCATGTCACCATCCGCGGCAATCCCTACGCGCCCGGCGAGCTCGTGAAGCGCGGCGTCGTGCGCGTCGCCTCGTGGGATGCGCTGCCGCCGATTCCCGCAGGCCAGAGCGGCCGCGTGCAGCTCGCCGACTGGCTCGCGGATGCGCGCAACCCGCTCACCGCGCGCGTGACCGTGAACCGCATCTGGCAGAAGCTTTTCGGCGAAGGGCTCGTGCGCACGGTGGATTACTTCGGCGTGCGCGGCGAGACGCCCGCGCATCCCGAGCTGCTCGACCACATCGCCACGCGCTTCGTCCGCACCGGCTGGTCGCAGAAGCAGCTCATCCGCAGCCTCGTCCTCAGCCGCGCCTACCGCATTGGCACCTCGCACAACGCCGCTGCGATGCAGAAGGATCCAGACAACCGCCTGCTCTGGCGCATGAACCGCCAGCGCCTTGACGCCGAGGCCATCCGCGACGCGCTGCTCGCCATCAGCGGCACGCTCGCCCAGTCGGACGGCGGCCCCGCCCTGCCGCTCGAGTTCCGCGAGAACGTGAGCAGCCTGAGCCCGAAGGCGGTGAACCCGCCCGCATTCTCGCTGAAAAAATTCCGCCCCTCGCAGGAGTTCGAGCGCACGGTGTATCTGCCGGTGCTGCGCTCCAGCGGCCAGCCGGGCCCTGCGAAACTGCGCGATGTGTTCGACTTCACGCAGCCCGCGCAGATGTCCGGCCGGCGCGCCGAGACCGCCGTGCCCACGCAGGCGCTCTTCCTCATCAACAGCGACATGCTGCGGGCCCGCGCCGCGGAACTCGCGAAGGATCTGACGAAGAATGTCTCCGACGAAACCGGGCGCCTCGATGCACTCTGGCTGCGTGTCTTGAACCGGCCGCTCACGAGCGGGGAGCGCGGGGATGCGGTGAAATTCCTCAGCTCCATCCGAGCCTCCGCCAAGCAGGATGCCGAACTCGCCGCGTGGATCGAACTCAGCCTCGCGCTTTTTGCCTCCAATGAATTCCTGCTGCGGATGTAATTCCCAAGCACCCACCCGATGAACACCCGCTCCATTTCCCGCCGCGACTGGCTCCGCCGCACCGCCTGCGGCTTCGGTGCCGTGGCGCTGCATCAGCTCGCGCTTGCGGCGACGAGTCCGCTGGCCGCGCGCGTGCCGGGCATGGTGCCGCGGGCGAAACGCGTGATTTTCCTCTTCATGCAGGGAGGCCCGTCGCAGCCCGACCTGTTTGACCCGAAGGACTACATCCGCCGCATGCACGGCCAGACCATCTCCGCGCCGATCAACACCAACGAGCTGCGCGTCGGGACGGACAAATTCCTCGCGCTCGCCACGCAGTCGCCGGTGCGCCCGCGTGGCCAGTCAGGCATGCGCATCTCCGACCTGCTGCCGCACACCGCCTCCATCGCCGACGACATCTGCCTGCTGCGCGCGATGCATGCGGACAACAACCAGCACGCGCCCGCGACGCTGCAATTTCACACGGGCTTCACCGCGGAGGCGCGACCTTCGATGGGCTCGTGGATCAGCTACGGCCTCGGCACGGAGAACCAGAACCTGCCGAGCTTCGTCACGATTCACCCCGACGCCGACGTGCGCACCTACGGCTCAGCGTTTCTGCCCGCCGCGCACCAGGGGACGAAGGTCGTCATCCCGCAGAGCGAAAGGCAGGCGGCGATTGATTACCTCAACGACCCATCCGCAAACCCGGCGGTGCAGCGCGCGCGGCTCGATTTTGTGCAGCGCATGAACCGCCGCCTGCTCGCGCAGGCCGAGGTGGATGCGCGCATGGAGGGGATGATCGAGAGCATGGAGGTTGCGTTCCGCATGCAGAGCGCGACGCCCGCGCTCGTGGACCTCTCGAGCGAGAGTGAGGCCACGAAAAAGCTCTACGGTGTCGGCGAGAGCCCCACGGACAAGAATGCCCGCGCATGCCTGCTCGCGCGCCGGCTCAGCGAGGCCGGCGTGCGCTTTGTGCAGGTGACGATGGGAGGATGGGATCATCATGGCGACATCCGCAACGCGCTGCCGCGAAGCTGCGCCGCAACCGATCAACCGTGCGCCGCGCTCGTGAAGGATCTCAAGTCGCGCGGCCTGCTCGAGGACACGCTCGTGGTTTGGTCCGGCGAATTCGGCCGCACGCCGTGGAGCCAGGACCTCAGCGGCACGTCGCCCATCGAGAAGCACGGCCGGGAGCATCAGCCGGAGAGCTTCTGCACGTGGATGGCCGGCGCGGGCATCCGTCCGGGCTTCGCGTTCGGCGAGACGGATGACTTCGGTTTCCGCCCCGTGTCGGGCAAAGTGCACCTGCACGACCTGCACGCGACGATCCTGCATCAGCTCGGCCTCGACCACGAGAAGCTCACGTGGCGCCACCTCGGGCGCGATTACCGGCTCACGGATGTGTATGGAAATGTGGTGAGGGAAATCCTCGCGTGAAGCCGCGGCGCTGCTGGTCCGTGCTTTCGCTTTTCGCGGCGGTGTCTGTGGCGGCCGCGGATGACCGTGTGTTTCGCGAGACGGTGCAGCCGATTTTGAAGGATCGCTGCAACACGTGCCACTCGACGGAAAAGCAGAAGGGCGACCTCGACTTGGAGCGTTTCACTTCGGTCGCGGAGGTGAAGAAGCATCCGCAGGTCTGGGAGCAGGTGCTCGAGCAGCTCGCGAATGGCGAGATGCCGCCGAAGAAGGAGAAGCAGTTGTCCGCGGAGCAGAAGGCGGCGCTCGTGAAATGGGTGCAGGCGACGCTTGATGAAGTCGCGCTCGCGAGCGCGGGCGATCCCGGCCCGGTCGTGCTGCGCCGTCTGTCGAACATGGAATACACCTACACGCTGCGCGACCTCACCGGCGTGGAGTCGCTCGATCCGGCGCGTGAGTTTCCAGCGGACGGCGCAGCGGGCGAAGGTTTCACAAATGCGGGTGCGGCGCTGGTGATGTCGCCCGCGCTGCTCACGAAATACCTCGATGCGGCGAAGGACGTCGCCCGCCACATGGTGCTGCTGCCGGACGGCGTGCGCTTTTCGCCGAGCGATTCGCCGCAGGATTGGAAGGACGAGGCGCTCGCAAAAATCCGCGCCCTGTATGCGACGTATTCCACGACGGGCGAGGCCTCACAGACCGTCGCACAGGGGATCAAGCTCGACACCGGCACAGGCAGCGGGCGCCTGCCGCTCGCGCGCTATCTCGACGCGCTGCAAGGGCGCGGCAGCGCGGACGGACTCAGCCCGAAGTATCTCGGCATTCTACGCGCGGCACTTGAGAGCACAGAGCCCTTGGCGCTGCTCGATCCACTGCGCGTGAAGTTCCGCGCGAGGCGGCTCACCGTCGCGGACATCGAGCCGTGGCAGAAAGTGCTCTGGCGCTTCACGACCGTTGGCCACATCGGCAAGGTAAACGGCCCGAAGTCGTGGCAGGAGCCGATGACGCCGCTTGTCGCGCAGCAGGAGATTCGCGTGAAGCTCGACGGCGACCGCGACCGCACGCTGTTCCTCAGCACGACCGACGCGGGCGATGGCAGCGCGGGCGATGAGGTGTTCTGGGAAAACCCGCGCATCGTCACCAAAGGAATGCCGGACTTCCCCGTCGCGAGCCTGCCGGAACTCGTTAATCACCTCGAAGCCGAACGCGCGAAATTCATCGCGGGCACCGAGTCATGTCTCGCGGCGCTCGCCGAGGGAAAGACGGACGCCGATGCGGAAATGCTCACGGCATGGCGCGAGGTTCTCGGATTTGGAACAACGAAGCTGGAGCCTCTGCTCACGAAGAAAATGGAGAGCACGCCCGACTACAATTTCATCAAGGGCTGGACCGGCGACAACGCGCTCAGCGTCATCGCAAATTCGTCGGATGCGACCGTGCGCGTCCCCGGCGTGATGACGGCGCACAGCGTCGCCACGCACCCGTCGCCGACACGGGCATCGGTCATCGCTTGGCGGAGTCCGGTGGCGGCGACGCTGCGCATCAGCGGCAACCTTGCACGAGCGCATCCGGAGTGCGGCCCCGGTCTCACGTGGGCGCTCGAAGTGCGGCGCGGCTCTTCGAGCGAAGTGCTGGCGAGCGGCATTGCGGACAATGCGAAGCCGCGGACGCTGGGGCCGTTTGAAAATGTGCGAGTGGAGCCCGGGCAGGTAGTCGCGCTCGTTGTCGGCCCGCGCAACGGCAATCACACCTGCGGCCTCACGGCCGTGAATCTCACGCTGACCGACGGAACGACGACGTGGGATCTCGCAAAGGACATCTCGCCAAACATCCTCGCGGGAAATCCGAACGGTCCTTGGCATTTCCTCAGCCAGCCTGCGACGCAGGAGGCCTCGGCGGATTTGCCCGCGCCGATTGCGGCGTGGCGCAAGTCGCCTTCGCCGGCCCTCGCCGCGAAAGTGCGCGGACATCTCGAAAAGGATTTCCCTCTCAACAGCCCGCTGCTTGCAAACGCCGCGCGCAGTTTCCGTCCGACAAGCAAGGCCGCGGCGCCGACGGCGAAAGCGCCGTCGGTCATCGAGGTGAAGATCCCCGCGGTGCTCGCGAAAGGCGCGGAGTTTGTCGTGACGGGCCGGCTCGTGTCGAAGACGGCGGGCAGCGTGCAGATGCAGGTGCTCACAGAGAAGCCGGCGCCAGCACAGGGACTCGTTGCCGGCAACGCCGAGTCCGCGCAGCAGAAGGGTCAGTGGAGCGACAACAACCTCGTCACGCAGCACAGTGCGCCAATCATCGTGAACGAAGGCAGCGGGGAGCGGCGGCGATTTGAGGCGGCGTTTGACGAGTTCCGCGCGCTTTTTCCCATCGCGCTCTGCTACACGCGCATCGTGCCGGTGGATGAAGTCGTCACGCTCACGCTCTTTCACCGCGAGGATGCGCACCTCAAGCGGCTCATGCTCGACGATGCGCAGGCGCGCGAGATCGACCGGCTGTGGGAGGAATTGCTCTTCGTCAGCGAGGCGCCGCTGAAGCAGGTGGATGCCTTCGAGCAGCTCTGGCAGTTCGCCACGCAGGACGCGAAACCGAGCGCCTTCGACCCCCTGCGGGAGCCGATCATGCGGGCTGCGGCGGAGTTCAAAGAGAAGCAGAAAGCTGCCGACTCGGCGCAGCGCCGGGCGGTGATTGATTTCGCCGCAAAGGCATGGCGCCGCCCGCTCACGGAAAAGGAGAGCGCCGCGCTGGTGCAGTTTCCGCCGCGGCTGATGCTCGCTCGCGTGCTCGCCTCGCCTGCGTTTCTTTACCGAGGCGAGAACACGCCTGCTACCACCGGCCCCGTGAACGACTGGGAACTCGCGACGCGGCTGAGCTATTTCCTGTGGTCATCCGCGCCCGACGACGAATTGCGCTTCCTTGCCGCGGCCGGGAAGCTCCACGATCCCGCAGTGCTCGGGGCGCAGGCGCGACGGATGATGCGCGATGAAAAGGTGCGGCGCCTCGCAACGGAGTTCGGCTGCCAGTGGCTGCACGTGCGCGATGTCGCGACGCTCGATGAGAAGAGCGAACGCCACTTTCCGACGTTCCTCAGCCTGCGTGCGGACATGCAGGAGGAAGTGACGCGCTTTTTCACCGACCTCTTTCAAGGCAACCGCAGCGTGCTCTCGCTGCTCGATGCAGATCACACATTCGTGAACCCCGCGCTTGCCGGACACTATGGCATGAAGCCCGGCGGCTCCGGCTGGCAGCGTGTGGAGCACATGCGCGAGCAGGGCCGCGGTGGCATCCTTGGCTTCGCGGCGACGCTCTCGAAGCAGGCCGGAGCCTCGCGCACCAGCGGCATTCTGCGCGGAGCGTGGCTCTGCGAAGTGGTGCTGGGCGAAAAGCTGCCCGTCCCGCCGAAGGGTGTGCCCGTTCTGCCGGAACAGCCGCCCGAAGGCCTCACCGAACGCCAGCTCGTCGAAAAGCACAGCACGGACGCGAACTGTGCGGGCTGCCACCGGCGCATCGATCCATTCGGCTTTGCGCTCGAAGGCTTCGACGCCATCGGCCGCGCGCGGAAAGCCGACACGAAGGTCACGCTGCCCGATGGCTCCGTCGTGGATGGCCTCGATGGCCTGTGCGCTTATCTCCTCGAAAAGCGCCGCGACGATTTCGTGCGCCAGTTCTGCCGGAAACTGCTCGGCTATGGCCTCGGCCGCAGCGTGCAGTTTTCCGACAAGCCACTGCTCACCTCCATGCTCGCCAAGCTGCGGGAGGAGAATCACTGCGTTGCAACGGTCGTCGAGATGATCGTCTGCAGCCCGCAGTTCCGCGAGGTGCGCGGGAGGGAATTCAGCTATCATCCGTGACGCACCGCATGAGCATCCGCGCGCTATTTCGTCGTCGAACCCACCGGGCCGCTGCATTTGGTGCATCCGCGCTTTGGTTCGTTGGAAGCGCGCCTTTTTCCAGCGCGGACGAACCGGAGAAGGCTCGCGTCGGCCCTGACTACGATTTCTACGATCAGGGCCGCTACGTGTATGAGCGGAACTGCGTTGTCTGCCACGGCGCTCGCGGTGACGGAAAAGGCGAGATGGCGAAGGATCTTCCCATCAAGCCGAGATCGTTTCGCGAGGGATGGTTCAAATTCCGCAGCACGCCCTTTGACAAACTTCCGACCAATGATGACTTGCGGCGCACCATCCGTGGCGGTCTGAGCGGGACGGCGATGGGCATGTTCAATCAGCTCGGCGAGAGCGAGCTCAGGGCGGTCATCGAATATGTGAAGACGTTCTCCCGCCGCTGGCGCCATGCGGAGAATTATGCGGAACCGCTCGAATTTCCCGACCCGCCTGCGTGGCTGACCGACGCAAAGGCCAGAGCCGAACACGCCGCAAAGGGACAGGTGGTGTTCTCCACGATTTGCGCCACCTGCCACGGCGCGACTGGAGAAGGCAATGGCCCTGCCGGCCAGGCGCTCAAGGATGCGTGGGGTCAATCGGTCCGCCCGGCGGATCTTCGCGAGCCACATCTGCGGTGCGGCGATGGTGCGGCAGACATTTTCCGCATCCTCACGACTGGCATGAACGGCACGCCGATGGTCAGCTTTTCG
The DNA here is from genome assembly GCA_044221035.1 of Chthoniobacteraceae bacterium. Taxonomy (GTDB): domain Bacteria; phylum Verrucomicrobiota; class Verrucomicrobiia; order Chthoniobacterales; family Chthoniobacteraceae; genus SXWH01. The sequence continues at coordinate 12,195 of JBGAPU010000039.1, read as the reverse complement.
GAAACCCTCAGCGACGCCCAACGGTGGGACGTCGCAGCCTATGTCCTGAACTTGCGATCCAACCGCACACCACAAGCAAACCCATGAACACCCACCGCTTCACCCGTCGTGCATTTCTCCGAGGCGCCGGCGTCTCAATGGCGCTGCCGTGGCTTGAGTCGTTCAACGTGTGGGGCGACGAGCTGCGGAAGAACAAACCCGCGAGCGAGGCGCCGGTGCGGCTGTGCGTGACGTTTTCCGGCAACGGCTTTCACTCGAAGGAATGGTGGGCGAAAGGCGAGGGCCGTGCGATGGAACTCGGGCGCGTGCTGGCGCCGCTTGCGGATTTTCGCGAGAGGATGCTTTTCGTGCGCGGGCTTTTTCACGCCGAGGCGCGCAAAGGAAACATCCACAGCTCGCAGACGGGCAACATGCTCTCCGGCGCGCCCATCGCGAGCGGCGGTGAGATTCGCTCAGGCACGAGCTTCGACCAGCTCCTGGCGCAGACCTACGGGCGCTCGACGAAAGTGCCGAGCCTCGTGCTCGCATGCGAGAAGTCGAATCCGTCGGTGCACAAAAACTACTCGATGCTCTACAGCTCGCACATTTCGTGGAGCTCGCCGACCACGCCGACGCCGCTGGAGCTTTACCCCGCGCTCGCATTCGACCGGCTGTTCAAGGACGACGCCTCGCCCGAGGACCGGAGCGTGCTCGATGCGGTGCTCGCGGACGCGCAGGACTTGCGCCGCGGCATCAGCGCGAGCGACCAGCGCAAGCTCGACGAGTATCTCGACAGCGTGCGCGATGTGGAGAAGCGCATCGAGAACGCCGGCAGGCGCGGTGAATTGCAGGGCTGGCGACCCACGTTGGAGAAGCCGAACGTCGCGCGTCCCGCCGACGGCATTCCGCAGGACATCGGCGAGCACATGCGGCTCATGTGCGACATCATCGCGCTAGGTTTCCAGACCGACACGACGCGCATTTCCACGCTGAAGCTGAACAACGACCACAGCGCGCTCCGTTTCCCGAATCTCCCAAGCGTGCAGCAAGCCGGCCACGGCATCGACTACATGATTCACCACCTGCTCTCGCACAGCGACGGCGAGGATTTTCTGAAAGTGAACCAGTTCTTCATGGAGCAGCTCGCGTATCTCGCGCGGAAGCTCGACTCGATTCGCGAAGGCGGGCGCACGCTGCTCGACAACACGATGCTGCTCCACTGCTCGAGCATGATGGCCGGCGCGAAGCACGACAACGACCAGCTCCCCGTCATCGTCCTCGGCGGCGGCGCCGGACGCATCCGCGGCGGCCGTGTGCTCGACTACAAGGACAAGCCCGATCGCCAGCTCTGCCGCCTCTTCATGTCGCTGATGGACAAGATGGACGTGCGCCCGAAGACCTTCGGCGATGCTGCGAAGGCGCTCGAGGAAGTCTGAGCTTAGGCCCTCTGCGCGGAAAAACTTTCGCGCCCCGCGTGTTCGGAGCTTGCACCCGGCTGGCGGGTGAAGGAGACACCGCCGCCATGAGCACCTCCCAAAACCGCGCGAAAATCATGACGCTGATCGCCGCCTTCCTCGGCTGGCTGTTCGACGGTTTTGAGATGGGCCTCTTCCCGCTCATCGGCCAGCCCGCGCTGAAGGATCTCCTCGGCACGGCTGCCTCCCCCGATGATGCAAACAAGTGGTTTGGCGCGATCATCGCGGTGTTTCTCGTCGGCGCGGCGAGCGGCGGCGTCATTTTCGGCTGGCTGGGCGACAAGATCGGCCGCGTGCGCGCGATGACGTTCAGCATTTTCACCTACGCGATTTTCACCGGGCTGTGCGGGTTCGCGACGCAGGCGTGGCACGTTGCGGGGCTGCGCTTCATCGCGTCGCTCGGCATGGGCGGCGAGTGGTCGCTTGGCGTGGCGCTGGTGAACGAAATCTGGCCGGGCAAATCGCGCGCGCTCACTGCGGGGCTCATCGGTGCGGCTGCGAATGTCGGCTACCTCCTCGTGGCCGTGCTCAGCATGGTGCTGCTGAATTTCATCGAGAAGACGCACGGTTTCCTGATCGGCATCGGCTTCTCCGAGGCCACGGCGACGCACCTCCTCTCGCACACTGCGTGGCGCCTGCTGATGATCAGCGGTGCGCTGCCGGCGCTGATGATTTTTGGCATCATGCTCTTCGTGCCCGAATCGGAGAAATGGAAAGCCGAGCACGCGCGCGGTGCAACCTCGCACTGGGCAAAGGCGGATCTCATCGGCGTGCTCATTGGCAGCCTTGCGGCGCTCGTCATCATCTGGGCGTGGTCGCCTGCGGGTGTGTCCGCTCTGCCCGCGACGGCCATCACGGTCGCGGGTGTGGCGGTTGCTCTGGTCGGCTATCTCTACCCCGTGCGGCAATACCTTGCCCGCGCGGAAGCCGCCGGATCAATCCGGGCGAACCAGAACATCGTGAAGATGATGATCTTCGGCGCCGGTCTCGCTGCGGTCGCGCTGCTCGGCACATGGGGTTCCACGCAGTGGGCGTCAAAATGGGCGGTGCAACTCGAGCCTGATCCGACGAAACTCGCGAAAGAATGGACGCTCTTCTGGCTGTCCGTCGGTGCGATCGTCGGCACGATGTTCGCCGCACTCGCCGCGGGCCGCTTCGGTCGCCGAATCACCTACGCCGCGCTCTGTCTGCTTTCGATCGGCGGATCTCTGCTGCTCTACCAGACGAACACGACCTACAGCACCTACTTCCTCGTCTGCACGGTCGTCGCGGGCGGCTTGACCGCGTCTTTCTACGGCTTTTTTCCACTTTATCTGCCGGAGCTTTTCCCAACGGCGGTGCGCGCGACGGGTCAGGGCTTCGCGTTCAATTTCGGACGCATCGTCGCCGCCATCGGCGGCCTGCAGACCGCGAACCTCATGCAGTTTTTCCACGGCAGTTTCCCAAATGCCGCATCGGTGATGGCTGCGATCTACATCGTCGGGATGCTCATCATCTGGCTCGGTCCGGAGACAAAGGGAAAGCCGCTTCCCGAGTGATCTTGGCCACCGAGCCATGTCCTCCCCCTTCACTGTTCCCGTCTCACGCCGAGGGTTCCTAGCGTCCTCATTGTCCATGGCGGCTGCGCTGTCGCAGTCCGCTACAGGCGCGGATGCAGCCGCTGCGCCGGAGCCGATCGTGGACATCCACCAGCACACGAACTACCGCGACCGTGCGAACGCCATCTTCGTCGAGCACCAGCGCGCGATGGGTGTCACGCAGACGATCCTCTTGCCCGCTGGAAAACCCGTGAGCCGGCCCTCCACGGGCGATGGAAAATACAATGGGCTCGGCGGTGTGAAGGTCGGAGGCAACGACTCGGCGGTGGAACTCGCACGGGCGAACCCGAAGGAGTTCCTTTTCGGCGCGAACGAGGTCACCGACCTTCCCGAGGCGCGCGCGGAGATTGAGAAATACCTGAAGCTCGGCGCGGTGATCATCGGCGAGCAGAAGTTCCATGTGGAGTGCGACTCCGCGGAGAGCCAGATCCTCTACGCGCTGGCTGCGGACTACGGTGTGCCAATCCTGCTGCACTTCCAGCACGGGACCTACAACATGGGCTTCGAGCGTTTCGGCAGGATGCTGGAGAAGTTCCCGAAGACGAACTTCATCGGCCACGCGCAGACATGGTGGGCGAACATCGACAGGAACCACGCCGACCAGAAGGTGCTTTATCCCAAGGGGAGAGTGACGCCCGGCGGCCTCACTGACCGCTATCTGCGCGACTACCCGAACATGTTTGCCGACATGTCCGCTGGCTCGGGGCTCAACGCGCTCACTCGCGACGAGGAGCACGCGCGCGAATTTCTCGGGCGGCATCAGGAGAAAATCATCTACGGCAGCGACTGCCTCGACCACTTCGGGCGCGGCGCAGAGTGCCAGGGCTCGCAGACCATCGCCGCGATTCGGCGGCTCGCGCCGGACAGGGGCGTGGAGAGGAAAATCCTCCATGGCAATGCGAAGCGGCTCTTCCGTCTTCCGGGATGAGGCGCATGAAGGCGCGGCTGCATCTCGCGGTGATTTTCGCCGGCGTCCTGGCCGCCGTGCCGCTGCTTCACGCGGCTGACCCGGCCATCGAATACAACCGCGATGTGCGGCCAATCCTCTCGGAGAAGTGCTTCAAGTGCCACGGTTTCGACGCGAACACCCGCAAGGCGAAGCTGCGGCTCGATGTGCGAGAGGAGGCTCTGAAGCCGGCGAAGTCGGGTGAAGTCCCCATTGTGCCGCGCGATGCGGAGCGGAGCGAGATCATGCGCCGCATCACGAGCACGGACGACGACGAGGTGATGCCGCCCCACAAGGCGAACCAGCCGCTCACGCCGCGCGAGGTTTCTGTCCTGCGCAGGTGGATTCAGGAAGGTGCGGAATACCAGCCGCACTGGTCGTTCGTCCCGCCGAAGGCGGTGGCTGCGGATTGCGCGCCGAGGCTCGCGGAATTGGCGGAGCGGAACCCCGCCCGCTCGGCGGCGCTGAAGCAGTGGCCGAAGAATCCGATCGATTCCTTCGTGCTCGACCGCCTGCTCGCCGAGGGGCTCGCGCCGTCGCCGGAGGCGGATGCGGCCACGCTCTGCCGCCGCATCTCGCTCACGCTCACGGGACTGCCGCCGACGCCGGAGGAGACGGACGCATTCATGCTCGCCGCAAAGCGCGATTCGCAGGCCGCGGTGGAATCCCTCGCGGACCGCCTGCTTGCCTCGCCGCGATACGGCGAGCGCATGGCTCTCGACTGGCTGGATGCGGCGCGTTACGCGGACACGAACGGCTACTACACCGATGCCGAGCGGCAGGCGTGGCCGTGGCGCGACTGGGTCATCCACGCGTTCAACAGCAACATGCCTTTCGACCAGTTCACCATCGAACAGCTCGCCGGCGACCTGCTGCCCGCGGCGACGGATTCGCAGCGCATCGCCACCGCCTTCAACCGCAACCATTCCGTCTCGAACGAGTCGGGCATCATCGAAGAGGAATACCGCACCGGCTACGTCGCGGACCGCGTGGACACCACCACCACCGTCTGGCTCGGCCTCACGATGGGCTGCGCGCGCTGCCACGACCACAAATTCGACCCGCTCTCGCAACGCGACTACTTCCGGCTCTTCGCGGCGTTCAACAACATCGACGAGAAGGGCATCATCAAGGAAGTCGCGCCCGCGAGCCCCGCGCCGAATGTGATGCTGCCCACGAAGGAGCAGGAGCGGGAAATCGCGGGGCTAGGAGCGGAGCTGAAGCAGCGGCAGGCACGGCTCGCGGCTCTGCGCCCGGCGCTGGGTGCCGAGATTCAGGCGTGGGAAAAGACGGCGCTGGGCCCGCTTGCGCCGGCGCCGGCGAAAGGCGGCCTCGTCCATTTCGATTTCGACCGCGACAGCGCGGACCATGGTCCGTCGCACGTGAAGTCGGGCGTCACCGGCAGGCTCGTCAGCGGCCCGGGCGTGAAGGGCGGCGCGACGCTCTTGGATGCGACGCAATACGTCGAGTTCTCCGAGCCGCAGCCGATGGAGCGCGACCGCGCATTCACGCTGTCGGTCTGGATTCAGCCGGGCTCCTCGCCGCAGGGCTGCGTGGCCTCAAAGCAGGACTCGGATGCCGACGCACGCGGTTTCGAGATCCTGTGGTATAAGGCGCAGCCGCGCATCAATCTCGCGCACCGCTACGGCAGCGACGGCATCGAGGTGGTGGCGAAGGAAAAATTCGACGGCAGGCAATGGCGGCATCTCGTCATCACCTACGACGGTTCCTCGAAGGCTGCCGGCGTGAAGGTCTTCGTGGATGGCCGGCTCAGCGAGGTGGATGTGCGCCGCGACTCGCTCACGGGCTCCATCGCGTCGTCGGAGCCGTGGCGCATCGGGTGGAAAGGCACGGGCATCGGCTTCGAGGGCGGCGTGGATGAGTTCCGGCTGTTCGACCGCGCGCTCGGTGCGGAGGAAATCGAGGCGCTGCACTGGCGGGAATTTTTGGAGGGCGCGCTGGCGGTTCCGCAGGCCAAGCGCACCAAGGCGCAGAACGAGAAGCTCGAGTCCTACTTTGTCGCGCACCACGGTTCGCCGGAGGTGAAGGGGCTGTCGGCCGAGGTGGCATCGCTTCGTGCGAGGGAGGAAGCGGCGCGGCGTTCGATCCTCTCCGTCTCCGTGATGAGCGAAATGCCGAAGCCGCGTGAGACGCACGTGCTCGTGCGCGGGCAATACGATCAGCCGGGCGAGAAGGTGGAGTTCGGCGTGCCTGCGGCGCTCGGCGCGCTGCCTGCGAATGCCCCGGCGAACCGCCTCGGCTTCGCGCGATGGCTCGTGGCCCGGGAAAACCCGCTCACCGCGCGGGTGGCTGTGAACCGCATCTGGATGATGTGCTTCGGGGACGGGCTGGTGCGCACGCCGAACGACTTCGGCCTGCAGGGCGAGGCGCCGACCAATGCCGCGCTGCTCGACTGGCTCGCGGTCCATTTCCGGGACGGCGGCTCCACCGCGAAGCCGTGGGATGTGAAGGCGCTGCTGAAGCTCATCGTGACGAGCGCCACGTTCCGCCAGTCGTCGCATTTCACCAGGGAGCTGCTCGCGCGCGACCCGGAGAACCGCCTGCTCGCGCGCGGCCCGCGCTTCCGCCTGCCTGCGGAGCTTCTGCGGGATCAGGCGCTCGCGGTGAGCGGGCTGCTGGTCGGGAAAATCGGCGGCCCGAGCGTGAAGCCCTATCAGCCGCCGGGCCTGTGGGAGGCGGTGAGCTACAACGGCGAGGCGAGCTACCAGCCCGACACGGGCGATGCGACCCACCGCCGCGGCCTCTACACATTCTGGAAGCGCCAGTCGCCGCCGCCGGACATGCTCACGTTCGACAGCCCCACGCGCGAGGTCTGCACAGTGCGCCGCCCGCGCACGAACACGCCGCTGCAGGCGCTGCTGCTGCTGAACGACGCCAACTACACCGAGGCCGCGCGCGGGCTCGCCCTGCGGATGATGAATGCGAAAGCCGGGCGACTTGAACACGGCTTCCGGCTCGCGACGGGACGCAGCCCGAGCACAGCGGAGGCTGCCGAGCTGCGGAAATTCCTCGATGCCCAGCTCGTGGAGTTTCGCCACAACCCGGATTCGGCGCGGAAGCTCATCGGCGCCCCGGCCGGCAACGCGCACGCTGACGCCTGTGAACTCGCCGCATGGACGCTGACGGCGAACCTGCTGCTCAATCTCGACGACGTGCAGACACTGCATTGACCAGTCAGCCGGATGGTTCGCCGGCCCGCCGCCCGCGCGGCCTCCCGGACCAACGGTTACCCGCGCCTATCCACGACGGGCCGCCTCGATCCGGGCCACGTCGATTTTCCCCATCGTCATCATCGCGGCAAAGGCGCGCTTGGCCTCCGCCCCGCCGGCGGCGATCGCCTCGGTGAGCACCCGCGGGGTGATCTGCCACGAAATGCCCCAGCGGTCCTGACACCACCCGCATTCGCTGGCCTCCCCGCCGTTGCCCACGATGGCATTCCAGTAGCGGTCCGTCTCCTCCTGCGAATCGGTCGCGACCTGAAAGGAAAAGGCGATGCTGTGCTTGCCGTAGGGCCCGCCATTGAGCCCGAGGCAGGGAATCCCCATCACCGTGAACTCCACCGTGAGCACGTCGCCTTCCTTGCCCGAGGGATAATCCCCCGGCGCATGATGCACCGCCGTCACCGCGCTGTCCGGAAACGTCGCCGCATAAAACCGCGCCGCCTCCAGCGCATCCTTGTCATACCACAGGCAAATGGTGTTCTTTGGGGTCGTGGTTTTCATACGAGGAATCTTGCCCGGTCCGATTCAGCGTGAAAGCCCAAAGCCCCAGTGCAGGGATGATCCGCCTCATCGCGGACCGTGCTTTCGCCTTTCCGTTCGGATGCGGTGCAGCCGCTCCGTAAAGCCACCCTCCTCGGTGAAAACCGCCGCCTGCGCTTCGATCTGGCGATCCAAAAGCGCACAGGCCACTCCGATGAGGACGAGCGCCGCATTCGCCGCGATCTCAGGGTAAGTGGACCCACTGGACTTCATAGACTTCATGGACTCCATGGACGGCACTCCGCGCTTCGCCCGTCCATCCAGTCCATTCTGTCCATCATATCCATGCACCTCCCGAACCCACTCCGCCACGGCATCAGCCGTGGTGCAGCGCCGCGCCACGAGCTCCTTCCGCCGCGCGTCGGCCTCGGGCCAAAGCGGCAGGCTGCGGTGCCGCAGGAAATCCTCATAGTCGAGGCGCAGTTCTTCGAGGCTGGCGCGGGCCACGTTGGTCAGCTTCAGCTCCATCTTCTTCGAGGTGCCGCTGGCCTTGCTGCCCTCGGCGATGTTCTGCACCCCCGAGCGCGCGGCCTGCACCATTTGGTCGTGGGTGCGGCTCCTTGGGCTGATGTAGCGGTCACAAAATCGCACCGTCACATCGTAGCAAAGCTGCGCGATCTGAAAGCTCTTGAGCTTCCGATAGCCACCATGCTTCGGGATGAGCGGTTCGGGTTCCACAGCCTCATTCTCCCCCTCCCAAGTCCATCCCGTCAATTCCCTCCATCCAGTCCACTCTGACACCCCGTCTCCGGCGCGCCGCGAGGCAGCCCGGCAGGATCGTTTCAAAGCAGAGACGCGGCAGGCTCATCGCCGTGCAGGATGTCCGGCGCCACTGGCTGGGTCAAAGCGATCAGCGTATCGCCTTTTAAGCGCGTAGTGTTAAATGCGAGCTCGCTATGAATGCCTTATTTGAGCGCGCCTTCCTGCAACTCTCGCGGCTTTTGGAAGCAAGCTACCCTCTCTCGAAGGCAACGATCGAAGATGCTTTCACTTATAGCCATGCAAATAACGTTCTTGGTCTTGGGGCCAACCTCCGCGTGCTCACCAAAGGTCAGGCTATGTCTGGTGCACCATCACTCGCGCGAGTGATGCTTGAAAGTGCTTACAACGTTGCTGCGGCTCCAGCTGACCGCGCTTTCGTTCGCGAGAAGATCGATTACGACGCTCGAAAAACTGAGGAACGGATGAATCAGATCGCCCGGGAGTTTTCCGTCGATATGTCGCCGTTCCTCACAGATGTGCGGGACTTCATCACGAAACATCGCAACGGATCCAACCACAGCCAGAAGAAGGAACTCAATACCTTGGCAGTCGCAAAGCTCTGTCGAGTGCCGCTCGCCAACAACTACCGCACGCATTACGCGTATTTGAGCCGCCACATCCATGCGGATTGGTTTGGGTTGATGGATCAAGATGGGCACGCCAGCGTTGAACTCAAATACATGGCACCGGCGGCTTTTGCGTGCGGACTTACATCCGCCGGCCTCTACGACGTATTTCCTTTGATTCGCACTCCAGAGCGAACGATGGAGATCGCTGCCATTCTCAACGAGTTGTGCCGTCCGGTCGAAATCCCACAACGCCAGTCACTCGGCTAAACCCTGCCGCTCCGCGTGGATTTTCACATGGAGATGGATGTGGTCATTGACCACGTGCTGGCCGAGAAAGCGGAAGAGTTTGCCGGAGCCGTAGTGGCTGCCGTAGGCGGTGCGGTCGAGGGTGAGGACGCCCTGGCCGGTGAGGCGGCGGCCTTCGTCGCGGGCGGCGATGAGGACGGGGAATTCCAGCGGCTGCGTGATGCCGCGGAGGGTGAAGGTGCCGCGCAGGAGGAAATTGGGCGTGCCGTCGGTGCAGGGATGGATGGGCTCGGCGGCGGTGGCGGCGAATTCGGCGGTGGGATCGTGCGCGGTGTCGAAGAAATCCGTGGTGCGCAGGTGCGCGAGGAGCATGGCGTTCAGCGCGGAGTCGGCGAGGTCTTCGCAGGCGATGGTCGTCATCGCGATGGTGAAGCGGGCGCTGACGAGCTGGCTGTCGCGGACCACGATTTCGCCGCCAGCGAGGCGCACGGTGCCGCTGTGGTGGTTGAAGAGATTGCGGCCCGTCCAGCGGATGACGCTCTCCTGCGTGTCCACGGCGTAGGTGCCGGTGCAGGCGGGCGGCTGCGGGAGCCGGCCGTCGCCCTCCAGCGGCAGGCCGGTGGCGCGCCATTCCGCGAGGCCACCCGCAAAAATCTCCACGCGCGTGAAGCCGAGCGCGCCGAGTCGTTCCGCCGCCGTGGCGGCATCGAGCGAACCCTCGCCCGCGCCATAGACGACGACCGGTGCGGCGGGATCGAGCGCGAGCTGCGCGATGTGATCAGGAAACGCCGTCTCATAGATGCACGCATTCCGCGAACCGGCGATGCGCGCGGCGGCGAAGACTTCCGGCGGCAGGACGTGGAGGAGCTGCGGTGGGGTGCCGGAGCGGAGGCGCGACTGGAGTTTGGGGGCAGTCATAGGGGTTCCCGTTTTCTTACCGGATGTGAGCGACGCCGCGCATGATGCAGGATCACCACATTTCCGCAGGGCGTTCAAGCCGGGATTCATGGAAGGGATTTCGGCGAGTCTGACTGCGTGCTGGCGAGGTCGTGGAGAACTGCGGGGACATGCACATCGCGATTGCCACTCCCCGCCGGACACCCTCCACCTGACGACGGAATTCCCCCATGAACTTCTGCGAAGTTGAGGCCGGTGAAAGTGTGCCCTCCGCGCGAGTGGGGCGGCGAGGGATGACAGGGTTGCGGGAAGGAGGCATGGAGCATGAAAGGCTGATGGTTCGCGGGAGATGCGGCTCAGCCGACGCCGTAAGGCGAGGCTACCCCGCGTTTCGTGTCCCGCCGGAGACGGGGAGTCAGTTCGGAAACCCGATGTGAGCAATCTGCACCGGGATGTCGGACTGATTGGGCGGATAATCTTCAGGCGGGTGCAGTCACTTCTCAGAAACCAATGTGCAGGAAGCAGTTAAGATGCTCCGAGGGGGGACCCCTTGGGGTGGTCATCACCACCCCCAAGGGTGGTCACGGGGGACCCCTGAGGGTGGCGATCGCCACCCCTCGGGCACCCGATCGGGACCCTTTGGGGTGGTGAGTCGGAGCCTCCGGGGTGGTGATTGGCACCCTTGGGGGTGGTCGGTGGGGACCCTTTGGGCTGGTGATCACCACCCTCCGGGCACCCGATCGGGACCCCCTGGGGTGGTGAGTCGGAGCCTTTGGGGTGGCGATCACCACCCCTGAGGCTCCGACGAGGGTGCCCAAGGGGTGCGGCGAGGGCGCTCTGGCGGTGCGGCAAGAATGCCTTCGGGGTGCCTCCCGCCACCTGCCACGCTCCGGCGGCGATGCCCTGCAGTGCCTCTTTGCACCGGCAATACTCCGGCGACGAGCCCCGGAATTGCGGCCCGCATCCCCCAATGCCCCGGCGCGGATGCCCAAACCTCTGACCGGCACTTTCAGCGGCCCGCCGACGCAGGCCGAGATGGAGGCCTTTGCGGCCTATGTGGAGACGCTGCACGCGGTGCTGGTGCGGCAGGGGCGCCGGGGAAGGAAGGCGGAAGCTGCCGGCAGCACGAACGCGGTGCCGACGCTGGACACGCCCTTTGCCGACCCCGACTCGGAGTCGCTGCGGGTGAGGATGAATGAGCTGATTCTCGCGGCGCGGCGGTAGGGAGGAGCGGGGCTCAGTTCTCAGTTCTCAGTGCTCAGTCCTCAGACATCAGACATCAGACATCAGACATCCGCCCTCGGTCGTGAGTCGGTGGCGCCTGCTCTAACTGGGCACTGAGCACTGAGCACTGATCTCCGCCTGCGGGCGCGAACTCCCAAAGGCGATGGATGGCGGGAGGTAGTCCCCGCGATGAGTTCCCCGCCCCGCGATGATTCGCCGCTTGCGCTCACGCGCCGCCAGTTCTTCGGCCGCGCGGCCGCGGGCATCGGGTCGCTGGCGCTCGCGTCGCTGCTGAACGAGCGTGTGTTTGCCTCCGCGGGCGGCGGTGTGCCGGGGGTGCTGCCGCAGCCGCATTTTGCGCCGAAGGCGAAGCGGATCATCTACCTCTTCATGCAGGGCGGGCCGTCGCAGATGGATTTGTTCGATCCAAAGCCGGGGCTGGCAAAGCGGCATGGCGAAGATTTGCCGGAATCGGTGCGCAAGGGGCAGCGCATCACGACGATGACCTCGAAGCAGGCTTCGCTGCCGGTCGCGCCGTCGCCGTTCCAGTTTGCGCAGCACGGGCGCAGCGGCGCGTGGATGAGCGAGCTGCTGCCGCACACGGCGAGAATCGCGGACGACCTGTGCATCGTCCGCTCGGCGAACTCCGAGGCGATCAACCACGATCCCGCAATCACGTATCTCCAGACGGGGCACCAGCTCCCCGGCAGGCCGAGC
>JBGAPU010000169.1:0-7215 GCA_044221035.1 Chthoniobacteraceae bacterium | reverse complement strand
GCCGTCTTGAACCAGCCCGGGGCGAGCACATTCACAGTGATGCCGTGCACGCCCCAGTCGTCGGCAAGGCTCATCGCCATCTGCTTCACGCCTCCGCGGCTGGCGCCGTAAGGCGCGAGCCCGGCGTAGCCCGCGACGCATGTGACCGAGCCGAGCAGGATGATGCGCCCGTAGCGCGCAGGAATCATCAGTTCCTTCGCCGCCTGCTGGGCGAGGAAGAAGGAACCGCGCAGGTTTGTGTCGAGGATCAGGTTCCAATCATCCCACGTCACGTCCACAGACGGCTTCCGCACGTTGCAGCCGGCGTTGCAGACGAGGATGTCGAGTTTGCCGAAATGCTGTTTCGCCGCCTGCACCGCAGTCACGATGCTGTCGAGTGAGCGGACATCGAGTTCCAGCGGCAGACATTTGCGGCCCATGTCCTCAACGCGCTGGGTGATGTCCTTGAGCGAGGCGAGCGTGCGGCTGGTCAGGACGACGTCCGCGCCGGCCTTTGCCAGCGTGAGCGCGAAACGCTCTCCGAGTCCCCGCGACGTGCCGGAGACAAATGCGGTGCGGGAGGAGAGATCAAAGGGTGAAGGCATGGCGGTTGGATGAAATCGGGTTGCTGGGCAGCAGGCAGTTCACACTCGGGTTGCGGCTGTCATGCGAGGATTTCCTTCAAGACGTTCGGAAGTCGCGGCCCGAATAGCGATAGGTGAGCCGCTCGTGGTCGAGGCCCAGCAGGTGCAGGATGGTCGCGTGGAGATCGTGGACGCTCACCGGATTCTCCACCGCGGCAAAGCCGAAGTCGTCGGTGCGCCCGTGGATTGTGCCGCCCTTCACTCCGCCACCAGCCATCCACACGCTGAAGCCATAGTGGTTGTGATCGCGCCCCAGCTTCGACTTCGAACCGCTCATCTCCACTGTCGGCGTCCGGCCGAATTCGCCGCCCCAAATCACAAGCGTGTCCTCCAGCATCCCGCGCGACTTGAGGTCGGTGAGGAGCGCCGCAATCGGCTGGTCGAGCTCGGCGGAGAGCTTGCGGTGGTTCTCCTCGATCTTCTCGTGGTTGTCCCACGGCTGGCCCGCGCCATGCCAGAGCTGCACCATGCGCACACCGCGCTCGACGAGGCGGCGTGCGATGAGCGTCTGCCGGCCGTGAACGCCACCACCGTAAAGTTCGCGGACGTGCTGCGGCTCGCGCGAGATGTCGAAGGCATCCGCCGCCTCCGTCTGCATGCGGAAGGCTAGCTCGAATGATTCGATGCGGGCGTCCAGCCGCGGGTCGAGCCGCCCGCTGCGATGGGCGAGATTGATCCGGCGCAGCAAGTCGAGCTGCCTCCTCTGCGACTCCTGCGTGGCGTGCGGGCTGCGGATGTTCTCAATGAGCCGGTCCACCGCAGTGTGCTGCGAATCCACGTAGGTGCCCTGCATCGCGCCGGGCAAAAACGCCGACTGCCAGTTCTCCGCGCCCTTCACCGGCTGGCCGCCGGGACACATCGCGACAAAGCCGGGCAGGTTCCGGTTTTCCGAACCGAGGCCGTAAAGCAGCCACGAACCGAGGCTCGGCCGCGTCTGGATGGAGTCGCCGCAGTTCATCAGCATGAGCGACGGCTCGTGGTTCGGCACCTGCGCCTGCATCGAGCGAATCACCGCAATGTCGTCGATGTGCCGCGCCGTCTTTGCAAACAGCTCGCTCACCTCGATTCCACTCTGCCCGCAGCGCTGGAACTTGAACGGCGACGGAAACGCCGCGCCGGTCTTGCGCTCCGTGAGCAGCGTCTGCGGCAGCAGCTGGCCGGCGTATTTTTCCAGCGCGGGCTTCGGGTCGAACGTGTCCACGTGCGACGGACCGCCATTCAGGAAGAAGTGGATCACGCGCTTCGCCTTCGGCGCGAAGTGAGTCGCGGCGTGCGAGCCGGAGCCCAGCAGGTCGGCGAGGCCGAGCATTCCAAATCCCACGCCCGAGCGGCGCAGGAAATCACGGCGGGAAATCGGGTGCGAAGCCATCAGTCGAGGAAGGTGAATTCGTTGGCGAGCATGAGCACCTGCGCGAGCTGCTGCCAGCGGTCGAGCAGCGCGAGCGAGGTGTCGACGAAGTCCTTCTCCGCATCCCACGGCCCCGCGGCGGCGCCCCCCGTGCCGGCGAGCGTGATCTTCGGCGCCCACAGAAACTGGTCGCTGTTCAGCCCGTCCCGGATGTCCACGATGAAGTCGAGCGCGTCGCCGGCGCTCATCGGCATGGGCGCGAGGTTCAGCGAAGCGGTGGACTGGCTCAGCGTGGCGGATAGGAGCAAGCCGCGCCCGCTGTGGCTCACGAAGGTGCGGATCCCATCGCCTGCCGCCGGCTCGTGGATGACTGTCGAGGTGATCGCGTAGATGCCGTCGCGCGGCGCGATCCAGCGGCGGACGACGGCGTGCTTGCGGTCGTTGCCCGGATGTCCGCCGGTCGCGGTGAGCTGCAGCCAGCCGAGCTTCGCGTCGGGCCACTTTTCGCCGCCCTGCCACGCGGTGCCCGTAAAGTGCGGCAGCACTGTGAAGCTCTTCAGCCGCCCGGTGCCCTCATCGAATTCACCGTAGCCGCAGTGCCACGCGCGCGCCTGCTCACGCTGGACGGCCGGCTCCGGCTCCGGCTGCACAAAGGCAAGCGCTGCATCCACCTCCGCCGCTGCCGGGGTGCGCTGGTAGAGCAGCGCATAGAGCCGGCACACGCGCTCTGTGTCATCGCCGCCGAGCCGCTTCACCACGGCCTTCGCCCGCGCGGCGAGGAAGGCATGATTCATCCCGAAGAGCGCCTGCTGCGGGACGATTGTGTCGTTGCGCTGGGGAATGGAGAGGTCGGGATTCGCGAAGTCGAACGTGCGCATCACCGCCGGCACGCGCTCGCGATCGACGAGGGAGTAAAGCGTGCGGCGCCTGCTCGCGAACA
The DNA here is from genome assembly GCA_044221035.1 of Chthoniobacteraceae bacterium. Lineage (GTDB taxonomy): Bacteria > Verrucomicrobiota > Verrucomicrobiia > Chthoniobacterales > Chthoniobacteraceae > SXWH01. The sequence continues at coordinate 4,304 of JBGAPU010000169.1, read as the reverse complement.
AATCGCCCGGCTTGCCGCCGACGCGCAGATCCAGTTCGCCCGCCGCGGCGAGCCACGCGTCGCGCATTTCCTCGAAGCTGAGCCGGTGCGTGTTCGCGCGCCAGAGCAGGCGGTTGTCGGGATCGCGCTCCTGCGCTCTCCTCAGCGCGGCAGAGTCAGGCGGACCGAGCGAGCTTTGCTGATAGGCCGCCGAGAGCAGGATGCGGCGGTGCAGTTTTTTCAGGCTCCAGCCTTCATCCACGAACGCACGCGCGAGCCAGTCGAGCAGGTCGGGATGGCTGGGTGGATCGGCGCGCTTGCCAAAATCGCTCGGCGTCGTGACGAGTCCGCGTCCGAAGTGCTGCGCCCACACGCGGTTCACCATCACGCGCGCGGTGAGCGGATTCGAGGGCGCGATGATGGCCTGCGCGAGTTCAAGCCGTCCGCTGCCCTTCGCAAACGGCGGCGCGTTGTCGCCCGCGAGCACTTGCAGGAACCGCCGCGGCACTTCCTCGCCCTTCGTGAGCGGGTTGCCGCGCTTGAAGACGCGCGGCGTCACCGGCTTCGCACGGTCGGTGAGAATGGTCGCGTGCGCACGCGCCGCGGGTTGCTGCACGAGCCAGCGGTCCACCTCGCCCTGCAGCTTCCAAAGGCCGACAACGACCGGCTGTGGAAAGAACCATTCGTTGTTCGCGAGGTGTTCGTCCGGCACCTGGCATGGCGATTCTGGGCCGTAGAGCACCCGCCGCCATGCTTCGTCGGATGCGTCCGGCAGCGACCGCGCGGACGGCTCTGCCTTCAACAGCTCGCGCCATTTATTCTCCACCGCCGCAAAGCGCGCTCCGTAGCGCTCCGCCACCTTGCGCCGCCCTTCGGCCGGGAGCTTGGCCGCTTCGTGCCACTCCGCGAACACAGGATCGCGGCGTTTCTCCGCCTCGGCGAGAAAGGCCTGCCAGCGGCGGACGAAGACCGGGTTGATGTCATCGAGCCCGATGATCTGCGTGAAGGTCTGCTCGGGATACTTCTCAAGCTCCAGTTGCGCGATGAGATGCTCCGTCACCTTCGCGCGCACGCGTGCGGACTGCGCCTCCCGCTCCCTGGCCATCGCCTCGCGGAGCTTCGTCTCGCGTGCGTGCAGCTCCTTTTCGAAAGCCGCATCCGCCGTTTTCGGAGCGCAGGCGACGAGCCGCTCGGCGCAACTCTCGAAGACGCCGTAAAGCGCGTAATAGTCGCGTATCGAGATGGGATCGAACTTGTGATCATGGCAGCGCGCGCAGCCGACGGTGAGCCCCTGCGTGCCGCGCATGAGCACGTCGATGCGGTCATCGATGATGTCCTGCGTGACGCCGAGGAAGCGCCGGCCCAAGGTGAGGAAACCCATCGCCGCAAGGTGTGGCGATTCCGCCGCCTCCGCCTGATCCGCCGCGATCTGGAGCAGCAGGAAGCGGTCATACGGCAGGTCGTCGTTGAAAGCGCGCACGACCCAGTCGCGATACGGCCACGCACCGACGAAGGCCTTTTCCTCGCGCGCATACACATAGCCCTTCGTGTCGGAATAACGCGCCACGTCGAGCCAGTGCCGCGCCCAGTGTTCGCCGTAGTGCGGAGACGCGAGCAGGCGGTCCACGACCTTCGCAAATGCGTCCGGTGACGGGTCGCGCACGAATGCGTCCACCTCGGCGCTCGTCGGCGGCAGGCCGGTGAGGTCGAACGTCACGCGGCGGACGAGCGTGCGGCGATCGGCGGGCGGGCTGGGCTGCAAGCCCGCCTCACGCATCCTCTCGAGGATGAAACGATCCACTTCACTGCGGCTCCACTCGTCGTGCGCAGGCGTCGGCGGCTGCGGATTGCCGACGGGCTGAAACGCCCACTGCTTCCGCCCCGCCTCGAAGTCCACGGCGTTCACGACGGCGAGCCTGCCCTCCCGCGGATCGGGCGCACCGAGCTTCACCCACTGCTCCAGCGCCGCGACTTCCTCCGCGGCGAGCCGCTTCTTCGGCGGCATCTGCAGTTCTTTGTCCGCATGGCGCACCGCTTTGATCAGCAGGCTCCCATCCACATCACCCGGCACGATCGCCGCGCCGCTGTCGCCGCCCTTCTGCCACGCCGCGCGGGAGTCGAGCCGCAGCCCGCCCTTCTGTTTCTTCTCGCCGTGGCACTCGATGCAACGATCGGCGAGCAGCGGGCGGATCTTCGTCTCAAAAAATGCGATCGAATCGACATCGGCCGCCATGGCCGCTGCACCGAGCAGCGAGATGCTGAGGCCATGGAGGAAGGTTTTCATCGCATTCAGTCACTCTGGCTGGCCGTCGTGATTCATCTCCGCATCAGTTCGAGGACCGCAGCGCTCATCGCGCTCACACCGACAGGCAGCGACACGTCGGCATCGGGATGGAAGAAGGGCGAATGCAGGCTCGGCACGGGCTCGCCGGATTTCTCCGACTCGGCGAGCTTCGCGGCGGGTGTCGCGCCGATCCAGAAAAGGCATACCGGAACCTTCTCCCCGGTCATCGCGTATCGGCTGAAATCCTCGCCTCCCATCATCGACTTGCGGTCATGCACGTTTTCACGGCCGAGCAAATCCGCGAAGACCGCGCGCAGCCGCTCCGTAATCTCCGGGTTGTTCGTCAGCATCGGAGTCCTCGTGCCGAACGCCTTCACCTCGGGCAGCAGCTTTTCCGGCAACCCCGCCGATATCCCCTGCCCCCGGGCGACCCGCGCAATGGCTTCGAGCGCCTTCGTGCGCGTCTCGACGCTGACGGTTCGCACGGTGATCTGCAGCCGCACCTCGTCTGGAATGATGTTGTGCTTCGATCCGCCATGAATCGAGCCGACGGTAATCACGGCTGGATCCTGCGGCGGCAGCTCGCGGCTGTGGATGGTCTGCAGCGCGAGGACGATCTGCGACGCGAGGACCACTGGATCCTTTGCCTTGTCCGGCATCGCCCCGTGTCCGCCGAGCCCGCGGACGATGATGTCCACGCTGTCCGTGTTCGCCGAGGCCACGCCGCTTGTCAGGCCCACGGTGCCGGACGGGAGTCCGTTCATGTCGTGCATGGCGAGGCAGAGGTCCGGCTTCGGAAAGCGCCTGAACAAACCACTCTCGATCATCGCCAGCGCACCGGCACCGCGCTCCTCCGCCGGCTGTGCGATGAAGACCAGCGTGCCCTGCCACTGGGCCTTCATCGAGGTGAGCACACGCGCCGCACCCAGCCAGCACGCCATGTGAAAATCGTGGCCACACGCGTGCATCACCGCGACGTCGCGCCCGAGATCGTCCTTCGTGCGAACCTTGCTCGCGAACGGCAGCCCGGTCTTTTCCTCGACTGGCAGCCCGTCCATGTCCGTCCGCACGAGAATCGTCTTTCCGGGTCCGTTCTTCAGCACGCACACCACTCCCCAGCCGCCGACATTCTCAGTCACCTCAAAGCCCAGCGCGCGCATCTCCGTCGCGAGCTTCGCGCTCGTCTTCTCCTCGTGGAAGGAAAGCTCCGGCGCCGCGTGCAGCTCCCGGTAAACGGCGAGGAGGCTCTCCTTCTCGCGCGCCACTTTCGCCCGCACCGTCGCAAGAAAATCCACGCTGGCTGGAGGCTCCGCCGCGCGGCTGAATCCGCTCAGCAGCAGTTCGAGCGCGACGCTGATCGCAGTCACTCGGGGGATTTTCATGGGTGGAGCGTAAGTCCCTCGGATTCGGCGGCGCAAGCCCTCGGCGGCTCAGGCAATGATGCCCTTCACGATCTCACCGGCGATGTCGGTGAGCCGGTAGTCGCGGCCTTCATGGCGGAAAGTCAGCTTCTTGTGATCCACGCCGAGGAGCTGCAGCAGCGTCGCGTGCAGGTCGTGCACGTGGACGGGGTCGCGCACGATGTTGTAGCCAAATTCGTCGGTCTCGCCGTGGATGTGGCCGGCCTTTACGCCGCCGCCTGCCATCCACACAGTGAAGCAGCGCGGGTGATGATCGCGGCCAAAGCTGGTCGGCTTGATCTCGCCCTGGCTGTAGGCAGTGCGGCCAAACTCGCCGCCCCAAATCACGAGCGTGTCCTCGAGCAGGCCGCGCTGTTTCAGATCCATCACGAGCGCCGCGGCGCCCTGGTCGGTCTCGCGGCACTTCACCGGCAGGCCCTGCGGCAGACCGCCGTGGTGATCCCAGTCGCGATGGCAGAGCTGGATGAAGCGCACGCCGCGTTCCGCGAGGCGCCGCGCGAGCAGGCAGTTGTTTGCGAAGGACGGCTTGCCGGGCGTCGCGCCGTAGAGGTCGAGCACGCTCTGCGGTTCCTTGGAAAGGTCCGTCAGCTCCGGCACGCTCGTCTGCATGCGGAACGCGA
>JBGAPU010000038.1:0-48604 GCA_044221035.1 Chthoniobacteraceae bacterium | reverse complement strand
CGGTGCCGATCGACACCTCCGCAGTCGCCCTTTCACCCGATCTGCTCGCGCTGACGGAGCGTCTCGCGGAGAACGCTCACGACATGTGGGCCGCGCAGCGAATCGCAGACGGCTGGACCCTCGGCCCAAAGCGGGACGACGCGGCGAAGAAGCACCCATGCCTGGTGCCCTACGCCGACTTGCCTGATTCTGAAAAAGCCTACGACCGCCAGACCGCGATGGGCACGCTGAAGGCCATCCTCGCAATGGGCTACCGCATCGAGCGGGGCATGTGATCAATCGAAGACGCTGACATGGGCGCGGGAACTCAGGACCACATGCACATGACGCTCCGGCGGTGGTGCATCGTTCTCGGCTTGGGAATCGCGACAGTGGTGTGCGGGACCGTCGGGCTGGTCCTCTACGGACGCGCGCACAGGCACGATGCCGAGGGTTTGATGGAAATTCCGCAGGCGTTCTATCATTCGCTCCAGATGCTCCTGCTGCACACTCCGCACCTCGAGCACGGGCCGAACTGGTGGATTCTCGCCGGCGAGTTTTTCGGCGCGGCGACCGCACTCCTCACGGTGGTATTCCTGCTGCATCACAGAGCACGCCGCGAACTGCAGCGGTTCTGGCTCCGGTTTGCGGAGGAGCACATCGTGGTCTGCGGTATCGGCGACCGCGGCCTCGAAATCGTCCGCAGGTTTGGCCCCGCGCTGAACCTTCCCCTGCACACTCGCTGGCTGGAGGCGCTGAAGAGACTCGTCCGGCGGCTCACCGCCGCCGTGCAGCGGGTGGCGCGCGTGGCGTTGTGGCGCGAGGGTGCGCAGGGATGCAACGCGGCCCGCGATTTTTCGAATGCCTGCGCCGGCGGCGGTGGCTGCGGCAATCGCGAGTTCCACGTCCACGAGATCGTCGTCATCGATCCCGCGCCGGATGAATCCGTGCGGGAGAAGCTGGAGCAGGCCGGTGTGTGCGTGCTGAAGGGTGACGCCACCGAGAGGGAAGTCCTCCTCCGCGCCCGCGTCGCCCGGGCATCGCAAATCTTCGTCATCACCGGTTCGGACCAGACGAACCTCGCAATCGCCGCCGCGGCGTTTGAGGCATCCAAGGACGGCAGGCCGCCCGAGTGCCGCGTTCACCTCGCGAACGCGAACCTCCGCCAGGCTTTCGACGCATCCCTCGACGGCACCGAGGATCACCCGGCGGCCCGTCCGCACTTCTTCGATGTGTTCGACCGGGCCGCGCGCCGCGTCTTCCGCGATCACCCGCTCGACGGCGCGGGCATCGGGAGGACCGACACCACGCAGGTGCATCTCGTCGTCATCGGCTTTGGAAAAATGGGGCGCAGCCTCGCGCTGAACGCGGCGCGCCTCGGGCACTTCGCCAACGGAAAGCCGCTCCGCATTTCCATCGTGGACCGCCACGGCACCGCGAAGGAGGAGACCTTCCACTTCCGGCACCCCGCCTTCCGCGAGCATGAGTTCTGCGTCCTCGATTTTCACCAGCTCGACGCCGCCTCCGCGGCATGCGCGCGGCAAATGGAAGCATGGGCGGACGAGCCGGACACGAGGATGCATGTGTGCTTCTGCCTGGATGACGACATGCAGAGCCTCGAGCTCGCGCTGCGCTTTCAAAAGACCCTCGCGAGGACAGACTCCCTCCTCGTCCGAATCCGCGCGCGCCCGTCCATCAGTGACATCATCAAGGTCGCCGCGAATGAGCCGCAGATCGCCGTCTTCTCCACCGCCGACGAAACCGGCGACGACGAGGAACTCGACGCCGTCGCCCGCGCGATTCACGGCGCCTTTGTGAAGTCCCAAGTGCCCGACCCCGCGGAGTATGCTGCGAAGGTCGCGAAGAATTACGCGCTCCGCCCGTGGAACGAGCTTCGCGACGACTTCCGAGACTCGAACCGCCAGCAGGCGGACCACCTTTTCATCAAGCTGCGCGCCCTCGGATACGATCTCGCGGATCGGGGCAAAATCCCCCCAGGTGCAACTCCTGCCGACGATGTGAAAGCCGCGGACTTCACACCGCTCGCGCCCCTCGAGCACACGCGCTGGAACGCCGAGCGCTGGCTCGCCGGCTGGCGCCTCCCGCCGCCCGGCCCCCGCGACGAGGACGCGGATAAGAAAAACCGCGTTTCGCCTTACCTCGTCAAATGGGAGCACGTTCCGCTGAAGATCCAGCAATACGACGTGGAGGCAGTGGAAAACATCCCCGCGCTCATCCGCGATTTTCTCCCAGGAAAAGTCATCATCCGCACCGCAGCCGCCGGACGGAGGGCGTGAGTTCGTGCTGACTGTCGTTCGACAACCCGCTTCGCCCCGCTGCTGACCGCGCGGCATCCGCTCGGCACTGGAGTGAAAGTCGGAGCCGGGGAGCGACATGCCGGCAAAATGTTGCGACGCAACTGCTCTGAGATTCAAAGGCTTCCGCCGGCAGCTCTCGAAAATATCCCCGGCGGCGGCGCCGTGGGAGAATCCGCACCATGATCCTGAGCCCACCCGCAGCGCCATCACTCCCTCCGGCAGTGGGGGCGGGCTACTCCGCAGCCCCCGAGATTTACCACCGGGAGCTTCAGCCGTGAATGCCGCCGCAATTAACGGGCGACATCAAAGCCGCACCGACATCTCCTTCGGCCTCGGCCCCGGCGTGGCCGTCCACGTCCCGAAGATCGTCGGGAGCGACATCGAGTGGGCTAACAGCATCGAGGGGTTCGAGGCGGGTGACTGCTGCACGCCGGCAAGCTGGGCGCTGCTGGCCGAGTTGCCGGGGCTGCCGCTCGAGGAGTTCCGTGCGCTGCAGGATCCGCGGCGGAGCGGACGCATCGTGCAATGGCCGAATGAGCGCGACCTCGGGCGCCGCTTCGTGGCGAACGGCGGGTGCGACTACATCGACTCGGGTCACCTGGAGACTGCGTCGCCCGAGATGCGGAGCGCGCGGCGGCACCTCGCGTGGTGGGCTGGGAAGCAGCGCATCGTGCGCGAGGCGCATGCGCGCGCAAATGCGCGGCTGGCCCCCGGCCTGCGGCTGCGCGTGGCGGTCCGCAACAGCGACGGGTTTTCAAACTCCTTCGGCAGCCACGACAACACGCTGGTCACCCGCGATGCGCTGAGCCGGATCTTCCGGCACCCGCCGACGCGGGGCTGGCTCGCGGCGTTTCAGGTTTCATCCATCGTGCTCACCGGAGCGGGCAAAGTCGGAGCCGAAAACGGGCGTCCCGACTGCCGCTACCAGATTTCGCAGCGCGCCGATTTTTTCGAGCGCCTCATCTCGGAGGACACCATGGTCAGACGGCCCCTCATCAACACGCGCGACGAGCCGCACTGCGGGCCGGAAGCGAGGCCGCCCTGGGCCCGCTACCACGGCATCCTGCACGACGCGAACCTCTGCCACGTCGCGCATTTCCTCAAAATCGGCACGATGCAGATCGCTCTCACGATGGTGGAGGCCGGGGAGATCGATGCCGCCGCCTGCCTCGCTGATCCGGTCGGGGCGCTGCACACCTTCAGCCACGATCCATCGCTCCGGGCAGCGGCTGATCTGCTTGACGGCGGGAGGGCGACGATGGTCGATCTGCAGTGGAGGTTCCTCGATGCGGCGGAAAAGTTCATCCAAGCGGGACGCTGCGACGGGCTCGTGCCGGAGGCCGGCGAAATTCTCGAACTGTGGAGCGACACCCTCTCGATGCTCAACCGGCGTGATTTTCCGAAGCTTACGGGGCGGCTCGACTGGGTTCACCGGCTGGCGCTGATCGAGGGTGTGCTCGCATCGAACCCGCGGCTTTCCTGGGAAAGCCCCGAACTGAAGCTGGTGGACTTTGCCTACGGCGATGTCGCGGACGGGATGTTCCGCGAATCGTTCGAGGCGGGCATCGTCGGGCGGCTCGTCAGCGAGGCCGAAATTTCCGAGGCAATGGAAGCGGCGCCCGACGACACGAGGGCATGGACACGCACGCGGCTGCTCAAACTCGCGCCGCCGGAGAAGGTCGTCCACGTGGATTGGGACGCAGTCACCCTCCGCGGGAGTTCTGGAAAACTGACGGCCATCTGGCTCGGCGATCCCGTGGGGCTCGGAGCGGCGACAAGCCCCATCCGCGATGCGGTGACCTTTGAGGATGCGCTCGTGGCGCTGCACCACTCCGGGGCCGTCGCGCCGGTCCTTTCGCAAGACCCAACCCACAGCACATCATGAAGACAACCAACAGAACCGACACCACACCTTCCGCCCGCGACGCATCGCCGGGGGATGCGCCGGATCCAAATGCCGCCCTCGAAGCCGCACGTGCCGAAGGCGCGCGGCTGCATCAGATCGCGAGCGCCGCACTCAGGCGCGTCGCATCACAGAATGCGGAGGCGCAGCTCAGCACGCTCCGCCAGCGCGGAGGCGAGTAGCGGATGAAAATCCAACCGCCTCTCTTCGGCCTCGAAAGCGAGCTGCGCTTCGAGGCCTTCCTCCCCGACGGAACGCGGGACCACCGCGCGCTCGATGAAGTAGAGCGCATCTGCTGCGAAGACGTGCCGCACCTTGCTGGCGGGGAGCGGGGCGTCTTCCTCGGCAATGGCGGCAACTGGTATCGCGAGGCGGCGGGCGGCCACACGCACCAGGAATTTTCGACACCGGAATGCGCACACCCCACCGATGCGGTCCTCTACAGCCAGGCGGGGTATTCCCTCGCCAGGCGCGGCGCCGAGCGCTTCACAGAGCGCACCGGGCGGCGGGCGGCGTTCTCGCGCAGCAATGTCTGCTATGCGGAGCGATCGTCGTGGGGAAACCACGAGTGCTACTGCACACGGCAACAACCCGCAGAGCTCGCGGACTCCATTTGCAGCCATCTCGCGAGCCGCATCTGCTACTCGGGCTCCGGAGGCTTCGATGCGAAATCGCCGGGGCTCCGTTTCGTGCTCTCGGGCCGGGCGGCGTTCATCCACGCGCTGCGCTCCGCGGGAACGGAAGGGGCGAACCGCGCGCTCTTCCACGAGGACTGCAAGAGCCCGCGCGGGCACGGCGGCTTTTTCCGCATGCACCTGATCTGCGGGGACGGCCTCTGCTCGGAACGCGCCCTCTGGCTCCGCACCGCAGCGACGGCCCTCATGGTCTCGGTCGCCGACGCGGGCTTCAAGCCGCGCAGCGCAGCGTGCCTCGCCGATCCGGTCGCGGCGCTGCACGCATTCAACACCGATCCCCGCCTGAGCGCGACGGCACTCTGCGGGGACGGCGTGCATCGCACGGCGGTGGAGGTGCAGCGGGAATGCCTTGCACACGTCGAGCGCCATCTTGAATTCATCCCCGCGCCGTGGGCCCCCGAAGCCGTGATGGAGTGGCGGCGCGTGCTCGATGCCCTCGCAGGCGGCGGGCCCGCCGCGCTCGCGCGCTCCCATGACTGGGCGATCAAATGGGACCTCTACTCACACTGCCTCGCCGAGCAGGGGTCTGAGTGGGCAGATTTCGCAACCACGGATTGCACAGGGCGTCCGGACAAAGATGAGGCGAAGCGCAAGCTCCGGCCCAAGATGCTCCTGCTCGACACCCAGTTTGCGCAGCTCGACGCCTCCGGCCTTTTCGAATCGCTAGATGCCGCTCCGGGCCTGCTCGGGCACCGCATCCACGGGATCCGCGAACGAACGGAATGGGCTGTCTCCCATCCACCCTCGGACACGCGCGCAGCCGCGAGGGGCGCCGTCATCCGGCAATTCTCGGGAACGAAATCGGGGGGCCGGATGCGGGTCGGATGGAGCGGCGTGTCGGACGGCACGGGAAATCTCCGGCTCGACCTCAGCAACCCATTCGACCCGTCACCAAAGGGCTTTGAGGAATTCCTAAGCCTCGCTCCCACCAGCCTCGATGAGAGCCCGCCGCCAGCCCGCTTGTCCCCGAGGCGATTTCTCGGATTATGAAGCCTCGAACGCTGGCTCACCGAAGCAGGGACGCTCCCAGCGTTCACAATCACAACGTAACCCTGTGGCGCGGACCGCCACACGGGACTCCAAAATTTTGTTTTTGAACGGAACATTTCACATGCGGCGCGGGTTGATCCCTTGACCCACCTGCATGCACTCACTCCCTGCTCCCTCATCTGCAGGCCATCCCGATGGCCTGAAAGCCCTCCTTTTCGGCAATCCGCTTGTGATGCCCATTCACCCCGACCGCGCGCGCGCCCTGTGGCGGCTCGCGAAACTGAATGACGACTCTGCCCGCGCAGAGCTCGTCTGTTCCACCCTCCGTCGATACCAGTCGGCACTGCGCCGAATCGCCGCGCATCTCGCGAAGCACGCGTGCCTGCACGGGCGGCCGGTGATCTCGGAGAATGTCCTCCTGGAGCACATCTGCACAGGTGTGAAGGATGCAGTCGATCGATGGGACCTCACCGGATCGTGGAATGAATTCTCCGCCGTCTTTGCATTGACCCGCATGTGGGAGCGTGTGGCCCGAAAGTTCGAGCCCGAGGCCAAGACGATCGTGCTCGAATTGGCTCAAGGGCCGGAATTCCCACCGCCTGCGCGGCCGGCGTTGATCCAAGCGGTCCCGGAAATCGTCGAAGCCGTCCTCTCGGAAGCGCCGCTCAAATGGCTCGTCATCCTGCCCGGGCTCCCCGTCTGGCAGGCATGGGTCGTCTCCCCTGCGGCTGCCTATCTGTGGGAGCGCGTGCAGGCGGAGATACGCGATGTCAAAAGGATGCTGCCCGATACGGTGCGGGACGTGATCAAAGGCATGGCAAATCGCTATTCCGCCGGACGCCACGGAGCTTCCTATGCACCGCTCGCCGCCGACCTCGAAGGCGCTGCATTGGAACGCGTGATGCGCGCGATCCGGTTCAACGAATCGAAGAGCCCGCATTCGGCGCCATTTTTGGTCACTGCAGCCAAGCGAGCAATGTTCGAGATCTTGAATCCCCGCCGCTCGCACAACTACACGGCCCTCTGGCTGATGGTGCAAAATGCCATGATCGCCGTGCAGGAGCGGAAGGGGCGTGGAGAGAATGGTCAGCCAGCGACTCGCGACGACTTGCACGACGACATCGCGCGCGAACTCGACCCCGCCTACGCCGCAGGCAAGTCGGACAAGCCGAAATTTTCCGTCTCCATGATCCGGAAGATCATCATGATGTTCACTCCCGACACCGGCGAATCCGAAGGACGGGATACGAACAACGCCCTGCCCGTGCTGGAGGAACTCATGGAGCGTGCACGGCTCACCGAGGAGGAAGTCGCGGTCGTCCGCCTGCGCCTCGCGGATTTCAGTCACGACGAGATTGCGGCGAAACTCGGGGTCAAGCCGCTGCGCGCACGACGGGTGCATCACAACGCGCTGAAGAAACTTTCCGCCGTGGCAAAGCAGCTCACCGAACTCGAGCTGACTGTGCTGCGGCTCAAAATTGCAGAGGGCCTGCCGCACCACGCAATCGCGGCGAAACTCGGCATTTCGGAAAGTGAAACGCACGTGCTGTTTCACACCGCGGCAAACCAGCTCGACACTTTCCGCGAACTGCACGCGAGGCTTTCCCAATCGGAATGGAGGGCACTCAGCCTCGCGCTGGAGATGATGCCGCACGAGGGCATCGCTTGCCAAATGGAGCTGTCCGTCGGGGAAGTCGCGGCGCTCCTGCGCGGCGGAATCGCGAAGCTGCCACAGCCCGGAAAGGGAAAGAAACGCAATTGAAGAGGAGCCAGCCATGACCACACCGAATCCGGAAACACAGACCACGACCGGCGACTTCGAGCCACACCTCACCGAGGAGGAAATCATCCAAGTCGGCCTCCATGAAGCTCCGTTCTTTCTCTACGAGCGAGCTGCGTCGCATGCGCGGCACTGCGTCGCGTGCCGGGAACGGCTTCGCTTTTTCGAGGGGATCAGCGCCGAAATCATCACACCCGGGGAGGATAATGTCGTCCACGCGAGCTTCAGCGAAGAGCGCACACGGTGGGCGGCAGAGTCCGCGAACCGGCCGGAAAACTCCACCCCTCCGATCGCATTTGGCCCGTTGAATGCCGAGTTCCAGGCTGCGACCAGCGCCGGTGAACGCAACCAACTCGTCGCGATGCTGGTCGAGCCCGGTGCGCGCCGTTGGTTCCGGGCTTGCCACACCCTCGTGCATGCCGGCCCCGATGCTGAACCCTGCAGCGCTGAGCTTCTGGCTGCGCTCGGCAGCCTTCCCGAGGAACAATGCAAAGTCACCAAGCTTCACCACGCCATCGCGCTGGCACTGCGCGCGGAAGGCCGCTCAATCGAAAATTCCGCTGAGACTCTCGCCGCGCTGGCCGCCGAACACGGTCAGCACCACGGACTCGCCCTCGACATCGCGCACGAGTTGCTGACTGAGCCTGCACAACTGCGCGACATCATCGCCGCTGCGGTGGACGGTGCTCCGTGGCATGGCCTCCTGCGGCCAGCCGAGCCTGCGTTGCCAGAGAGATCTTCCGACGATGAGGCGCCGACCGCCGCGGGCATCGTCATCGAAGGACGCGCGGACTCCTCCGCGAGGGAATCGGTCGTCGTCCTTCTCACTGTCGAACTCGTGTCCATGCGCAGGGCTGAGCGGCGCTCGCTCCGCCTGCATCCCGCACCTGCGATTGCGATCTGGGATCGCGATGCCGACTTTCGCGTCGCTGAGGATGCGGCCACCGCTTACGCGGCCTCAATGATGACCGAGCCGCTCGATGTGGAAGTGCGCTGGCGACTCAGCCGCCACATGGGTGGCCCGCTGCCCGAAAAAATCAGCGGTTCCTCGATGGGCCTCCTCTTCGCCTTTCTGCTGCGCCGCCTGCTCGCCCGGCCCGATGAGCCGATCTACCGTGTGAAGCTCCCCGGCCTCGCAATCTTCGGCGGCGTCTCCGCGTCCGGCGAGGTGCTCCCCGTCGGCGGTGCCGTGAGGAAAGCGCTTCACGATGGATATTTTCACACTGCGCTGATGCCGATGCAGCCCATCGACGATCCGAAGATCCTCCCCTGCGCCGAGAACATCTCGGCTGCAGCACCCGGCGGCGCTGTGTCGCCGACGAACGTCAAACTGTTCACCAAGAGCGGCGACGCCGTTCACCTCCTCCAAGTCGCGGATGTGGAAACGGGCGCTGCATTCCTCGAGATCGAGCACCAGACGCGCTACCAGGGGTTCGACTTCGACCTCCCCGCGGAGCCGCCGGATTTCGTCGGCCGTGTCCATCTCACGGAGGCGCTCGTGCAGTTCGTCCAGGAAACTGCCTCGGGTTACGGCGTCGTTCTCGGCGGCATGGGCTGCGGCAAGACGAGCTTCATGCTGCACCTCATCCGTCGTCTCGATGCCGATGGCTTCCAGCCGGCGTTCCACATCGTCCCCTCCCAGCCTGGCGCCGCATGCCGCGGGGAAAACCTCGCGAAAAAAATCTACCACCACCTCCGGCTCAGGCACATCACCCCGGAGCCCGTCGAGTGGGCTGAGTGGGACATCGTCCAGAAGCTCACGGAGCTGCTGAAGTTTCTCGGCGCAAAGAATGCGCACAACGGACGCAAGACTGTGGTCGTCATCGACGCCGCCGATCAGGTCGAGATGGCCGCTGGCAAAATGCTCATCCCCGACATCCTCCCCGCCGAGCTGCCGCCGGGAGTCGTCGTGATCATCAGCTGCATCCACACCTCCAAATGGCTCCGCGACGACGTGGCCGTCTCGCAGCGCTTCGGCATCGGCGCCGCACGCGAGGATGCGCCGCTCTGCACGAATGACCACGAGGACGTGCTGCGATACCTCCGCCGGCAGAGGATCTCCGATTTGCCCGAGTCGCTGATCGAACGGATCATCCGCCACCCGAAGCCACCGGTCTTTTTCACCGTCGTCAAACGGCTCGCCGATCTGCGCTGCGCGACCTTGGAGCCGGAGAAGCGGCGGGACTACTTGGAGAAGCCCGAAATGTGGGCCTCTCCGCCGGACGAACTCGTCCAGCGCAAGATCAACACCATCTTCGCGAAGGTGGACCCCGGCGGCAGCATGCACGCGAAGATGTGGGACATGTTCGGCGTCCTCGCAGTCGTGCGGGAGCCGGTCTGCGAGCAGGAACTCTCCGGCCTCGGCCTGTGGACGGAGGGGCTCAGCGACGTGGCGCTCCGCGAGGCATCCAGCTTTTTCATGCCGCGAAAACCAGACCAGCCGCGGCACCTCGATCCATTCCGGTTCGACCACCAGAGCTACCTCCAGGCGATTCTCGACCGCATCAAGGACTCCGGAAAACTGCGCTGCCACCGGCTCGTAGCTGAGGCATGCCTCGACTGGCGGAGACGGCAGGGCCTTGCCCGCAATTATGCGCTGCGCAACGCCCCCGCTCACCTCCGCCGCGCCAGAATGTGGGACGAACTCTACGAGCTGCTCACGGACTTCGACTACCTCGTCGCGCGGATGGAGATGAACAACCCCGCGTCCAACCCCGAAGTCCAGAGCGACGCCATCCCGCAGCAGCTCGCGTGGAAGGTCATCCGCGACTTCGACCGCTCGCTCCACGGGCAGCCGCAGGTCCCCGAAGATCACGCCTGCCGACCTGCGTTGGAGGCGCTTTACCGTGCGGTCGAGGAGAATGCGGCCGCTCTGCACGAGTCACCCAGCCTGCTCGTCCAGCAGCTCTACAACGCGCTCATCTGGGACTGGAGCGGCACCGACCTCGGCAACAAGCTCGATCGGGCGATGCGCAATTCCTGCCGCGTCGTCCTCAAGTGCAGCCGGCGCCCCTCGAAACCTCCGGGGCACGTCCGCCATGTCGTCCTCAAAGGCCACCGCGACACAGTGAACTGCGTCGCGCTTTCGCCGGACGAAAAAACCATCGCCAGCGCATCCGACGACAAGACGGTGCTTCTCTGGGACATCGGCACGAGCCGCGTCCGCAACGTCCTGCGCGGCCATGGCGAGCCGGTCAAATCCGTGGCGTGGGGCTGCGGCGGGCGCGTGCTCGCGAGCCTCGGCAGCGATGTCCGCATTTGGAATCCCGAGACCGGCCATTGCATCGCGACGCTGCCCGTCGCCGGCGGTCGCGCGCTCGCGTGCTCGCCGCGGGAGGAGCTGCTCGCCGTCGGCGGCGCCGATGGCAGCATCCGCCTTTTCTCCACCGTGGACTTCGCGCAGACCGCTGTCCTACGCGGGCGCGGGCCGGGGGTGCGCTGCCTCGCATTCTCCAGCGATGGGCGCCTCCTCGTCGCCGGCACCGGCGATGCGTCGCACATGTGGGGGACCGTCGAAGCCTTCGACGTGGCAAAGCGGGCCCACCTTCGCCTCCTGTCATCGCTCCCCTACTGGGCCGAAGCAGTTGCCTTTTGCCCCGGTGACAAAACGGTCGCGGTCGGCGGCGGTGCAAGAGGCGGTGAGGTGAGCCTCATCAGCATCGAGAGCGGCAGCTCGCCACGGCTGCTCCCGCTGCACCGCAATGGCATCCTCGGCCTCGCCATCTCGCAGAACGGCGTGCTCGCCACCGGCAGCTACGACTACACCGTCGGCCTCCACGACCTGAAGACCACCGCCCAGTTGCAAACCCGCATGGCCCACCCGGAGGTCATCCGCTCCGTCGCCATCTCCGCCGACGGGCGCACCGTCATCAGCGCCGGCGGCGAGAGGAAAGTCATCGTCTGGCATCTGCGCGGGACACCGGCCGTGATCCCTGCGCCCGTCGCCACCAGCGATCCTCGCATCTGCCACAAGCACAAGATCCACGCCTGCCGCTTCTCGCCATGCGGCGGTGTCGTCAGCACCGCGAGCGAGGACGGCACCGCTCGCCTCTTCTCAAAAGACGCCGCGCCCGAGGGCCCCGAATTCAGGGTGGATGGCGAGTCCGTCAGCGTGTCCGTCATTTCCCCCGACGGCGAAAAAATCGCCCTCGCGAGCCACAAGATCATCCGCATCTTCGAGCGCGCCACAGGCAGGATGCTCCACTCGCTCCTCGGCCACGGGAGCTGGATCATCGACCTCGCGTGGACACCCGACAGCTCCCGCATCGTGAGCGTGAGCGAGGACACCGCCGCCATGGTGTGGAATCCGCGCACCCGCGAGCTCCTCCACACCCTTCGCGGCCACACACAGCGCCTCCGCGCCGTCGCTGTCTCACCCGATGGGACAAAAGCCGCCACCTCCGGCGACGATCCCCGCATCCTCATCTGGAACCTCGCGACCGGCGAACTCCTGCGCACCCTCCACGGCCACAACCTCCGCTGCAAGGCCCTCGCCTGGGGCGCGCACGGCATCCTCGCCAGCGCCGGCAGCGACGACTCCATCAAGCTCTGGAATCCCATCGAAGGCCGCGAACTCGGCACGCTCCGCGGACTCTCCAGCGAGATCTGGACACTCCGCTTCGCGCCCGAGCGCTTCCTCGCGGCAGGCGGCAAGGATGGCATCGCCCGCCTCTTCGACATCAACACCCAGCGGCAGGTCGCCGCCTACCCCTGCACGGATGCCGTTCAGGCCCTCTGGTTCGGCGAAAACAGCCGCGAACTCCGCATCGCCGAGCGCAACGGCGCCGACCTCGTCCCCAACATCCACACCGTCGAGATCATCGAACCCGCGAGGCACGGAAAGTGATTACTCTCCATGTCCTAGGCTCCATGAGCCAGCCTTGCATCCTTTGTTCCAGATCGTCTGCGCCTATGCGCGCCCTCCTGCTTCTGCTGTCGGCGACCGTCGGCCTCGCCCCGGCCGCATGGCAGCGCGTCGGTTCGCTGAAACGGCGCGGCGACGGAACCTTCTCCGTAACGATCCAAATCCCTGACCGATCGAGTGGGATCCGCCGCGGGGCGACTATCCCATAGCGGGGCCCCGCTCCGGCAGCCGCCTACCTCACGGCCCGCGGCCGTCCGCGGTTTCGGGCAAAGCGCGCGAGGAATGCCGCCGCCTCCCGGCGAAGTCGGAAATCGGCGCCGGTCTCGAAATGCAGGAACGGCTCCGATGCCCCGCGCTGCTCCCGTGGGCGGTCGTCCGCGAGGGCGAACACTGCGGCGAGAACCCCGCGGCCCGTGAGGTGGAAATGGTGGAAGCAGAACTCGAAGGGTGTCGGCCTGTGCAGCTCCCCCTGGATGCGGCAGCGCAGCCCGTCCTCGTGCCTCTCCACGATGAACACGCCGCGCCCCGAGAGTTCCCGGCGCAGCTCGCCGCCGTGGAAGTATCGGTATGAGACGCAGGCGCCGTTCAGCGCGCCGAGGAACCGCGCCACGAGCCGGGCCGTGCGCGTCTTCAGCGCGAATGGCCGCGGACGGCACCCCGCGATGAGTGCGCGCGCCGAATCATCCGACCCGCTTTGCACTTCCCCATTCATCGGCAAAGGCGCTGCGCTGTCCGCGAGCCCGCCCCACGGCTGCCGACGACCGGCTGCTGGGAAGAGACGACCAGCAACCAGCCGGCGGCAACATTTGGCGATCCTTCCTTCACCGGCGTCCCCTGCGGCCCGACAGTCACGCTCGAGGGGTCGCTCCAATCCCCCGTCTCCGAGCGATTGTCCCAGAAGCGGTGGCGGTATTCGCGCACTTCGGGGGTGCCGGCCACGAGCAGCGGGCGCTCGTCGAGATACGGGCTCTCCGTGTCAATCGCTGGGAACTCCCACGGCGCCGACGGCCCGCCCCGGCGCGAATGGATCGTCACGCCAATGCGGCCATCCTTCACGAAGCGGATGCGCACGATCTGCGATGCGGCGCCCTGCTCCACCTTCATCGTGAATTCCGGGCCGCCTGCCGACGGCGTCTGCGCGGCCTCCAAGCCGAGGATGCCGAGTTGGAGGGCGATGGCATCCGTGCAGCCGGGCTCGCCTTGATCACCTGCACGTAGGCGAAGATGCGCTGGAGCGCGCCGGGACGCACAGGCACCACAGCGGGCAGGGACGGGTTCGCCGGCGGAAGCGGCGGCGCGGTGAAGAGCGGCAGGACGTAGGGGTCGGCGCTCTCCTCGTCGAAGAGCACATCCAGCGCGGCCGTGCAGGCGGGGCCGAAATCGCGCACCGCCGTGAGCCCGCGCCGGTCGCGTATTCGAGGAAGAGCGCGTCCGCCACGCTCGCCGCCGCGGCATCGGGGGCGAGGCCGAGGCTGGGAGCGAGGATGTTCAGTTGCCGCGCATAGTTGCCGAACCAATCGGGCCGGGCGTCCACATTGCGCGGGAAGCAGGGTTGTCTTTTCATGTCGTGTCTGTGTTTTGGTTTTCGATTGCTGGGTTTCTGGGAGCCCGCGGGTGCGGGTCCCCAAAGCGCGCCGGAATTCCTCTCGAACTGGTTCCATATCGCCGTCATCGCGTGGGCGGGCTTCCGGGCCATTCCGGGCCGGCAAATGCCCGGGTGGTGAAATGCAGCGGCGCCCCCGCGTGGATGCCCGCAGTGCGTGCAGGCCGCCTATTCGCCCCCGCGCCGGTTGTGCGCGTCCCCGCTCCGTGCATGTGCGTCCCCGCCCTGCGCAGGCGCGTCCCCGCCGCATGCAGGCCCCGCGCTGCACGTGTCCGCCGCCGGCGCGGCACACGACTGAAACGCTCCGCAGCACGGCGCTTTCCGACGGGAATGCCGCCATCTCCGGAATGCACACCGCATATTTCCCCCGCCCCACTCCCCCCGACTCCTGCGGAATCCCACCCCCGCCCCGCAATTCCCCGACGGCCCCGCGCCTTTCCGCGGACTCCGGGAGCGCCCGTGCAGGATGGTTCCGTTGCAATGCAGCGCGATCCTGCGACGGTGCAGGACGATCCCGGCGCGGCGCAGGCTGGGTCTGTCACCGCGCAGAATCGTTTTGCCACGGCGCAGGTCCGCCTTGCCCCGCTGCAGGATGATCCTGCGGCGGCACAGGGTCGATCTGCACTGGCGCGGATTGATTCTGCCGCGCTGCAGGACCGTTCCCGCGTGGCGCAGGACCGTTCTGCCACGGCACAGGCTGACCCTGTCCCGGCACAAGGTGAACCTGCGCCAGCGCAGAACGAATCTGTCGCGCTGCAAAATGATCCTGCACCGGCGCAGAATCGTTCTGCACCAGCGCAAACCCATTCTGCAAAGGCGCAGAATGATCCTGCAGTCCCCACATTTGCCCCGAAAACCCCGCGGAACCGCCAATTATCCCGGCAAGCCCGCCAAATCCTGCCCCCACCACCCCGCGAATCCGCCCGATCCACCCCGGCGCGAGCCCAGCCCCGCATCGACCGCCCATCGCCAGGCACGACCCTGCCCCCGGCCTTCGGCCAGCCTCCCCCGGCATCCAGTTGGTTGAGCAAGTGCGGCATCGGTTTCGTGCGTTGAACACGACCGCGATACCCCACCCCAAGCCCCCTGCATATTTGAGCTATCTGCCGACGTTTCCCTCTCCTCCCCAGCCATTTGCTCCGCGCCACTGCGCAGACATTCTGACATTTCCTGCCTCCGATTCCTAGCGTTCACATGCGCAACGCGCACCGAAACGCCTGGGAAAACGCCAAGACCGCCCGCTACCCGACTCGACGGCGGGTGACACCCACGCGGCGAATCGCTGGTGCACCACACTTGCAGGGCTGCGTCGGATCCTCACATCGGGGACAGTATAGCTGCCCACAAGCTGTGCACTCCGCCCCGATTCCGTCGATGCCTGCGTGCATGCGGCTGGTGTTCATCATGACGCCCCCCATGCCATGCATATAGGCTGGCACCGGGATTTTCTCCAATGGGCACCCACAGGTCCCGCATGTGGATCGCCGGGCCAAAGCAGCCGCTGCACTCCGGACCTGCATGACGATCAAAGGTAGGAAGACAAGCGTGCCCACGATCGTGATAAGGAGCGATTGGTTCCTCGCCGCAAACGCCGAGATTTGCCCCCAATAAGTCCATCCTAGGACCACAAGACCGACAAGGATCGCGAGGCTTGCGCCCGCGCGGGCACCAGCGCTTGCGACTGGCCGGCCCGCTGCATCCATCTTCCCCGCCTCGAACCTCCATAGGATGCTGGTCCTGGCTCGTTCGATGTCATCTTGGTCCGCTGGTGGTTGATGCTTGATCCAACGGGCCACGCTCGGATTGATGGCCGAGATCGCGCGGCCCATGATTTCGGGCAGGCTTGAAAATGCCTTGGATGCAGCCGACGTCTGAATGACGCAGGCGCGATAAAGCGCTTTGGATGATGCTGGACTATCCGTTGCCAAGATGCCTAGCGCGATCATTCGGACGGCGTCACGACCGAGGACTCCTTTCTGCGTAGCGGCGAGGTAGAGCGCTGAATTAAGCGCGTTTTCATAGGCACGTCGATTCTGTTCGCGGGCTTCGTTCAAGGCTGCCAGGGAGGTTTCCGGGGAAAAGTAGATCAGCATCTCAGCAACAATCTTGATGATGTCGGGATGCCATTCCGACCCAACGAGCCCAATTCGCTTTAGAAAGCCGCCGGCGATCTGCTCGAAACCTCCGCTCCCACCCTTTTTGGAAACCTCCTTCTTTGCCGTGAGGAGCCACCCCTTATTGAACTGAGCCTGCCATTCGGCAATCGCATCGTCCGCGGGGAGATCGCTGGCATTTCCGCTCCGTAGATCGATGGAGCGGGCCAGTGAACAGTCGCGCTCGTCACCAGCCGCGGTGGCTTGTTCCAAGGCTGTTTTCCCATGCCTCCGGGCCTCCTCCGTGCGACCGAGGCGCCAGCATGCGTTCGCTTTATTGAGCCATGGCTTCGCATATCGATGGGGGCGGAGGGTGATCGCCTTGTCGGCGTGGGCGATCGCCTCTTCATCGCGGCGTAGAAGGGTGCACCATGCCGCGCGGAAATTCCAAAGCTCCGCATCATGGGGATCGATCTCGCACGCACGCTCCATCTCCGGAAGTGCGCGCTGGAGGGCGATGCGCTCCTCAGGCGGAAAGTCCTCGGCGAGCATTTCTCGCGTGCGGGACGCCTGGAAGTCCAGGGCGCGCAGGCACAGCGCACGCTGGATGCGGAAGGCACGCTCCTCGTCGGCACGGAGCGGAGCACAGGAGAGGAATATCTCGATAAGCGATGCGCAACCGCCCCCATGTTCGGGGCCCTGCTCAGCCTGCGCGGCAACCCGTCCGCGCAGGATAACGTCGAAATCCACGCCATCCCGCGCCGCCGCAGACCGCATTTTCCGGACTGAAGCGAGCATTTCGTCCGACGGCCTCAAATCGGCGGCGACGGCGAACCATTTATCCGCTTCGGCCTCATCTGCCGCGAGGGACATGGCATTGCACGAGGCAAGCCCGCGCACCTCCTCTCCGGGGGCAGCGGCATGATAGGCGCGCTCAAAGCAGGCCCGGGCTTCAATTCCAGCACCGAGATTGTCGCGTAGAAGCAGACCCTTTTCGTAAAGGACACTGGCGTCGTCCGGAAATTCGTCGAGCAGGTCGGCGATTCGCTCCAGGGCAAGCGCGGCGCGGCCTTGTTTGGCGTCAGCGACGACGCGGTTGAGGCTGTTGATTTTATCCTCGCGATCGCGGCGGTAAAGACGTCTGGTTTTCATGCTGGAGACGGTGGATTGTGAGTAGAGGCGCTAACCTCGCAGGCGGATGGCCATGAGCCTCCCGGAACGAAAACCGACGACGATCTGGTTTTCGCGGACGCAGAGGCAGGATGGTTCAGAGGGAAGTTCAAGGACGCTTACGAGCGGGAGACTGGCTTCGCAGCGGCGGAGTTCGAGCCAATTTTCGTCATCCCGGGCAATTACGAGCAGCGTGCTGTTGCGGGCGAATTCAAGGGCCACGGCATCTCGACCGACGTCACCGTGGAAAAGGGATTTCAGCGTGGCCCCTTCGAGACTCCAGACGGTGGTATTCTTGCCGGCAATGGCTATGCGCGCTGCACTTCCCGACACTGCGGCGCTGAACGGTCGAAAGTGCCGGTATAACTCAGTTTCATCCTTGCCTTTTCCTCCCATGGCCAACGTGTGGCAGAGATCACCTGCCGACAATTCCCGGACGGAAAGGTATATGCCGCCGGGAACGGGACACGGAAAAACGGCGGCTTGCCGACGCATGCCTATGTCGGAGCAAAGCCACGCCACGGAGTCGTCCTGAAAATCCACGCTTAGAATCTGACCTTCGGAGGAAGCAGCAACGGCTTGATGAGCCGATGTGGCAAACAGGCCGGAAACGGGATGATTGAAAAGCCTGAACACATGGTCGTCGGGAGGACGAGCGTCGGACGGATGGAGCCAGAGCCAGCCGGTGCCGGTGCCGACGAAGACGCTCTCGTCGTCGGCTGCCGGGACGACGATTTGCGGAAGCTCAACGTCGAATTTTCGAAGAGGCAGAAGACCGTCGAACTGCCACCAGCGAAGGGTGTGATCTTCGCGACACACTGAAGCGACGCAGCCGGATGCGGTGAGTGCGCAACTGGCAACCGGTGCTCGATGGCGCTGTGAAGTCGGGCTGGCACGTGCGGCGAGCAGGATTCCGCGATCCTGCGTGGTGAGAAAAAAGGCTTTCTGCACCGGAAGATATTCGAGGGTGACCGCCGAGATGTTATCAAAACGTGTTTTATAGGCAGCCAAGTTCTCGGCTGTGTCATCCTGCCAATGCCAGGCGAGGAGACAGCCGTCACTTGAAGCGAGCATGATGGCCGGCTTGTCGCTGTAAAAACCTGCGGCGCATGCCTCTGGTCGTCCGATGGCGCTGGCATCGGCCCGGCGTTCGTAGGCGGTGGAGGCGAGGACGCTTCCGGAAGGAATCTGCACGATGGACATGGTGCGGTCTGCACAGACGAACAAGGCATGTTTCCCTCCAGGCACGAGGCAGCCGTCAAGAACAGGCGGTCCCGCCCACGCAATCCGGGACGACCGCCACACTCCATCGGTTGCTCTTAGCGTGAAGATCGCCTGCGCCCCGGTGAATTCTCCCGCCACCGCGAGAAGTGCGCCGCTCCCATGCATACTGCGTAGCACGAGCAGTGGAAAAGGCAAGCGGGCATAAAGGACGGACTCCACACCACTTTGCGGCTCCCATGCTACAAGACTGCCGTCACGCCGCACAGCAATCACTGTTGAGGGGGTCGGGAAGGCGATTACCTCTTCACGCGGCCTGCCCGCCAAGACATTCCCGGAGTTCTCCGAATGGACCTGGCCGTCGCGCTGCGCCCATGCGATGAGCGATTGGGATGGCTCCACCGCGAGACAGTGGGCGCCAGCTTCGCCGAGTCCACGCCGCGCCAGCAGGTTTCCACGTTGGATATCACGAAACTCCATGCCATGCCGTCCGTCACTCGTGACGAGCAAACCACGGTCGGGACAAAGCGCTTGGAGTGGCTGCGAACTGCCAAAGACGATGCTTCCTTCCCCCTCGAACGGCGACGCTGTTTCAAACCAGGGACCCTTTGAATCGAGTTTGATGGAGGCACGAGTGACGGTGGATTTTATGCGTTCATCCACCCCGCCCTCCCAGCGGAGTCGGTTGAGAAAAGCAGCGAGTCCGAAGCGGGGATACAAAGTAATTGTTTTAAGTGACGATGCCACCGCATTGCCGATGGAGCGCAACACGTCAGATGACCAAGCGGCTCGTGCAGCTTCGAGATCCTGCAAAAACGGAAAAGCAACACCTGCGACAAAAACAGCTTCGAGAAACGAGACATTACACAATACCTCGTGAAGGGCGGATGAATCTCCGGCGTGTGTGAGGTGATGAGGCAGTTCTTCCAGCGCCCGCGAATCAGACCCTGTGAAACTGCTGTCTCCGCTCGGATCAGCAACGTGGAGAAAGTGCTGAGCCAGCGCGAGGTGAGCGACGTGGGACTTCTCCGTATCCTTCTCAAACATCGACGTGGCCGCCCTACGGAACTGGCCGTGGTAGAAGTCGAGCAGTTCGCCGCGGCGCATGAGGTAGGGGCGCAGGAGGCGGAGGAGCGCGGCGACATTGCCCAGCGGATCGCCGGGGTCGAGCAGGGCGGCGAGTTCCGCCGGGGAAAGGCCGTGCCGGCTGACGCCGAGGCAGGCGGCGAATTTTTCCACGAGCGCCGCGCCGCAGGGCCGCCCCTCGCGGTCGCGGAAGCCGGGGTCGCGGGCGAGGCGTTCGGTGAGAATCCAGCCGAAGAGCGCGCGGGCGTCGCCGGGCAGGGCGCGGATGCGGTCGGTGATCTCCTCGTAGGTGCCGAGCGTGCGCAATTCCTCCAGCGCGGTGAGGACGTAGAGCGGGAGGCGGCCCGCGGGCTTGGCGAGGAGCGCGGCGAGCTGCTCCGGGCTGAGGCGTTTCGCGTAGCGCCGGAGGCTGCCCTCGATGACCGCGCGTGTGTCCGCCTCGGTGAGCGGCTCCAGCTTTTCCATCCGGGTGCCGGGGCGCGTGCGCAGGATGGCGAGGGTCTGGTGCTCGGGCTGGCCGTCCGCCGGGGCGATGACGGAGGCGACGATGCGCACGCCTGGCGGCAGTTCATTCGGTCGGGGCAGCCAGTTCAGCCAGTGCGCGCCGTCCGTGGCGTCGAACTGGTTGAGCGCGTCGAAGACGAGGATGACGCGCCGCCTGCCCGCGGCTTCGGCGAGGAGCTTTTGGAAATGGGTGATGAGTTCCTTGATGTCGAGCGGCAGCGGCTCGGTGTTGCCGGCGGCTGTGGCGAGTTCGTGGCAGAGGCGGCGCAGCGTGCGGCGAAGGTCGGTGGAGCCGGAGCTGGCGCCGATGAAGTGGCTGAAGAGAGTTGAGGGTTGAGAGTTGAGTGTTGAGAGGGCGGCAGGGAGATCGCGTGTGAACTTGGCGAGGAAGGCGGATTTGCCGGAGCCGGGGTCGCCGGTGAGGACGAAGATGTTCGGCGTGCCGTCGGCGGCGGCAAAGGCGAGCAGATCGCGCATCAGCGGCTCGCGGCTGCCGAGGACAAAGCGCTCGGTGCGCTCCTCGATGAAAGCCTCCATCTGCTCCGCCTCCTCGGCGAACTCATCGAGTGATGCGGCATCGGCGGCGGTGAAGCGCGCTGAGAGTTCGGGATCCTCCCGCAGACTTGTGAGAAGGTCGTCGTGCACGCGCTCGCCAAATTCTTCCAAGCCGACGAGCCGCTTCTGCAGGGCGTCCCACTGCGCATCTTCGCCGTAGGTGCGCGGGGCAAGACCCGCGTCGGCGATCGATTCTTTCAGCGACGCGAGCTTGCGCGCGTGCTCGCTGCCGTCCGGTTCCCGGAACTCGCCGGGAGTCCCCTCCACCATGCGCGTCGTCGCACGTTCATCGCGGAAATAGAAAAAGGAGTGCCCGCGCATTTCAGCCATGCGCCCCAGCACACCGTAATGCACCTCGTCCGCTGTGATGGATTCGATGCGGCCCGGGGGCACCCAGCCATAACGGCCGCCGAGGATGCACATGAAGCGCGGACGGCATTCGTCGATGACCTCGCGGCAGACGCCGAGCGCGTCCTCGTCGCTGGTGACGCCCCAGCGAAGATCCACATCCACGAGGTGGACGCGGAATTTCACGAGCTCCTCGCGCAGCTTCGGAAAGACGAAGCGCACGAGCCAGTCGCGCTCCGCCTGCATGTCGCGGAACGTGCTGCTGATGAAAACGCGGAGAGTCTTCCAAATGGCGGCCATGGATCTGGAGGGTTCATTCGTTGGCTACCACGGGGAACGTGGCAGGGGAAGCTTGCTCAGGTTCGCGATCCGGCTATTGATGCGGGAGCGTCGCGCGCGGAGCAGCTCCGATGAGCGAATCGGGGACGGCGGAGATGCGGGATTTCCCAAATGTCGGCGCGATGCACAGGCGTAAACCACTCGGTCGCAGCAATTACGTCGGCAGGCTGCCCGGATATGCGAACGCCATTCCGAGGGGCATGCTCGGTCCAACAAAACACCGCGCCCTATGCCCCACCTCTGGCTCCATCAAAACGACCGCTGGGAACCCGCACCGCTGACGGGGCCGGCACTCACGCTTGATCCCAGCGGATCGCTGCGGGCCGACGCGGGCGGGAGTCCTGCCGCGCTCCGCTTTCGTGCGACGGCAAATGACGGCTGGGTGCTGCTCGCGCCGCCGCGCTCGAAGGTGCGCGTGAACAGCCGCCCGCTCACGACGGGCATCCGCGTGCTGCGCGACCGCGACGAGATCGTGCTGGGCGGCGTGCGGAGCTTTTTCTCGACGGAGCGGCTGGCGGGGGTGGAACCGTTTCCGGGCGGGGCAGGCGGAGCGACGGTGTTCTGCGCGCGGTGCAGGCAGGCGATCGCGAAGGACGACCCGGCGGTGCGCTGCCCGGGCTGCGGCACGTGGTGCCACCAGCGCGAGGATCTCGGCTGCTGGACTTACGGCGAGAAGTGCCCGCTGTGCGACCAGTCCACCGCCCTCGACGCGGGCTACCGCTGGCAACCGGAGTTTTGAAATGAGCACCGCCGCATCCAGCCAGCCCCGCGGAATGAAGAGCGTCGCCGTCATCGGCGCGGGCAACATCGGCTCGCACCTGCTGCCGCTGATCGCGCGCATGCCCGCCGTGGGACGCGTGACGATCGTGGACTTCGATTCCTACGAGGAAGGGAACCTCGCGTCGCAGGACATCACCCGTGCCGACATCGGCCTGCCAAAGGCAATCCGCCAGATGGTGCGGCTCCGCGCGATCCATCCCCGCCTGGCGGTGGTGCCGGTTGTCGCGAGAGTCGAGGCTGTCCCTCTCGGCGCGCTCCGTGCGGATGTGATCGCGGCGTGCCTCGACTCGCGCGCGGCGCGCCGCACCGTGAACCGCATCGCGTGCAGGCTCGGCGTGCCGTTTGTCGATTCGGGCGTGCATGCGGACGGGATGCTGGCGCGCGTGAATGTGTATCGCCCGGGCGGGGAGAACGTGTGCCTCGAGTGCCTCTGGGAGGAGAGCGACTACCAGGCGGAGCGCGAGAGCTACGCGTGCGACGGTTCGCGCATCGCGGCCGCTCCGTCGCATTCGCCGTCCTCGCTCGGCGCGCTCGCGGCGGCACTGCAGGCCATCGAGGTGGAGAAGATCCTCGCGGGCGACTGGGAGCGCGCCGCGTGCGGGAGCGAGGTGCTCATCGATGCAAACTCGCACCGGCATTTCGTCACGAAGCTGCCGAGGAACCGCGCGTGCCGCTTCGACCACCGGACCTTCTCGGCGCGCGCACTCGCCGGCCCGCCGTCCGCGCTCACGCTGGCGGATGTGTTCGGCCGCGGCGCGGCCAGCATCCACTTCGAGGGCCAGCCCTTCGCGAGGCAGTGGGCCTGCGGCTCGTGCCGCACATCGGCGGAGTTCTTCGGCCTGCGCGACCGCATCGCTGGCGGCGCCGTGTGCCCGCAGTGCGGCGGAGCGATGCGCGCGATCGGCTTTCATTCGCTCGAACGCCTCTCGCCGCAGGATGTGCCGGCCGCCGCGATCACGGCGCCTCTCTCGAATCTCGGATTCCGCACCGGCGATGTCTTCGGCGCCGTCGTGGACGGCACGGAAGCGCATTTTGAAATCACCGAACCCAACTCGCACGCCCATGACTGACCCCATCCTCAAGAGCTTCCTGCAGGTGCAGTTCAACCAGGCGACGGCCCTCGCCAATGCCAGCGACATTCTGGAACTCGAGGCGGAGCCCGCGTCGCCTCCGCAGAAATACATCGCGCGATTCCACTGCCGCGGGCTCGTCCGGCGGCGCGACGGTGAAATCACCGAGGCGAATGAGTTCGATGTCGGGATTTTCCTGCCGGACGACTACCTGCGCGCCGTGGACCCCGGGCAGGTCGTGACGATCCTCAAGCCGTGGGACATCTGGCACCCGAATGCGGGCGGCCCGTTCCTGTGCTGCGGCAAGCTGAGCGGCGGCACCCCGCTCGTGGACATCCTGTATCAGGTCTATGAGATCATCACTTACCAGAAGTGGGCATCGCACGACGGGCTGAATCCCGCCGCATGTGAATGGGCGAGGAACAACCAGCAGCGCTTCCCTTTGGATCGCCGCCCGCTGAAATGGAAGGGGGTGCGCCCGTGATCGCACTCTCACGACTCGCTCCGCTGGCTGCGGAGGCGCTCACCGAATTTGAGGCCGCGCCAGCGGCGAACGCCCGCAACCGCTGGGAACTCGCCTCCCACCGCGCTCCGATCACCGCGGAACTCGACGGCCCGTGGCTGGTGATGAGCGCGCCGCTGGCCGGCGCGCTGCTCCCACGCGAGATGCTCGAAAGGAACACCTCGCTTCCCGGTCTCCTGAAACTCACGCCGCCGGCAGATGGCGAGGCACAGCTTCGCGCCGAGATTCCGCTCGATGAGGACTCCGGACCGATCATCCGCGGGACGCGGCGCGGATTCTCAGCCGCGATCGCGGCTCTCGCAGGCGAGGAGGTTCCCGGGGAGGATTCCGGGGCGCTCCTCTGCGCGTCGCAGGATGCCATCAAGCGCCTTTGCGACGAGGCTGGCTGGGCATCCGCGCCTCGGGGAGTGAACGCCTGCTCCGTGGAACTCGAGTGTCCGGGCACCTTTCTCCAGGCGATGATCGCTCCCCTCGGCGAAGGCGTCCGCGCATCCGTCGAACTCGCGAGGTGCGACGAGCCGGCGGCCCAGTCCGTCGCCGCAATCGTCGCCCTCATGCTCCGGGCTGGCGCTGCGGTGCGAATGGCGCGGCCGTCGCTCTCGGGGAGCGAGGACCGGGTGATCCCGGTGTTCGAGGTGAATTTTCCCGCAGCCCCCACCGCCGCGCAGCTCGCGCACGCGCTATCCGCGCTCTCAGTCGCCGCCCGGCTGTGCGCGGAGGAGGTCGCCGCGCTGCGGGATCCAGATGTCGCCGGGGAGTTCCTGGCGCTCAGCAAAA
This sequence comes from Chthoniobacteraceae bacterium, assembly GCA_044221035.1. GTDB lineage: Bacteria > Verrucomicrobiota > Verrucomicrobiia > Chthoniobacterales > Chthoniobacteraceae > SXWH01. The sequence continues at coordinate 24,006 of JBGAPU010000038.1, read as the reverse complement.
ACACAACACGAAAGGAAACCACACCATGATCATGGCACCAATGAAAGGAATCCAGGTGTCGGATGTGACCGGGCAAAACCAGGTCGCAGTCGATGACCTGCCGTCGGACACGACCATCGGCGATCTGCTCGAGGGTCTCGTCCCCCGCATGCGGCTGCCCCGCAACGACAGCAGCGGACGCCCGCTGACTTACCACGCAAGGCTCGAGCGTGAAGGCCGGCATCTGAACCGCGCGGAGCGCGTGTCGGAGGCGCTCCTGGAAAACGACCGGCTGACCTTGCAGCCAAACGTGGACGCAGGCGGAGCCACGGACCTGCGCGACTAGGGGGAAAGGGGAAATCGCGGCGGTGCTCCCGGGGGAAGGGGCGCCGCCGCGAACCCCGCGCGCCATTTGAACCGACCGCATCCAATGCAGCAGACCAACTTCAGATTCGTGCTCGAAATGCTCCGGCACGACACCCGCGAGCCGCTCGGCCAGTTTCCCGTCGAGGTGGATTGGGAACCCGCGCGCGAGCACCTCCGCATGCAGGGCCTGCGCCGCTGCACGCCCGCGGACACCGGCCGCATCACCATCGCTCCCATCTGGGCCGAGGACGGGGAACCGCACGCCGTCGGCGCCAGGCTCTCCGACGGCGATCTCGTCTCGGATGTGACGGTCGCCTATTTCAAACCGCTCGCGGTGGAAATCTCCACCACCCTCGTGGAGCAGAAAATCCTGAAGAGCGGCGAGCTGTTTCACTTCAAGCTGTTCGCCTACCGGAACGCGTCCGCGCCATCCGCGGCCGGCCCGAGCTTCACGGTGCGCGACACTTCGCCGCCGATGCCGTTCGTGGACTCATCGCTGGCGGCACTGCGGGCCGGAGCCGTCGCGAGCGACGACCCGCAGGACGGAGAGGTGCCGGTGTTCGTCCCGCAGCGGGTGCTCGATGAAGTCGAGTCGCTCACCCGCGAAGCCGGGGCGCTTGAAACGGGGGGGATTCTGATTGGCAGGATGCACCGCGACGCAGCGGTTCCCGAGATCGCCGTGGTGATCACGGCGCAGATTCCAGCGCGCTTCACCGAGTCAAAGACGACCTCACTCACTTTCACCGCGGAGACCTGGACCGCGGTGCGCGCCGCACTCGACCTGCGGAACTCCAGCGAGATGATGCTCGGCTGGTGGCACAGCCATCCGAGCTTCGCATTCTGCAACGCGGAGTGCCCCGCCGAGCGCAGAAGGGAGTGCGCCCTGCAGAAGCCATTCCTGAGCAATGACGACGTGCTGCTGCACCGCACCGTCTTCGCGCGCGGAAACCACGTCGCGCTGCTCGCGAACAACGCCGACGCCGGCCTCGGCTTCGCGCTCTTCGGCTGGTGCGGCGGAACCGTGCAGCGGCGCGCATTTCACATCCTCGGAGCGGCGCGCGAGGGCGCCCGGTCCGGCAACGACCTTTCCAACAAAACCTCAACCGGAGAACACACCCATGCCACGCCCTGCGAGAAACAATGAAATCCCACTCGAACCGCTGCTCGGTGGCGACGATCGCCTCACCCTCGAACAGCGGATCGCCTACGCCCAGACGGTCCGCGAATCGTGTCCCGACGGCTCGCGGAGGCTCGATGAGTTCCTGATCAAAAATCTCGGCAGGTCGCGGGCCGCCCTCGTCGAGGCCGAGGAAAAGATGAGCGAGCTCGGGGCGCTGCTGGCAAAGCTGACGGCGCCCCCGATGCACGCCGCGACATTCATCAAGGGCGTCGCCACCCCGCAGGGCGGCGGTGCGATCGTGCTGCACGGCACCTCGCAGCGGGTCGTCGGCCTGCACGACAGCGTCGCAGCCGGGGAACTGCGGGCGGGCGACGAAGTATTCCTCGCGAGCAACCTGAACGTGATCATGGCGAAGTCGCCGCGGGGAGCGCGCTTCGTCGGCGAGACGGCGTTCTTCGATCGCGCGCTGCCGACAGGCTCGCTCGTGATCAAATGGCGCGACGAGGAACTGATCGTGGATGCCGCGCCGGAGCTCGCGGCGCAGCAGCTCGCGCCGGGGGACACAGTCCGCTTTGATCGCAATGCCTGGATGGCCTTCGAGAAGGTCGAGCGCGCCCGCGGGCACAGATGCCTGCTCGAGGAGGTGCCCGACATCCGCTTTGACCAGATCGGCGGGCTCGGCGCGCAGGTGGAGGAGTTGTTCTCGGCGCTGACGATCGCGCTCAGCAATCCGGAGCCCGCAGCCCGGTGGGGAATCGGCGGGCGCCAGAGCATCCTCCTCATCGGTCCGCCGGGCACCGGCAAGACGCTGATGGTGAAGGCGGTCGCGAGCGAAATCACCCGCACCAGCGGAAAGCGCTGCCGCATCGCCGTGGTCAAGCCCGCCGAGTGGGAGAGCCCCTTTGTCGGCGAGACGCAGGCGAACATCCGCAACTTCTTCAAGAGCCTCAGGGAGGCGGCCGCGGACGGGGTTGCAATCGCCTTTCTCGACGAGGTGGAGGCGGTTGGCCGGGCCCGCGGCAGCTCGGTGGGACACCACAGTGACAAGTTCCTCGCCGCGCTCCTCGCCGAACTCGACGGATTCACCGACCGGAAAAACATCGCGATCATCGCGGCCACCAACCGCAAGGATCTGATCGATGCGGCGCTGCTGGAGCGGCTCTCGGACATCGAGATTCCCGTGGGGCGGCCCACCGCGCGCGGGGCGCGCGCGATCTTCGGCATCCACCTGCCGGGGACGCTGCAGTTCAGCCCGAACGGCTCCGAGGCGCAGGCCACGCGCGAGCACCTCGTGGACACGGCGGTGTCGCGCTTCTACGGCTCAAATGCCGGGGAGAGTGCGATCAGCGTGATCCGTTTCCGCGACGGCAAGGAGCGCACGGTCATGGCGCATGAGCTCGTGAGCGGGCGCATCTTCGAGCAGGTCTGCCGGCACGCGAAACGCACGGCGCTCCAGCGCGAGCTGCGGGGCGAGAGCGAGCCGGGCCTGCGCGCCGGCGACATCGACGAGGCGGTCGCACTGGCGATGGAACGCATGCGCACCACCCTCTCGATCGCAAACGCGCACTCGTATCTCGCCGACCTCCCGCAGGACGTCTCCATCGTGAGCGTCCAGCCCGTCGCGCGGAAAGTGAAGCAGCCCGGCCGCTACCTGAACTCATGAACCCCCTGAATGTTCCAAAGCTCTGCGGCGGCGACATCGAACTCGGGAATTTCTTCACGGGAACGGGCGGTTCGGAGGGCACCGGCAGCCGCGCGGCGGTGGCGCTCCTTGAAAAAATCCGCGGCGTGCCGAGCGAGTCGCGCACCTCCGGACAGGCATGCAATTGCGGGGACTGCCGCGCCCGGCGCGCCGAGTCGTGGCGCTCCACCGGCTGGAGCACCTACGGGAGCAGCGCCAATGCCGGGCACGGCACATACGACCCGCAGGACTGGCGGAGGACCTTCCTGCCCGCAAACGGCGGGTGCGTTTACATCGACCTCGACCACCTCGAGCTCTGCCTGCCGGAAGTGCTCTCGGCCCGGGACCATGTCGCGGCGTGGAAGGCGATGCTGCGAATCGCCGCACGGGCCCAGGCCGAGGTGAACGCCGAACTGCCCGCGGGGCAGAGAATCCATGTGCTCGCAAACAACACCGACGGACACGGCAATTCCTTCGGGAGCCACCTCGATTTCCTCATCACGCGCCGCGCATGGGAAAACATCTTCCACCGACGGCTGCAGCACCTCCTGTATCTCGCGGCCTACCAGGCATCGAGCATCGTGTTCACGGGGCAGGGAAAAGTCGGCTCAGACGGACCCGCATCCCTCGCGGCACCCTGCAATTTCCAAATCAGCCAGCGCGTTGACTTCGTCGAAGTCCTGACGGGCGTCCAGACCACTTGCAACCGCCCCATCGTGAACAGCCGCGACGAGGCGCTCTGCGGCAACCCCGGCTCGGACGAAAGCTCACCCGCCCGAAAACTGGCCAGGCTCCACGTCATTTTCCATGACTCCTCGCTCTGCGAAGTCACATGCCTGCTCAAGGTCGGCGTGATGCAGATCGTCCTCGCGATGATCGAGCAGGAGAGGATCAACCCCGGCCTGATCCTCGACGATCCGGTCGCGGCGGCCACCGCGTGGAGCCGCGACCCCTCGCTCTCGGAGCGTGCGCGGCTCGTGTCCGGGCACGAACTGAGAGCGGTCGAACTGCAGCTCCGCTTTCTCGAGGAGGCGAAGGCGTTTGTGGACGCGGGGAACTGCGAGGGTGTGGTGCCCGAGGCTCCGCACATCCTGGAGCTCTGGGCCGACACACTGGCGAGGCTCGAAGCCTGCGATTTCCCGTCACTCACCCGCCGCCTCGACTGGGTGCTGAAGCTCTCCCTGCTCGAACGCACGATGCAGCGCCGCCCGCAGCTCGGCTGGGCTTCCCCGGAGATCAAGCATCTGGACCACTTCTACAGCTCGCTCGACGGCGGCCTCTACCAGGCGTGTGAAGCGCAGGGCGCCGTGGACCGCGTCGTCAGCGACGCCGACATCGGGCGCTTTGTGAGCGAACCACCGGCGGACACGCGCGCATACACGCGGAGCCACCTCCTGCGCCTCGCGGAGCCGGATCAAATCGACCACGTGGACTGGGACGAGGTGACATTCCGGCTGCCCGGCAGATGGCCAGCCCGCAGGACGGTGGCGCTCGCAAATCCGCTGGGCCACACGAGGGAAAGGACCCGCTTCCTCGAGACAGCCACTCTCGAAGACGCCCTGGACATTCTCGGCGCCACGCCGGCACCGAGCTGCACGCCGGCGGCGGTCACCCCATTCACGCCTGCGCCGGAATACCGCCCCCCTCCCCGCACGAACCCGCGCCCAGCCTCACCGAAATCACCAAGACCACCAAAGCCATGAACGAAAAACAGAAGACGCATCACCCCATCCAGCAACCTGCCTCGGCAAGCGATCCCGGCGGCGACGACCTCGCGGTCGCACAAGCCCAGATGTCCACACTGCTCGCCGCAGGAGATGCCGCCATCAGCGCCGCACTCTCCGGCGACAGCGAGGCATTCCTGAATTCCACAAGGCAGCGCGGCGGCCAGTAGTCCAGCTCGACCCGGAATCCAGACATGAACGAGCGACTCTTCGGCATGGAGACCGAATACGCCCTGAGCGTCATCCTCAAGTCGGGGCAGCGCGGCGACACCGAGGATGTCGCGGAGGACATCGTGCACCTCGCCGCGCAAGCCCCCCACGTGCCCGGCCTCCATTCGAGCGGAATCTTCCTCGCAAACGGGTCGCGCCTTTACGTGGACTGCGGTGCCCACCCCGAGCTGGCGACGCCGGAATGCGCAAACCCCTGGGACATCTGCCGCTACATGCAGGCGGGGGACCACATGCTCGCGGGCCTCGCGGAGGAGGCGAGGAAACGGGACGGCTCGATCGCGCACGCGATGATCCTGAAGGGGAACGTGGACTACACGGCGCGCACGACCTGGGGATGCCACGAGTCGTATCTGCATCGCTCCATCCTCCAGAGTTCGCTGGCGAGGCAGATCATCCCCCACCTCGTCTCACGCATCGTCTTCTCCGGCGCCGGTGGGTTCGACTGCTTCTCACCGGGGATCACATTCATGATTTCGCCGCGGGTCGCGCATCTGCGCAACGTGGTCTCCGGGGAATCCACCGGGGGGAGCCGCGGAATCTTCCACACGCGCAACGAACCCCTGAGCGCGAACGGATACGGGCGGCTCCACATTCTCTGCGGCGAGAGCCTCTGCGGCCACACCGGCGCCTGGCTGAAGGTCTCGACCACCGCCCTGGCCGTGGCCCTCATCGACGCGGGAGTGCGACCCGGCGAGAGCGTGCAGTTCCAGGATCCGCTCGCCGCGATGCGCACATTCTCGACCGATCCCTCGTGCAGCCGCGCGGTTCCGCTCGTGGATGGACGCGAGGCGACCGCGATTGATGTGCAAAGGCATTTCCTCGAGCAGGCGGAGGCCCACATGGACTCCGAGTTCATGCCGCCGTGGACGCGCGAAGCATGCCGCCAGTGGCGCTCGATGCTCGACCGCCTCCAGCACGGCCCGGAATCCGTGGCCCGGACCCTCGACTGGGCGATCAAGCTCGCGCTCTTCCGCGATCATGCCCGCCGGAGAAACACGACCCTCGAGGCGGCGGACGCCTGGTCGCCAGTCCTCTCGCGGCTCGAAGCCGAACTCCGCGCAGCCGATCCCGAGCCCAAGCCGCTCACCGCCTCACTCGTGCTCTCCCAGCGGGGCCCGCTGGCAGCCGCAAAGCGCGAACTGACTCCGCTCCTCAAGGAACGGGGGCTCGACTGGGAGGGGCTCGCCAACATCCTCGCGCTGCGGCTCGAACTCTTCGAGATCGACACGCGATACGGCATCCTCGGGGACCGGGGGCTTTTCCATGCATTGGATCGCAGCGGCGTGCTCGAGCACCGGTTCTCCGGCGTGGACAACATCCCGCACGCGCAGGAAAACCCGCCTGCCATCGGGCGCGCCGCCGTCCGCGGCGCATGCATCCGCCGGGTGGCCGGACAGAATGGAAGGTTCGCCGCAGAATGGGACGGCGTGTGGGATCTGCAGGAGGGAAACCGGCTCGATCTCAGCGACCCATTCTGCGCACGCGAGAATTGGAGGGAGGAGCGCCGGGAGCCTTCGCCCGCCAGCATTTCGCGGCTCTTCCGGGAGGGCCGCTACGCGGATCTGCTCGCGCATTTTCCACCCGACATGCCCGGCGCGTCGGAGGACACCGTGCTCAGTTGCGCGAGGCTCGGCAGGCGGCGCTCGGCGCTCGTGGCGCTCGATGAGGCCCATCCCAACCCCGAGGATCCGCGCCGCTTCGCCATGATGCTCTGGGTCCACACCACGGGGCTGACGCCCGACCTCGAAACCGCCGCCCCGCTCATCGAGGACGCAGGGCGCTTCCTCGAGGCGATGCCCTCGTTCGATGCCGACTACCTCCGGTTCATCTGCCTGTTCTGCAAGGCGGTGTTCTTTATGGAGACACAGCGCCTCCCGGAGGCCGATGCCATTCTCACGAGCCTCATCGAGAATCCGGCGAATCAAATCCGCTCCCGGATGTTCTCGCGCTCGCTGTGCCACCTCGGCGAACTCCGGCGGCGGCAGGGACGGACGGAAGACGCGCTCCGGCTCGTCCGCCAGGCCGAGCAGATTCACCGGAGCGAGAGTCTCAGCGGCGACCTTGCGACACACAGTCTCCCGATGCTCGCCAAGCTCGCTGCGACGGATGCCGAGGCCCTCGACGCCCTCCAGAATGCAGAATCCATCCACCGGCGCCTTCGCAATGATCTGGAACTCGCACGCACCCTCTGCATCCGCGCCCGGCTGTTCCGCTGCCCGGGACTCCGGCCCGCGGTCGAACATCTCTTCGCAACCGTGGAGATCCTGGCCACGTGCAAGACTGCGCGCCGCATTCTCGAACATTGGGACTCGTGGACGGCGCCTGCTGCCGACACAGGGATCGTGGACTACTGGGGGCTTTGACCGGCAGCACGCGGAAGCCCTCCGCCCGCGAAGCCGTGGAGATAGGCGGAGGCTATTTGCCCTTCACCAAGATTCGCGCGCGCAACCAGCCACGTGCGCAGCGCGTCGGGCGCGGCTTCTTCTGCGTGCAATTGCCAGAGGCTCCCTGCATCCTCGGCACGTCCCGCCAAATGAGACTCCTCCTCACCCTTCTCCTCCCGCTGCTCGCCATTGCGCATTCCGCGGCGGCGGCTCCGCTGAATGTCGTCTTCATCACTGCGGACGACATGAATCACGATTCGGCGGGCTGCTATGGATGCCCGATTCCCGACCTCACGCCGAATCTCGACCGGCTCGCGGCGGACGGGATGCGCTTTCAATATGCCTACTCGACGGTCGCCGTGTGCCAGCCGGTGCGCGAGATCATGCACAGCGGTCTGTATCCGCATCGCAACGGTGCGATGGGCTTTTTCCCGCTGCGGCCGGAGGTGCGCACGCTGAATCAGCAGCTTCACGACGCGGGGTATTTGATTTCAATGATCGGCAAGAATCCGCACTACCAGCCGGCGGAGAAGTTCTGCGTGGACTTCGCAGAGACGCGCATCTCTCGCTCGCCGGTGCAGCTCGGCGAGGTGACGCGCAAATTTCTGTCGATGGCGCGGGACCAGAAGAAGCCGTTTTTCCACCACGTAAACTGCACGGATCCTCACCACCCATTCATCGGCGCGAAGGGACCGGATGATCTCGCGGGCGGCGATGCACCGAGCCGGCAAATCAAGCCGGAGGAGGTCAAAGGCGTGCCCGGTTTTCTCGAAGACCTGCCGGAGGTGCGCCGCGAGATGGCGCAGTATTACACGAGCGTGCGTCGGCTCGATGACTGCGTGGGCGCGGTGCTGAAGGCGCTGAAGGACGAGGGCATGGACAAGAACACACTCGTGATGTTTTACGGCGGCGACCACGGCATGTCGTTCCCGTTTGGGAAGTCCAACAACTACGAGAACAGCTCGCGTGGCGCGCTCATCCTTCGCTGGCCCGGGACGATCACGCCCGGCGGCGTCGATCGCGATCACCTCGTGTCCACGCTCGACTTCACGCCGACGCTGCTTGACGCGACCGGGCTGCCCGCGATTTCCGGCATCGATGGCCGTTCGTTTTTGCCCGCGATCAAAGGACAGAAGATGGACGGCTGGGATCGCGTCTTCACGTTTTACAATCAGTCCGCGGGTCGCAACTGGCTGCTGATGCGCTGCGTTCGGACGAAGGATCGCTCCTACATTTGGAACGCGTGGAGCGACGGCAAAATGAAGTATCAGGCGGAAAACATGAGCGGCCTCACGTGGAAGGCGATGCTCGCGGCCGCCCCGACGAATCCGGAAATCAAGGCGCGCACCGATTACTACCTCTTCCGCACGCCGGAGGAGTTCTACGACATGAGCAGCGACCGCTTTGAGCGGAACAACCTCATCGCGGATCCGGCGCGGCAGCCGGAAGTCGAAAAGCTCAGGGCCGAACTCCTCGCGCTCATGCAGCGCACCGGCGATCCACTTGCCGAGGCCTTCGCGCACCGCGACAAACCGGAGATTCTCGCCGCCGCGAAGCAAAAGCTCATCGACGAGTATGTGCGCGGCCCGAAGAAAGGGAAGGGTTCGGCGAAGGGCGAAATACCGAAGAAGGCAGCTGCGGCGGCTCCCACTCCGCCTTCGCCGGATTCGGGTGCAGGACGAAATGCAAAACTTATCAGCTTTGCTTTGCCTGAGAGCGCGACGGCAGGGGGAGCCATTACGCTGCGCATCGCGCATCACTTTCCTGAGGCGGATCGCGAACAGGCCGTCACGGTGACGATGCTGAGCGACGCTGGTCGCGAACGCCTCGAGCGAAAAGTCGTGAAGGCGAGAGGTGAGGGCGAAACCGCGGTGAGTTTCAATGTGCCCGCTGCGATGGCGGGGAAGAACGTCAAGTTTGCCGCGTTCGTCGGCGAGGATTTCAAGTCCACGCCGCAGCATATCCAAAGCGCCCCGGTGCCCGTGAAGTAGCGCGTCCCGGCGTCGCTCGCGAAGCCTTGCTTCCGGTGGCGCCAGCATGCAAATGCCGGGATGCAGATGCCAATTTCCACCATGAAAAAAATCCTCCTTCTCGTTGCTGTGTCGCTCGCTGCGACCGCCGGATCTTCACGCGCCGCGAATCGGCTCCTCGTCGAGGACGGTCAGCCTCGCGCGGAGATCGTCATCGCCGAAAAGCCTTCGCGGATGACGAAGCTGGCCGCCAAGGAACTCCAGAGCACTCTCTTGAAAATGACGGGCGCCACGCTGCCCATTGTGATTGAGCGTGCTGCGGGCAATACATCGATTTTTGTCGGCAAGAGCCGTCACACGGATGCACTTGGTCTTGCCACCGATGCGCTGAAGCATGGCGCTTTCCGCATGGCCTCGGGCAAGGATTGGCTGGCGCTGCTGGGGCCGGATAAGGACTTCGTGCCCATCGAGCCGTGGGGCCGTGATCGTTCGCCGAAGGAAACCGCCCGGGTGAACGGTGAGTGGGACAAAATCACCGGCGACACGTTTTGGAATGCCGCGCGCGACCTGCACTTCCGCTATCATGCCGACCTCGATGTATGGGATCAGGATGATGCGGGCACTTTCAATGCGGTGAATGAGTTCCTGCGCGGCCTGGGTTGCCGGTGGTTTGCGCCGGGTGAGCTGGGCGAGGTGATCCCGCGTCGGCAAAGTATCACGCTACCCGAGGTGAATCGCACGGTGACTCCGGATTTCGCCGTTCGGCGCTTCATCTATTACACCGAGCACACGGGCATCGGCGACAAAGCGCTGTGGAATCTGCGTCTGGGCCTCAATCACGGCGCGGAGATCGTTGGCTTCCCGCAGATTTGCCACGGGATGAAGTTTGTCATCAAGCGCGAGGAGATGAAGCGGGCGCATCCCGAAATGTATCTCACCATCAACGGCAAGCGCGACACCGCACACAAGGATGATGGCGTGCCAGACCTGCTCTCGCCGATGCTGTTTGAGAAGCAGGTGAAGCACGCACGCGCCATGTTCGATCATTTCCACGAGCCCATGCACAACATCGACCTCGTGGACGGCTACGGCGGACTCATCGGCGATGATCCCGCGTGGAAGGCCCAGCTCACGCCGGAGCGTGGATGGCGCGGCAGCATGTCCGACCATGTATGGGGTTACCTGAACCGTGTGGCGCTGGAGTTGAAGCGCAGCCATCCCGACCGCCTCGTCAGTGCCCTAGCATACAGTGCCTACACGCAGCCGCCGGAGAAGATCGAGAAGATGAGCCCCAACCTCGTGCTCATCGACGTGCGGCACCGGCAGGAGTTTTGGGATGAAGCCGTATGGAATGAGCGGCGACAATGGCGTGCCGATTGGCTCAAGAAGCTGACACCCGGCCAATACATCAGTTGGGACTTCAGCACCAATGCCCGCCCCGAACAGGCTGGACGCCCCGTTTACTACACCAGGCAAATCAGCCGCGATCTACGGGAACTGAAAGGAATCAGCCGCGGCGAGCAGATCGAAATCTATTCCCATCCAGCGGGCAAAGAGCAGTCCTTTGGCTACGAGGAACTCGCCATCGAGCATTTCAATCTCTACCTCGCCGCGCGGCTCTACTGGGATGTGAACCAAGATGCGGACGCGATGCTGGCGGACTATTGCACGAGCTACTTCGGTCCGGCGGCGGAGGCGATGAAAGCCTTTATCACTCACGCCGAGGCGAACTGGATGCACATGAACACGGATGCGGCCAAGATCGGAGAGTCGTTCGATTTGCTCGCCAAAGCCAAAGCCGCCGTCGATCCCGCGAGCCTTCCTGGTCGTCGCATCCGGCAGATCGCAGACACCATGAAGCCATTGGAGGCCCTGCGCGTGCAACTCAGCCGCAAGCGCGAGACGGATCTCGACTACCGCGCACTCGAAACGGTCAACACCGGAGCCAAACCGCTCGGCAGCAAACCGCTCGATGGCAATGTGGACAAGGCGTATTGGGGAACGGTGCGCATCGCGCCGCTCATCAAACTGCGTCCGCAGGACCCGCAGCCGAAGTGCAACAGCAGCTTCCAAATTCAACGCGAGGGCAGCACCCTGCACATCGGCATCGTCTGCCTGGAGCCGGACATGAAGGGACTGCAAAGCACCACCACCCAAAACGACGACCCAAAGCTGCTGGAAGGCGATCACGTCACGCTGCTCATCGAGACGCCGTCACGCAGCTACTACGAGATCTCCATCAACCCCGCCGGAGCCGTCTATGACCTCGACCGCGCCCCAGGCGGTCGCGGCGTGGCCTGGACCAGTGGTGCCCAAGTCGCCGTGCATCGCGGCGCGGACCGCTGGAGCATCGAGATGCGCCTTCCCATCGTCGGCGCGGAGGCCTTCACGCTCGATCCCACCAAAGGCATCGACGGTGCGCAGCCGAAAGACCTCTTCCCCTGGCATTTCAACCTCGGCCGCAGCCGCGTCCGCGAAGGCAAAGTCGAGCGCACCGCCTTCTCACCCACCGGCAAGGATGATTTCCATGTGCCGGAGAGGTTTGCAAAGCTGTGGGGTCGGTGAATTCATCCACCTGTAAGGATGCAGGACCTCGTCACAACAAGGAGCCTGGCTGAGCCACGCGCCACGGAGGTAGATTCCCGGCGCATTGGGTGTAATGGGGTGTCCCTCTCGACGATATCTGCTGCCCATGCTGAAATCTGTATTTCCCACCGCCGCACTGTTGCTCGCGACAGTGGCGCTCCAAGCCGCCGAGCCCATCACAAGCTCCATCGGCATGAAGTTCGTGCTCATTGAAGCGGGCAGTTTCACCATGGGACAGGACAGGCCGGCGTCGGTCTACTTTTTCACCAAGCATCAGAATGAGATGAATCTCGCGGACTACGATAAGCGTCCGGCGCACAGGGCCACGATCTCGCAGGCGTTTCATCTCGGGACGACGGCCACTTCGTCATCGGCAACACCTTCCGCGATCTCAAAAGAAACGAAGAACCACTATTACTGGCCCATCTGCATCATGGCCGCCGATGTGGAGACCTACGGCGAAACTGAAGCCCCCGGCGGCTATCGTCGCGCTCGGGACATCCTCATCGCCCGCAATGGTCTTGAACACTGCGACCAGCGCATTGCCGCCGGCATCTATGCCGGCAAAGCGTATCCGCTGCTGCCGAAGAACATCCGCGTCGCGGACAACGTCTTCACCGACGCGATTGGCACGGGCGCGTCCGATTTCCTCGCCAATGACCCCGGCGGCGAACTCGCTGGAGAACTGCGCGAATCGAGCGACCATTTCGAACTTTGATCGGGCTCCGCGCATTTTGCGCACGGACTCGCAACGCATCACTCGCATAACAACCACCACGACACCGCATTCACCATGACCCTCGCTGAAACCATGAAGCTGCTCGAATCGAAGGGGAGCGAGCAGACGCGCAAGACCTTCCGCCGGCATGGCGCACCGGAGAGCATGTTCGGCGTGAAGGTGGGCGATTTGAAACCCATCGCGAAGCAGATCAAAGGCGATCAGGCGCTCGCGATGCAGCTCTACGCCACTGGCAACTCCGATGCGATGTATCTCGCCGGCCTCGTCGCCAGCGGTGCGAAGATGAAGCGCAGCGAACTCGACCGCTGGGCGAAGGATGCGACGTGGCACATGATTTCCGCCTGCACGGTGCCGTGGGTTGCGTCGGAGCATCCCGATGCGGTGCCGATCGCGCTGAAGTGGATCGATTCGCCAAAGGCCCTCATCGCCGAGGCGGGCTGGGCCACGCTCGCCGCCGTGGTCAGCGTGCGGAAGGACGAGGATCTGCCCATCACGGAACTCGCCGCGCTGCTCGCCCGCGTCGTGAAGACGATCCACGCCTCCGCCAACCGAGTGCGCTACACGATGAACAGCTTCATCATCTGCTGCGGCACCTACGTCGCCCCGCTCGCCGACAAGGCGATGGCTGCCGCGCAGAAGATCGGCCGCGTCGAGGTGGACATGGGCAACACCGACTGCCATGTGCCCGACGCCGCCACCTACATGGTGAAGTGCCGACGCGGCATGCCCGTCGCGCCGAAGCGGAAGACGGCGAAGTGCTGAGCAGCGCGACGACGCGCGCCGCATCGCGCGATCGATGCGCGGGCCGACGGCTTGGAGAAAGGCGGAGTTTGCTTGCCTCGGAAGGAACGGCACCGGCAACCATGACGACCATGAACCGGCTCCTCCTGCTCGTTTTCCTCGCTGCCTTTGCGTTCGCCGAGCCGGCGGTTTCGGCGCAGCCAAACATCGTCTTCATCCTCGCCGACGACCTCGGCAATGCCGACGTGGGCTGGCACGGCGGCGACATCAAGACGCCGAACCTCGACAGGCTCGCGGCGCAGGGGGCGAAGCTGGAGGCGTTTTATGCGCTGCCGGTTTGCACGCCCTCGCGCAGTGCGTTGATGACCGGTCGCTATCCCATCCGCTACGGGCGGCAGGCGAATGTGCTGCGGCCCAACTCGAAGGTGGGGCTCTCGCTGGATGAAACGCTTCTGCCGCAGGTGCTGCGCGGGGCCGGCTACGTCACTGCGCACATCGGCAAGTGGCACCTCGGCGAGTTCGACGCGGCCTACTGGCCCATGCGGCGCGGTTTTGATCACACCTACAGTTTCCGCCCGGACGTGAAACTGAAGAGCCATCACCACGTCGCCGCCGGCGCGATGCAGCGCGATGAGGCGCCGTGCGCGGACGAGGGCTGGGTGGGCGACCTCCACACGCGGGAGGCCGTGCGCCGCATCGAGCAGCATGATCCCGCGAGGCCGCTCTTCCTCTATGTCGCCTACAATCTGCCGCACAACCCCGTGGAGTGCCCGCCGGAGTATTCGCAACCTTATGCGCACCTCGGCCCGAGCCGCAGCGGGTATGCCGGCATGGTCGCGCAAATGGACGCGGGCATCGGACGCATCGTCGCCGCAGTGGAAAAGGCCGGCATGCGCGACAACACGCTCTTCATCTTCGCCAGCGACAATGGCGGGCTCACCACGAAGGGCGACCTCGCCCGCAACACACCTTTCCGCGGCGGCAAGGGCAGCCTCTACGAGGGCGGCGTGCGCGTGGCCGCCTTTGCCACCTGGGATGGGCGCATCAAGGCGGGCACCATCGTGAACGAGCCGCTGCACATGGTGGACTGGCTGCCCACGCTCGCAAAGCTCGCCGGAGCATCCACCGCGTCCACAAAGCCGCTCGATGGCCGAGACATCTGGCCCGTGCTCACCGAGGGCAAATCGACACCGCATGAGCATCTGCTGCTCAACGCGGTCGGCCGCACCGGAGCCGTGCGCGTGGGCGGCTGGAAACTCGTGCGCAACGGCCAGGCCGCCACCGCCGATGATGAAAACGAGAACGAGCCACCCGCGGCGAAATCGAAGGAAGCGAAACAGCAGAAACGCCGGGAAGCCCGCAGCGCACCCGACAAGCTGGAACTCTTCAACCTCGCTACCGATCCCACCGAGCAGAACAACCTCACCGCGTCGCAGCCGGAGAAAGTGCGCGAGCTGCTTGCGATACTCGACCAGTTCACGAAGGAGGCCGTCCCGCCCATTCTGAAGCCCGAGCAGGAACGCAGGAAGGCCCGCTGATTTTCATGAAACGCATCCTCGCGCTCCTCGCATTTCTCTCCTCCTGCATCTTCTCCCATTCGTCCTTCGCCGGGGAGCCGCGCCCGAACATCCTTTTCATCCTCGCCGACGACCTCGGCTACGGCGACCTCGGTTGCTACGGCGCGACGAAGATCGCGACGCCGAACATCGACCGCATCGCGAAGGAGGGAATGCGTTTCACCGATGCGCATTCGTCGGCGGCGGTGTGCTGCCCATCGCGCTACGGGCTGATGACGGGGCGCTACTCGTGGCGGCGGCCGATGGTGACTTGGGCCTCGCCCGGAGCACCGCTGTTGATCGAGGAAGGCCGGCCGACGGTCGCCACGGTCTTGAAAAGCGCGGGCTACACGACGGGCATCGTGGGCAAGTGGCATCTCGGCTACGGCACTCGCGAGAAGCCCGCGACGTGGAGCGACGAATTGAAGCCCGGCCCGCTCGAGTGCGGCTTCGATTATTTCTTCGGCCACGACAACAACCGCGACCTCAACGTGGAGAACCACCGCGTAGTGGGTCTGGAAAACGGGAACCGCATTCCGACGAAAAAGCAGCGCCGCGAAGGCGCAGAGGCCGTGAAGACCGCGGACGCGCGGAACAACGCCATCACACTGCACGAGAAAGCGCTCGCATTCATCGAGCGGCAAGAGGGCGGGCAGCCGTTCTTCCTCTACTACGCGCCGAACAACATCCACGTCCCGCTCCAGCCGACGCCGCGCTTCCGTGGCAAGAGCCAGTGCGGTGTGTATGGCGACTTCACGCAGGAGCTCGACTGGTCGGTGGGCGAGTTGCTCGACGCGCTCGACCGCAAGGGCCTCGCGAAAAACACGCTCGTGATTTTCAGCTCCGACAACGGCGCGCGCTACGAACTCTCCACGGTGAAAGAAGGCCACCGCAGCAACGCGCCGCTCAACGGGCAGAAGGGCGACGCGTGGGAGGGTGGGCATCGCATTCCGTTCCTCGCGCGCTGGCCCGGCCACATTCCGGCGGGGAAAGTCTCCGGCCAGCTCCTCTGCCTCACTGACATGATTGCCACGTTCGCCGCACTCACGGGCCAGCCGCTGCCGAACGGCGCGGGCGAGGACAGCGTGAACGAACTACCCGTCCTGCTCGGTGAGACAGACGTGAATGCCGGGCGGAAAAACCTCATCGTGCAGTCGCTCTCCGCATCGCTGTTCAACAAACGAAACCGTGGGCCGGATGAACTCTGGGCCATCCGCGAGGGCAAATGGCTCCTCGTGCGCGGCCAGGGCGCCGGGCACACGACGAACAAGGTGCTCGGTGAAAAGGAAAAGTATTACCGACTCAGCGAACTCGGACTTTCAAACAGCGACTTCTCCGGCGACACGCAGCTCAAGGACGGCGCCCCGGCGCAGCAGCTCTACGACCTCGACTCCGACCTCGGCCAGACGCGCAATGTCTTCAACGAACACCCGGACGTCGTCGCGCACATGAACGCGCTCTTCGACAAACTTGCCGGCACCCAGGCACCAAACTAGGCGCCGCCGCAGCCGGCCTTCACCGGGCGCCCGGGGATTTCTAACCCGCCTGGTGCGCAGCCACGGAACTCACAACCTTCCACTTTCGGAGGCTTCACCGCCTTCCGCAGCGAGGTCACAGGTGCAGTTCCGGATACTCCCAGTCGGCCCACGAACCTTCACAGCCGGGAGTGGGACAATGAAACTGCACCTTTCCCTCCCCGTCCTCCTCGAGCCGGATGTCAAAGCCGGTGAATAGCTGGCTGCACTTCGCGCAGAAGCGCATCTCGCCGAGGGACCACCAGTGTTTGAAAGGGTCGCTCTGCTGGAACAGATAGAGCTTTCGCCCCCGGGTTTCAGGTAGGGACATGCATGCAACGGTTCATCCGCCCGGCACGGCGTCAACCGGTAACCTCAGCCGGCGCTCCTGAAAGCCGCATGAAAAGCGGGTTTTGGCGGCATAGTCACTTGACGCACAACCGTAACTGAGTAGGAGTGCCCCGCTTATGCCCCACATACCCACGCTCCAACAGCTCCAACGCAGCCTCGAAATCAGCCAGAAGATAGCCGCCCTCGAGGCGGAACTTCACGCCATCCTTACCGGGTCTGCCGCTCCCGCGCCGGCAGCAGCCGCTCCGGCGGCGGCGCCCGTGGCCGCCAAGAAGAAATCCGTCATCTCCGCCGCAGGGCGCGCCGCGATCGTCGCGGCTCAGAAGGCCCGCTGGGCGAAGGTGAAGGCCGCGCAGGCCGGCGCCGCCAAAGGCAAGGCCCCGGCAGCCGCCAAGCCCGCTCCCAAGAAGCGCAACTTCAGCCCGGAGGCGCTTGAGCGCATCGCCGAGGCCCAGCGCAAGCGGTGGGCCGCCAAGAAGGCCGCCGACGCAAAGCGCGCCTAACTCACCACCAACCATCATTCCCGGAAGCGACGCTCGGCTTTCCCCGCTGGGCGTCGCTTCCTTCGTTTGAGGCTGGAGGAGGTCGGCGGCACAAATCGCGACGGTGCGCCGCCACGCGGCAGCATCGCGTCCGACAGGTCCGCCCTCCGCGCCGCATTCACGCCAAACTTCCCACAGTCCGTGATCCGTGCTCTAATCCGCGCGTGACTCAGGCGAATCTCCGCATTCCAAGTTTCACCGTCGTGCCGGGGCGATGCGGCAACGGCGCGCGCCGGCTTGTCCGCGCCTCGCTCGCCCTCGCGCTCGGCATCCTGCTCGCCGGCGGCTCTTCGGCGCAGACGCCGGAGGAGGATCTGCGGAAGAAGGAGGCGGAGCTGGAAAAGATGGCCGCCGAACTCGCGCGGAAGCGCACGGAGCTGGAAGCCGCGAAGAAGCAGCTCCGCTTTGAGGAAGACGACCAGCGCGTGATGATGCGGCTGGAGGGCGATGTGCTCTTTGACTCCGGCAAGTCGGTGCTGCGCCCCGAGGCACAGCAGGCGCTCGAAAAAGTCATCGTCGTCCTCGCGCAATACCCGCGGGGCATGGTGGTCATCGAGGGCTTCACCGACTCGACCGGGAGCCGCTCCGTGAACTTCAAGCTCTCCGCCAGCCGCGCGGTCGCCGTGCAGGATTTCCTGAAAAAGCGCACCGACCTTCCCGGGCTCACCTGGAGCACGACCGGATGGGGCCCCATGAAACCCATCGCGCCAAACACCACCGAGGAAGGCCGGCAGAAAAACCGCCGCGTGGAAATCGTCGTGGAAAAGCCAGTCGAGAAGGCAATCGAGAAGCCCGGTGAAAAACCCAGTGAAAAGCCGGGAGAGAAACCAGCCGAAAAGCCCGCTGCAAAGCCACAGTGACAAACGGAGGCGAGTAGCAGCAGCGGGATAGGAACCGCCGGGGCATGCGGCGCGGGGCGGTGCGCATGTTCCGCGTGGCGGGCATCCTGCTGGACTCCGGCGCATGGCGATGAGACTCCTGCGACCGAAACGGAAACTCCGCGCGGCTGCCGTGCGGCATCACCACAGCGTCTATGTGATCCTGCTGGACGACGCCGTCGCGGGGCACGCGTCGGTGCTGCGGGTGAACCCGCGCCGCGACCCCGAAAAGCCGTGCGTCTATGTGGGGATGACGGGGCTGCCCGTGGAGCACCGTTTTGAAAACCACCGGCACGGCTACAAGTCGGCGTGGACAGTGAGGAAATACGGCGTGCGGCTGCTGCCGGAGCTGTTCGCGCACCTGAACCCCATGCCCTTCGAGGCCGCGGCGCAGATGGAGCAGGATCTCGCGGAGGACCTGCGCGCCGCGGGATACACGGTGACGGGCGGTAAGTAGCTCCTCCCCTTGACAGAATGGTCGCCCGAGCACGCCGCGGCCATCCAGCCCGGGGAAAGACGCGGCCCTTTGAGCACTTGAACCGCCGCACGTTCGGCCCCACAGGAGCGGGCATTGATTCCCATGCCCACCGCCGCACTTCGACCGCACCCACTGATCGCGCTGGGCGCCCTGTGCGCATGCATCCTTCTCGCGCTGCTCTCCGCCGGCCCGGCCGCTGAGTCGCAGTCTCGGCACCAGCAATACGACCCGGCCTACCAGCGGCGCACCTTCACCGGCGCCGGGAATGCCCCCCTCCCCTACGGCTGGCTCGCGCCGCTCAACGCGAAGCCGGGCGAAAAGTATCCGCTCGTGATTTGCCTGCACGATGCCTTCGGCAGGACGCGGGCGGGCACGGTCCTCGCGCGCCCATCCATGCGCGAACGATTCCCCGCCTTCGTCATGGTGCCCGAGGCGGATCGTCCGTTCACCTGGGCGAAGGCCGACGTCATCCGCGACGGCGGGAAGCCTTCCCAGCTCCCGCAGAAAATGCCGCTGCTCATCGAGGCGCTGCGCTCCGTGATGCAAAAGGAGGCCGTGGACCCGGCACGCATCTACATCACCGGACAGTCGATGGGAGGCGTCGGCGTCTGGGGCGCCATCTGGCAGCACCCGGAACTGTTCGCCGCGGGCGTGCCCGTGTGCGGCCTGTGGAGAATCGAGGAGGCGCCGCGATTGCTCTCCGTGCCCCTGTGGGCGTTTCACGGCGAGCGCGACAAGACGATCCCAGTCCATTTCACGAGGGACATCATCGCCGCGATCACGAAGGCCGGCGGCACCGTGAAATACACCGAGTATCCCGGCGTGGGCCACGAGAGCTGGAACAAAGCCTACGATGAACCGGAGCTGTGGCGCTGGCTCTTCGCGCAGCGGAAGCGGCGGAGCCAATGATCCTCATTGGCCGCGGGCGCGGGAATCCGCCGGGATCCCCTACCCCAGCCGGTAAACGATGCGCGCCTTCGACAGATCGTAGCTTGCGCATCTTGCCCGAGATGTGTGCGAGCACGAGGTGCTTGTTTGCCAGTTCCACCCGGAACATCGTTCCGGCGAGAACCGACGTAATTCTTCCCTCGATTTCGATACAATCATCTTGGACAGCCATGTGTGAATTTGCCTCTGCAACTGAATTGGCGGGGCCGTTGCGGGCACCGCCGGGTTGAAATAGCCCTTTTTGAGCTGCTCCGGCTGGCCATCAGGCTAGGCGAAGGGCGGGGACAGTCGTCCGCATCTGCCGTTAAGCAAGCGGTCATTTCCCACCGGAGCCCAAACATCTCCTCGCACCCTCCCGCGACTGCAGGTGCAGGCATCGGGGCCAGCGCCCGCTGCAATGCCGGCAAATTCCCCCGCAGCAGCAGAGTCTCCCCTCGCTAATTCGCCGAAATGGTGTAAGCATCGGAATGAGCAAGCACTTCAGTTTTTCGATTCGTGGTCCGGATGTCGTGTCGGTGGAATTGGCAAAGGTGCTCTCCCAAAAGGGTTCGTGGGCCTTCAAACCGCTGTTCGACCTCGTCCATTCGAGCCTTCGCTCCAAAGGCTGCGCGGGCGGGGGTGAGGAAATGCTGCGGCTGCGTGCCCATGAAAAGCTCCAGAAGTTTCTCTCCGCCGGCATCGTCACGAAGAGCGGCAAGGAATACACGGGCGTCCCGGATGCCCTCGTGAACTTCTTCAAGGCAACGGAGGAATTGAACGCCAAGGTGAAGACCGCCCTGGAGAATCGCGCGGCGCTGAAGAGCAGCGCTTCGACGGCCATCCCGGACGAAGCGGTGCCCAAGGCGGTGACCACTGCGGTCTCCAAAAAGAGCCCCGCGCCGAAGAAAAAGGCACCCCGCACGAAGCGAAGCGCAGCCCTCTAAAGCGAAGCACCCCGCGTTGAAGCACGCGCGTCGCCACTGATCCACCCCGGCCGGGAGCAGGGAGGTGGATGCTGGTGGCTAGTAACTAGAGACTAGAGACCTGTGACTCGCTACTGAGCACTGGGCACTGAGGACTAATGGATAAAGCGGGTCTTTCCCCGCGCAACCTCCGGGGCGCATGCTCGCTGTGGGTTCCTTTCCGGTGGTTCTGCTCGCTTGGCTCGCGTCACCACCGGCTACAATCCGTTGTCCCTCCGGGACACCGAGGGCGACCAGCGACCAGCAACCAGTCACCAGCGACCTCAGTTTGTTCTCAGATTTGATAAGAATCCGGTGATTTCGCTCCGCTGACACCCACGATCTTGCCCCCTCTCTCGCTATCCCCGCGCCTCATCGCTTGATCGCCTTACGGCTGACGATCAGGCTCCACCTTCCAAGGGACTCCGTTTCAGCGGGGTGGCGGCACGGCGAAATTCAGCGCGCCGCAATGCGGCGGGAGCCGGGGGCCTTGCCCAGCGCGTAGTCCCACGGCAGGCGGCGGAAAAGGGAAAGGCGGTTCCGCTTCAGCCATGCCGCCGTCCAGTGGCGCATGAACATCCGCAGCGTCTCCATCGCCGTGTTGCCGCCGCCGGCCTTCGTGCAGAGCCTACGGTGAAAGTGCCGGTGCCCGGCGAAGCACCGCTCCGCCTTCGCCGCGAGCTTCGCGGGAAGCTCCTCGGGCAGCTCCGCATCCAGCCAGCGCGAAGCCTCGGCCACGATGCCCTCCGCGATCACCAGCGGGATCATCGTCGTCTTCCGCTCGATGGCTGACTCGGGGTCGAACATCCATTCCCGCTGTTCCGTTGCTTTGGAACCACGAAGGCACGAAGGCCGCGAAGACCTGCGAATTGCACGCCGGGGAAGACACCCGCCTCCCTTCGTGCTCTTCGTGCCTTCGTGGTTCATCCTGCTTTTCATCACCGGCTGCTCCCGCGCTTCGCGGAAGCGATGCCCAGTTTGGACGGCCCGGCTTTCACCGGATGAAGCACCAGGAGATAATTCTTGTCGCCATGGATCCCGTCCTTCTCGAGCACGGCGGAATAGAACGCACCACCGTTCGCGTTGCCGGCATCAGTCACAAAGATTTGGAGGCTCCCATCCACGTCGTATATGGAGACGGTCTTCGTTCCATTCCTGCCGTCATAGTCCAGGCCCAATTGGTCATTCTGCATGCGAATGTGAAACTTCGGCACCGGCCTTCCATCCGAATATCGGACGGTGAACTGTATGCGGTGTTCCCTCATGTCCCGCCTTTGCGGCGGGTCGGACTCCCTCCTTGTGATGCGGTGGGTGGAGCATCCGGCGGAGAGCAGCGGTAGCACGCAGGCGACAAACAGGAGGAGCTTGGTCCTATTCATGGGGATTCGTCTTCCGCTTTACCCCGAAGGGGTGAAATCATCCAGCCCAAGGTTGTCGCGCAGCGGCTGCCTTGGGTGTGCATCCAAAGTATCCCAACCTTGCCGGGGTTGCATCGTTCCGCGTCCCCACCCGCCTCGGCCCCAGGGGTGATGTAACCCATTCAGGGTCGTGGGAAAACACCACGCCTATCCCAAGCTAGCCCGCGGCGCGGGCAACCTTGGGCTGATGGATGGAATCCCACCGGGGTTCGCGGAATGACGTGTTCACGAGGCGCCTCCGCGAGCGCGATTTCCTCGGGCGTCAGTCCGTAGAGTTCATACACGAGCGCGTCGATCTGCTGGTCGGTCGCGGTCACGGCGTTTTGCAGCGTGCCTTCTCCGCTTCCGTCTTCGCCGCCCTCAGCTTCGGCGTCAATGCCAGCATCTTCGAGGGGATGTTGCCCGCCTTGCTTTCCACGTCCCAGCCGAGCGCGGCAAAGAGCGGATTGAGGAATTCCTGCCGCAGGCTGGCCTCGTCGTAGCCGGGCTTGCGGTAGTGGGCGAAGTTCTTCTCGAAGATGCCGACAAGGCGGGCCAGTTCCTCGGAAAAGGACTCGAACGTCGCGGGGGCTCCCATGCCGCGGAGCGTATCCAGCCACGGCGTGGGGCGTCAACCCGCGAAATCCTCGGCGGGAGCGGATGCGCCGAGCCGGGGTGAGGGGCGTGCAGGGCGTGCGGGCGCGGCTTGCGCAACGGTGGGAAACAAGGTCAATGCGGATCGGGGATTTCGGAGGGCGGAAGCGGGCGAAGCAGGCGGAATTTGCGGATTTGTTGGTTTTGGTCGGCGTTTGGGTCAGGAATGCCCACATAGGATGGGAGAAAACGGCGTTTGGCAGTTGCCCGACGACGTTTTCCAGTTACCCGACGGCGTTTTCCAATTGCCCAACGGCGTTTGGTAACTGCCAAACGGCGTTTTCCGTGGAACAATGCGCGGGTGTTTGATCCGCAGATTTCGCGGATTTCGCAGATCGGAGGGGGATGCGTTTCGCTGGGCGCTGGGCGCTAGCTTCTGGTTTCTAGTTTCTGGTTTCTGGCTTCGCGTTTGGCCTTCGACCTTCGACCTTCGACCGCCCCCAAGTGCCGGCTCCGGCGGGCCGTCATTCCGGCTTTCCCAAACGGGGGAGTTGCGCTTTGCTCATCGGCGAAACATTCCGCGCTGAAACATGAGCATGACTGTCCGCCGATTCATCACGGCCCTGCTGCTGGCGGGGCTCTCCGCCGCGGCGGGGGCGGCGGGCTATGAACTCAGCGGCCGGTATGCGGCGGTGGCGTATTCGGTCTCAACGGGGAAGTGCGGCTATGCGTGGAACCACACGAGCCGCCGCGCGGCGGAATCCGCGGCGCTGTCGGAGGTGGATGCAGCGGACGCGAAGATCGTGGGCTGGGTGAGCAATGGGTGGCTGGTGCTGGTGGTGGGCGGCGACAACAGCTACGGGGTGGGATGGAGATTTGGCAGCGGGGCGAGGCTGAACACGGCGACACAGCGGGCGCTGGATGAGTGCATGAAACACACGGGTAAGATCCGGAAGATCATCCGCCTAGGCTCGGGGGATTTCGCGCCGCAGGTGGTGAGCTGGGACCCGCCGGTGGGGCCGGAGAAGATTCACCTGAAGGAGCAGAGGTAGGGGCGGGGCGGGAGTCTGGTCGCTGGTCGCTGGTCGCTGGTCGCTGGTCGCTGGTCGCCGGTCGCCGGTTTCGGGTTTCGCGTTACCAGAGGCTCGTTACGAATGGCGAGGGTGGCGGACTTTGATTCCGGCTTCAAAGCAACCAGCAGCCAGCAACCAGCAACCAGCAGCCAGCAACCAGCAACCAGCAACCAGCAACCAGCAACCAGCAACCAGCAACCAGCAACCAGCAAC
>JBGAPU010000168.1:0-7545 GCA_044221035.1 Chthoniobacteraceae bacterium | reverse complement strand
CTCAGGTCGCTGACAAAATCCGCCCCGCGGTAGCCCCGCAGCAGGCGCACAAATTTCGGATAAAAGAACGGTCTGGCCTCGGCCTTCACGCGCGCATTCTAACGGTGGTTGCGCACCGAGCGCCAGCGTCGGTTTGGCAAAGGGTCGCCTTTCTTTTCCCATCGCCCCGTTCCCGCGCACCGAGCCGTTCGTCATTCGGCCCTCGTCATTAGTCATTCGTCATTCGCGAATCGCCACTCGTCATTTCCCGCCCCGCGGGATTGTCTCCCCATCATGCGCACATCCCTCCTCGCCTCCGCCCTGCTCGCCCTCGTCTCCACCGCCTTCGCCGGCAACTGGCCCGCTTGGCGCGGCCCGAACGACGACGGCACCACGCCCGAAACGAACCTGCCGCTCAACTTCAGCCCGACCAGCGGCGTGAAGTGGAAAATCGCGCTGCCCGAGAAATGCAACAGCACGCCCGTCGTCTGGGGCGACCGCATTTTCCTCACCCAGCCGCAGGGCACGAAGCGCACGCTCATGTGCCTCTCGCGCAAGGACGGCAAGACGCTCTGGCAGTCCGGCCCCGAGTATGCCGAGAAGGAAGTCACGCACGGGACGAACCCGTATTGCAGCGCCTCGCCCGCGACGGACGGCGAGCGCGTCGTCGCGTGGTTTGGCAGCGCGGGCCTGTGGTGCTGGTCGCTCGATGGCAAGGAGCAGTGGCATGTGGACCTCGGCAAACAGAGCCACATCTGGGGCTGGGCCGCGTCGCCCGTGCTGCACGGCGACCTGTGCATTTTGAATTTCGGACCCGGCGAGCCGAGCTTCATCGTCGCCGTGAACAAGAAGACCGGAAAGGAAGTGTGGCGCTTCGCCGTGCCCGAGGCCGTGGTGAAAGAAGGCCCCGGCGGGCAGAAGGGATTCACGGGCTCGTGGAATACCGGCCGCATCGTGAAGCGCGGCGCAGCGGAGGAGTTTGTGGTCTCTCTCCCCGGCGCGGTCTTTGCCCTCGACCCGAAGACCGGCAAGGAGCTGTGGCACTGCAACGGACTGAATGCGCTCGCGTATTCCGAGCCGGTCATCGGTGAAGGCGTGATCGCGGGCTTCGGCGGATACAGCGGTTTCAGCATCGGCCTGAAGCCCGGCGGCAGCGGCGACATCACGGAAACATCGCGCCTCTGGCAGGAACGGAAGAACCCGCAGCGCATCGGCAGCCACGTCACCGACGGCAAGCACGCGTGGCTCACCGGCGAGCCCGGCATCATCCAGTGCATCGACCTCGCGACCGGCAAGGACCTGTGGAAGGAGCGCATGCAGACGCCATCCGGCCGCGCGAACACATGGAGCTCGCTCGTGAAGAGCGGCGACCGCATCTACGCCGTCACGCAGAACTCCGACGTGATCGTCTTCAAGGCCTCCACGGAAAAATACGAGCAGCTCGCGCTGAACCCGATGGCCGACGGCCTCACGAACAGCTCCCTCGCCGTGAGCGACGGCCAGCTTTTCCTCCGCACGCACAAGAGCCTGTGGTGCATCGGGAAGTAGATGCCGGGTGTCCAGTGCGCAGTCCTCAGTGCTCAGTGAGAAAAGCACTGCGCCGCGCTTGAACTGAGCACTGGGAACTGAGAACTGAGCACTGAGCCGTGCCCGCCCACCGCGCAGCACTTCACCATTCCATCACTCCAATCTCCCATACCCATGTCCGCCAACTGGTGCAAACTCGCCATCCTCACCGACGAAGTCTCGCAGGAGCTCGACGACGTGCTGCGCTTCGCCGCCGACTTCAAGCTCGACGGCATCGAAGTGCGCAGCCTCTTCGGCCGCGCCTTCAAGGACCTCACGAAGGAGGACCTCGCGCTCATCGCGAAGAAGTCGCGCGACGCCGGCATCGCCATCGCGGGCGCCGCTTCGCCGGTCTTCAAGTGCAACCTCGACGCGCCGGATGAAATCGCGGCGCACGTGGAGCTGTTCAAGCGCAGCGTCGAGGCCGCGCAGGCGCTCGGCACGGACATCGTGCGCGTGTTCGCCTTCCTCCGCCGCTCGCACCCCGCGACGAGTGACGACCTGAAGCGCGCCGCGTCGCACTTTCCGAAGCTCCTCGACGTCGTGCGCGGCACGAATATCCGCATCGGCATCGAGAACGAGGCGAGCTGCGTGGTCGGCAACGGCACGGAGACGGCGGAGTTCTGGAAGCATCTGCCGCCATCGCCGCAATTCGGCGTCGTGTGGGACCCGTGCAACTGCATCTACCTCGAAGGCGCGAACGACCCGATCCGCGACGACTTCCCGCCCATCGCGGACAAGGTGATCCATTTCCACGTGAAGGACGCCGCGCGCGAGGGCACGAAGTCCGCCCTGAAATGCTGCGAGCTCGGCAAGGGCTCGATTGATTTCCCCGGCCATATCCGCGACCTGAAGAAGCGCGGCTACAACGGCTGGATCACGCTCGAGACCCACTGGCGCAGCGTCCCGCTCGACGACGAAATCCAGCACCTCCCCGCCGGCTATTCCTCGGCAAGGGCTCGATTGATTTCCCCGGCCATATCCGCGACCTGAAGAAGCGCGGCTACAACGGCTGGATCACGCTCGAGACCCACTGGCGCAGCGTCCCGCTCGACGACGAAATCCAGCACCTCCCCGCCGGCTATTCCTTCTCCGCCAATGCCGAGCCCGCGAGCCGCATCTGCATGGCGACGCTGCAGAAGTGGGTCGCGGAGGCGTGAGCACCGCGGCGCTCAGCCGTTCCACG
The DNA here is from genome assembly GCA_044221035.1 of Chthoniobacteraceae bacterium. GTDB lineage: Bacteria > Verrucomicrobiota > Verrucomicrobiia > Chthoniobacterales > Chthoniobacteraceae > SXWH01. The sequence continues at coordinate 4,814 of JBGAPU010000168.1, read as the reverse complement.
AATTTCCGTCCCAGCGAATCGCACGCTCAATGAGCGATGCGACGTCGTCGGCGAAGACACGGAACAGCACCTCGCCCTTCTCCGCACTCGCGAGGTGCGGCTGGCCGATGTGGCCGGGCACGCTGCGCTCGCGCGTGATCCAGCCGCGCGACGCGGGGGCGAATGACGGCGTGAAATCCACGGGCGGCGTGTTGCGGTGGTCGCCGACTAGGTGCGGCGCGATGCGGAGCATCATCGAGGTTTCCCACTCGCAGGCGTGGCCCATCTGGCGCTGCACGAGCGACGCGTCGGTCTCCCACGGCTTCGTGCCGAGGTCCCAGTAGGTCGCGAAGACGAGCAGCAGGTCATCGCGCTCACGGTGGCGCTGGCGCAGCTCGAAAACCGCCTGCTTGCCGGGCACGTCGTTGCCGCCGTGACCGTTCACGAAGAGGATGCGGCGGAAGCCGTGCGTGAGGAAGTTCTCCGCGAGACCGTTGAGCAAATCGAGATAGGTGCGCGGCGCGGCGGAGAGCGTGCCGGCGAAGTCGAGGTGATGGTCGGAATTGCCGAGCCACATCAGCGGCGCGAAGAGCGCGGTCTTTTCAAAGCGCGCCGACACGCGGCGAATCACCTCGCTGCAGAGGAGGCTGTCGGTGAAGAGCGGCATGTGGTGCCCGTGCTGCTCGAGCGCGGCGACGGGGATGATGACCGGAGTGTCCTTGGAGAGCGCGGCCACATCGGGCCAGTGGAGGTCTGCGAGGTTCATGCGCGCACGCTGCCAGAACGGCGCGTTCATTGGCCAGCGTGGACACCGCAGCCGCCGACGGAAGGAGGCGGGCTGTTTTTCCTCCAGCATCGCTGCACGTCGCGGATTGAACACTCACCCGACTCACCACCCCATGAAACACACCCTTGTCGCCCTTTCTCTCACCGTCGCCGCTGCCTTTGCCGCGGATCCCATCGCCATCGGCACCCGCCGCGAACTGTTCGTGGACAAACTGCTCATCGAAAAGATGGAGGGTGCGTCGCTGCGGATGCACTCGCCGCAGCCGGCGGGCGTCGCGCTGAAATTCGACCAGCCGTGGGAGGGGCGCTTCAGCGCCTACATCACGGTCATCCACGACGAGGCGGCGAAGAAGTTCCGCATGTATTACCGCGGCAACACCGGCTTCGCCGACGGCTCCACCGGCGAATGCACGTGCTACGCGGAGTCGGACGACGGCTCGCGCTGGGTGAAGCCGAAGCTCGGCCTGCACGAGGTCAACGGGAGCAAGGACAACAACGTGATGCTCGCGAACATGGCGCCCTTCACGCACAACTTCGCGCCCTTCCTCGACCGCCGCCCCGGCGTTCCCGCGGACGAGCGCTACAAGACGCTCGCCGGCCTCGGCGGAAAGCACGGCGGCCTCAGCGCGTTCGCGAGCGGCGACGGCATCCACTGGCGCAAGATGCAGGATGCACCGGTCATCACGAAGGGTGCGTTCGACTCGCAGAACGTGTCGTTCTGGTCCGACACTGAGCAGTGCTACATCGCGTATTTCCGCATCTTCACCTCCGGCGTCATCGATGAGAAGACGTGGAAGCCGCAGGGCGTGCGCTGGGTGAGCCGCGCGACGAGCAAAGATTTCATCCATTGGGAGGACGAAAAGCCGATGACGTGCGACCAGCCGCTCATCGACCACATCTACATCAGCCAGACCCACCCGTATTTCCGCGCGCCGCACCTCTACGTCGCAACCGCCGCGCGCTTCATGCCGGGAAAAGCCACGCTCGCCGATGACCAGAAAGCGCAGCTCGCCGACGACACGAAGAAATACGCGACGCTCGCCAAGGACTGCTCCGAGGCCGTGCTCATGACGAGCCGCGCCGGCACCACGCTCTACAACCGCACTTTCATGGAAGGCTTCGTCCGCCCCGGCCCCGACTTCCGCAACTGGACCAGCCGCTCAAACTACCCCGCCTGCGGCGTCGTGCAGACCGGCGACGGCGAGATGTCGCTCTTCGTCGAGCGGCATTACGGCCAGAACACCGCGCAGCTCGACCGCCTCACGCTGCGCATCGATGGCTTCGCCTCGCTGCACGCCGACTACGCGCGCGGCGAGATGATCACGAAGCCGCTCACCTTCTCCGGCAAGGAGCTGCGCCTCAACGCCGCCACCGGCGCCGCAGGCTCCATCGCCGTGGAAATCCAGGACGCCGACGGCAAGCCGCTGCCCGGCTTCACGCTTGAGGAATGCCGCGCCTTCAGTGGCGACAGCACCGACCGCGCGCTCGCGTGGAAGTCCGGCAGCGACGTCTCCGCGCTGGCGGGCAAGCCGGTCCGCCTGCGCTGGGTGCTGAAAGACGCGGACGTGTTTTCGTTCCGATTCCAATAATCGCGCGAGCTGCGGCGCTACTTCACATTCACCCACACGGGTGAACTCCACGCCATGCTGCCGTCGGTCTGCTCGACACGGAGGTAATAGCGGTTCTCGCCGGCGTTTGGCGCGTCGTCGTGACGCGCTTGATGTCCGCGGTGCCGTCCACCTTGAAGACGAGGTTCGGCTTTCCGCTCGTCGAAACTTCGGAGCCGAGCAGTTCGCCGTTGCAGGTAAACTCCACGAAAATCTTGTCCGTGGCTGCGATGGTGCGGCGTGCGTTGAGGCCCTCGATGATTCCCTCGCGCGTGAACTCCTTCACATACACGCCACCGTAGCTCGTGTGCGTGGAAATGTGATCGCTGTTGGCCCACACGCCGAGCTTGTGGCCGAGCGAGAGCGCGTGCTGGTAGAGGCCGTTGTTCTTCACGGTGAAGCTCGGGATTGGTTCGCCGACAGGGACCTTGCCGACGACCGTGGACGAGTGGTTGTATGGCTCACCGGCACGCATGCCGATGGTCGGTTGCGGCGCGCCCTGTCCCTCGTAGCTCACGCGCGCGCCCTGAAAAATCTCGATCACGTTTTCCACGCGGTAATCGATCGTCTTGAACACGTTCCAGTCGGTGCCCATCCCCGTCGCGCCGGTGTGGCTGATCGCGGTGACGGGCTTGCCGTAGCGCACGAGCACGTCCCACAGCTCCTCGGGCATGAGCTCCTTTTCGCCGTCCGCCTTCACCGGAAAGACCTTCTGCCACGGGGACGCGAGGTAGTTCGCGCGCTGGATGTAAACGATGGGCCCGCCGCGCTGCGCGAAGATCACGTTGCGGTGCCCATACGGCCACTTCTGCTCGCGCTCATACGCATACATGCTCGTGAAAAAGCCGGGCGAGTAGAACACATCCACCATCTTCTGGTTCAGCCACCACTCGTAGGGATGGTAGATTTTCGCGATGTCCGTGTGGTCGCTCGTGCCGAGCGTGTCGAGCTTGCCCATGTCCCACGCGTAGCGGAACTGCTCGAGCACGCAGCCGTCGTTCGCTGTGATGCAGTTCGAGATGTCCGTGTGCCGGTGGTAGTCGCCCCAGTAGAGTTTGTAGGTCACGCCGTTGTGCGTCCACGTGTGGCGGTCGTCGCGCGCGCGCTCGGGCGACGGTGCGTTGACGTATTCGGGGAAAGGCTCGCGCTCGATTGGCTTCGTCGGCCCGGCGAGCGGGACGGCGGCATTCGTCGCGACTTTCGCGAGATGAATGCCGGAGGTCTTCTGCAGCTTCGAGGAGCGCAAGTCGGTTGGCCACGCAATCCACAGGCTGCCGTCCTTGCCGAGCGCACTCGCCGTCTGGCGGTCCTCGGTGTAAACGCTGCCGGGAATCGCGAACGGCTTCGTCCACTGCTTCGCCGTGCGGTCGAAGCGCGCGAGCGCGACGCGCCAGCAGTATTGCTTGAAATATCGCACCGTCACCCACGGGTCGCCCTTGGCGTCGAGCATCACGTGCGGGAGGTTCACCGCCTTGTCAGCGGCGCCTTTCGCCTGGGCGCCTTTCGGCGCTGCCGGCTGCTCGCCATCGGGCTGCGCGGGCTTTGCCGGGGCGGGCTGCTGCGCCGTAGCCTGCTGGGCCGCCCTGGCCCTCTGCCGCTGCGCGGCCTTCGGCTGTGCAGCAGGATTGTTCGTGCGAGCGGGCAGCGGCTGCGGGCCGGGGAGTTCGTCGAGCAGCGGATCGATTGGCGGCATCTCTTCGACCTTCCCGCTTGCGAGATCCCAATACGCGAGCACGCTGTCCTTGCGGCCATTGAGCCCCTGCGGGTGACCGTGCGCGCGCATCTGAAGTCCCCACTGTTGATTGCCGCGCTCGCATGCCAGCCAGATTCCTTTCCCGTCCGGAGTGCCGATTGCGCTCACGCGGCCGTCGTAGCGGTCGGTTTTGATCAGCGTCTTCGTCTCGCCGACTTTCCCGTCGAGCCCCACGCGCGCGGCGTAGATGTTGAATTCATTCCCGCGCGAGCTGTCGAAGATGACCCAAGCGCCGTCGCGATCATCGAACGCCACACACGGCTCCCAGTCGCCCGCGGGATCCGTCGTCACCTGAATCTCAGGCCCCCACACGCTTGTCGCAGGATCGAAAGCGCGGCAGAAAATGTCCGACAGCCCGCCGCGCATACCCTGCCACGCGACCCACACGCGCCCCGCGCGATCAGTCGCCGCTTTCGCAAATGCATTCCCTCCCTTGTCCGACGATGCGAGCGTGACCACCGCGCCCTCCGCCTTTCCATCGCGCACGATCTGCGTCCGCAACTCCACGAGATCCTTCGAGTTCACCTGCGACCAGATCACATGCAGCGCGCCGCCGCCATCCGTCGCGAGCGCCGGTTGATGGATGATCCCCGGCTGCCCGACCGCGAGCGCTTCCGTGAGCTTCCCGTCGTCATTCTTCGCAAGTTTCAGCACATCCTGCTTCCCGTCCCACGCGACGAATACGACCC
>JBGAPU010000167.1:0-7861 GCA_044221035.1 Chthoniobacteraceae bacterium | reverse complement strand
AGAAAAAGAGAACGAAAACACCGAGTCAAAGCGCACTTGAAAGTCGAGGAACTCGCCAAGGCCGGCAGCGCTCTGGAACTTGAGATTTTCGCTGATCGAGAAAAGATCGGCACCGTTAGTATAGGGAGAGGGTCTTTCACTTGGTTCGGGAAGAATCGCGAAAAAGGAAAGCGCATTTCGTGGTCGAGATTCGCTCAAATGCTCGACGAAGAGTGCTACGGAAGAATCTGACCATGGGCATGGACTTATGTGCCAAAGGCCGCTCCTTTTCTTTTAACAATGGATGTTGGGCGGGCATTCTGGAAACAGCGATGGAACACGGTTGGGAGCCATCGAGCACTGGGCCATGCCGAGGTTGTCGAAAAAGGGAATGGGATGGGAATGGGCGCTATTTCTCCAATGACGGGCAATTGTTCTATGCGCGCGACGCCCAAAATCTCGCGTCGGCTCTAGAACAATTCCTCAGTATGCCAAGCCGAACCAAACCGAGAAAGACAAGGCGCACATACGCCGATGATTTTCTTCCATATTTCCTGAGCGCGGCTGGCAGACAGGAGATCAAGGAGTTCATCACTTTTTGTCGGAAAGGAAGTTTCCGGATCTTTTGATCGAATTCTAAAGATGCATGGAATGGGTGAAATATCCCTTTATTCGCCGCTCTACGGGCAGGAAATTCGACCGTTGTCGGGCGAGTGTAGCGGACGAACACCATCGGATCGCGCCGTCTAAAAATCATGCGGTTCAGAAATGGCATGAGCATCACCCTCGAACTCGAAGTTCCCGAGGAACTGTCCGGCTTCCGCCTGCCGGATGGGGTCGCGCGCCGTCTGGAGCATCTGCTCGACCGGCAGGACAGCGGCGCGGCTTTAACCGACGACGAGCGCCGCGAGGCCGAGGGCCTCGTGAATCTCTCCGAGATGCTCTCGCTGCTGCGGCTCAAGAGCGAGCGGATGTGCCGGCCCGCGGCCTGAGCGATGAGCGTGCCCGCTGCGTTGTGGAGGGAGGTGTGCATTCGCGCGAAGACCGCTGCGAGTAGCCCAGCGCTTTAGCGCTGGGAATTGCGCGCCCCCAGAAAACAAAGTCCCGGAGGGACGGAAGCCGAGCGGAGCGAGACGCCTGCCGAAGGCAGCCCGCAAGGGCACGCGCGGAGGCGCGTGGTAAAGCCGTTCTGCCGTCCCTCGCGGGACTTCATATCCGATTTCCCGCCCATTTTCCCAGCACTGAAGAGACTGTCGGACTTAGGAAATGAAGGCCTCTAGCATCGGATATTCGCTAAAAAAAGTCCCCGTGAAGTCGAATACGCGTCTATAAACGCCTTCAAATGCCTAAGTCCGACAGTCTCTGAAGTGCTGGGCTATTTTCACGCCATTCCGCTTTTCCGGTGCCCTATGCCAAGCAACCGGATAAGCAGGCGAAGTTCCGCATGGATGTTCCGCCTGTGCGGAGATGTGTTGTCGGTGTGCTCACTCTGATGCACGGCCTGCGCGTTCCGAGTGACGGCCTGCACAATCCTGTTCAGTGCCTGCGTATTCCTGTTGGAAGCCTGCGTAGTTTTCTTCTAGGCCCGCTTACGCCTCTGGAAGTCTAAGCAAGGCCGGTTGAGAGCCTGCGGAAACCCGTTAACGGCTTGCAAAAGACTGTGAATGGCTGGCGTAATCCTGTGCGAGGACGGCAGAGTCCTGTGAAATGCCGAATCACTCCGATACACGGCTGAGATATTCCTGTGATGGGAGGGCATAGGCCTGTGATTTGGCGCTTGCGGGCTGTGAATGGGCGGAATACTTCCCAAATCACGCATTTCCCATCCCATGAGCGACTCCGCATCTTCAGGCTCGAAGCCCCTGCTTTCCATTGAGGCCATTTGCCAACTGGTTTCCGACCCCACGCGATGGCGCATCCTCCGCGAGCTTGCGAAGGGGGAGGCCTTGCCGGTGAGCGAGCTCGGGCGCCGATTGGGCCGGACTTCCAGCGCCACGGGGAAGCACTTGGCGGTTTTGAGCCGGCTGCGCGTGGTGCAGTCGGGCTTCGGCCGGCTGTATTCGCTGGCGGCGGCGTTCCGGCCGACGGGGTCGGTGATTGATTTCGGCCACTGCGTGATGCGGCTGGACACGCCGCTGGATTAGCGCGGCGCGGGGATGTTTTCGTGCGTGCGCGGCGGGCGGTTCGTGGTTTCATCCCGGGCATGAAACTCGTCATCGCCGGGACCGGAGCCAGCGGCGCGATTTATCTCCAGCGGCTGCTGGGGAAGATCGATGCGCGCGCACATGAGGTGCACCTTGTCCTGAGTGCGTTCGCGAAGCAGGTCGTCCACGAGGAGCTCGGCGAACTGCGGGTGCCGGAGGGAGTGCAGCAGCACGGGGACAAGTCGATGAACGTGCCCTTCGTGAGCGGCTCCGCGCCGTTCGACGCGATGGTGGTGGTGCCGTGCTCGATGGGGACGCTGGGCCGCATCGCGGCGGGGACGAGCGACACGGCGCTGCTGCGCGCGGCGGATGTTTTTTTGAAGGAGCGCCGGAAGCTGATCCTCGTGCCGCGCGAGACGCCGTGGAGTCTCATCCACGCGCGGAACGTGGCGACGCTGCTGGAGGCGGGTGCGCTGGTGTTGCCGGCGTGCCCGGGTTTTTACAGCCGCCCGCAGACGGTGGAGGAGGTGGCGGACACGGTGGTGGACCGCATTCTGGATCATCTCGGGCTGCCGGTGCCGGGGGCTTTCCGCTGGGCGGAAAATGCGGAGTGACGGCGTGAGGCGGGCCGCCGGATGAGCGCGGGCTAGATCTCGAAGAGCGCGCGGATTTTGCGGGTGATGTTCTGGGTGTATTCGCGGCGCTTCTGCTCGACGACCTGCGGCGGTGTCTGTGCGGCGAGGATGTTTTCCGTGGCCATGCGGCGGCGTGCGAGGAGTTCGCCGAGATGGTCGGCGAGCGACTGGCTTTCCTGAAGGAGCGGCTGGATGTCGGCGCGCTCGATTTCCCACAGTTCGCAGTCGGCCCTTGCGATGATCGTGGCGGTGCGCTTTTCGCCGGTGAGCAGGCACATCTCGCCGAAGGCGTCGCCGGCGCGGAGCGTGGCCACGGTGGTGTCGGTGCCGTTGGCGTGGAGGACGACGTCCACTTCGCCATGAATGATGACGAACATGGAGCTGCCGTCGCTGCCCTGGCGGATGATCTTTTCGCCGCGGCCAAAACGCACGATGCGCGCGTGGTCGAGCAGGCGGCTCTTCTGGCTGTCGTCGAGCGGGGAGAGGAATTCCTGCCGGGCGAGGGTGCCGCGCATCTCGGGGGTGAGCGTCGCAGAGTGCGCGGTGCGGCGGCGAATCTCGACGGTCCGCATCGGGAACGGAATCTCGAGCCCCGCACGGCGCGCCTCATACCAGATGTTTGTGCGGATGGCGTCCTCGATGTCGTTGAAGCGCCGCTCGTCATCGAGGCTGTATTTGACCTCGTAGATGATTGCCGAGTCGCCGAACTCCCGCAGAAAGACCTTCGGCGGCGGCGCGGTGAGCACGCCTGCGGCGTTTGCTGCGGCCTGCTGGAGAACCTCTCGCACGACGTTTGGCGGCGCACTGTATTCAAAGCCGATGCGGAGGCGGTTCGAGTGGACCTTCGTGGGGAAGCTGAGGTTCGTGATCGTGTGCGAGACGATGGCCTTGTTCGGAATGTCGAGATAGACGTCGTCGTTTGTGCGCAGCCGGGTGGAGCGCCAGTTCATCTCGACGACTTCGGCGCGTTGCGAATCGACGATGAGCCAGTCGCCGATGCGGAAGGGCTTGCCGAATTGCAGCGCGATGCCCGAGACGATGTTCGCGAGCGTCTCCTGCATGGCGAGGCCGATGACGACCGCGGCGATTCCGGAGCCCGCGAGGAAGGTGTCGATTTGCAGGCCGTAGGCCGCCTTCAGCACGAGGGCGAGCGCCGCTGTGAAGACGGTGAACCCGAAGACCTGCTGGAGAAGCTTCGGCGCCTCGTTGCCGTGGCGGCGCGAAAACCAGTTCTGCCAGTAGAAGCGGCGGAACACTTGGATCCCGAAGATGACGCCGAGGAGCACGAGCGCCGTGTCGAATGCGCGGATGAGCTCGAAATGCCAGGCTGGCCGTGAGTCGCCGGGCAGCAGCGCCGAACGCATCGCGCGCAGCGGCGCGAAGGCGGCGAGCGAGATGCAGAGGAGCTGGAACATCAGCCCGAGCGGGATGTGGTGGACGCGCTTCAGCCAGCGGCCGATGGCGAGCGCCGCGAGGTAGATGAATGGCGCCGCGCCGAATGCCATGAGCACGGCGGGTTGGTTCAACACGGATGCAAAAATCGGCGCGGCGGTCACGGGGCGAGTGCTTGCCTCACTTTTCGCCGGGCGTCGAGAATGGACACGCAAACACGACGGCGCTCACTGCGCCGCGATGAAGATGCGCTTCTCGCGGCGGCGCGCGCAGAGGTCGCCGGGGAGGTTCACCTTTGCGCCGCGTGAAGCGAGCAGGCTGCGCACGGATTCCACCTCGGCAAAGCCGAACGCCGGCACCGCGTGGCGCGTGAGCCACAGGTGAATGAGCCGGCGCTGGAGCGCGAGCGGGAGCGAGCGGAGCATCGGCACCTGCAGCGTGTCGGGCGCGGCGCGGAGTTCGGGTTGTGCGGAGAGAAATTCATCCTCGGCGCGGAGGAGTTCCGTCGTGCGCAGGAGCGCGGCGCGCACGTCGCGCCCGAGTGCGGCGCTGAGCGCGGGAATGGCGGAATGGCGGAGGCGGTTGCGCGTGAAGCGAGGGTCGGCGTTCGATTCGTCCTCGCGAAAGGGCAGGCGGTGGTGTGCGACGTAGGCGTCGATTTCCTCGCGCCATGTGCCGAGCAGAGGGCGCGAGACGAGGAGCGTTTCGGAAAACTTGTCGGCGTGGATATCGAGCGTCGAGACTGCGCCCATGCCGGAGAGCCCGGACGGCCCGGCGCCGCGGAGGAGATTGTGCAGGAAGGTCTCGACCTGATCATCCGCGTGGTGCGCGAGAAAGATGCGCGGACATGCGCGCTCGATGGCAGTGCGGGCGAAGAATTCGTGCCGCGCCCGGCGCGCCGCGGTCTCGATGGAAAGACGCCCCTTTTTGGCGAGTGCGGCGACATCCGCGCTGCCGATGACGCACTCGATGCCGAGCGAGCCTGCAAATTTCCGCACAAACTCCGCATCCTCGCCACTCTCCGCGCGCAGGCGGTGATCGAGATGCACGGTGATCAGCTTTTTGAAACCGTGCGCGTGCAGCCAGTGCAGCAGTGTGATGGAGTCGCGTCCGCCGGAGACGCCGACGAGCTGCGGTTCCTGCGGCGCGAAGGCGGGCGGGAGGTCGAGCTTCGGGATGGGTTCAGCGGCGCGGCGCACGGGGCGGAGTGAAGCAGCGCAACCGGGCGGGCGGAAGCCTCAGCCGACGACGATGTTCACGAGGCGGCCGGGGACGACGATGAGCTTTTTGATCGTTTTGCCGGCGATGGCTTCGGCGACTTTTGGCGCGGCCTTGGCGATGGCTTCGATGTCGGGCTGCGTGGCGTCTTTCTTCACGACGATTTTGTCGCGCAGCTTGCCGTTCACCTGCACGGGAAGTTCGATTTCATCCTCGATGAGCAGCGCGGGATCGAATGCGGGCCACGGCGTGTCGGCGAGGAGCGTGGTGCCGCCGAGTTTGGCGTGCAGTTCTTCGGTGAGATGAGGAGCGAAGGGATTCAGCACTTGTAGCAGCAGGCGGATCGCGGCGACGGGGCGCGGGTTGGCGGCGGTGAGTGCGTTCGTGCAGACCATCATCTGCGCGATGGCGGTGTTGAAGCTGAGCGCCTCGATGTCTTCGCCGACTTTTTTGATCGTGGCGTGGACGACTTTCAGCAGCGCTTTGTCTGCGGGCGCGTCCTGCACAGCAGCGCTTGGCACCCACTCGCCCGCTTGGTTTTCCTCCATAACGAGACGCCACACGCGCGCGAGGAAACGGAACACGCCCTCGACGCCGCTCATGCTCCACGGCTTCGTGGCCTCGAGCGGGCCCATGAACATCTCGTAGAGCCGCAGCGAGTCCGCGCCGTAGTCGCGGATCACGTCGTCGGGGTTCACGACGTTGCCGCGCGACTTGCTCATCTTCTGTCCGTCCTCGCCGAGGATGAGGCCCTGGTTGACGAGCCGCTGGAACGGCTCGGGCGTGGAGACGTGGCCGAGGTCGAAGAGCACCTTGTGCCAGAACCGCGCGTAGAGCAGGTGCAGCACGGCGTGCTCGGTGCCGCCGACATACAAGTCCACGCCGCCGGGCTTGCCGCTCTGCATCCAGTATTTTTCCGCGTCGGCGCCGACGAAGCGCGCGGTGCTTTTGTTGTCGATGTAGCGCAGGTAATACCAGCACGAGCCAGCCCACTGCGGCATGGTGTTCAGCTCGCGCGTCGCGGTGGAATGGCCGGGGTCGGCGCCTTCGATTTCGCTCAGCGAGGGGAGCGGGAGTTTTTTCGAAACATCGTCGCCCCGCTCGTGATGCACGGGCTCGTAGCGCACCCAGTCCTTCGCCTTGCTCAGCGGCGGCTCGGGCGTGCCGGTGGGTTTGAAATCGGTGAGGGCGGGCGGGACGACGGGGAGTTCGCTGGCGTCGAGCGCACGGTGCTTTCCGTTTTCCCACACGATGGGGAAGGGCTCGCCCCAGTAGCGCTGGCGCGAGAAGAGCCAGTCGCGGAGTTTGAAGTTGATCGTCTTTTTGCCGAGGCCCTCGGCTTCGAGGCGGCGGATGATTTCGGCTTTCGCCGCGGCGGTGGGCAGTCCGTCCAGCGGGCCGCTGTGGATTGCGAAGCCTTCGCCGTGGAAACATTCGAGCGGCTCGGCGTCGCACACGCCGCCGCCGCCGAGTCCGAGGCGCGGCTCGGGCGAGACGACTTCTCGGATGGGCAAGGCGAACTTTTTCGCAAACTCCCAGTCGCGCTCGTCGTGCGCGGGCACGGCCATGATCGCGCCGGTGCCGTAGCCGGTGAGCACGTAGTCGGCGATCCAGATCGGGATGCGCTCGCCGTTGACGGGGTTGATGGCGAACGCGCCGGTGAAGACGCCGGTCTTGTCCTTCGTGAGTTCGGCGCGCTCGAGGTCACTCTTGCGCGCGGCTTTTTCGCGATACTCCTCGACAGCGGTCGCCTGATCCTCGGTGACGATTTGCTCGACGAGCACGTGCTCCGGCGCGAGCACCATGTAGGTCGCGCCGTAGAGCGTGTCAGGTCGCGTGGTAAAGACGGTGATCGTGTCCTCCATGCCCGGCGGGCAGTCGGCGATCTTGAAATGCACCTCCGCGCCCTCGCTGCGGCCGATCCAGTTTCGCTGGTGAATTTTGATGCTCTCGGGCCAGTCGAGACCGTCGAGTTCGTCGATGAGCCGCTGCGCATACGCGGTGATGCGCAGCATCCACTGGCGCATCGGGCGGCGCTCGACGGGATGGCCGCCGACTTCGCTCTTGCCGTCGATCACTTCCTCATTCGCGAGCACCGTGCCGAGCGCGGGGCACCAGTTCACCGGCGCGTGCGAGACGTAGGCGAGGCGCACGCTGTCTGCGTCTTCACCTTTGTAGGTCGCGATCGGCTCGGCGCGATTTGTCTCGGGGTTGAACCACGAATTGTAGAGTTGGAGGAAAATCCACTGCGTCCATTTGAAGTAGCCGGGGTCGGTCGTGTTCACCTCGCGCTGCCAGTCGTAGCCGAAGCCGATGGCCTGGAGCTGCTTTTTGAAATTGGCCACGTTCGCCTCCGTTGTCGCGCGCGGGTGCTGGCCGGTCTTGATGGCGTATTGCTCCGCGGGCAGGCCGAAGGCGTCCCAACCCATCGGGTGCAGCACATTGAAGCCGCGCATTTTTTTGTAGCGGCCGAGGATGTCCGTCGCCGTGTAG